>JBBZIV010000012.1:0-1047 GCA_038405045.1 Oscillospiraceae bacterium ZGZL | reverse complement strand
GTAAGCACCCGAGCAACTACCTCTTGATTATTCCGGAGCATATGCACCCACGGATTTGATCTGATTATTCATTCCGACAACTACGATTTCTCTAGTAATTGTTAGCGTATTATTAGATTGCCTATGGGCATTTATTAGAGCATTATTAGATTTTGACTGGTGATTCGCTAGTTTTCTTCGTTTTTCCAGTAATGCGGCAAGAGCTTCTTCAGGTTTTCATCATTCCCCGGTTTCTGGTAATATGGCATCTTGCCTATCACATCGATGAGCCACTCCCGGGGATTCACCCCTTGCTCCTTGCATGAGGTCAACAGGGAGCAGATGATAGCCGTATTCCCGGCTGCCTCGTGGTTGCCACAGAACATGAAGTTCTTTCGAGACAGGGCAATGGGACGGATGGCATTTTCAGCCATGTTGTTGTCGAGTTTCAGCCTCCCATCCAGCAGGTAATTTTTCATTCGAGGCCAAAGTGAGTAGGAGTAACCGATGGCTTCACCGATAAGGCTCTGGGGAAGGACCTTCGGGTAGGTTTTCTCCATCCAGGCTTCAAGCGACTTCATGATAGGAGCTGCAAGTTCCTCCCTGAGTTTGGCCCGTTCCTCGAACGGGAGGTTTCGCTCATCGGCCATCCTCTCTATACGGTATAGCTGCTGGATCTCTTTCAGGGCATGTTCTGCCAGTGCCTTATTCTCATTCAGGGCCTTCTCGTAATAGCGCCTTATGTGGACCATGCAGCCAACGAGACACACCTGATCCTTCTTGTCAAAGACATTGTAGGCTTGCCACCCGTCACTTTGCAGGTAACCGGTAAAGGATTTCAGTAAGGTACCCACGGTTTCCTGAGACCTGGAACCATCGTTGTAATAAAAGAAAACCAGTTTCTTCATGACCGCTCTCACCATCCACAAGTATTCTTTCTTTGCCTTGTGACTTTCCTTGCTGATCACCGGAAGTGTGGTTTCATCCACCTGGAGGTAATCAGTATCAATAACCTCTTTCTTCAGTACCTCGTAGAGTGGCTTCAGGAGCTCACAGGCCGGTTTGAAC
>JBBZIV010000011.1:0-1283 GCA_038405045.1 Oscillospiraceae bacterium ZGZL | reverse complement strand
GTTTGAACCAGCCGGAGATCGTATTCTCCGGTATCTTCACCCCCAGATGCCCCAACTGCTGTACCTGGCGGTAAAAGGGGAGATGATACACATACTTCTGGAGCAGGATCTCAGCCAGGAGACTGGCACCGGGAAGTCCCTTGTATATGGGCAGTAACGGGAGCGGGGAGATGATCACACCGGATGTGCCATCAACCGTCGGGGCAGTGTTGTCTTTTAAAGCGTACTTGGGGCGCACAAGCTCTTTCACATACAGCTTCCCGGGTTCAAACTCAAGTGTGCGGGTACGTTCCTCCCCGATACGCTTGTATTTGTCCAGATCAAGTTCTTCCGGTTCCAGCACAACCTCCACCACGGGCAGACCCTCCAACATCTTGCGGTTGGATCTCTCTTTCTTCCTGGCGGGAGCCTGCTCCTCTATCTGCTTCTCGGCAGTAGCACGGGCCGCTTCGATCTCGGCAAGCCTTTCCTCTTCGTCTGCAATCGTTTCAAACAGGGAGAGCTGGCCCGGATCCAGTTGCGAGAGTTTCTCGCTTTTACGCCCGTAGAACTGGCGGGTGAACCAGGCGATCTGTGCCAGCAGCTTATCCATCCGCTGCTGCATCCCGGTGAGCTGTCCGGATAGCTTCGCGTTAGCCTCAGTGAGCTGACGGATTTGTTCCGCCTGCGATTGTATGAGGAGCTCTACTGCTTGCATCTGGTCCATTTACCGGGCTTTTATCTAGTCATAAAAATACTAAAAAATCCTGACCTGGACAAGCTTTCAGGAGATTATTCTCACTCTTTTCCCGATTATTTTTATCACCCGTGTCTCATCGCTTTGAGCCTCTTCAACCGGCTTCCCGGATCATCCTGTATCCCTTCCACCATCATCACCAGATCACGCCACTGCATGGGATAGGAGCGACTCTTTTCATCGTATGAGGGTATGCGGAAAGTACCTTCCTCGAGCCTTTTCATGTACAGAACCAACCCGCCATCTTCCGCATGCAAAAGCTTCATGGTTGTACGGTTTCGATTGATGAAGATGAAGACATCACCCATGCGGACATCATATCCCATCAGGTTTTGAACCACACCACAGAGCGAGTTCATCCCTTTTCGCATGTCTGTCTTTCCCGGACACAGGAAATAGCGCATGGTGTCATTCAGGCAGAACATGGCGTGAGCAGATTTGATTCAGTAAATTGATAGCGAGCTCTGCCTGGGCAGTGCCAATGAAACTAACCTGAATACCCCCCGGGAGCTTGATCCTGATCTCTCCCTGACTGCTGCGTGGTGAT
>JBBZIV010000010.1:0-1312 GCA_038405045.1 Oscillospiraceae bacterium ZGZL | reverse complement strand
CACAAGTGTCCACTAAAAATTGGACACGGTTAAAAGTTGAATAAATTTAGTTCACTCGAACCATAGAGATCTTTGGCATCATTGATATTCTTTTTGTCGAACAAGTCCCGCAAATGGGTCTTGTCGGTAAGCGAGATTCCAAGAATTTGAAGGACTTCGTAGATGCTGCGCTCCAATTTCATGCCGTGTTGAACTATTGCTACAAGGCAATAAGTAATTATTGCACAATAGATTTGGACACGCACGGCATTCTCTGATGTACCCCAGAACTTCTTGATTCGGAGATGTTGCTTCACCCATTTGAAGAATAGTTCCACACTCCACCGATTGCGGTAAAGTTCCGAAATCAGAGAGGCCGTGGCTGTCAGATTATTGGTAAGAAAGATGTATTTGCTACCATCCTCAGGATCGATGCAAATCACCTTTCGCAGTTCCTCCGGATAAACCTTGGTGCTTTTATACACGGTGAAAGTGCCGACTATGTCGGAAACGATGCCTCGC
Source organism: Oscillospiraceae bacterium ZGZL (assembly GCA_038405045.1). Taxonomy (GTDB): domain Bacteria; phylum Bacillota; class Clostridia; order Oscillospirales; family Oscillospiraceae; genus Sporobacter. The sequence goes on along the minus strand of JBBZIV010000010.1, from coordinate 811 downwards.
GCAAGTCGCCTTTTCCAAGTTCTCGGCTTCATCTGGACGTTGTTTTTGGCTCTCAGAACGAAGAATCCTTTAGTGCGGTGAATAGTGTACAGGTTGCCGTAATCGTTGTAGCCGCGATCGAAAATATAATGGGCCCCTGGCTCGTATGGTATCTCAAGCATAGCCTTGGAATCGTGTACGTTTGCCGGAGTAATGTGCACGAAAGCAGGAACTTGAGCCTCTATATCGTAAAGCGTGTGCATCTTGATGCCGCCTTTATGCTTACGGAATTCAGCCCATTCGAACACCGACAGACACAGGTCAATCGTAGTCGAATCGAACGCATAGACATGCCCTTCAAGCTCGAAGATTTTGTCAATCCGCCGCTTCCTTGCCTCGTTGATCATGAACTTGGCATAGTCCTCGAATATACGATAGTCGCGCTGCTCATTAGCCTTGCTAAGATTGCTTCGGGTCACCGACTTTCCCATTCCAAGATGGTAAAGTTTGCCGCTATGTGCCTCGGTCGCTACAATTAGATCGCGGAGGCTTTCGCGGTTGGTCAGTTGCCCGAACATCATCGTAAGTAGCTGATTCCAACAGGTAAAGCTCTTGACGTATCTATCACCTTCATACTTGCGTACAAGGTAATTGAAGTGATTCCTATCCATGAACTGGACTAATTGGGAGAAAACGAATGGGTCTTTATGCATAACGGTCTGATTCTGACCGCAAAGATAAATTCAAATCCGTTGACTCGAAAATCGGATACAATAAATTGAATATCAACAATTTCAAAGAACTATTATGATTTTTTAGTGGACACTAATGA
>JBBZIV010000008.1:0-1401 GCA_038405045.1 Oscillospiraceae bacterium ZGZL | reverse complement strand
TCCTTTATCTTGGCTACTTCCCTTTGAAAAGCATAATGGACAAACTGAAGATAAAAAAATATGTCGACTACTTCAAACTTACCAACGACTTCTCATACGATCTTTTCGAACTGCTCTCATCCCTTGTGTATGCCAGAAGTGTCAATCCTTGCAGCAAGAACAAAACGTTCCATGAGGTATTGCCCAGCCTTTTTCATTCCTATGATTACTCCTATGACCAGCTTCTTAGCGGTTTATCTTTCCTTGGCAGCAACTATGAAAAATTCATTGAAATATTCACTTCTCAGGTAGAAAGCATCTATGGTGTTGACACATCGAAAACCTATTTTGACTGTACAAACTTTTATTTCGAGATCGATAGGGAAGATGATTTCAGAAGAAAGGGTCCAAGTAAGGAAAATCAGAAATCCCCCATTGTTGGACTTGGACTTCTGTTGGATAGCAATCAGATACCCATCGGAATGAAGATGTACCCAGGTAATGAATCTGAAAAACCTGTCCTCAGGGATGTTATCGACCATTTGAAAAGACAAAACAACATAACCGGGAAAACCATTCATGTTGCAGATAAAGGACTTAACTGCGCCCAGAACATTGCCTTTTCCAAAACTAACGGTGACGGATACCTGTTTTCAAAATCTGTCAAAGGGCTTTCCGAAATCGAGAAGGTGTGGGTGCTGCTTGAAGATGGTTTCAAAGTGGTAAAGGACAAGAAAGGCACAGTTTTGTATCGTTACAAATCATGCATTGATAAGTTCCCTTATACCGTGGAACGTGACGGAAAGAAAGTTAATGTGAACCTCACTGAAAAAAGGCTCCTTACCTATAACCCTGATCTCGCTGCCAAGAAGCGATTTGAAATTAATAGGATGGTTGAAAAAGCCAAGTCACTAACTGTATCTCAAGCAAAAAGAAATGACTTTGGTGAATCCGGGAAATATGTAAACTTCACTGACGGCGAAGGGAAAAATGCCACTGTCAGCATCAATCAAGACGCAATCGATAAGGACTTGATGTTCGCAGGATACAACCTGCTTGTAACCTCGGAAGTTGCAATGACTGACCAGGATATATATTCTACTTATCATAATCTCTGGAGAATTGAGGAGTCCTTTAAAATAATGAAATCAGATCTTGATGCACGCCCCGTTTTCCTCCAAAAAAAGGAACCTATTCAAGGGCATTTTCTTATATGTTATCTCGCTGTGCTTCTGGAAAGAATCCTACAGTTCAAGGTGCTGGACAACCAATATTCCAGCTCAGAAATTTTTGACTTCATTAAAAATTTCAAAGCCACAAAAGCCGATAACAAGTATATCAATACTACAACTTATTCAGATATCATAGACAATTTGTCGAACCGATTCAGGCTTCCCCTAACGAATTACTTTCTTACGGAGA
>JBBZIV010000007.1:0-1902 GCA_038405045.1 Oscillospiraceae bacterium ZGZL | reverse complement strand
GTACCTTTGCACTCCCAATCACGCAGGACACAGTAAGTGAAGAGCTGAGAGGGAAAAAAGAAAGAAAAGAAAGTTCTTTGAAGATATTGGAGATTCAGAAGCTTGTAGCAAATATCCGTTAATTTACGAAGAGTGAATTGAGAAGGCAAACACGTCGTAAGGGAATTTAAAAAAATAAAACTACGATGGAGAGTTTGATCCTGGCTCAGGATGAACGCTAGCGGCAGGCTTAATACATGCAAGTCGAACGGCAGCACGTGTAGCAATACATGGTGGCGAGTGGCGCACGGGTGCGTAACACGTATGTAACCTACCTCTAACAGTGGCATAACAATGAGAAATTATTGCTAATTCCGCATGTGGTTAATTTGAGGCATCTTAGATTAACTAAAGATTTATCGGTTAGAGCTGGGCATGCGTCCCATTAGCTAGTTGGTGAGGTAACGGCTCACCAAGGCATCGATGGGTAGGGGCTCTGAGAGGATTGTCCCCCACACTGGTACTGAGACACGGACCAGACTCCTACGGGAGGCAGCAGTAAGGAATATTGGGCAATGGACGCAAGTCTGACCCAGCCATGCCGCGTGAAGGAAGACGGCCCTATGGGTTGTAAACTTCTTTTCTCAGGGGGTAAACTCCGGAACGTGTTCCGGACTGAAAGTACCTGAGGAATAAGCATCGGCTAACTCCGTGCCAGCAGCCGCGGTAATACGGAGGATGCGAGCGTTATCCGGATTCATTGGGTTTAAAGGGTGCGCAGGCGGATATATAAGTCGGAGGTGAAATTCTGATGCTCAACATCAGCCGTGCCTTCGATACTGTATATCTAGAGTCAAGTTGGAGTAGGCGGAATGTGTTGTGTAGCGGTGAAATGCTTAGATATAACACAGAACACCGATCGCGAAGGCAGCTTACTAAACTTTGACTGACGCTCATGCACGAAAGCGTGGGGATCAAACAGGATTAGATACCCTGGTAGTCCACGCTGTAAACGATGATTACTCGCTGTTGGCGATACACAGTCAGTGGCTAAGCGAAAGTGATAAGTAATCCACCTGGGGAGTACGACGGCAACGTTGAAACTCAAAGGAATTGACGGGGGCCCGCACAAGCGGAGGAGCATGTGGTTTAATTCGATGATACGCGAGGAACCTTACCAGGGCTAGAACGCAAGTTGATTATGTGCGAAAGTATATATCTCTTCGGAGCAATTTGCGAGGTGCTGCATGGTTGTCGTCAGCTCGTGCCGTGAGGTGTCAGGTTAAGTCCTATAACGAGCGCAACCCCTACTCTTAGTTGCCAGCATGTCATGATGGGGACTCTAAGAGAACTGCCTACGCAAGTAGAGAGGAAGGTGGGGATGACGTCAAATCAGCACGGCCCTTATGTCCTGGGCTACACACGTGCTACAATGGTCGGTACAGAGGGCAGCTACCTGGCGACAGGATGCTAATCTCAAAAGCCGATCTCAGTTCGGATCGGAGTCTGCAACTCGACTCCGTGAAGTTGGATTCGCTAGTAATCGCGCATCAGCCATGGCGCGGTGAATACGTTCCCGGGCCTTGTACACACCGCCCGTCAAGCCATGGAAGCTGGGGGTACCTAAAGTCCGTAACCGCAAGGAGCGGCCTAGGGTAAAACTAGTGACTGGGGCTAAGTCGTAACAAGGTAGCCGTACCGGAAGGTGTGGCTGGAATACCTCCTTTCTGGAGACGTGTAATAAAGTCTTTGGATATTTCTACAAGCTGAATCTCTAAAATAAACATCTCTTGTGTCTCAAGAGGAGTAACCAAAGGAAACCTATCGGGAGATGTAACGAAGTCCCGTAGCTCAGTTGGTTAGAGCACTACACTGATAATGTAGGGGTCAGCGGTTCAACTCCGCTCGGGACTACAAGAAAAG
>JBBZIV010000006.1:0-1908 GCA_038405045.1 Oscillospiraceae bacterium ZGZL | reverse complement strand
GGTGCGCCCGGCATGGGCGCAGTCTAAAGGGTGAAAGTCCCGAACATGCCCGGTAGCGGGAAGTGTATAGCCAAGGCCAAGGGTGTCCGTGGCAACGCGGAATCTGAAGGAAGGCGGCGGCAAATCTCCGGTCCGACGAACAGAAATCGCATCAGGCAGGCACTGAGGATAAGGCCGCCGTACAGGTCGAAGTCCAATAGCTACACGGAATCAGTGAATGTAAATGCGGCGGATAGATGGAGGGAAAGACTGTGCTCTTACCCGGGGAGGTCTCGCAAGCGCAACCAAGTAGACATATTCGAAAGAACGTGCAGTAACAACAAATTGCGAGAAGTCAGCAGAGGCCATAGTACCATGATACTGGAACCAGTACCGACAAAAAAATGGGAAGGGCCGAACAATCGTAGGTCCGAATAACGGACGAAGGGAGGTCAATGCGATGAAAGCAGAATATCTTGAAAACAAGAGCTGCCTGCAAAGGGATAGCGCGGAACGTGAAGAGAATGCAGGAGTGCGGAGCATTGACAATCGGGAAACCGAAAAGACGGACGGAGCAGAAATGCTTGAAAGGATACTGAACAGGGATAACCTGAACAGAGCCTACGAGCGTGTGAAGGCCAACAAAGGAGCACCCGGAATCGACGGTATGACCGTTGAGAATGCGCTTAGTTGGTTAAGAGAACACAGGGAAGAATTGCTGGAAAGCATCCGTAGCGGTAAATATAAACCGCAGCCGGTACGCCGAAAGGAAATTCCAAAGCCGGATGGCGGAATACGGAAGTTGGGAATCCCGACAGTCGTAGACCGCGTCATCCAACAGGCAATTGCGCAGCAACTAACTCCAATCTTTGAACCGCTTTTCTCGGATAACAGCTTCGGCTACCGTCCGGGAAAGAGCGCACAGATGGCCATTCAAAAGGTGAAGGAGTATGCAGAACAGGGCTACAAGTACGCGGTACTGATAGACCTGTCAAAGTACTTCGACACCCTGAACCACGAACTGCTCATGAACATGGTCCGGGAGAAAGTATCGGACAAGCGCGTTACAGAGCTGATTAAGAAATATCTGAAAAGCGGGGTCATGGAAGACGGGCTACTGGTGAAGACAGAGGAGGGGTCACCGCAAGGAGGACCGCTCAGTCCGCTGCTGGCTAACATCTACCTGAACAAATTCGACCAGGAGATGGGGGGCAGAGGTGTCCCGGTCATTCGCTACGCGGACGACATCGTGGTGCTTGCAAGAAGTGCGCGAGCGGCAGAACGGCTGCTCGGAAACAGCAGGAAATATCTTGAGGGGAAACTAAAACTCAGGATGAATGCGGAGAAGAGCAAGGTCGTCAGTGTGCTGGCAATCCGAAATTTTAAGTTTCTGGGCTTTGCGTTGGGAAGGGGCAAGAATGGCTATTACATTCGAGCCCATGCAAAGTCCTTGAAGAAAGCAAAGCAAAAGCTGAAAGAACTGACTTCCCGCAGTCAGGGCAGAAACGTCCGTGAGGTAATGCAAAACGTAAAGGTTTACATTCGGGGATGGCTTGGCTACTTCGGAATTGCAAGCATGAAAAGTACGATGGAAGATTGGGATGGCTGGCTGCGCCGCCGTTTTCGGATGTACATTTGGAAACAGTGGAAGAAGCCCAAAACGCGCGTGAAGAACCTGAAGAAGCTGGGGATGCCGGATTGGCAGGCCTACCGAAATGGGAACACACGCAAGGGCTATTGGGCGGTTGCCGGAAGTGGTATTCTCACACACACGATTACAAACAAAAGACTCGCACAGGCCGGATACTACAGCATCCTTGACCGGTACGAGTCTCTGCACTTATACGGTTGAACCGCCGTGTACCGAACGGTACGCACGGTGGTGTGAGAGGTCGGTCACTCAACTAATGGGTGGCCTCCTACTCGATT
>JBBZIV010000005.1:0-3192 GCA_038405045.1 Oscillospiraceae bacterium ZGZL | reverse complement strand
TATCTGCCAAGCCTCGAAGAGGGGCAAAGTTCTTTGACATAATGAAGAGAATAAGAATACTCGAGTTAAATATCTCGAAAAGAAAGTTAATAAGGGCGCACGGGGGATGCCTGTGGCTCTCAGAGGCGAAGAAGGACGTGATAAGCTGCGAAAAGCGTCGGGGAGGTGCAAATAACTTGTGATCCGGCGATATCCGAATGGGGCAACCCAGCATGTTGAAGACATGTTATTTCCGAATGGAAAGGCGAACTCGGTGAACTGAAACATCTAAGTAACCGAAGGAAGAGAAAACAAAAGTGATTTCCCAAGTAGTGGCGAGCGAACGGGAAAAAGCCCAAACCAAGGTTGTTACGGCAACGTTGGGGTTGTAGGACCACGACATAGAAATATTCTTGATATTGGAACACATCTGGAAAGATGGACCGAAGAAGGTGATAGTCCTGTATAAGAAATTGAGGATAGATTTTAGTGGAATCCTGAGTACCGCGGGACCGGAGAAATCCTGTGGGAAACCGGCAGCACCATCTGCCAAGGCTAAATACTACTGAGAGACCGATAGCGAACTAGTACCGTGAGGGAAAGGTGAAAAGTACTCCGAACAGGAGGGTGAAATAGAACCTGAAACCGTGCGCTTACAAGCGGTCGGAGCCCATCCGTTGGGTGACGGCGTGCCTTTTGCATAATGAGCCTACGAGTTACACCTCTCTGGCAAGGTTAATTGCTTAGAAGCAAGAAGCCGAAGCGAAAGCGAGTCTGAATAGGGCGCGAAGTCAGAGGGGGTAGACGCGAAACTTTGTGATCTACCCATGGCCAGGTTGAAGTTGCAGTAACATGCAATGGAGGACCGAACCAGTTAGCGTTGAAAAGCTTTTGGATGAGCTGTGGGTAGGGGTGAAAGGCTAATCAAACTGAGAGATAGCTCGTACTCCCCGAAATGTTTTTAGGAACAGCCTGAGGTGGACTGTCTTAGAGGTAGAGCTACTGATTGGATGCGGGGGCTTCACCGCCTACCAAATCCTGACAAACTCCGAATGCTAAGACATAATACCTTGGAGTGAGGCTATGGGTGCTAAGGTCCGTGGCCGAGAGGGAAAGAACCCAGACCATCAGCTAAGGTCCCCAAATAATTACTAAGTTGGTTAAACGAGGTCTGATTGCATTGACAGCTAGGATGTTGGCTTGGAAGCAGCCATTCATTTAAAGAGTGCGTAACAGCTCACTAGTCGAGCGATCGGGCATGGATAATAATCGGGCATAAGTAGTTTACCGAAGCTATGGTATAGTGCTTTAGGGCACTGTAGGTAGGGGAGCATTCCAGTCTGCGTAGAAGGTGAATCGTAAGGTTTGCTGGAGCGTCTGGAAAAGCAAATGTAGGCATAAGTAACGATAATGCGGGCGAGAAACCCGCACACCGGAAGACTAAGGTTTCCTGATCAACGCTAATCGGATCAGGGTTAGTCGGGACCTAAGGCGCACCCGAAGGGGGAAGTCGATGGACAATTGGTTAATATTCCAATACTATCGTTAACTGCGAAGTGGAGACGAAGGAGTGACATGTCTGCCAACTGACGGAATAGTTGGTTAAAGGGTGTAGATATATTGGTTGGAGGCAAATCCCTGATCGATGTCGAACCTGATAGTACCGGGAGTTTTCGGACAAACGGATAATGACAGTAAACAGACTTCCAAGAAAATCCGCTAAGCTTCAGGTTAATGATACCCGTACCGCAAACCGACACAGGTAGTCGAGGAGAGTATCCAAAGGTGCTCGAGTGAATCATGGCTAAGGAACTAGGCAAATTAGTCCTGTAACTTCGGGAAAAAGGACCCCTACGCAAGTAGGGCGCAGAGAAATGGCCCAGGCGACTGTTTAGCAAAAACACATGGCTTTGCAAAATTGAAAGATGAAGTATAAGGCCTGACACCTGCCCGGTGCTGGAAGGTTAAGAGGAGAGGTTAGTCGCAAGGCGAAGCTTTGAATTGAAGCCCCAGTAAACGGCGGCCGTAACTATAACGGTCCTAAGGTAGCGAAATTCCTTGTCGGGTAAGTTCCGACCTGCACGAATGGTGTAACGATCTGGGCACTGTCTCAGCCATGAGCTCGGTGAAATTGTAGTAGCGGTGAAGATGCCGCTTACCCGCAACGGGACGGAAAGACCCCGTGAACCTTCACTATAGCTTAACATTGACTTTGAATAAATGATGTGTAGGATAGGTGGGAGACTGAGAATTGGCCTCGCTAGGGGTCAAGGAGTCAACCTTGAAATACCACCCTTTGTTTCTTCGGAGCCTAATCCCCAAAAAGGGGAGACAGTGTTTGGTGGGTAGTTTGACTGGGGTGGTCGCCTCCAAAAGCGTAACGGAGGCTTTCAAAGGTACCCTCAGCACGCTTGGTAACCGTGCGTAGAGTGCAATAGCAAAAGGGTGCTTGACTGTGAGACCAACAAGTCGAACAGGTAGGAAACTAGGATATAGTGATCCGGTGGTTCCGTATGGAAGGGCCATCGCTCAAAGGATAAAAGGTACTCCGGGGATAACAGGCTGATCACTCCCAAGAGCTCACATCGACGGAGTGGTTTGGCACCTCGATGTCGGCTCGTCATATCCTGGGGCTGGAGAAGGTCCCAAGGGTTCGGCTGTTCGCCGATTAAAATGGCACGCGAGCTGGGTTCAGAACGTCGTGAGACAGTTCGGTCCCTATCTGTTGTGGGCGTAGGAAGTTTGAGAGGCGCTGACCTTAGTACGAGAGGACCGGGTTGGACAAACCTCTGGTGGACCTGTTGTGGAGCCAATCTGCACCGCAGGGTAGCCACGTTTGGATGAGATAAGCGCTGAAAGCATCTAAGCGCGAAACTCGCCTCAAGATGAGACTTCCCTTGAGGGCCGTTATAGATTATGACGTTGATAGGCTGCAGGTGTAAAGGTGGTAACATCAAAGCCGAGCAGTACTAATAGCCCGATACTTTCTTCAAACAAAATATTTAACAGTATTCTTATTCTTTTTCGTTATGCCATAACGATACTTAAAGATCTTATGGCGACTATTGCAGTGGTGATCACCTCTTCCCATTCCGAACAGAGAAGTTAAGCCCACTTGCGCCGATGATACTGCCTTAACCGGTGGGAAAGTAGGTCGTCGCCAATTTATAACTCAAAGGCCGCTCTACTACAGAGCGGCCTTTTGTGTTTTAT
>JBBZIV010000004.1:0-26435 GCA_038405045.1 Oscillospiraceae bacterium ZGZL | reverse complement strand
GTCGTCGGTTAAAACGCGTTTAGACGATTGTTTGGTGCGTTCTTTTCTTACATTGTTTAATTTACAAGGTACACTCGCCCTTTGTCGGCGGACTCTAAGAATACCATACCAAGTACCCTTTGTCAAGTAATTTCGTCGTCTCTCGGAGCTTTTTTTCTTTGAGTTCCGGCCAAAAAACTTGTCCGCTGTCGAAGGCGCTCCGTTAATATACCACCGCTCTTTTCGTCTGTCAACCCCCTTTTCTGTTCTTTTTAATTTTTTCCCGACGATGTATTCGAATGCGCCCGCAAGTGACAGACAGCGCCTCGTTTTTCCCTGTGTCAGCAAGCGTCTGAAGACGCAAAAACGCCCTTCGCATCTTGGCGAAGGGCGTTTTGAAAACAAGTTATGTCGTTCTGCGCGTCAGCGCAGGATTATGTCATCTCGTTCTGGGCCGACCGAAACATATTTAATGGGGCACTCGATCGCGTTTTCAACATATTCGATATAGTCCCTTGCCTGCTTCGGCAGATCGCCATACTTCCGAAGGCCGGAAATATCCGTCCCCCAACCGGGCATCGTGTCCGTCACGGGCTTCGCTTTGTCGAGAAGCGGCGTAAACGGAAAGTGCTCTGTTACCACCCCGTCGATCTCATATGCTTTGCAGATCGGAATCTCTTTCATATAGGACAGACAGTCAACTTTTGTCAGCGCGACGGCCGTCGCTCCCTGCATCCGAACGCCGTAGCGGGTTGCCGGAATGTCAATCGGTCCAACGCGGCGCGGCCGGCCTGTCGCAGCACCGTACTCACCGCCGATTTGACGAAGCTCTTCTGCCTGCTCCCCGAACCACTCGGCGACGAACGGGCCTTCGCCAACACACGTCGAAAACGCTTTGACGATGCCGAGAACTTCATCAACCTTCATAAACGGCGCACCGGAGCCGATTGGCGCATAAGATGCCATCGGTGATGAGGAGGATGTATAGGGATATATGCCAAAATCAATATCGCGCAGGGCGCCAAGCTGTGCTTCAAACATGACGCTCTTACCGGCTTTTGACGTGTTGAACAGAAACTCCGACGTATCGCAGATATAAGGCTTCAGCGGTGTGCCGTACGTGTCAACCCACTTGAGCAGCGCCTGAATTTCATAGGGCGGCGCGCCGTAAACGCCTTTTAAATAGAGATTCTTCCACTCCAAAATGCTCTCTAGGTGCTTCTTAAACGTCTCCGGATGGAGCAGGTCGCCCATCTGGATCCCTTTCTTTTGATATTTATCGGCATAAACAGGCGCAATGCCTCTTTTCGTGGAGCCGTACTTGGCGTCTCCCAAGCGGCCTTCCTCCAGCGCGTCCTGATCCTTATGGAACGGAAAGACGATGATGGCCCTGTCGCTGATTTTAAAGTTGTCCGGTGTGATGCGCACACCGCCGTCGCGCAGCTTTTCCATTTCATGAAAAAGGTGCTCCAGGTCAATAACGGTCCCGTTGCCGAGAACGTTCACTGTCCGCTCTTGGAAAATACCGGACGGGATGAGGTTGAGAGCGAATTTACCATACTTATTTATAACGGTATGCCCTGCGTTGCTGCCGCCCTGATACCGGATGACAATATCGTAATGTTCGGCGAGGAGATCAACCATTCGGCCTTTTCCCTCGTCTCCCCAATTGACACCGACAATCGCGCAATTTGACATGTTCTTTTCACCTTTCGCCTCTTATATGCCCTTGGAGCTTTGGCAAACCTGATTGTACAATATTATTTTGTTGAAGTCAATTTGATATCTGCTCACGCGAAAACAGGCCGGCATTGGTGCCCGGCCTGTTTATGTAGCTTCTGTTTTCAGCTATACGATTCAATAATAAGTCTTGCCGTCTCGATGGCCTTTGCGCCGGTATCCATACTACGCCGCTGGATAAAGCGATGGGCTTCCTGTTCCGTCATGCCATTTCGGCTTATCAGCAGCTCTTTTGCCTTATTGATAACTTCCGTTTCCTTTTCCGTTCGCCGTGGCTGCGCAACCCTATAGTGTTTTTGCTCCATCTGGAGCAGCATCCGGACGGAGGAAATTAGGTCTCCTTTTGTAAATGGTGTCGGCAGCTTAAAGACGTTGTCATTGCTACACAGCTCTAGCTGCTGCTGCGGCGCTATGGCTAAAATCATTGCCTGATTGCCAAGGTCATACGCGAGATCGGTAACCGTCATTTCTGAGAGCTTATACCCGCAAATGATGATGCCACCGCTTAGTTTGCGCACCGTTCTGATGGCCTCGGAACCGGAGCGGCAGCTAGTTCGGACGGCGATCCCGCTTGCTTCAAGCATGTCGCAAATCCGCTTTCGGTTATTTTCATTGTCAAAGGCGACAATGATCTTATCCATAGCTTCACCCCCTTAGCAGCGGCGCCGATTATTCCAGGCCTTTTAGTATGCGATGAAGTATTTCTCGATTTCCCAGTCGCTGACCTTTGTGCGGTACGCGTCCCACTCGGCCATTTTGCCGGAAACATATTGCGTCAGGACGTGGTCGCCGAGTGTTTGGCAGACTAATTCGTCGTTCTTCAGTTCAGCAATAGCCTCTTCAAGAGATGCTGGAAGACTTGAAATGCCGTTTTTTTCGCGTGTGGCGGCGTCCATTTTAAAAATGTTTTCCGTTACCTCCGGCGGGGGCGTCAGGCCTTTTTCAATGCCGTCCAGCCCGGCAGCCAAACAAACCGCCAGCGCAAGATACGGATTGCAGGAAGGATCGGGGCACCGGAGCTCAACACGCGTGGATTGTCCGCGTGCGGCGGGGATACGGATGAGTGCGCTGCGGTTTGATGCCGACCAGGCCAGATAACAGGGGGCCTCATACCCCGGGACTAGGCGCTTGTACGAATTGACGAGTGGATTGGTTATGGCGCACATACCTTGAACATGCAAAAGCAGTCCGGCAATAAAGCTCATCGCCTCCGATGAAAGCTTATTTACCCCATTTTCATCGTAAAACGCATTTTTTCCGTCACGGAACAGCGACATATTTGTATGCATTCCTGAGCCGTTAATGCCGAAAATTGGCTTCGGCATAAAAGTGGCGTGCTGACCGTTTTTCTGTGCCAGGGTTTTCACGGCCAGCTTAAACGTCATGATATTGTCCGCCGTTTTCAAAGCCTCGGCATATTTAAAATCAATTTCGTGTTGACCGGCGGCAACCTCATGGTGCGAGGCCTCGATTTCAAAGCCCATATCTTCTAGTGTCATGCAGATTTCACGGCGTGTGCCCTCACCGCGGTCCAACGGGCCAAGATCAAAATATCCCGCCTCATCGTCGGTTTTTGTGATCGGATTGCCAGTTTCGTCTGTTTGAAACAGGAAAAACTCACACTCCGGGCCAACGTTAAACGTATATCCCATATCGGCCGCTTTTTTCAGAATCTTTTTCAGAACATACCGCGGGTCACCGACAAAGGGGCTGCCGTCCGGGTTGTGGACGTCACAAATGAGCCTGGCTACTTTACCATACTGCGGCCGCCACGGCAAAATCGCAAAAGTATCCAGATCGGGATAAAGATACTGGTCAGACTCATGGATGCGGACAAACCCTTCAATTGAGCTGCCGTCGATCATAATTTGGTTGTTGACCGCTTTTTCAATCTGGGATGCCGTAATCGCGACGTTTTTGAGCTGCCCGAATATATCGGTGAACTGCATGCGGATAAACTTGATGTCATCCTCGCTGACCATTGACACGATGTCTTCTTTCGTATATTTGCCCATCATAACGTCTCCTTTCGGTTTTTGTGTTTTTCTGCTGTTCCGGTGCGCTTTCATATCGATTAATATAACTGTAACGATCAGAATGACATTATATCATCCCGCCGCGTCGATTAAAACAAAAAAGGGCACGGTGTGCTTCAATCGAAAAGCACCGTTGCCCTTTGACAGTTGAATTATACCCGCATGAATTGTCATCTGTCAACAGCCTCTCTGTCAATTTATAAAAAATATAACTCACATTATTGGCTATTATTACTATTCTCATATGGTCTGACGCCGACTTATTGACAACGTTTCGGCGCAATGTTAGTATAACCTATTATTGTGGACACGGGGAAGGGGATTTTATGGTGACAAAACATGTTTTTATTACGGGTGGTGTCGTTTCGGGGCTTGGAAAGGGGATTTGCGCCGCTTCGCTGGGCAGGCTTTTAAAGCAGCGCGGGCTGCGCGTCACGCTTCAAAAGTTCGACCCGTATATCAATGTTGATCCGGGCACCATGAGTCCTTACCAGCACGGCGAAGTCTTTGTCACCGATGACGGCGCTGAAACCGACCTCGATCTCGGCCATTATGAACGCTTTGTCGACGAGTCTCTGACGGGAGACTCCAGCGTCAGCTCCGGCAAGATTTATTGGACTGTCTTAAACCGCGAGCGCAGCGGCGATTACCTCGGTCGGACCGTTCAGATCATCCCGCATATCACGGACGAAATTAAAGCCCGTATTTACAGCCTTGATACGGGAGAACCCGATGTTGTCATCACCGAAATCGGCGGCACCGTCGGCGATATTGAAAGCCAGCCTTACCTTGAGGCCATCCGCCAGGTTGCCAATGAACGCGGGCGTGAAAACGTCGTTTTTATCCACGTCCCTTTGATTGTTCAAATTCCCGGCTCTGACGAGCTCAAAAGCAAGCCGACGCAGCATTCCGTCAAGGAGCTTTTAAGCATTGGGATTCAGCCGGATATTCTTGTCTGCCGAAGCAATTTGCCGATCACCCCAAGTATCCGCTATAAAATATCCCTCTTCTGCAATGTTGAGCCGGATTGTGTCATTCAAAACGTGACGGCGTCGTGTCTGTATGAGGTTCCGCTTTTGCTGGCAAACGAAGGCCTTGATAAGGTCGTTTGCCGCAAACTTGGGCTTGACGTTCCAGCCCCTGACCTCGCCGAGTGGACGGCGATGGTTACCCGTGTCAAAGCAGCTGTCAGCCACGTGACCATTGCACTTGTCGGCAAGTATACGCAGCTGCACGACGCTTATCTGAGCGTTGTTGAGGCGCTTAGCCATGCGGGGACGGAAAATGACGCCGTCGTAACAATAAAATGGGTCGATTCCGAGGAAGTGACAGAGGAGAATGTTGCCACAACCCTTGCCGGTTGTCATGGTATTTTAGTCCCCGGCGGCTTTGGCGATCGCGGCGTTGAAGGAATGATATCCGCCGCGAAATACGCTAGAGAGAACAGTATTCCATACTTCGGTGTCTGCCTCGGCATGCAGATGGCCGTTATTGAGTTTGCCCGCCACGTCGCCGGTTTTGACGACGCGCATTCAACAGAGTTTAATGAGCTGACAAAGCATCCCGTCATTGATTTAATGCCCGATCAAGTTGGTATTACAAAGAAAGGCGGCACGATGCGCCTCGGCAGATACCCCTGCAAGCTGACGGAGTCAAGCCGCGCTGCGGCGCTTTACGGTGCGACGGAAATATCTGAGCGCCATCGTCACCGGTATGAGTTCAACAACGACTTCCGAACGGCTTTGACGGACAGCGGGCTTGTTCTGGCCGGTTTGTCTCCCAACGGCAGTCTCGTCGAAATCGTCGAAAACCCGGCGCACCCCTGGTTTGTCGGCGTCCAATTCCACCCGGAATTCAAAAGCCGCCCGAACAGGGCGCATCCCTTATTTTTCGGTTTCGTCAAAGCCGCTGTCGAAAACGCCTGCAAGCACTGATCACCAATAATAAGCCGCCATTTGACGCGTTGTCAAATGGCGGCTTATTATTTTATTAATTCTTGCTTTTTTGTTTAGTTGCTACAGTGTCAGTTAGCGAATAGCTTGTTGAAATCAAGCGCTTGATAATCCGCGCTTTTTGTCACATTAAGGCTGCTTGTCCAATTGTTAATGACAGATATGAACATATTATACGCCGTCAGAAACCGCAGAGAATAACCGCTTCCGCTGTAGGATGCCGGTGTAGCGTTATAATCAACTGGGATTCTGTAAATGATGTGATAGCCATAACTCGTCTCGATGATATCGCTGAAACGCCCTATTTCCAATGCTTTTGTCGTATCCTCAAATTGGCTAACCATGTCGCCGCTCTGGAACAAATAGCCGTCTGGATAGGTGGCAAGGCCCGGATCCTCGCTGTACTGATGCATCAGCGAATCGAAATACGTATCAAAATCCTTTCCTTTATACGCCTTCAATTTAGCCAGAATGTCCTGCATTTTTTGATAAACGGCGGCTTTATCGGTATCCGATACCGGCTGTGACTTCCCATTTTCATCCGTTGTTGTCGTCAGCATCAGGATATGCTTTGTCATCATATAGCCATCATTGGCCGTATAATCGGCAATCTCCTTATCGGAAAGCTTGTCTCCTTTTTCCCCATAAAGCTTTTTAAAGCAGTCTTGCGCAAGTGCACCGACTTCATTTGTGTTATTAAAAATCTCTTTCGAGCTGTACTGCGCACGCAGCTGTGAGAGGAGTGCCGCCTCGCCGCCAGCAGCACTGACCTGCGCATCCCATTTTGCCTGAATATCCGCTTTATTCTCTTTGGTCAGCGCAAGCTTCAGCTCCTTGGCGCCGTATCGAACGGCCGCCGACTGCAGGGCGATGTTGAACGCCTCGTTTAATACGGCATCCTGATAGGAAACGTTATCTGAATTGAGTGCCGTCCAGTCGGTTATGGATTCCCCCTGATTGGCGAGATTGTTTGTCACCGTGTAAATGTCATAATACAGCTGCTCCCACGTGACGTCCTCCCCGTTAATTGTCAGCATGACCGTTTTGGGGTCTATCGCTGCATATGCGGCCGCGTAGTTGAATTTTTTTGCCTCAGTCGCGCCGTTATCGCCGGTTATCTTGTCACTTGTCTTTCCGCAGCCAGCAAGAATCGCGGCCGTCATAACTGTGCAAAGCAGCACGGCGATCACTTTTTTCAGTAACATATGTTTCCTCCGTTATTTGGGCTTATAAAAGTGTGCAGCATCACTATACCGCAGTTATGCCCCTTTGGCAACATCCAGCCTTCCGCTTACGGTCCGGCGGCGGCACCGTATGCTCGGATAAACACCGTTGCCTCGTCAACGACGTTGGCTGCGCGCTGCTTGAGGGCGATAATCGGCACAAGTCCCGCTTCGATTTTGACGCGGCCCTTATATTCCGGGCGGCTGTACAGGGCGGAGATGCGATTCATATCAAAATCGTCGAGCCGGAAGCGCAGCCAGCCGGACTTCTGCGTAATTTCTGTGACACCGTTCCGCGCGGCCTCCCCGCGCAAAAGCGCAATGGCCACAAGGGCGAGTGCCTCCTTCGGCGGGTCGCCGTAGCGGTCAATGAGCTCGGCAATCATCTCGTCGGCATCCTCCTCCGAACGGATACGGGCGATACGCCTGTACAGATCCATCCGTTGCTCTCCCGAAGGCACATATTTTTCTGGGATATTGGCAGAAACGGCAAGGTCTGCGGCGCATTCGGCGCGTTTTTCCGCTTTTTCGCCTTTTTCCTCCAGGACTGCCTCCTCGAGCAGCTTGAGATACATATCATAACCAACGCTCACCATGTGGCCTGACTGCTCCGAGCCAAGCAGGTTTCCCGCGCCGCGAATCTCCAGGTCTCGCATCGCAATTTTAAAGCCGGAATTGAATTCGGCAAACTCTCGTATGGCGGATAGACGCTTTTCAGCGACCTCCGTCAAAACTTTTCCCTGACGGAAGGTCAGATACGCATACGCGCGGCGCGGTGAGCGCCCGACGCGTCCTCTGATTTGATGCAGCTGTGAGAGACCAAGCCTGTCGGCGTCCTCTATGATAAGCGTATTGACATTCGGAATATCAATTCCTGTCTCGATAATCGTCGTGCAGACGAGGACCTGAACCTCTCCGGCTGACAGGCGCTCCATAACGTCTCCCAGTGTCTCCTCGTCCATTTGCCCGTGTGCGACACCGATTGTAATATTTTCCAGCATGGTCTTTAGCCGCGCGGCCGTTCGATCAATATTGTCCACGCGGTTGTGGATATAATACACCTGCCCGCCGCGCGAAACCTCTCGCCGGATCGCGTCGCAGACGATACCCCAATCGTGTTCGAGTACATAAGTCTGGACAGGCTGCCTGTCACGGGGCGGCTCCTCGATGGTGGACATGTCCCGGATGCCCGACAGCGCCATATTAAGCGTTCTCGGGATCGGTGTTGCGGACAGGGTTAAGACGTCAACCTGACGCGAGATTTCCTTGAGCCGCTCTTTATGCGTCACGCCGAAGCGCTGCTCCTCGTCGACGATTAAAAGCCCCAGCTTTTTAAATACAATGTCTTTCTGCAAAAGGCGGTGTGTCCCGATGACGAGATCGACGGCGCCGCGTTCAATCTCCTTGATGGCACTTTTCATTTGCGCAGGCGTTCGAAACCGGCTTAGTACCTCGATTTTGACGGGATATCCGGCAAATCGCCGCATGGCCGTGACGTAATGCTGCTGCGCCAATACCGTTGTCGGCACGAGGATGGCCGCCTGATAGCCATCCAATACGCATTTCATGACAGCGCGCAGGGCGACTTCCGTTTTCCCATATCCGACGTCGCCGCATAACAGCCGGTCCATCGGCACAGTGCGCTCCATGTCTGATTTGATCTCGTCAACACTGCGCAGCTGGTCTTCTGTCTCCTGATAGCCAAAGCGCTCCTCAAACTCCGTTTGCCAGATGGAATCAGCAGCAAATGCGTGCCCTTTAAGCCGCTGCCGTTCGGCGTATAGGGCAATAAGTTCTTTAGCCATTTCCTTTGCCGCGCTTTTTGCCCGTGTTTTCGCCCGCGTCCAGTCGGCCCCGCCCATTTTCGAGAGCTTTATCGGGGCGTCTTCGCCGCCGCCGATATATTTTGAAACAAGATCAAGCTGTGTGGCCGGTACATAAAGGCTGTCAGACCCGGCATAAGCAATTTTTATATAGTCTTTTTCGATACCGTCAACCGGCATTTTAAAGATGCCGACATAGCGCCCGATGCCGTGATGCTCGTGCACGACGAGATCCCCCGGAGACAAGTCGGTGAAGCTCTGCAGCCGCTCCCTGTTTGACGGAACCGCCTTTTTCTTGCGGCGCAGCGCAGCAGGCTCGACAAACTGGCCTTCCGTAATGACAGCCAGCTTCACACCGGGATACTCCATCCCGGCCGACAAGACGCCAAGCGTTACCGCGCAGCTCCCGTTTTCCGGCAACATACGTAGCGACAGATCGATCGCCGCCGGGATATCATGTTCTGCGAGATACTCCAGTAATATCGCGGCACGGCGTTCATCCTTGCATAAGAGCACGGTTTTGTAGCCGGAACCTGTGTAATGCGCAATATCGGCGGCGGCCGTTTCCAAACTCCCGCCGTAAGAAGGCAGCTGTTTTGCCGAAATATTGATCATAGCACGCGGCTTGAGCGGATAGCTGGCGGCCGTAAAGCTGTCGGCCATCACAACGGGGAAGTCGTTAAGCTTTTCACACAAGGCTTCCCAGTCGAGGGCAAACCGGACGAGGCCGCTTTCGAGGATGCCCGCTTCCAATAGCGTCCGGCTGTCTTCACCAAGCTGCCAAAGATAGTTTTTCGCCCGCTCACCAACACGGGCCGGCTCGCTGACCAGAATAACGGCGCTCTCATCGAGATAATCCGCCGCCGTCGCCATCGGGTATATCAGCTCCATATACTTGTCGGCCGCTGGAAAGGATCGTTTGTTTTCAAGTCGCTCCATATCGGCGCAGATGTTCTTGATGAGCTCATGATTCGTTGATTTTCTTCGCTCTAACTGGTGCAGGAGGTCGTTTAACGCCATGATAAGGCGATTTTCTCCACCGTTCTCCGACTTTTCAGCCAGACCCGTCAGTGTTTCTGCCGTGGGGATGATAAGCGCCTTGTTCAGCGCTTCCAGCCGCCGCTGCGTTGCCGTGTCAAAGCTGCTTACAGAGTCTACCTCGTCACCGAAGAATTCGCACCGGAACGGCTCGTCAGCCGCTGGGGAAAAGAAGTCAAGAATACCGCCGCGGACGGCAAACTGCCCGGGGCCCTCCACCTGCTCATACCGGCTATAACCGCACCGCACAAGGTGCTCGGTAACGCCCGGCAGATCGTAACATTTTCCAACCTCGATGAGCAGCGACGCCTCCGCCATCCGCCCCGGCGGCAGCGTTCTTTGAAGAAGGCCGTCAACCGTCGCAACAAGCAGAGGGACTGTCCCTTCCTCCAGACGATAAAGCGCCCGAAGGCGTCGCTGCTCCAACTGGCGGGACGCCCCTTCCGCACTATAAAACGTGAATTCACGGCCCGACAGCAAGACTGTCTGTTCGCCCGTCAATGCCTCAACGTCCCCTGCCAGGCGCTGCATTTCTATTTCGTCGGCGCAAATAATCACGACAGGGCGCCCCGTTTCACGGCGCAGCGTTGCGGCAAGATGCGCCCGATGAATGCCGCTCAAGCCCGAAACGACTGCTGGGCAGCCGCCGCCTTCAATCCGCGCGACAAGCTGCCCGAACCCCATATCATTTATTTGTACTGCTGTTAATGCGCGCATACTGTCCCTGCCCATCTTCAATTGAGCCGCCGAACGCGGCAGTTCCCCGATCCATCACGAATCGGGGTGTTGTTTCACGTGAAACATTTATCTCTGCTCATGTCTTTAAAGCGTTAGGCTTAAAGCGGGCTTTTCTGAATTTTTGCATATCGGCGCGGATAAGCTTCCGGCGTGGCGGCTGTTTTGCGGATGCAAACCGCGCGATGCATGACACCCGCTCCTTGAATTTCGTAGTCCTTTACCGCTTCCAAGACAGCGCCGAGCTTTTCGAAAGCGCTTGCGGCTTCCGATATTTCCGCGTCAGAATCAACCGCCTTCATGGCAATAAACAGGCCACCCGTCTTCACAAAGGGCAGGCACAGTTCAGCGAGGACGTTCAGCCGCGCCACAGCACGCGAAACGGCAATATCAAACATCCCACGCAACGCCGCCGTGCGGGCTGCCTCTTCCGCGCGTGCATTAAGACACACAACACCCGTCAGCTTGAGCAGAGTGCACAACTCTTTTAGAAAGTTGACACGTTTCTGCTGCGCATCGAGAAGCGTCAGCTTGATGGTTGGCTCTGCGATGTTCAGCGGGACACCCGGAAACCCTGCCCCAGTGCCAACGTCGATGACGGAACACCCTTGAAACGATGCCATTGGCAGCAGCGCCAGACTGTCCAAAAAATGAAAGCGTACAATGTCGTCAACGCCAGATATGGCGGTTAGATTCATCACACTGTTTTTTTCTTCAAGAAATGCGGCATAGAGGCTAAGCTGCGCTGCCATCTCGTCCGTCAGCTCTGTCCCTAATGCTTTTGCCCCTTGTATCAGAAGGCTTTTCAGGCACAATCAATCCTTTTTGTCTCTTAAAATGTCACGGATCTCCGTGAGCAGAACTTCTTCGCGCGTTGGCTCCGGCGGTGCAGATGGCGCTTCCTTTTCTTTTTTCTTCAGGCTGTTGATCAGTTTGATAAACACAAAGACGACGACTGCGAGAATGAGAAACTCAATGACGGTATTAATAAAAACGCCAAGCTTTAGGAGGATAGGCTTTTGCTGACCGAAAAAGCGTGGCAGGTCGATGACCCAGCTTGAGAAGTCGACGCCGCCAAGAAACATACCAATAAACGGCATGGCGATGTCGTTGACAAGTGAAGAAATAATTTTTGAAAAAGCAGCGCCGATGATAACACCGATAGCCAGATCCATGACATTGCCTTTAATAGCAAATGATTTGAACTCCGAAATCAGCTTTTTCATTATGTTCCCTTGCCTTTCTGTCTCTTTATTCTCCCGGTCTGATCATCTCTAGCCCGCCGAGATATTGGCGCAGAACTTCCGGGATGACAACGCTGCCGTCCCGCTGTTGATTTTGTTCGACAAGCGCCGGTAAAATCCGGCTTGTGGCGAGGCCTGAGCCGTTAAGCGTATGAACAAATTCCATTTTTCCGGTCGCCTCGCGCTTGAAGCGCATGGCACCACGCCGTGCCTGATAATCGCGCGCGTTGGAGACGGAGGAAACCTCTTTATACCCATCCATTGATGGAATCTGTATTTCGATATCATACGTCCGCGCCATGGACGCTGAACAGTCCGCCGCCGCAAGCTTCACAGTTCTGAAATGAAATCCAAGGCCTTTGACGAGCGCTTCCGCTTTTGTAACAAGCTCATCAAAAGCTGCATCGGAGTTCTCCGGCTTCGTAAACTGAACCATTTCGACCTTGTTGAACTGATGGCCGCGTACCATGCCGCGCTCGTCGGCCCGGTATGACCCGGCCTCACGCCGAAAACAGGGCGTGTAAGAAATGTATTTCCTCGGCAGGTCCGCTTCCGCGAGAATTTCATCACGGTGGAGAGAGATCAGCGCCGTCTCAGCCGTCGGGAGCATAAACCGGCGGCGCTCATCGGCACTGCTGTCAAGCCAAAAGACGTCGTCTTCAAATTTTGGAAACTGCCCGGCTGTCAGCCCGCATTCATAACCCAGCATATGCGGAACCAGTACGAGCTCATACCCGTCTGCCAAGTGTGTGTCAATAAAATAATTTAAAAGCGCCCATTCCAGGCGGGCTCCCATGCCGCGATAGACCCAAAAACCGCTGCCAGAGAGCTTCACGCCGCGGACATAATCGATGAGCCCCAAGGCGGTACAAAGATCAACGTGGTTTTTTGGTTCAAAATCAAATGAATGCGCCTGCCCGAAATATCGAATCGGCTCGTTATGCTCCTTGCCGCCGGGCTTCAGATCATCGTCCGGCAGATTCGGCAAGCTGAGTAGCAGCGTCGTGTATTCGTTCTCAACGTCCTTGAGTTGCCCGTCACAGGCTTTTATCGTCTCTTTGAGGTCGTTGATCTGTTCGAAAAGCACCGCTGTGTCTGCGCCTTCTTTTTTCAGCTGCGGAATTTGCTTTGAAAGCTTATTTTGCTCCGCTTTGCAGGACTCCGTTTTTAAGATGAGCTCGCGCCGCCGGGTGTCAAGCGCCAGAATCGCGTCAACCGCCGCGTCACAATCAGCTTCTTTGTCATGCAGCTTTTGCTTGACAGCCTTAGGATTCTCTCGAATCAGCTTTATATCAATCATCTGTATTTCACCACAATTCAATAATCTCTCTGGCGGCACCGTGCCGCTTAATCGGCCGCCGCCGTTTACGACCCGCTTGTCGCGCCGTTTTGAGCCTGCCCGCCAAGCTGATTTTGAAGGTCGGCGACCTGTGCCTCAAGGTTCGCGATCCGCTCCTGAAAAGCCGTATTATCTGATTTAAGCTGCAGATTCTCCTGCTGCAGGTTTTCAATATTATGCTGGGCTGTCGCGTTGCGTTCAGACAGCGTGCTGATTTGCGAGTTGTTGCGCTGCTGGACGAAATAAGACAGAAGAATAAAAAGGAAGACGACGATAAATAGCGTCGCAATATAGATAATGACTGATCTTTTTGACTTTTCCTTCCGGTTTGTCTCGTGTTTTTCGGGTTTGACGGGGTCGGCAGCTTGTGCCTCCGACATCCCCTCCGCGCGTTTATTCATGCGTTATTGTCTCCTTTGGCTGACAATAAATTGTACAGCTGTTCAAAATCATCGCGATCATAATACTCAATTTCAATGCGGCCTTTGTTTTTGCCGTCAACAATTCTGACGCGCCGCCCCAGCGTCTTCGTCATGCGCGTCTCCAGCTCTTCAATGTAATTGACAACGACGCCTGCCCCGATTGTTTGAACGTTCTCCGGCTCCGTCTTCATTTTCTTCACAAGCTTTTCGGCATCACGCACCGACATACCGCTTTCGGTAATGGCCAGCGCCGCCTCCTGAATTCTGACCTCGTCTTCTAAGGATAAAAGCGTTCTGGCCGAGCCGACGGACAGTTCACCTGTCTCAAGCTTTTTTAAAAGGTTTTCAGGCAGCGCCAATAAACGCAGCGCATTTGCCACAACAGGCCGTGATTTGCCAACGCGGCGGGCCACGTCCTCCTGCGTCAGCGCGTATTCAGTCATCAGCGCGCGATAACCGCGCGCTTCCTCGACGGGGTTTAAGTCCTCGCGCTGGAGGTTTTCCACCATGGCAAGCTCGGTTGCCTTCCGGTCGTCTGCTTCGATAACGCGGGCGGGGACTTCAAACAGGCCCGCCATTCTGGAAGCGCGCCAGCGGCGCTCACCGGCAATAATCTGATAATATCCATCGCCGACACGACGAACCGTCAGGGGCTGCAGGACGCCGTGCTCCCGGATCGATTCAGCCAGCTCTTGTAGCCCTTCCTCACTAAAAACCGATCGCGGCTGGTCTTTTCTCGGTTCGACCTTTGTGATCGGCAGATAAACAAAATCATTAGGCAGCGCGTCCAGCGCCGCTTCCCCGAATAACGCGCCCAGCCCCATGCCAAGGCCTTTTTCCGCCATTTAGATATCTCTCCTCATCAAACCGGCGCAACACTGCGCCGCCGTCATTCCTTAGAGTTTTGCCGCTTTATTGCGACGAATAAATTCTTTACCCAAATCGCTGTACGTCTGCGCGCCGCGCGACGCTCTGTCATAGACAAGAACCGGTATCCCGTGGCTTGGCGCCTCCGAAATGCGGACATTGCGCGGAATAACAACGTTATAAACCTTGTTTTTAAAGAATTTTTTAACTTCGTCGGCCACCTGCATGGAAAAATTCGTGCGTGAGTCGAACATGGTGAGCAGGACGCCTTCAATTTCCAGCGCAGGGTTCAAAGCTTTTTTCGTCATGCGGATCGTCGTAATCAGGTCGGTCAGCCCTTCAAGGGCAAAATATTCGCATTGAACCGGGATCATCACGGTATCGGCCGCGCACAGGGCGTTGAGCGTTAGCATTTCCAGGGACGGGGGGCAGTCAACAAATATGTAATCGTACTTTTGTTTAATGCCCGACAAGGCTGTTTTTAACACAAACTCGCGCGCTTTAGCGTTGACAAGTTCAATGCCAGCCCCGGATAAGATGGCGTTTGAAGGCAAAACATCGCCGTAATCCGTTTTGATGATGGCCGCCTCTGCGCGGACACCGTCCACAAGGACATTATAAAGATTCGGCGATGCCATATTTTTATCAACACCCATCCCGGATGTGCAGTTGCCCTGTGGATCAATATCACATAAAAGGACCTTTACGCCAAGCTCTTTCAGCGCGCAGCAGAGATTGACGCAGGTCGTCGTTTTCCCGACGCCGCCCTTCTGATTGGTAACTGCGATAATTTTTCCCATGTGTCACCTCCATGTTTACGCTTTCATAATTATAGCATACCGCCCCTTCTTTTCAAGGACAAATCAAAAAGTTTCACGTGAAACATTCGCACCTCTTCCGTCAGCTTAAAAACATATTCATGTCTTCAATAGGAATGTTCTTATGAAGCGCCAGATTAATGCCATAACCGACAAGCTTGGCCAAATCACCGACATTGGCGTCAATTTCCTTCGGCGTAACAATCATGGAACCGCCGTATTTCGACAGATCCTCGGGATTGACATCTTTTGCCCCGGCTTGCTCTGCCAAATCGGCGGCAAGCGTGCCCGCATCAACAACTGTCGGCACGCCGATAGCTGTCACCGGTACGCCGAGTGTTTCTTTGTTAATTGCAGCGCGGCTGTTACCGACGCCCGAACCGGGAATAATGCCGGTATCGGCAAGCTGAACCGTCCGGCAGACACGGGCAAGCTTGCGGGAAGCCAGCGCATCGACGGCAATGACGCAATTGGGTTTCAGTTTTTCCACAACAGCTTTGATAAAATCAGCGCTTTCAATGCCCGTCGTTCCGAGGACGCCCGATACAACGACGGAGACGCGGCGCATGGAGCCGAATTCATCAGGCATTTTTTCGACGAGATGGCGCGTTACCATTGTATTTTTCGCAGTCTTTGGGCCAACGGCGTCCGGCGTAATGGCTTCATTTCCAAGACCAACAACGAGAACGCTGTCGTTATCTTTGAGCTGCAGCATGTCCGCGATTTCAGTGCCAAGCGTCTCAGCCCCCAGATTAAAAGCATTGTCTTCCCGTTTAATGAGCTTATCAATTTCCATCGTCACATATTTTCCGATAGGTTTATTTAAGGCCTGAGCGCCCGCGTCATCGATTATTTCGACCGTCGTGACCTTAAACCCGTTGACCTCTTTATCGCGCGACTTAACGCCGGAAAGCGTCGTCTGTTTGTCGGCGCTTTCCTTCCAAAGATCTCTGGCTTCTACAGCCAGGTCTGTTCGCTTCATTTGCATTATCATAGCTCCTTCCCGTCTTTGCGCTTATTCTGCACAAAAAGATGACACCTATGCGAAATTATTTAAAAGACATCTTGCATTTAAGCTAACCTTATGTTAGAATAACTAACTGCACAGTCAAATGCAGACAGTGACTATATAGGAGGAGGTGGCCAGAGAAAATGCCGAACATCAAATCCGCTGAAAAAAGAGTTCTCGTTGCTAAAGTGCGCAACTTAAGAAACAAGGCGGCTAAGTCAGAATTGAAGACAAGCCTGAAAAAATTTGACACGGCGGTGGCCGAGGGAAACCGGGAAGCAGCCGAAAGCGCCTATAAAGTTGCTGTCAAAACAGTCGACACCGCAGCTTCAAAGGGCCTGATTCACAAGAACAACGCGGCCCATAAGAAAAGCGGAATGACGCTTAAATTAAACGGCTTGGCTCAGTAACACGCAGAGCGGGGAATATCTGCTTTTACGTGCCGCATGAACCACTTGGAACAGTGGCTGAGTCCATAACCATAAAAGGCAGGGAATTGCTCCCTGCCTTTTTGTTTTCCGGCGTTAACACTGTTTTCTTTTTATATTGTATGCTTGCTTTTAACGGACAATTTTGATAAAATATAACAGATATGCGCGCAGCTTTTCAGTTCGCGTGTAGTGCTTGCTTTTTTGCAGCGGTCGGCTGAATAGACCGTTTTTCTTTTTATGAAACGCCGAAAGGATGGACGCAAATGAACTCAGCTGCCGATGTTTGGGGCAAAATTCTAAAAATACTGGGTAACGAGCTTACATCGACGGCGATAACTACTTGGTTTGACGATTGTACGGCCGTTGAAATCGTCGATAACCGTCTTGTTATTCATACGCCTTCCAATTTCAAAAAAGATGTGATCGAAGGGCGTTTTTTAGGATCTGTCAAAAACGCATTGAATGAGCTGTTTTCAGGTGACTTTGATGTTCTCGTGCTGGGGGAAGGTGAGCTGGACGCCTTCAAGCAAAAAGAACCGTCCTTTGACCCTTCTGAAGAGGAATTTACATTTGAGCGTTTTGTTGTCGGTAATTCCAACAAGTTTGCCCATGCTGCAGCAAAAGCTGTTGCCGAGGGACAGATAAAAAACTTCAACCCTCTCTTTATTTATGGCGATTCCGGGCTCGGCAAAACGCATCTGCTGCATGCCATCCGTCACGCCGTCGCTAAAAAACATCCAGAATATCATATCGTCTATGTTAAGGGTGATGATTTCACGAACGAACTGATATTAGCGCTGCAGGTCGGCAAAAACGTTGAATTTCGGGAAAAGTATCGCGGCGCTGATTTGTTTTTAATGGATGATATTCAGTTTATAGCTGGCAAAATTCAGACACAGGAAGAATTCTTTCACACTTTCAACACCTTGTATGAAGCAAATCGTCAAATCGTTTTCACGTCCGACCGGCCGCCCAATGAGATGACACGCCTGGAAGACCGTCTCAAAACCCGCTTCGAATCTGGCCTCTTGGCAGATATACAGCCGCCCGATTATGAAACACGAATGGCGATCATCAAAAATAAAGCCGAGCAGCTTGGCATGTTCCTGCCGGACGATGTATCCGATTATATTGCTGAAAACATGACATCAAATGTCCGGCAGATTGAAGGCGCCGTTAAAAAAGTGATGGCTTACCGTGATCTGATGAACGACAGCATCACCGTCTCTTCCGTTGCCAAGGCCATCAAAGATATGTTTAAGGAAAAAACAGAATATATGCCCACGGCAGATCTCATAATTGATGAAACAGCCAAATTCTATTCCCTCACATCGGATGATTTAAAGGGGCAGCGTCGGACTAAAAACACAGCGCAAGCCAGACAGGTGTCAATGTACCTGATCCGCAAGCTGACAAATTTATCCCTCAAGGACATTGGGGATCTCTATGAAGGCCGTGATCATACAACAGTTTTATCCTCCATTCGCCGTATAGAGGATACTATGAAAGCTTCTTCACCGTTTTCTCAGATGATCCGTGACATTACCGCAAATATCAACGCCCGAAACTAATTGTCCACATATCTTCGTGCATTAATTGTTGACGTTTTGTGAATTTCCCGCGTTTGTGCTGAGTTCATGTTTTTTGTGCTAAACTATCCACATTGAGACCGAGCTGAAAAAGTGAGCAGCTGTCGTATAAATCGATGTTTTCCACATAATTTTGTACTACTGCTACTATTACTAAAATATATATTATATTCTTTCTGTCTGCCTTTTATGCAAAGAATTTGACGGACGGGGAAAGGACATACGATGAAGTTTACGGTTGAAAAGAATCTTATACAGACAGCTATTTCTACTGCATCACGCGCTGCCGCCGTGAAAAGCGCCGTTCCAGCACTGGAGGGGCTGCTTGTCGAAGCAGCGGACAATAACATCAAGATCTCCGGTTATGATTTAAAAACAGGGATATCAACGACTGTCCAGGCCGACGTCTTACAAGAGGGTAATATGGTTTTAAACGCGCGGCTGTTTGGAGAGATTATTCGAAAGCTCCCCGATAATATCGTCACAGTTTCAGCTGACGACAATTACATGACAAAAATCTCCTGTGGCATGAGTGATTTTCAGGTGCTCGGCACCCCGGCAAATGATTACCCCGATTTACCTGCCGTCGATTATCAAAATTCTCTTAAAATAACTGGGAAAAATCTAAAAAACATGATTGCACAGACGAATTTCGCCGTCAGTGATAATGAGTCACGCCCTATTCACACAGGCGCGCTGTTTGAAGCGGAGAACGGGGTATTGACGGTCGTTGCCGTTGATGGTTACAGGCTGGCGCTGCGGCGTGAAATGCTCAGCGTGTCGGCAGAAACCAGCGTGAATTTTGTTGTACCGGGAACGGCACTTGGTGAAGTTGAAAAAATTCTCACCGATTCAGAGGAGGATGTCTCCATTTTATTGGGGACAAAGCACATCATTTTTGTAATTGGCGGTACAGTTCTGATATCAAGACGTCTTGAAGGTGAATTCTTAAATTATAAAAATTCGATTCCACATACAGAAAAATATAGCATTGATGCTGATCGGCGCGCCTTAGTGGACGCTGTTGAACGTGTTTCGCTAATTATCAGCGACAAGCTTAAAAGCCCAGTGCGCTGCATCTTTTCTGACGGCGTAATTCGTTTTATGTCAAATACGGCGCTCGGCCGCGCCAGTGATGAATGCCCGGTTAAAGGTGACGGCGAGAATATGGAAATCGGCTTTAACAACCGATATCTGCTGGACGCTCTGAAAGCCGCACCATCTGATCAAGTTCGCATTAATATTACCTCCGGCATTACACCGTGTATCATTGTCCCGGCAGACGGCAGTAATAATTTTCTGTATATGATTTTACCGGTCCGGTTAAAGGCCAATGAAAGTTAAGGTCAGAAGAATCAGGCCGGAAAATGGCCTTCCGGTCACGATTACAGGCGAATTTATCCGTTTGGATGCGCTTTTAAAATTTGCCTGCCTTGCACAGTCAGGCGGCGAGGCAAAACTTTTTATCCAAGACGGCCTCGTTTCCGTCAATGGGGAAGTTTGTCTGCAGCGCGGCAAAAAAATAAGGCCGGGAGAAACCGTTGTATTCGGAAAATCGATTTTAAATGTCAGAGCCGAAAAAAAGGAATAAAAATGGTAGTCAGAAAGCTCAGGCTGGACGGTTTTCGGAATTATACAGACTTCACGGCCTGTTTTTCCGACCGCGTCAACATCATAATCGGGAACAACGCGCAGGGTAAGACGAATCTGATTGAAGCCATTTGGTTTTTGACGCAAGGCCGGTCGTTCCGCGCACGCAACGACCGGGAGATGATCGGCTTTGAGCGTAATGACGCGGTCATTTACGCCGATGTCACAACGCAGGGAAGAGACCAGACGATGGAAGCCCGTCTTTTGAGAGCTTCTCGTCGTCAGTTTTTTGTTAACGGCGTCAAATTAAAAACAGCTGCCGAGCTGTCCGGAAAGCTGCGCGCCGTACTTTTCTGCCCGGATGATTTAAACCTTGTCCGCGATGGTGCCGCCGTTCGGCGGCGTCTGATGGATGCTTGCCTTTGTCAGCTGCGGCCGCGCTATGCCGCAATTTTGGCCGAATTCAATCGTCTTTTGGAGCACAAGACGAGAATTCTGAAGGATTATAAAATAAAACCATCCCTGTTGGATACTTTAGACGATTTTGACGCGCGCCTGGCAGCATTGGGCGCCGAGCTGATCCACTACAGGTCAGCTTTTTCATCACGCCTTTCCGAGAAAGCCTCCGCCATTCATTTTGATTTCAGTGGCGGCGTTGAAAAACTGACCATAACGTACCGCACGGTGAAAACCGTCACCGACGTGACAGAAAAACCGGAGGAGCTGTTAAAACAGCTGCTCGCCCATCAGCGAGAACACCGTCGAGCGGAGCTTGAATCCGGCATGTGCCTGTCCGGCGCGCACAAGGACGATTTGGAAATTCATATTAACGGTCAGGCTGCCCGATGCTATGCCTCGCAGGGGCAGGCACGTACAGCGGCTTTATCGATTAAGCTTGCCGAGCGCGACATTCATTTTCACGACAGCGGTGAGCATCCCATCCTGCTGCTTGACGATGTCCTATCTGAGCTTGACAGAAGCCGGCAGCAATATGTTCTAAACCACATACATGACGGCCAGGTGTTTATAACGTGCTGTGAGGATGCCCGCATCGGTCTTGAGACAGGCGGCCGCCTTCTGCATATTGCCGGCGGTGAACTTATCGGCAGCTGAGGGAATGGGAACAGCCGTTTTGCTTCCCACACAGAGGACGCTTTAATAAGCAAATTCGGAAAAGGATGATCGGCTGATGTATTTGCACCTAGGTCAAAACGTTGTCGTGCCGACAGGTTCAGTGGTTGGCATCTTTGATTTGGACAACACAACAGGATCACACCTGACGCGCGCTTTCTTAAGCAGGGCGGAAAAAGCCGGTCAGGTTGTTAACGTTTCCGCCGATTTGCCGAAATCCTTTATCGTCTGCCGCGACGGCGGGATAACGACAATTTATCTGTCGCAACTGGCGTCATCAACGCTTTTTAAGCGCAGCGAAACGATCCGCTTTGACTGATCGGCCCGACAAAACAGCAAGCCCATTGGAGGAGAATGAGATGTCCGATAACATCAATAGACCCGCGAATGACTACGACGCGTCACAGATTCAGGTGCTGGAAGGGCTTGAGGCTGTCCGGAAAAGACCGGGCATGTACATTGGGTCAACATCGGCATCGGGTCTTCATCACCTTGTTTATGAAATAGTGGATAACGCGATTGACGAGGCACTTGCCGGTTTTTGCACCGATATATCCGTCATCATCGGCGAGGAGGATGTCATTACCGTCATCGACAACGGGCGCGGTATACCGGTCGACATGCAGGAACAGACCGGGAAAAGCGCCCTGGAGGTCGTCTTTACCGTTTTGCACGCCGGCGGCAAGTTTGGCGGCGGTGGGTATAAGGTTTCCGGCGGACTGCACGGTGTCGGCGCGTCGGTCGTCAACGCCCTGTCAGAATGGCTTGTTGTCCAGGTGCATAAAAACGGCAATATCTACGAAATGCGCTTTTCCCGGGGTGACATCACACAGGAACTCACAATTGTCGGACAAACGGACAAATCCGGGACGACCGTAACGTTTAAACCAGACGGCGAGATTTTTGACGAGCTGATTTTCAATTACGACACGCTGTTGACGCGTATGCGAGAGCAGGCCTTTTTAAACGCCGGGCTTAAAATCAGAACGATTGACGAGCGGCCCGGCACCCAGACGAAAAACGAGATGTGTTATGCCGGCGGCATCCGAGAATTTGTCTCGTATATTAACCGCAACAAAACCGCACTGCACGAAGATGTCATTTACGTCTCCGGTACGCGGGACGATGCCGCTGCGGAAGTTGCATTGCAATATAACGACAGCTATAACGAAATGATCCTGAGCTTCGCCAACAATATCCATACGCCTGAAGGCGGTATGCATGAGACGGGGTTCAAAACGGCACTTACGCGTGTGCTCAACGACTACGGGAAAAAGAACAACTTTCTAAAAAATGACGATAAGGTCTCCGGCGAGGACTGCCGCGAAGGGCTGACAGCCGTCATTTCCGTCAAGCTGACGGAGGCGCAGTTTGAAGGGCAGACGAAAGCCAAGCTCGGCAACAGCGAGATGCGCACGCTCGTCGACAACATTATGACGGATAAGCTCACGGAGTTTTTGGAAAAAAACCCGGCCACGGCACATGGCATTCTCGACAAAGCGCTGACAGCCTCGCGGGCCAGAGAGGCCGCTCGGCGCGCGCGTGAAAACATTCGGCGCAAAAACGCCTTGGAGGGCATGGCCCTGCCGGGAAAGCTCGCCGACTGCAACGAGAGCAACCCGGAACTGACAGAAATTTATATCGTTGAGGGCGATTCGGCCGGCGGCAGTGCCAAAGGCGGGCGTGACAGCCGGTTTCAGGCAATATTACCGCTGTGGGGCAAGATGCTCAACGTCGAAAAAGCGCGGGCCGACAAGGTTTACGGCAATGACAAGCTCACACCAGTTATCACAGCGCTCGGTGCCGGCATCGGCGAGGATTTTGACGAGACGAAGCTGCGGTATCATAAAGTAATCATTATGGCCGATGCCGATGTCGACGGCAGTCACATCAGAACGCTGTTACTCACGTTCTTCTTCCGCTTTATGCGCCCCCTCATCGAGGGCGGTTATGTCTACGCGGCGCAGCCCCCTCTTTTCAAGCTGGTGCGCGGGAAAACGGTTCGATATGCATACAACGAGCCGCAACGCGATCAGATTTCCACTGAAATGCGCGGGGAAGACGGCAAGGGGAAGGTTGATATTAGCCGCAATAAAGGTCTCGGCGAAATGGATCCGCATGAGCTTTGGGAGACGACAATGAACCCGCAAACGCGTATTCTCAAGCGCATCGAGCTTAACGACGCCGTCCGAGCCGATGAAATCTTTACAATCCTCATGGGCGAGCGCGTGGAGCCGCGCAAGGAGTTCATCGAAAAGAACGCCAAATACGTCGTCAACCTCGACATCTGAGCG
The DNA here is from genome assembly GCA_038405045.1 of Oscillospiraceae bacterium ZGZL. Lineage (GTDB taxonomy): Bacteria > Bacillota > Clostridia > Oscillospirales > Oscillospiraceae > Sporobacter. The sequence goes on along the minus strand of JBBZIV010000004.1, from coordinate 3,175 downwards.
AAATTCCCGAGAAAGGCTTGATATAAATGGCACGTAAGGACAGCGACCAGTCCGATATCCTGTTTCCAGATCAGAAAATCGTCGTCTCACCGCTTGTGGATGAGATGCAGAATTCGTATATCGATTACGCCATGTCGGTTATCGTCGGCAGGGCGCTCCCCGATGTGCGGGACGGTCTAAAGCCGGTGCACCGGCGCATCCTTTACTCGATGTATGAGGATAATCTGACGAGTGATAAGCCTTTTAGAAAATCGGCTACCGCTGTCGGTAATGTCCTTGGCCGGTATCATCCGCATGGCGATGCGTCTGTTTACGATGCACTCGTCCGCCTCGCGCAGGATTTTTCCATGCGCTATACGTTGGTTGACGGCCACGGCAACTTCGGCTCAATTGACGGTGACCCGCCGGCGGCCTACCGGTACACGGAAGCGCGCATGTCGAAGATATCAAACGAGCTTTTGCGTGACATTGAGAAAGAAACCGTTGACTGGGCCGCGAACTATGATGAAACGAGGAAGGAACCGCGCGTTGTTCCAAGCCGGTTTCCGAACCTGCTCGTTAATGGGTCTTCGGGCATAGCCGTCGGCATGACGACGAATATTCCACCGCATAACCTCCGCGAGGTTATTGACGCCGCAGTCAGCGTCATCCGCAACCCGGAAGCGGAGCTTGACGAGTTGATGGAGTATATCAAAGGGCCTGATTTTCCTACGAAAGGGATCATCATGGGCAGAGTCGGCATTCGAGCTGCCTATGCCACGGGGCGGGGCCGGATTCACGTCCGCGCGCGCACGGAGATGGAGGAGTTCTCGCAAGGGAGAACACGCATCATTGTGACGGAATTGCCGTATATGGTCAACAAAGCGCGCCTCATTGAGGCGATAGCTGAGCTTGTCAAGAATAAAAGGATTGATGGAATTTCCGCATTGCGCGACGAGTCTGACCGCGACGGGATGCGCATTGTCATCGAGCTCAAGCGAGACGCCAACGCGCAGGTTGTTTTAAATCGGCTTTACGCGTCAACACAGATGCAGACAACGTTTGCCATCGTACTGCTTGCGCTTGTCGAAGATCAGTCACAGCCCCGCATCCTGTCTTTAAAGCAGATCCTGGACGAATATATTGCTTTTCAGAGAGAGGTTCTCCGCCGACGGACGGAATTTGACCTGAAAAAAGCGCGGGAGCGCGCGCATCTGCTCGAGGGGCTGCGCATCGCGGTTGACAATATTGACGAGGTTATTCGCATTATCCGCGCAAGCTATAACGACGCCAGAGAGCGCCTGATGGAGCGCTTTAGCCTGTCCGAGGTTCAGGCGCAGGCAATCCTTGAAATGCAGCTGCGCCGTCTTCAGGGCCTTGAGCGCGAAAAAATTGAGAGCGAATATCAGGAGCTCATGGAGAAGATTGCCTACTTCCTCCGTCTTTTATCCGAGGAAGAGCTTATGAAATCCGTTTTGATCGATGAGCTGACGGAAATCCGTGACAAATACGGCGACGACCGCCGGACGGAAATCGCCGTTGTTGAAGACGAGATCGATATTGAAGACCTCATTGACGAGGAGGAGTGCGTCTACACGCTCACAAACGGCGGCTATATCAAACGGATGCCCGCCAACACGTACAGAGCGCAGAAACGCGGAGGCCGCGGCATTACGGCGATGACGACAAGAGATGAAGACTATGTCGAAACGGTTTTTACTGCCTCGACGCACGATTATATTCTCTTCTTTTCGAATTTTGGGAAAGCGTATCGCAAGAAGGGTTATCTGATACCGGAGGCCGGGCGGCAGGCAAAGGGGACGAATATTGTCAACATCCTGCCAATGCAGCCTGGGGAAAAGGTGTCTGCCATGATCCGCGTGCGGAATTTTGAAGAGGAAATCTACCTTGTTATGATTACGCGGGGCGGCACCGTCAAAAGGATGCGGATGGCCGAATTAAAAAACATCCGTAACATTGGCATCCGGGCCATCACGCTTGACGAAGATGATGAGCTCATCTCCGTTCGCGATACGGACGGACTGCAGAAAATTCTGATCGCCACGCACGATGGCATGGCCATTTGCTTTTGTGAAACGGACCTGCGACCCATGGGCCGGACGGCCGCTGGCGTCCGCGGCATTCGTCTGCGGCAGGGAGACTACTGTGTCGGCGCAGCCAGAACGCGCGAGGGCGGCGCGCTGTTAACGGTTACCGAAAAGGGATACGGCAAAAGAACACCGATTGACGAATACCTCCGCGGCGTCGTCTGTGAAGGCGCGGAACGGGCGGCCCAAAACCGCGGCGGTATCGGCCTGAAAAATTACAATATAGCAGATAAGACCGGCAAGGTCGCCGCTGTTAAGGTTGTTGACGACAATGACGACGTTTTGATCATATCCGACGATGGGACGATCATTCGAATGGCAGCTGCCGATATCAGCGTTTACAGCCGGGCGACGATGGGCGTTAAGCTCATGCGTATTGGCGACGATGCGCGTGTTATTTCCATTGCTCGGACGGATAAGGAAGAAGATATCGGCACGGATGACATCGGTGCCGAGGAAGAGATATGAAAAAGGTCACGATCTATACGGATGGGGCCTGCAGCGGCAACCCCGGCCCTGGAGGATGGGGGGCGATTTTGAGGTACGGGGAGAAGGAAAAAGAGCTCTCCGGTGGCGCTCCTGAGACGACGAATAACCGGATGGAACTATCAGGTGTAATTGCGGCCTTGAAGGCACTGCACGAACCATGCCAGGTTGACTTATACACCGACTCTCAGTATGTTGTCAATGCTGTCAACGAGGGCTGGCTGACAAACTGGCAGAAGCGTGGCTGGCGGCGACGCGATGGGGAAGTCAAAAACGTTGATCTGTGGCTGACGCTGATTCCACTTCTCGAAACGCATAATGTCTCATTTATCTGGGTCAAAGGGCACGCCGAGAATGAATTTAACAACCGGTGTGACGCGCTTGCTGTAGCCGAGCGGCTGAAAATAGCAAACTAGAAATACCCCCAAAGCAAACAGCTTTGGGGGTATGACTATTTAATTCTTAAAACGCCTAGACTTTATCCCGGCCTTTGGTGACCTGGAGTCGGGCCATGGCGCGGGCGAGGGCGAGCTTGGACTGGCGGTATTCCTGCATGCTCTGCTGCTGGCGCAGGCGCTCCTCGGCACGCAGGCGCGCCTCCT
>JBBZIV010000003.1:0-301479 GCA_038405045.1 Oscillospiraceae bacterium ZGZL | reverse complement strand
CCTCTTGCGGGCCGAATACCAGTTCAATCAGCTTCGTCAGCAGTAAGTAGCCGCCAATCACCGTTACAAGCGTCGCCAGCGTCCTGTTCCGCTTCTGACCCTTCGTCGGCTTCTCTGCGCCCGCAATAACGGACACCGCCCGCCGACGCCACACGTATCCGCCTATGAGGGCCAATATGGAGATTATTATCGTATATTTGTCACTCATTGTTTTCCTTTCGTCCTCTCATATAGATTACGAATTTAACGACAGCCCCGACAAGTAAAATCCCGCTCATGCCAATGGCGGCCCAGATAAGATCCTGCCGTCTGAAAACGGCCACACCGAGAAGGACGATCATCGGCATAAAAAACTGAAGGGCTCCGAACATCAGTGCCTTGCCATGCATAATGCCTTTCGAGATAAATGCGCTAAACTGCATGAGCATATATAATTGAATAGCACCGGCAATGATGCCGACGAGAAGACCAATCATCGCGACACACCTTTCTATGGCAGTAACAGTATACCTCGGCGTAAAAAAAATCAACGGCTAAACGTTATAAGAAATAACACACGCAACGGCGCGTTTCTGTTCATTATCATGCCACCGAGCAGCATAATAAAACAAACGTGGCTGGTTCTCTGAAAAACATTACACACAGGGTATATCGTTAATAATTTAACTGTCAACAGCATGTTGTATGAAAAAGTATGATATTATGATACAAAATCACAATATCTTGCAAAGAATCAAAGTATTTTTCAAAAAGCATGAAAGGAAGCATTGTTCAATTCGTCGATCGAGGAAAGATGAATTGTTTTAACAGAACGTGATATACTGGCACTATAAAGGATCAAAACAAACAAAAGGGCGTTTTTATGTCAGAAAAAAACCATATAAACAAACTCATTAACGAAAAATCACCATATCTTCTTCAGCACGCGCGGAACCCCGTGGACTGGTACCCGTGGGGGGACGCGGCATTTGAAAAAGCAAGACAGGAGGACAAGCCGGTTTTTTTATCGATTGGCTATTCCACCTGTCATTGGTGCCATGTCATGGAGCGCGAATCGTTTGAGGACGACGAGGTGGCGGCGATATTAAACGACGCTTTCGTCGCCGTCAAGGTTGACAGGGAGGAGCGCCCCGACATCGATGCCGTTTACATGACGGTTTGCCAGGCGCTCACCGGGCAGGGCGGCTGGCCGATGACCGTTATGTTGACGCCAGAGAAAAAACCCTTCTTTGCCGGAACGTATTTTCCGAAGGAGAGCCGCTTTGGAATGAACGGCATTGTTGAAATTCTTTTGACGGTGAAAGACCTTTGGAAAAATAAACGCGAAAAACTCGAGCGGATGGGTACGGAGATTCAAAAAAATATCACAAGCGGTAAACAGAGAAAAGTGGGGGAGCTGACGCGACGTGCGGTTACGAATGCCTTTGAAATGTTCCGTGACAGCTTTGACGGTGCTTTCGGCGGCTTTGGCCACGCGCCAAAATTCCCAACGCCGCATAACCTTTTGTTTTTACTGCGGTATGCCGTTCTGGAGGGAAATAAGAAAGCGCTTGATATGGTTGAAATGACGCTCCGGCAGATGTATCGCGGCGGCATTTTTGACCATATCGGCTATGGGTTTTCGCGCTATTCGACCGACAACAAATGGCTTGTCCCACATTTTGAAAAAATGCTGTACGACAACGCCCTCTTAACGCTGGCGTACTTGGAAGCATATCAGGTGACACATAAGAAATTTTACCGCAGCGTTGCCGACAAGATCCTGCTATATGTCCAAAGGGAATTGGCAGCACCGGGCGGGGGATTTTACAGCGCGCAGGACGCCGACAGCGACGGCGCGGAAGGGCGCTACTACGTCCTCACACCCGACGACGTCCTCGCTGTTCTCGGACATGACGACGGCGACTATTTTTGCCGGTATTTTGACATCACGGAAAAAGGGAACTTCGAGCATGCCAGTATCCCGAATCTAATTGAAAATAAAGCTTACGACAAACCGGATGATCGCATTGACGCCCTCCTTCCCGCGCTGCGGACATTCCGCTTAAGCAGAACAACGCTTTTTAAAGATGACAAAATACTCACATCGTGGAACGCTTTGATGATTGCGGCGTTTGCCAAGGCATATCAAGTGACGGGAAACGCGTCCTATCGCGAATCGGCCGAATCGGCGGCAGCGTTTATTATAGAAAAGCTGACAACTCCAGACGGGCATCTTATGGTGCGCTATCGTGACAACGATGCCGCAGGAACGGGGTTTTTTGACGACTATGTGTTTTTCGCTTTCGCAATGCTAATGCTGTATGATGCGACGTTTGACGTGACGCATCTTGAAGAGGCTGTGAAAACGGCGGAAATGATGTGTGGCTTGTTTGAAGACACGGCTGAAGGTGGGTTCTTCCTTTACGGGGACGACGCGGAAGAACTGATCCTGCGGCCGAAGGAGACGTTTGACGGGGCAATCCCCTCCGGCAACGCCGTAGCGGCATATGTCCTCTCTCGTCTTGCCGCCCTGACGGGTGAAGCGGCATGGCAGGCGCGCGCCGACCGGCAGGCGGCTTTTTTAGCCGCGGCGATACAGGAGTACCCGCTTGGTCACAGCTTTGGCCTCATGGCCGCGCTTTTTGCACTGTATCCGACGACGGAGGTTATCTGCACAATGCGTTCGCCGGATGATGCGGAGCAGCTAAGAGAAGCACTGGCCGATGCTTTTGTGCCAAACACGACACTGCTCGTCAAAACGCAGGAGAATGCCCGACGTTTAAATGCAATTGTGCCGTCTGTCAAAGATTATCCGTTAAGCGACGAAACGCTTTTCTATATTTGTCAAAACAAAAGCTGCCAAGCACCGTTTACAGGTGTCACCACGCTGGCTCGGAGACTGACGGAACAGACAGTTGCGCAATAAAGAAACAGGGCACCGCTCGTTGCGGCGCCCTGTTTCTTTTAAAGCACGCTTACTCAAGATTGAGTCTGCGCTGTAGCATATAGCGCGTGAGGAAGTAGAAGATCGCTCCGGGGATTGTAATGGCGAGGAAATAGGCCCCCAAGGCCGTTTGAATTTGCCCAAAACCGCTCATGTGCTCGATAAGGGCACAGATATCAACGAAGCGGAACACTTCCACGCCGATTGCGGCAACGACTTGTAAAAGTGTTGTGATCACGATATACATGAGAAAGGCAAACCCGATACGGTGCTTGTTGACGAGAAGGCTGAGCGCCAGGCAAGTATAGACGAGCAGGATGCCGCAAAGCAGCGTTTCAGCCATCAGAACAAGGGCCTCAACCATATAGAGGATGGCTTGGAAACCGAATTCTTTGATACCGATGATAATGTTCGAAATGGCGTCCCGTATATGTTGCAGCATCAAACCGTCCGCTGTCATGACGAGGAGAGCCAGTGTCACAGCGACGAAGCTGACAACCGTCCAGATAGCTGCGACAATCAGTTTGCTCCAAATGAGGCCATCCGTTGTGACCGGCAGCGTAAACATGAGATAGCCTTCACTTTTTAAAAGGTTGCGATAAAAACGCTGGATTGTGAGAACAAGCGCAACAACGCAGACGGCACCGATCATAAAAGAGGACATCGTGGTCCCAATGATCATTGGGACTTTAAAATTCAGCTCGATGAAAACCCTGTTGATCAAGGCGACGATGAGCAGCGCGCCGAACAGCGGCAGAAAAATGCGCCCTGTAGCTTTAAATTCGTATTTCATCAGTTTGCCTAACATCTGAATACCTCCCTGAACAGCGCGTCGACCGAAACGCCTTTTTCCTCTCGGATGGCGTCGACCGATGACGTTAGCACAACTTCGCCGTCCTTCAGAAAAATGACATCGTCAAGCACCCGTTCAATGTCCGAAATGAGATGTGTTGAGATGATAACCGACGCTTCTGGGTTGTAGTTTTTGATGATGGTGTTCAGAATATAGTCGCGTGCTGCCGGGTCAACACCGCCAATCGGCTCGTCAAGCAGATACAGCTGCGCTTGGCGTGACATGACAAGGATTAGCTGAACCTTTTCCTTTGTCCCTTTTGACAGGGTTTTCAGGCGATCACCTTCTTCGATGTGGAGACTTTTTAACATGTCAAGCGCTTTGGCGCGGTCAAAATCCGCGTAGAAGTCGGCGAAAAAGGCGATCATATCCCGCACGCGCATCCAGTCGTTTAAGTATGTTTGTTCCGGAAGGTACGAAACAAGGGATTTTGTTTTTATGCCGGGGGCAGCGCCGCCTATGAGAAGGCTGCCGCCTGTTGGTGTCAGCAAATTATTGCAAAGCTTAATAAGCGTTGTCTTTCCGCTGCCGTTCGGGCCAAGGAGGCCGACAATCCGCCCCTGTTCGACAGTGAGATTGACGTTGGAGAGAGCCTTTTTGCGGCCGTAGGCTTTTGATAAACCGAGACACTCTAAGATAGGCATTTTTTTCACTCCTTTGCCTTTTTGTCAATAAGCGCGAGCGTTTCCGCTCTCGTATAGCCGAGCGCCGCCATTTTTTTAAGGAAAAGCTCAAGCTGCTCGTTTGCCAGAGCCTCTTTCGCCTGTGCTATCATCTTTTCATCCTCCGTTACAAATCTGCCGCTTGTTCGCTGCGCGTAGACGATACCGTCCCGCTCAAGCTCCGACAGGGCTTTCTGCAGCGTGTTTGGGTTAACCGAAGCCTCGGCCGCCATATCTCGTACGGGCGGAAGGCGAGACCCCGCCGGATACGAGCCGGATACAATCTGCAGCAGGATTTGCTCTTTAAGCTGCAAATAGATTGGCCGATCACTTTCAAAATGCCAGTTCATTGAATCACCGCCTGTATTATTGTGTTAGTCGACTAATACAATAATACACCATTCGGCGTACTTGTCAAGAGGAAAAAATATTTTTTAAAAAACTGTAAATCGCCGGACAATCATGGTAATATCAGGGCATCATAACAAAGGAGGGGTGCACCATGATTTCTGCAATCAAGCGGCGCTTGAGCGGCCTAACCGACTCGGTAGGGCGATATCCCGTCACGGTTATATTTCTCATTGCCGCAGCCGTCATGACGGGCTTGATGATCCACGACGGCCGGGACCTCGTCAAAATGACACTGACATGCGCCGTCGGCGCGGCAGCACTTGCCGCGGCTCAATCGGCCTACGAGCGATTTTTTATCGGTGCCATATGGCGCACGACGCTTTTTGCCGCTGGACTTTTAGTAACGGCGCTGTTTTACCTGTCCATCTTCCGGCTGCCGACTGACACAGCTGAAACGGCAGTGCGTGCCGTTGTTTCAATTGTCACGCTGCTGATTGCTTATGTTTGGCTCGGCGTCGTCGGCAGCCGTATCGGGTTTAACGACAGCTTTATGGCGGCCTTCAAAGCTTTGGCGCAGGCCCTGTTTTTCTCGGGCGTGCTTTTTCTGGGGTGTGCGGCGATCATCGCGGCGGTTGACCTTTTGATCCTGCCGGTAAACGAGAACGCTTATCCCTATACGGCTGATTTCGTATTTATCGTGTTTTTGCCAATGCTCTTTTTATCACTTGTGCCCATTTATCCCGGACGGGGCGGTACGACGGAGGATCATGATACGGCGCGGCAAGCGCTCGTTGAAAAGCGGACGAGCTGCCCAAGGTTTCTGGAGGTTTTGCTCTCCTATATCGTCATACCGCTGGCGGCTGTTTTTACCCTCATTCTCGTCATCTATATTTTTATGAATATTGGCGGCAAGTTCTGGACGAATGACCTTTTAGAACCGCTGCTAATATCCTATTCGATCACAGTGCTGATCCTCACGCTTCTTGTTGGCAGGCTAGAAAACAAGTTCGCCGTGCTGTTTAAAATGATTTTCCCAAAAATCCTCGTCCTGATTGCGCTTTTTCAGACGATTGCCTCCGTTCTTCAGGCGGCCGACGCGGGCATGACCTTTTCGCGATATTTCGTCATCCTGTTCGGGGTGTTTTCTGTCTTCTCAGGAATCGTTCTGAGTGGCTGGCCTGTTTGGAAAAGCGGCGCGATAGCGGCGTGTTTTCTGGTGCTGGCTACTATTTCAATGGTCCCCCCGATTGACGCGTTTTCCGTTAGCCGCAACAGCCAAATACAAGTGATGACGGCGGTGCTGGAGAAAAACGGCATGCTGACAAATGGAAAAATACAGCCCAACGGCAATATACCGGAGGAGGACAAGGCGCGATTGACGACGGCGCTGCAATATCTCGCCTCAACAAACGAAATTACAGCCGTGAGATATCTGCCCGCCGGATTCAACCCATACGACGATGCGGCCTTTTATAATGTCTTTGGGTTTCATTTCTATGAAATCGACAGGCCGACAGAGCAATATATCAGCGTCTCGTACGATTTCTCCGACATGATTACTGTTGCGGGATACGACGTCGTCACCCAAAGCGTGATGTCCGCACCCGCCTTGACGGAAAAAACAGGAGCAGCAAATGCCGCCGCATTTGAAGTTAACGGCATAACGTATCGCATGGAAACGGCGACAAACGGCAAAGAGATGCAAATAAGGATATTGGATTCCAATGGGAAAACGCTTCTTGTCTTCGATGCATCGACAATCCGCGCCCGGTTTGATAAGCTCACGCGTTATGACAACAACCTCTCGCTTGACGAGGCGACCTTTACGACTGAAAACGACGAAGCTGCGCTGAAGATCGTCATCCAGAACGCCGGTTTTACCCGCGGGCAGGCGGCCAATGACTTTTACGCGCAGATGCTCGTGTGTATCAACATCAAATAAAACGAAGCCGGATCTAGCCGGCTTCGCAGACTGTTAAAGAACGCGGCAAGCGCGCACACGCTTGCCGCGTTCTTTTTATGCTGTTTTTTTGGATTTTCTCTGAATCAGCTTAACGAGTTCAACAATCGGGATGATCAAAGCGGCTAAAATGAGGGCCGTGACGTATTCGTTGAGGCTGATGTGCTCAAACTCAAAGGCCGTTGCCAAAAACGGCACATAAATAACAAGGGACGTCAGCGCTAGGCTTGCGATACCGGCCCAGTTGAGAATTTTATTGTTCGTTCCCAATGTAAAGATGCTTTCGCGGCGGGAGCGCATATTAAAGCTGTGGAAAATCTCAGCCATGCTCATTGTCAGAAAAGCCATTGTCGTACCGTCGGCGCTGTTTGCAATTTCCCACCGGCCCGCTTCTAAGAAATGACCGATGAAATAGGCGGCAAGCGTTAAGAGCGCGACAACGATACCCTGATAGGCGATATCAAAGCCCATACCGCCGGCAAATACACCGTCTCTTGGTGAGCGGGCAGAACGAGACATGAGATTTGGCTCCGCCTTTTCTAAACCGAGCGCCATTGCCGGGATACTGTCGGTCACAAGATTAATCCAGAGAAGATGGACCGGCTTGAGGATTGCAAAGCCTAGCAGCGTTGCAACAAATATGCTAATAACCTCGCTCATATTCGAGCTGAGAAGGAATTGAATGACTTTTCGGATATTGTCATAAATCCGGCGGCCTTCTTCAACGGCGCTGACGATGGTGGCAAAGTTATCGTCGGCCAGCACCATGTCCGCCACGTTTTTCGTTACGTCGGTACCGGTAATGCCCATACCCACGCCAATATCGGCGGATTTGATGCTGGGCGCGTCGTTAACACCGTCACCGGTCATGGCAGTGACGAAGCCTGCGCCGCGCCAGGCGTTGACTATACGGACTTTATGCTCGGGCTGGACACGGGCGTAGACGGCAATACTTTGGAACTGGCGCGCAAACACCTCGTCGCTCATATCACCCAGCGCGCTGCCGGTAATAGCGGTCGTCTCCTCTTTCAAAATTCCCAGCTCGGTGGCGATGGCGACGGCTGTGTCGATATGGTCGCCGGTGATCATGATGGGGCGGATACCGGCGCTGCGGCATTTATCGATCGCGGCCTTGACCTCCGGACGTACGGGGTCAATCATGCCGACGAGCCCGATGAAGCACAAGTCGTGCTCCAGATCATCCGCTTCAAAGCGCGCCGGTTCGGTTTGATACGTTTTTTTCGCGGCGGCAAGCACGCGCAACGCGCGGTCGGCCATATTTTTATTGGCCAGGAGGATATCCGCCTTGGCCTGTTCATTCAGCACATGCATTTCGCCATCTTTCAGGATATGCGAACAGTTTTTCAAAAGCTCGTCCGGCGCGCCTTTTGTAAACTGAACGACGCTCCCGTCCGAATGGAGATGGACGGTGCTCATCATTTTTCGTACGGAATCAAACGGCGCTTCACCAATCCTTGGCGTATCTATCCGGAGTTGGTCTTTGCTTAAGCCCATTTTATTTGCCCAGACGACAAGGGCGGCTTCCGTCGGCTCGCCGGTGACGCCGCCCTCCTCCGTCAGTTCGGCGTCGCTGCACAGCGCCATCGCTGAGGCAAGGAGCGCAACGTCGCTTGTAAAGGCGTCGACGACCGTCATTTTGTTCTGTGTGAGTGTTCCGGTTTTGTCAGAACAGATAATCTGAGCGCAGCCCAGCGTTTCAACGGCGGTCAGACGGCGGATGATGGCGTTGCGGTGGCTCATGCGTGTGACGCCGATTGACAAAACGATCGTTACGACAGCCACAAGGCCTTCCGGGATGGCGGCGACAGCCAGTGAAACAGCAACCATGAAGGTCGGCAGAAGCTGGGCGGTGCCGTCTCGCAGCAGCCCGACGGCGAAGATCACGGCGCAGATGCCGAGAACAAGGTATGTCAGGATTTTGCTCAGCTGGGACAGCTGAATTTGCAGCGGCGTGCGGCTTTCCTTTGCCTGTGTGAGCGCATCGGCAATTTTGCCCATTTCCGTATCCATGGCCGTGGCGGTGATGACAGCCGAGCCGCGGCCATAAACAACGGTAGAGCCCATGTAAACCATGTTTTTCCGGTCGCCAAGCGGAATATCGGTTTGACTGCCAAGTGAAATCGCGTCGGTGAATTTGTCAACCGGAACGCTTTCGCCCGTTAGCGCAGCCTCTTCGATTTTCAGGCTGGCACTCTCCAGAATGCGCCCGTCCGCCGGTACGGCGTCACCTGCTTCCAGCAAAACAACGTCACCAACAACGATGTCCTCGCTTTTGACGATGGTGATTTTACCGTCCCGGAGGACTTTACTCGTGGCGGCCGCCATTTGCTGAAGGGCCTCGATAGCCTTTTCGGCCTTATTTTCCTGAAAAACACCGAGAACGGAATTGACAATAACGACGAACAATATGATAAAGACATCGGCGATGCTTTCGCCCTGCAGTACCGATGTGACAGCGGAGACAACGGCGGCGACAAGCAGGATGATGATCATTGGGTCGGCAAGCTGCATCAAAAAACGCTTGACGAGAGAGACCTTTTCGCCTTCTTTAAGCTTGTTTTTCCCAGACTCGAGAAGCCTTTTTTCGGCATCGGAAGCCGTCACGCCCGCGGGCGAGCTCTTCGTCTCCGTCAGGACGGTTTCAATTGCTTCACAGTAAAATTTCAAGGCAATCCTCCTAGATTTCTATATAATTTCCTTAAAAATATTAAAAAACTCATGGACAGGGTTATCCTATCCATGAGTCTCATCATTTCATTCAAGCCAGACGGCACAAATGCCGCCGCGTCTGTTGACTTGAAGCGCGTTTTCGCGCCGACTACTCCCCCATTGGGCCATTATGTGACTGAATTGTAGCATGCGCGGGAAATAAAGTCAATATTATAGTGATTTTCTGCTTGTATATTACCACAAAATTGAAAATAATTCAAGTCTTGTTCTTCTTAGAAACCGTGGCTATAGTCAGGGTGGGGTGAGATCGATGGAAAATGCCTTTGAACAGTCTCTTCAAGAGACGAGCAGACAAAATACCGCCGAGGAGCTGCGCGCGTTAAACGCCGTGACAGGACAATACGGTCTGTCACTCTCTGAAAAACAAATAGCCACTATAGTGGATAAGCATTTTGAGGCGTTGGAGGCGACGGGACGCGTCGCATTCAGTCATGGCAACATGAAGATGCTGCTGGAGGAATTCTGCGACTCGCCGTATATCGATCAGGAAAACTATGTCGAGACGATTCTGGAGCTTTTGGATTCGTTCTATTATTTCAAAAATGAATCGGCAGACCGCATCCCGGACGATGAGCTCATTGCCATCATGCACCGCCACTTTGACACGATTTGTCAGGGGTCGCTCGACTACCTGAGCGGCACGACCCTGGAGGATTTGTGCCGCAACACACGATATGGCTATGAAGCAGAAGGTGACGGCCGCCTGTTCTGAAAGAAAACAGGCAAACTAAACACACTCGTGTAATTGGAGGATGTATGGAAGCGAGCGAGGAAAACCCTCTTGCCGTTTTAACAAATATCGGCATGATAAGTCAGCTCACACCGGCCGAGCGCCTTGCCGTACAGAAGAAGCTTTGGGACACGCTCGCGCAGCGCGCCGTGAGTTATACGATGGGCGGTAGCGCGACTGTTCGGGCTGAGACGGCGCAAGAGCTTTTAAAGGGCGTTTGTTACGTCCTCCGACATGGGATTGACCCGAATACCGGGCCGGGGGGTTTGAAACAGCAGCTTGTCGGCGGTGATTTCGATGCGCTTTTTAAAGCAGGGCTCGCGGATATTGAAGAAAAGGTCGCACATGGCAAAACACTTTTGCAGCATGCACTGATGACGGTGCCTGCGATTGAGAACATGGCGCTTCATGATTCGCTCCGGGAACTTGGCGTCTTCTTCAAGCGGTATCATTACCACCATTTTGCCCATGAAATCCCCTGTATGATCGATTACCCGCTGGCGCACCCTGCCGACGAGGCGCTCGGCGGGATTGATTATATCAATGAATACCTCCGCCGACTCCTGATTGAAAATGACTTTGTGGGACGCTTTGACGCGAGGACGGTGACAGCACTGCTCAAAAGCATTTCCCCGTTTTACAAAGCGGATCTTCTGAACATATACGAAGCGGTGTCGTCAAGCGCCCTCGCCGGTACGCTCATAAAAGGTGACGTCCGTGCGCTGGACATCGCAGAGCGGGACAGGGGCACCATTTTTGCGCTTTTTCATGCGTGGAAAGGCAGCGAGGCGCCCGAAAAACTACGAGCCGCCGCCGCAGCGCTCTGCGTGGAGCTGGCCATCGGAGATGATGCGGTGCTGCTGTATTTATCCCAATCGGCCGAGGGGCTATGGCCGCGCGTCGAAAAGCTGAAAACGGCGGAGCAGCTCCGGATAATTTTTCCGCCGCTGTACAGGGAAAACGGAGAACCGAAGCCAACCGTTACCTATATCGACGGCGTGTGTATGGATGATGAAATGCTGCGGGCGCTTATTGACTCCATTGCCGATTGCCGGAATGTCTCCGAAAAAATCGCGCTGGCCCGTGAGAAGCTCTTCAGTTTGCGGGACTGGGCGGAGGTATTGAATATCTGCTTCTGGGGAAACGAATGCCACACACTGTTTGACGCACTGAGCGCGGACGCGCTTGAACACCTCTGGCAGTTCGCCGTGTATCGAAAGACACAGGCCCCCAACTGGCGTTCCGAGACGGGCTGGGAGAGGCTTCTCGACGAGTATCGGCGCAAACACATGTAGCGCCCCCGGCATATACTGAGTTGGAATCAGTGTAGGGGCTGTCTGAAGGCGGGAAATGACAGAACGTATCTGGCGGGCTGATGTGCACATCGGCTCGTTTTTCTCATGACGGCCCCGCTTTTTGGGAGGTTTTTTTATGTGCGGGATAGCCGGATGGACGGATTTTTCAAGAATACTGCTCGACGAAACGGACGTTATTAAGAATATGACGGATACGCTGGCGCGCCGCGGCCCGGATGATGCGGGCTGCTGGCTGTCAGAGCACGCGCTTTTAGGGCACAGGCGGCTCACCGTTGTCGACCCGGTGGGCGGGAAACAGCCGATGACGCTTCTCGCGGGCGGCCATACATATGTCATTGTTTATAACGGTGAGCTTTACAACACCGAAGAGCTTCGATTAGCGCTTAAAGAAAAAGGGCATACGTTTGAAGGCTGGTCAGATACAGAGGTGCTGCTGCACGCCTATGCCGCGTGGGGCGACGCGTGCCTTGAAAGGCTTAACGGGATTTTTGCCTTTGCCGTCTGGGACGGGCAGAAAAAGTGCCTGTTTCTAGCGCGGGACAGAATTGGGGTAAAGCCCCTTTTTTACGCCCGACGCGGAAAAGGGCTGATATTCGCCTCAGAACTGAAAGCGTTACTCAAACATCCTGAAATTGAACCGGTTGTCGACGCGAGCGGTCTGGCTGAAATTTTTGCTCTCGGCCCGGCGCGAACACCCGGCAGCGGTGTCTTCAAGGACGTTTCCGAACTCCGGCCTGGCTGCTGCCTCATTTTTGACAAGAGCGGTTTAAAATCGTGGCCGTATTGGACGTTGCAAAGCCATGAGCATCCGGACGATTTTGACAAAACGGTCAGAACAGTCCGGGAGCTTGTTGTCGACACCGTCCATCGGCAGCTCGTATCCGATGTGCCGCTGTGTGTTTTACTGTCCGGCGGGCTTGATTCCAGTGCGATTGCCAGTGTCGCGGCGGCGTATTATAAAAAGGAACGAAACGAGCACCTGAGAACCTTCTCGATTGACTATGTCGACAACGACAAAAATTTCCGGCCGAGTGACTTTCAGCCGAATGATGACGCCCCATGGGTCAGGCGCGTTGCAGACTTTTTAGAAACGACGCACGAAAACTGCTTTCTTGATACACCGGAGCTCGCCGATGCGCTTTTCCCTGCCGTTTTAGCCCGAGATTTGCCCGGTATGGCGGATATCGATTCGTCCCTGCTGCTCTTTTCCCGCTGGGTCAAAAACCGCGCGACGGTCGGTCTGTCGGGCGAATGTGCCGACGAGGTTTTCGGCGGGTATCCATGGTTTACAAGGCATGCCGACGCCGGGACATTCCCGTGGTCACAGCATCTTGAATCACGCGTAAAAATGTTTTCACCGGCGCTTGTTGACAGCATCCGGCCACAAGAATATGTCGCCGGGCGGTACGAGGAAGCCTGCTGTGAGGTGCCGCGCTTCGGGGGGGATAGCACGGATGAGCACCACATGCGGGAGCTGTTTTACCTGAATCTGACGCGGTGGATGCCAACGCTCCTCGATCGCAAAGACCGCATGAGCATGTATGCGGGCTTGGAGCTGCGCGTGCCGTTTTGCGACCACCGAATTGTCGAATACGTCTGGAACATCCCATGGTCGATGAAATATTTCAAAGAGCGGGAAAAGGGACTTTTACGGCAGGCGATGACAGGGCTGTTGCCGGACGATGTCTTGTGGCGGAAAAAGAGCCCGTATCCAAAAACGCACAACCCAAATTACATTGACACGCTCAGGCGACATACGCTTAAAATGCTCGACGACACGGCGTCGCCTATCCGCCCGCTTATTGAGCTCGAAACGGTGCGCACCCTTGCCCAAACACTTGACAGAGAGACGAACATCCCGTGGTTCGGGCAGCTGATGAACGCGCCGCAGCTTTTAGCCTATCTCTTGCAAGTTGATTATTGGATGCGGATGTATGCGGTGCGGGTGGAATAGCACAAAACGGCCGTCTTGAGCGAATGCGTCGTATTTTCGGCGAAGCGTCCCGAAAATTACTATGCCGACGTAATTGACAAATAATGGACAATATGTTATTGTTTTCTTGTAGAGCATTGTGCGCGGCCGACCGGGAAAAGCGGGACGTCCCGCAAACCGGCTTTGTCGAAGCGTTTTGTTGTATCACCGCATCAAAGCGCGCCGCGCCTGGCTGCAGCCTGTTTTGCCGTCCAAAACAGGCTGCCTCATTATTTCGGAAACAGAATGAACGATCAATTCGGGCGAACCATTAATTATCTCCGGCTGTCTGTAACGGACCGGTGCAATTTGCGCTGCGTTTATTGCAAGCCCGAAACGGCGGCGGAGGCTTTAAACAGCACGCTGCTCACAGCAGACGCGCTCGTGGAAATCGTCCGCGCGGCAGCGTCTTTAGGCGTCAGTAAAATTCGTCTGACAGGCGGCGAGCCGCTGCTGCGGACCGATATCGTCCCGCTCTGTCAGGCTATGGCGGCCGTCCCCGGCGTCCGCGAGCTGTGCATGACGACAAACGGCACACTGCTGAAGCACTTTGCAGGACCGTTGAAAAAAGCGGGGCTTCAACGTCTGACCGTCCATCTCGATACGCTCGATGCCGAAACGTATCGGGCGCTCACGCGCGGCGGCGACTTGAACGCAGCGCTCTGCGGGATACAGGCAGCACGGGAAGCCGGTTTTAATACAATTAATATTAACGCCGTTTTGGCCAAAGGGACACAGGACGGTGACATTCACGCGCTTTTGGAGCTGGCACGCGATGAAAACACGTCCGTCCGTTTTATCGAACTGATGCCGATTGGTGCGTGCACGCCATGGAGTAACGAGCATTTTGTCAGCACGTCGGAAGTTTTAAAAGCGGTGCCTGATCTGCAGCCGCTTTGTTTTTCTGGCGTGGCGTCGCTGTACAGGCGGCCCGGCCACAGAGGGACGATTGGGCTCATCAGCCCGGTGAGCGGGCGCTTTTGCGCCTCCTGCACACGCTTGCGGGTGACAGCCGACGGCTTTCTGAAGCCGTGCCTGCACGCGCCTGCGGAATACAGCCTGCGCGGGCTGCACGGCGCATCGCTCGAATACGCAATAAAAGCGGCAATCCTTGAAAAACCTGCGGAACGGCCGTTTATGGGCGAAGGCACTACAGGCCGTCAAATGAATGCGATAGGCGGTTAGAAATGGACGAGCCATTATATACGCAAAAGATCAACATGACGGACGTCGGCACAAAGGAAAAAACGCACCGCACAGCAACGGCAGCCGGGCGTGTCTTTCTAAATGACGATACGTATCATCAGCTTGTATCGGGATGTTTAAAAAAAGGAGACGTCCTCACCGTTGCCAAGATTGCCGGGATCATGGCCGCAAAAAAAACGCCGGAGCTTCTCCCGCTGTGCCATCCGATTGGGGTGACAGGCATTGAAATGACGATAACGCCCGAGCATGAAGCGCTGCAAATCCATATCACGGCGACTGTCCGCTGCACGGGCCGGACAGGCGCTGAAATGGAAGCGCTCACCGCCGTGTCTGTTGCGGCGCTAACGATTTATGATATGTGCAAAGCTGTGCAGAAAGATATCGTGATCGGCGAAATCCGTCTCGTTTCAAAAAGCGGCGGTAAAAGCGGCGAATATAGAAGGCAGGGTGATTAATATGGCTGTTGTGACGGCCGTTTGCATCAGTGATCAAAAAGGTGTGCAGAAGCATGCCGTCCAGGAAGTTCTTGTGCGGAAAAACATCGGCATCGAGGGCGACGCGCACGCCGGTGTGGGGCGCCGCCAGATCAGCCTGCTCTGTGAGGAAAGCGTTGAAAAACTCAGGCCGTTTATCCCGGACCTTCCGCCCGGTGCTTTTGCCGAAAACATTTTAACGCGCGGCATTGCGCTATATGAGCTCTCCGTTGGCACAAGGCTGCGGATTGGCGAAACGCTTTTGGAGGTCTCTCAGGTCGGCAAGCAATGTCATAGAGACTGTGCGATTAAACTGATGACAGGAGACTGCGTCATGCCGCGAGAGGGCGTTTTTGCCGTTGCGCTGGCGGAAGGGACGATTCGGGCTGGGGACACCGTCGAAATTGTCGCACCGGGCCAAGCGAGCGCGCTTTGAAACGCCGTCGGGAAACGCTATGAAAAAAATGCGTGTGACGGAGGCCGTCGGCCAAACGCTGTGCCACGATTTAACCGGAGTTGACGGCAAAGGAGAAAAAAGCGTTGTGTTCCGGCGCGGTCATATTATTACCGAGGCGGACATCCCGCGCCTTTTAGATATCGGCAAAAGCCGGGTGAACATCTGGGAGGCGGATTCGAGCGACGTTCACGAGGAAGAGGCGGCACTGGCGCTGGCTGAGGCTGTTTGCGGTGGGCATATGCGTTTTGCGCGCACGCCCACGGAAGGCAAGGTGACGCTTTGCGCAGCGGCTGCCGGGCTATTCCGTGTAAACACAGTGGCAGTTAAGCGCCTTAACAGCGTCGGCGACTATTCAGTCGTCTGCCGTCCGGGCGATATTTCAGCGCATGTGAATGAAACGCTTTGCGCCCTTCGAATCGTGCCGCTTGTTACAAGCCGGGAAACGGTTGACAAGGCTGTTGGTATCGCGCGGGAGGATTATCCCGTTTTCTCGGTCATACCGTTTATGCCGCTCCTGTGCGGGATCATAATTACCGGCAATGAAATATACAAAGGGCGTATTCAGGACCGGATGGAGCCGGTCGTTAGAAAAAAGCTTGAGGCTTTTGGGGCGCGTGTGTTAAACGCCGTTAAATGCCCGGATGACGCGGTGGCGATTTGCCGGGCGATCAATGCTTTTCAAGAGCAGGGCGCAACGTTAATCGTCTTAACAGGCGGCATGTCCGTCGATGCCGACGATGTGACGCCCGAGGCGATTGTTCAAAGCGGGGCGGCCGTTGTAGCGCGGGGGGTGCCAATGCAGCCGGGGAATATGCTGATGCTGGCTTATCTGGGCGAAACGGCGCTTATCGGGATTCCCGCTTCCGTCATGCACCATCCGGTGACAAGTTTCGATGTTTTTCTGCCGCGCGTTTTCGCCGGTATTCAAATTACAAAAGAAGAAATTGCGGACTATGGCGTCGGCGGGCTGTGCCGATTTTGCCCGGATTGCCGCTTTGAGACGTGCTATTTCGGCAACAGATGATAAATGGAGGACAAATGTACCAATCAGCCGTTATCACCGTCAGCGACTCGGCTTTTTTGGGTTTGCGGGACGATACGGGCGGGCCGCTGGTCTGCCACCTGTTAAAGGACGCCGGATACGACGTAACCTATACCTGCATTATTCCGGACGACCAAGTGGAAATTGAAGCGGCGCTAATTTATTGCGCCGACATTTTGGCGCTCGCCCTCGTCGTCACGACGGGCGGCACGGGCTTTTCCTCGCGTGACGTGACGCCGGAGGCGACGCTTGCCGTCTGCCCGCGCCTCGTGCCCGGCATCCCGGAGGCGATGCGCCGTGAAGGCCTTTCAACAACAAGCCGCGCTATGCTCTCGCGCCAGCAGGCCGGGATTCGTGGGCAAACACTTGTTATAAACCTGCCCGGCAGCCCCAAGGCCATCCGTGAGAATTTGGCCGTCTGCATCCCGGCCCTCCGCCACGGGCTGGATAAGCTGCTGAGCAAGACGGGGGATTGCGCCGCGCCGGAATAAGGGCAGATGGATAAAAAAAGCTTTGCAAAACGCGGCAACGTTCTGTGTGCCGCATTGCAACAGCTTTTTATTTTTTGACGGGAACATTTGTCAGCGCCGTTCGATAATAACGAATGGCGTTATACGAATTGTTTTATACTGTCGGCTTATAATAACAACATCCCGACATGAGGTGAGGAAATGAAAAACGCGCACGACCGCCGTCTTGAAAACAAGAAGGTCAAGCAGTTGGAGATCAATGTGGAGCCCAGCTCTGGCGGCGAGAACGACAGGCAAAATAAAAACCACAATACGAAAAAAGTCTCAATGGGGCCAAATACAAAACGATAGGGGTATACACCGATATGAGCAGCGGCAATAAAACGCATAACAACAAGCACAGCAAAAAAGAAGACAAAGCCTTTCATTCCAAAAATATCAAGCATGACCCCAATGCTGAAAGCGCCCGGGCTGTTTTCGGACGGGTTAGCGATGAAGACGATCGATAGGCTGGAATCAAAGACGGCGAGCGCGCTGTTTTGTGACATCGAAACACATCTTCTTTCTGATGAAGCACCCTCGCACGCATTAAACAGATACCTTCAGGAGCCTGCGTTTGACACATACCCCTTCAATATGCTCAAAAAGCTTGAAAAAACGGCGCAATCGTCAAAGTATCACCCAGAGGGGAATGTTTGGAAGCACACCATGCTCGTCGTCGATGAGGCGGCAAAAAGGAAAGACGAGAGCAGCGACCCGAAAGCCCTAATGTGGGCGGCGCTACTCCATGATATCGGAAAACCGGCGACAACGGTGAATCGCCGCGGCAAGATAACGGCGTATGACCACGATAAGGTCGGCGCACACCTCGCGCGCACCTTTTTGTCGGTGCTGACGGACGACACGCGGTTTATCGACAAGGTCGCGCATCTCGTCCGATATCACATGCAGATTCTTTATGTCGTTAACGATTTGCCGTTTCATGACATCGGCGGTATGAAACGGCAGACGGATGTCGGCGAGGTCGCGCTTTTGAGCCTGTGCGACAGGCTCGGCCGCGGCGGGGCGTCATCCAGAAGCGAATATGAGCAGGTAAAAATGTTTGTCGACCTGTGCGATGAGGAATAGGGAGGAATTTATGGCGAAGCAAGGTATGCGGCGGCCTGATCCGGAAGAGCCGCACGGGACGGAGAGCAATCGGAAAACACACTTTCCGAAAAATGATGCAAAACCGGTTGAGGCAATTCAAGGAAAAGCCAAGTTTACAAAAGAAAAAGCAAACCCGATACTTTATAACGCGCCGGACGGTTCAAACCGGTCCGTTTGAGGATATCGATGAAAGGTGATCGACATGGCCAAAGACAGCCAGCCCGATAATAAAAAAGCAAGAACCCAAAAAGCACATGGCAAAACGCCAATAACAAAGGAAAACCAAAATCAAAATAATAATGCCAAAAAACAGTCGGTTGAAAATAACGACGTTTGAAACAGGAGGGTAACATGTCAAGGAAAGATGTCAGCGAAAAGCTGAAAAAATTGAAAATGGAGGCGGCCGAGGAAATCGGCAGGCTCCAATATGTGAAGGAAAACAATGACCATTTTAAAGGAGACCTCCCGTCGAGGGTCAACGGGGAGCAGGGCGGGCCGATCGGTGGCCAGATGGTCAAAAAGATGATTCAAGCCGAGCAGGGAAAACTGACGGGCTTATAAGGGACGGAGTGAGACGATGGAAAGAACGGAGCTGGAAGATGTCAAGGAATACCGCCCCAGAAAAAAAGCATCAGTGCCGCGAATGATGGATAATTACAACGTCTCGCCCCAAGCGTCCGGCAAGCTGATGGCGGAAAACGGCTTTTCCGACGGCGTCGAGGACCTCGACAGCGGCGTGATGCTGTCAACTGCCGAGATTCTTGATTTTGCGGAGGGGACAGATTCCTGGACGAACAATCACTGATGCAAAACCGCGACGGTAAAAGCCGCCGCGGTTTTGTTTCAGTGATTTTCTTCTTGCAAGGCGGTACCTGCAGTGGTACGCTGTTTTTAACGAATTGCCCATTCAAGTCACATATGTGATTGGGAGGAAACGCTAATGCCAAATGTCCTCATGATTGCCTGCCCGACCATCAAGCAGGAAGTCAACGCCATAGCCAAGGAAATAAACGCGCCGTATCCGATTTATTATCTGCCGGAATTACACGTATTTCCCGATAAGCTCAACGATTATCTGAAGGATATGCTCTCGCGCCTTTGCAATGTCGATTATGTGCTTTTGCCGATGGGACAGTGCGGCAAGAGTACGTTCGGCCTACGCTCGGACAGTGCCACACTTGTTTTACCGAGATGCGAGGACTGCACCGATCTGCTGCTGTCAGAAAAAACACTTGGTGATATTGAGCGCCCGAAATATACATATTTTTTTACAGACGGCTGGCTTGAAAACGGGCGCGCCTTTATCCGCGAATACCAGTGGGCTATCGACAAATACGGCGATGAGACGGCCGACGACATTATGCAGACGCTGTACAGAAATTATCAGTATTTTGCCTATACCGACACGGGCGTCGGGGATTATGACGCCTGCTGCCGCCGCGTTAAGCCGCTGGCCGACACGGTTGGCGCCACCATTAACCGCCTGAGGGCGCCGCACGGCGTCCTGAAAAAAATGATGCGCCTGCAGTTTGACGGCGATTTCGTCCTCGTTCCTCCGGGGGAAGCGGTGACGCAGAAGCTGTTTGATAAAAATGCAGCAAAACATGACGAATAAGAAGAAGACAGCGCGGGGCGGCAGCCCTGCGCCTGTTTTTTGCGCAGTGACTTGCGGAAATAGCCGCGGATCGCGCCACTTTAGAAGCGTCGGCCAAATAAACAAAAATTGAGACGGGCAAATAGGCAAATTAATGAATTATCATATTACCGAATTACTTGACTAATACGCTAAAGTGAGCTATAATGACCATATCATGATGAAGGCTGGAGAGGAATTATGACTTATTCCGGAGATGTCCTGAAAAACGAAGAAAAGGCGATGATGAGCCTGCGGGCTCTGTACAGAAAATACGGCTATACACAATATAAGATGAACAAGTTTGAGGAGTATGATCTGTACGTCCGAAATAAAAATTTTCTTGCGTCCGAGCAGATTATCACGTTTAATGATACAAACGGAAAGCTTTTGGCTTTAAAGCCGGATGTAACGCTATCAATTGTCAAGAACGCGAAGGACGACGCGTCTCTGTGCAAATATTTTTATAATGAGAACGTCTACCGCCTGTCGCACACAGGCCGCGAATTCAAAGAGCGGATGCAGGCAGGGCTTGAGTGCATCGGCCCCATCGACCTGTACGCCATGGCGGAAGTTATCCTGCTGGCGGACAGAAGCCTGCAGCTCATCAGCGGCAGATACGCGCTGGACATTTCGCACATGGGCTATCTCAGCGGCCTTTTTGACGGGCTGGGTCTTGCCGAAGAGCAGGCGGCACGCATGCTCCGGTGCATCAGTGAAAAAAACGTGCCGGAGATTGAAAAGCTGTCGCAAGCCTTCGGCCTTCAAGAGGATGATACCCGGCGGCTGGCGGCGATCGCCGCTCTGTATGGGTCGTTTGAGGAAACCATCGGCCTTTTGAAGAAGCTCAGTATTAACGAGAGAACGGACGAGGCCGTCAGCGAGCTGGAAAGCGTCTTCACGGTTATCAAGAGCTTCGGCGCGGGCGAGAATATCCGGCTCGACTTCTCCATCGTCAACGACATGACATATTATAACGGCATTATTTTTCAGGGCTTTGTCGACGGGATTCCGACGGGCGTTTTGTCCGGCGGGCGGTACGACAAGCTGCTGGAACGCTTTGGGAAAAAGGCTGGTGCCATTGGGTTTGCCGTCTATCTCGACCTTCTCGAGCGGTTTGATGAGGCGCCGCGGCCGTTTGACGTGGATGTTTTACTTCTCTATGACGAGACGACAGACGCCCAGGCGCTGGCACGGGCGGTAAAAGTGCTGACGGATGACAATATGAGCGTCCGAGCGGAGCGGGGGCCCGCCGACGGCATTAAATACAGGCAGCTTTATCAAATGAAAGATGGGGGGTTTGACGTTCTTGAACGACTGGATTAATATCGCGCTGCCGAAGGGTCGACTCGGAGAAAAGGTTTATGAGGTATTCGAGACCGTTGGCTACGGCTGCCCTGCCATATGGGACAACAATAGGAAGCTTATCTTTGAAAATGAGGAGACAGGCGTCCGTTACTTCTGGGTCAAGCCGTCGGACGTGGCCATCTATGTCGAGCGCGGCGCAGCCGACCTTGGCATTGCCGGGAAGGATATTCTTCTGGAATATGAGCCCGATATCTACGAGCTTTTAGATCTCAACGTCGGCAAATGCCGATTGTGCGTGGCGGCGAAAAAAGACTTTCGCGATGACCTTGACAGGACGCTGCGTGTTGCCACGAAGTTTTCAAACGTCGCCAAAACGTTTTATGCGAGCCTCGGCCGGGAAATTGATATCATAAAGCTCAACGGCTCTATCGAGCTCGCGCCGATTCTCGGCCTGTCGGACGTCATTGTCGACATCGTTGAGACGGGCACGACGCTCCGAGAAAACGACCTCGCCGTCATCGAGACGATTGTGCCGGTCAGCGCGCGGCTCGTCGCCAATAAGGCCAGCTACCGGTTTAAGCATGAAAAGCTCCGCACCCTGTGCGACAGGGTATCCGACATGATAAAAGAGGGCTGAGCATAATGATTCGGATTTATAAAGACGGCGACGTTTCGCCGGATCAGATCTTCTACCGGTCTGACGATACGAGCGGTATCGAAAAGACCGTTGCCGCCATTTTATCCGACGTCCGGGAAAATGGCGACGCAGCGCTTTTTCAGTATGCAAAAAAATTTGACGGCGCCGAGCTTGCAGCCTTGGAGGTCACGAAAGAGGCGCTCGATGCGGCCGAAGAGACGGCGGACGACGCGCTCGTCGCCATTATGCAAAAAGCGGCAGCCAACATCGAAGCGTTTCACAGAAACCAGGTGCGGCAAGGCTTTGTTGTCACACAGAAAAACGGCGTCGTCCTTGGGCAGAAAATTACGCCGCTGGCGCGCGTCGGCGTCTACGTCCCAGGCGGGACGGCAAGCTATCCGTCCTCCGTGTTGATGAACTGCATCCCGGCAAAGCTTGCCGGTGTCGGTGAAATCATCGTGACGACGCCGGCGCCTAGCGGCGTTGTATCCCCGAACATTCTGGCGGCGGCGCGCATAGCGGGTGCAGATAGGGTGTTCAAAATCGGCGGGGCACAGGCCGTTGGGGCGCTGGCGTACGGAACGGCATCCGTCCCGCGGGTCGATAAAATCGTGGGGCCGGGCAACGCCTATGTTGCCGAGGCTAAAAAACAGGTTTTCGGCACCGTTGGCATCGACATGATTGCCGGGCCGAGCGAGATTCTCGTGATTGCAGACGCATCATGCCGCCCCGCCGTTGTTGCGGCCGATATGCTCTCACAGGCCGAGCACGATAAAAATGCGAGTGCCGTTTTGGTGACGGACAGCCCATCGCTCGCCGAAGCGGTGCGCGTCGAGCTTGAAAAACAGCTTGAGGCGCTCCCGCGCCGCGCATTTGCCAGAGAGTCGATTGATAACAACGGGAAGATCATTGTTACCGAAACGCTGGAGCGCGCGCTGGAGATTTCGAATGCGCTCGCGCCCGAGCATTTGGAAATCTGTGTGGATAACCCGTTTGATTATCTCGGCATGGTCCAAAACGCCGGGTCCATCTTTTTGGGGAAATACTGCCCTGAGGCGCTGGGCGACTATTTCGCCGGGCCGAACCACACGCTGCCGACGATGGGGACGGCGCGCTTTTCAAGCCCCCTGTCCGTTGACGACTTCATAAAAAAATCGTCATTTACCTACTACACAAAAACAGCGCTTGAAGCGGTGGCTCAAGACGTCGCGGCCTTTGCCGCGCGAGAGGGACTTGACGCGCATGCCCGTTCCGTCACCGTCCGGCTTCAGGCGGAAAGAGACGTGACGCCATGAGCCGGTTTTTGAGCAAACGCCTTTCTGATCTTGTACCGTATGTTCCCGGCGAGCAGCCGACCGATATGGCCTATATCAAGCTCAACACAAACGAATCGCCGTATCCGCCGTCACCCTTGGTGCTCGAGCGGCTTGGCAGCGCCGCGCTCGACAAGCTGAACCTATACCCCGATCCGACGGGGAAGGCACTGCGTCAAAAAATCGCGGCAAAGTACGGCTTGGAACCCGAAAATGTCTTTTTGTCAAACGGGTCGGACGAGGCTTTGGCGTTTGCGTTTATGGCCTTCTGCGACGAAAAGACGCCCGCGGCCTTTGCCGACGTTACGTACGGGTTTTACCCTGTCTACTGTGACCTGTTTGGGATCCCGCGCGCCGTTATCCCGCTGCGGTCTGATTTTACGCTCTGCGCCGACGATTACGTCGGCATCGGCAAGACGATTATCATTGCCAACCCGAACGCGCCGACAGGCCTTGCCGTATCGCTTGACGCGATCGAAAAGATTCTGGCCGCAAACCCTGATAACGTCGTCATCGTCGACGAGGCGTATGTCGATTTCGGGGGAGACACCGCCGTCGGGCTCATTCAAAAATATGACAACCTGCTCGTCGTGCAGACGTGCTCGAAATCGCGGTCCCTCGCCGGAGCGCGGCTGGGCTTTGCGTTCGGCTGTAAGGCGCTGATTGACGACATTGACGCCGTTCGGTACTCTTTTAATTCCTATAATGTCAGCCGCCCGGCTCTTCTGGCCGGGGAAGCGGCGTTTGACGACGCAGCGTATTATGACGCCATGTGCCACCGGGTCATCGCAACGCGCGAAAAGACGGCCGAAGGGCTCAAGGCGCTCGGCTTTCAGATGACGGCATCCGTTGCCAACTTTCTTTTCACCCGGCACCCCGAAGCATCGGGCGGTGACCTCTACCGGCAGCTGAAGGCGCGCGGCATTCTTGTGCGCCATTTTGACAAAAACAGAATTTCAGATTATCTTAGAATTACAATCGGCACGCCCGAGCAGATGGAAGAGCTGCTATCGGCGCTGGCAGTGATTCTCAGAAGGGAGACATAATATGAGGCAGAGCGACATTCAGCGCAAAACAGCGGAGACAGACATTTCTCTCAAGCTGAATCTCGACGGGCGGGGCGACAGCGCCGTCGACACCGGCATCGGCTTTCTCGACCATATGCTGACGCTTTTTGCCCGGCACGGGCGCTTTGATGTCACACTGACATGCCGAGGCGACACCCATGTCGACGCGCACCACACTGTCGAGGACATCGGCCTGTGCCTTGGTATGGCGTTTGCCGAAGCGCTCGGCGATATGAAGGGCATCAAGCGATACGGCGACATGCTGCTGCCGATGGACGAGGCACTTGTCTTATGCGCTGTGGACGTCTCCGGCAGAAGCTGTTTGGCCTATGGACTGGACCTGCCGGACGGTAAGGTCGGCACTATGGATACGGAGCTTGTTGAAGAGTTTCTGCTGGCCTTTGTGCGCAAGGCGGGGATCACGCTCCATGTCCGTCAACTGGCGGGCAGTAATACACACCACATTATAGAGGCCTGTTTTAAGGCTCTGACGCGCGCCCTGGCGAAGGCCGTTTCAATCGATACGGCGTTCAAGGACGAAATTCCGTCAACAAAGGGCATTCTCTGATCCAAATTGCCGCCGTTATGCCTGCGATCTGACGGCGGCGCAGACTGAATAATCGAGGTACACCATGATTGCCATTGTAGACTACGGCGTCGGGAATCTCTTTTCCCTGCGCAGCTCCCTTCAATACATCGGGCAGGATGCTGCCGTTACAAACAGTGCCGCTGTGCTGCAAAACAGCGACCGCATCATTCTGCCCGGCGTCGGCGCTTTTGAGGACGCCGCCCGAAAGCTCCGAAACAGCGGCCTGTATGACGTTGTCACGGCACAGGCGCGAAGCGGCAAGCCGCTGCTCGGCGTCTGCCTCGGCATGCAGCTTTTGTTTGAAAAAAGCTATGAATACGGCGAACACGAGGGGCTTGGCCTCATCAAGGGCCGCGTCGTCCCCATGGAGCCGGTTGTCCCAAAGGGGTATAAAATTCCGCAAATCGGCTGGAACGGGCTGATTTTCCCGAAAGACAAGCCGAAAAGCCAGCTGTTTCAGTATATTAATGAGGGCGACTGCGTCTATTTCGTCCACTCCTACTATGCGTCAGACTGCGACGAAGCCGTCATCGCCACAACGGAATACGGCGCGGAGCTGACGGCGGCTGTTGCTAACGGGAATATTTACGGGACGCAGTTTCATCCCGAAAAAAGCGGTGACGTCGGACTCAATATTTTACGCGCGTTCTGCGAGATTTAAGGAGCCACCATGACTATATTTCCAGCAATTGATTTGTTTAACGGCTGCGCCGTCCGGCTTTTCAAGGGTGATTACGCCCAGATGACGGTTTACAGCGACGATCCAGCGAGCGTTGCCCGGTCTTTCCGTGACGCGGGCGCGTCAAATCTGCACGTCGTCGACCTCGAAGGGGCAAAGGACGGGACGACCGCGAATTTTGAAACGATCCGAAAGCTTGCCGAAAGCAGCCTTTCTCTTCAGGTGGGCGGCGGCATCCGCACGCGTGACGTGATTGAAAAATACTGTGACCTCGGTGTCAGCCGCGTCATTCTCGGCACGGCGGCCGTCACAAAGCCCGGCTTTGTCGGCGAGATGGTTGCGCACTTCGGGGAGCGCATCGCCGTCGGCATCGACCTCAAGGACGGGTATGTTGCCATCAAGGGCTGGACGGAGGTCACTGGGCGCACGGGCATGGATTTCTGCCGCGAGATGGACGCGCTCGGCGTGAAGACGGTGATCTGCACCGATATTTCGAAGGACGGCGTTCTCGGCGGGGCGAACACGGCGCTCTATCAAAGCCTCTCGGCTGAAATAAAAGCGGATATTATCGCATCGGGCGGCGTGACGTCGCTAGAAGATATCCGCGCGCTGCGGTCGCTCGGTCTATACGGGGCCATTTTAGGCAAAGCCCTTTACACGGGGCATATCGATCTGAAGGCGGCCATTCAAGAGGCCAAGCAAAGCGGGGAGGCTCTGCGATGATAACAAAAAGAATTATCCCCTGCCTTGACGTGAAGGACGGGCGCGTCGTGAAGGGCATCAATTTTTTAGGGCTCAATGACGTGTCGTCCCCGGTAAAGCTCGCCAAATTCTACAGTGACAACGGTGCCGATGAGCTCGTTTTTTATGATATCACGGCGTCTTTTGAGGAGCGGCGGCTTTTCACCGATATCCTCAAGGAGGTCGCAAGCTGCATTTTTATTCCCCTTACCGTCGGCGGCGGCATCAATACGACAGATGATTTCGACAGAGTTTTAAAGTGCGGAGCAGATAAAGTGAGCGTCAATTCCGGCGCGATAAAGAACCCGGAGCTGATTCGTGAAGCGGCTAAAATATACGGCGATCAGTGCGTCGTTTTATCGGTGGATATCAAACGCGTCGACGGGCGGTTCCGCGTCTTCGCAAAAGGCGGGCGCGAAGACACCGGGATGGACGCAATCGAGTGGGTTAAACGCGGCCAGAGCCTCGGCGCGGGCGAGCTTGTCGTCAACAGTATTGATACGGACGGCGTGAAAAATGGCTTTGATCTGGAGATGCTGGCGGCCATCTGCGATGCCGTGTCCATCCCCGTGATTGCCTCTGGCGGTGCCGGCCAAATCGCGGATTTTACCGTACTCTTCAACGCCCTGCCGAAGGTGGACGCCGGGCTTGCGGCATCGATTTTCCACTTCGGCGAGGTCAGTATCAAGGATCTGAAAACTGTGTTAAAAAATGAAAACATCAACGTGAGGATATAAAAGTTATGATGATTGACATCGATGCGCTGAAATTTGACGAGAAGGGGCTTATCCCCGCTGTTGTTCTTGACGAGGAGACAAAAAAAGTCCTGACGGTAGCCTATATGAACAGGGAGAGCCTTGAAATCAGCATGCGCGAGGGCAGAACGTGCTTTTGGTCGCGCTCGCGACAGGCGCTCTGGCGCAAGGGGGAGACGTCCGGCAACGTCCAGCACATTGTCCGAATTCAGGCCGACTGCGACAGGGACGCGTTGACTGTCACCGTTAGGAAAGACGGCCCGGCCTGCCATACAGGCGCGGATTCATGCTTTAATGACGATGTTTACATCGGCGAATCGTCACCGTCGTTTTCGCTGGATGATCTGATGGCGCTGCTTATCGGGCGCAAGAGAGAGCGCAAAGAAGGCTCGTACACGTCGTATCTCTTTGAAAAGGGTATTGATAAGATCCTGAAAAAAATCGGCGAGGAGTCTACGGAGGTCATCATCGCCGGCAAAGCGGGCGATAATAAAGAGACGGTGTATGAAATCGCCGACCTGACGTATCACGTTTTGGTCCTCATGATCGAAATGGGCATCACGCTTGACGATATCAAAAGCGAACTGGCCGCCCGCCACATTGTCGACAAGAAAGTGAAGCAGGAGAAAATGACGCCATGACCTTATCGAATTTTCACGCGCACACAACGTATTGCGATGGGTCGGAATCGTGCGAAGAGATGGTGCGTGCCGCCATTCAAAAAGGTCTTGTCGCCTTCGGCCTCTCCGGCCACGCCTATATGGGTTTCGAGACTGATTGGTGCATGAGCCCTGATAAAACGGCGGCGTTTGTCGACGAGATGACCCGCTTGAAAGAAACATATGGCGACAGGATCACGCTTTTTACCGGTGTCGAGCAGGATTATTATGCCACCGAACCGACAGCCGGTTTTGATTATGTGATCGGCTCCTGCCATTACATTAAAAAAGACGGGGAATATCTGCTCGTTGACGAGAGCGACGCGGTGCAGCAAGACGACGTCAAGCGCCATTACAGCGGGGATTTTTACGCCTACGTCCGGGATTTTTACACCACAGCCGCGGACATTGCCAGGAAAACGAACCCGGACTTCATCGGGCATTTTGATCTTGTGACGAAATTCAACGAGGGCGGTCGGTTTTTTGACGAGGCGGATAAACGGTATCAAAACGTGGCGATCGAGGCGCTCGTTGCCGTTTTAGAAACACACCGTTTGTTTGAAATCAACACCGGCGCGATGTACCGCGTTGGGAAAAAGGCCCCGTATCCCGCAGCCTTTCTTTTAAAGGAACTGAAAGCGCGCGGCGGCGAAATCATCCTTTCAAGTGACAGCCACGACGGGGCGTCGATCTGCTATCGATTCAGCGAGGCGGCAGAACTGGCCAAGGCCTGCGGCTTTCAATACGCCAAAACACTCACGACAAGCGGCTTTGTCGACTACCAACTCTAAATTTAAAGAAAAAACAGTAAAACCGAAGGATTTAACGCCTTCGGTTTTATTTGTTTAAGACGGCAGAAAAGAGACGGCAAACAGAATGGATATCAATTGACGGAGAATACTAAAACAGCGCGGCTATGTCTGGCGGTTTATCATGAAGCAGAGGGAGAAAGCGATGGCGGGACGATTTGAAGGCTGGTATTTTAAACAGCAAGCCGGTGACAACATGCTCGCGCTTATCCCTGCCGTTTCCGCTGAGAAGGGTGGGCGCGAGCGGGCGTCCCTGCAGATCATCATGAAGGACGCGTCCTATTATCTTGATTTTCCGGCTTCCGGCGTGCGCATCGATAAATACAATACGGCCATAACGCTTGCCGACAGCACGTTTTCAAAAAAAGGCATTGAGCTCAACGTCCAAACGGTGGACGTCTCCGCAACGGGGCATCTCCGGTACGGCAAATGGACGATACCGGAGAGCGATATCATGGGGCCGTATCGCTTTGTGCCGTTTATGGAATGCCGTCATAGTGTTTACAGCCTCATGCACGCCGTCACCGGCCGCGTGACGATAAACGGACGCCTTCTTGATTTTAAAGATGGTGTCGGCTATGTGGAGGGCGACAGCGGTCGCTCGTTTCCGAAACGTTATATTTGGACGCAGTACAGCTGGTTTGATGCGCGGCCGTGTTCACTGATGCTTTCGGCCGCCGTCGTCCGGCCGTTTGGTCGGCCGTTTGTGGGCGTTATCGGCTTTGTTTTCTGGCGCGGCCGGGAGCTGCGATTCGCCACGTACCGCGGGGCGAAGCTCCATTATTCAGGGGGCAAGATGATCCGCGTTTATCAGGACGCGTACACTTTGACGGCAGAGCTGATATCTGGGCATACCACAGCCTTACGCGCGCCATCGTCCGGTAAAATGACGCGGCTTATCCGGGAAGGTCTCGCCTGCAAGGCCCGTTATACCCTGACGGAAAAAGGCCGCGTCCTTTTTGACATCACAACGGATCAGGCGAGCTTTGAATATGAATTTTAAGTGGGAGAGATCAAATGTACCCCGAAGCTGTGTATTATGAGCCGGATGCGCTCCATTATCCGCTGGGGGTAATACTCCGGCAAAAATTCGAAGTTGCCACATGGATTCCGATCGAAAGCCATAACAGTATTCCGCAAATGCAGCAGAAGGAAAACCGGGAATTCGCGCGGATGAAAAGAAGCCTCGTCGTCGGCGTGCGGAAAACACACAAATACGTTGAAAATCACAAGGTTTCAGACTATCTTGTGCCATATACCTCTTCCGGCTGCAGCGCCATGTGCCTTTACTGCTACCTTGTCTGCACATACAACAAATGCGCGTATCTGCGGGTATTCGTCAACCGGGAAGATATGATGGACAGGATTATTAAAAAAAGTAGAGCGGCAGAGAAGCTGCTGACGTTTGAAATCGGCAGCAACAGCGATCTTGTATTGGAGAACACTGTGACGGAAAATCTGCCTTGGACGATCGAGCAGTTTGGCGCGCGCGGGACGGGCCACATCACGTTCCCGACGAAGTTTGATATGGTGGAGCCTCTTTTAAGCCTTGACCATCGGGGGAAGACCGTTTTCCGAATGAGCGTCAACCCGGCGGATATTATCCGGCGTATTGAGCTTGGCACATCACCGCTTGCTAAGCGTATCGAAGCGCTCAATAAAATGTGTCAGGCCGGTTATCAGACGGGGATACTCATCGCGCCGGTCATTCTTTTGGAAGACTGGGAGGCACAGTATGGCGCGCTTATTGAAACGCTGCAAGAAAAGCTGAGTGCCCGCGTTAAACAATCGTCCTTCATCGAAATTATTTTTATGACGTACAGCTATGTTCAAAATGCGATTAATTTAGAAGCGTTTCCGAACGCGCCAGTCTTGTTTGATAAAGAATATCAGACGGGCAGGGGGCGTGGTAAATACTGCTACCGGCAGCCGCTGCGCACGGCCGCTGAAGCCTTTTTCAGAGAGCGGCTTTTGAAAGCGTTGCCGGAGATGAAGATATTATATATCGTCTGAAATATACCGCCGGCGAAAGCATTCATACGCCAGTCTATACAGAGAGGCTTCTCGGGACGGCGATCTCCTGCCGCGCAACTGACAGCAACAAGTTCTCCGTCGGTCGGACGCTCCATTTGACAAGCGTCAGAGCATTGCCGACGAGCTCAAGACACGTGATGCAGCTTGGATGGACGGCGCTGCCGACATTGAAATACGGGATTTTTGGGTCAAGTGGGCAAACAGGGCGATGGGTGTGACCGGCGACGATATATGTGTTGTTTTGGACGGCCCATTGTGTCAGGCTGCGCTCAACGCGTTTTTTCTTGACGTTATTTTTGGCGGCGCTCGTGATATCTTTAAAGCCTAAAAGCTCCATCCGGCGCCAGAAATGCCGGACAAAAAAACGCCCGCTGCGCCAGAACTGATCGTCCCGCAGGTCGCCCTGATGCCCATGCACGAGGAAAAGCTCTTTCTCAGTCACTGCGTGACGAAGGATAAGACCTTCGTGAACGGTGATGTTTTCAAAAAGCGGCTCATACTGGTTCGTATGATTATCGTAATAGCGCGCCATATTTTCACGGACGTATTGCGGATCCTTTTTTGCCATGTCGTGGTTGCCATAAATCATGAAAAGGCGGTTTTCGGCGTAAAAGTGGTGCAGGAGGCGGTAGATATCAATGTAAATGCTGCTGATATCACGCAGACTTTTAAATTTCCACAGCTCTTCACTGTCGCCGAGGTCTATATACGTAAAGCCGCCATCATAGTAATGGCGCAGCGCCGCATAATACAGAGGCCTGTTGTGCAGAAAATTGTCGATCCAGCTGCCGTCTCCGCGATGGCAGTCTCCAATTAAAACGATCTTGGAATCGTCGTTATAGGGGATTTGAATAGACTTTTTATAAACCTGTGTCAGCTTTGCATATGTCGACAATATCTTCACCTGTCTCGCGGGCTTGTGCAAACGGGCCCGATTATTTTAGGGTCTGCCAAAGATAAGCGGATGATTATTAGAATGCGCTGTTTTTGAATAATTATTGAGCGGCAGGCCTGCGGGACCTCAAAACATAAAAAAGCGCCTTCATAGGCAGTGAAAGATGGCATGATTTATGAAAATCCGATGTAAAAATTGGTGTAATATCATATTGTGAGAACTACCTGTTTCGAGTAAAATGTTTTTAGCGTTTTTATACAAATATACGAAAGCGGGAGGAAGATTTATGTTCAAACTGAAAGAGAACGGGACAACAGTTTCAACGGAAATCATCGCAGGCATCACAACGTTTTTCACCATGGCGTATATTATTGCCGTCAACCCCCTTATTTTAAGCAAAGCCGGAATGGAATGGGGCGCAGTATTCCTTGCAACAATCATTGCGGCAGCTATCGGCACGCTCGTGATGGGCCTTGTTGCCAACGTGCCATACGCCTTGGCCCCAGGTATGGGGCTTAACGCATTTTTTGTCTACACGGTCTGCTTCAGTCTTGGATTTACGTGGCAGCAGGCGCTTTCCATGGTCTTCATCTGCGGCATCTTAAACATTATCATTACAATAACAAATATCCGGAAAGCTATTATTAAAGCTATCCCTAAAAGCCTGCAGCACGCTATCAGCGGCGGTATTGGCATTTTCATTGCTTACATTGGCCTTGTTGACGCCGGTGTTCTTAACTTTGGAGCAGGTGTGCCGGCAATGACAATGCTCAATCAGCCGGCTTTGTGGCTTTTCCTGATCGGCCTTTTCCTGATCGTTATCCTGATGCTGATGAAAGTGAAAGGTGCGATCTTAATCGGCATTATCATCTCAGCCCTCATCGGCATTCCGATGGGCGTGACAAAGATGGGCGCGACTATCAGTCTTGCCGATGCGCTTGCTGCTCTGCCCACAACATTCGGCGTCATTTTCAAGCCTGAAGGGATGGCGTCCCTACTGGCGGACGTCGCCAAACTTCCGCTTGTACTCGTGACGATTTTTGCTTTCTCGCTCTCGGATACGTTTGATACAATTGGCACGTTTATCGGCACAGGCCGCCGCAGCGGAATTTTCAGCGAGGCTGACGAAAAGGCGCTCGAAGAAAACGCGGGATTCAAATCCAAGATGGATAAGGCGCTGTTTGCAGATTCTATCGCAACCTCGATCGGCGCCATTGTCGGCACATCCAACACGACGACTTACATTGAAAGCGCAGCCGGTATCAGCGAAGGCGGGCGCACAGGACTCACAAGTGTTGTCGTTGCCGTTTTGTTTATTGTCAGTGCCTTCCTTGCCACGTTTGTCAGCGCTATCCCGCTGGTGTCAACAGCACCGGCGCTTGTCATCGTCGGCATCATGATGATTTCCTCCTTTGCCGATATCAAGTGGACGCAGTTGGAGGAGGCCATTCCGGCCTTCTTTGCGGGCGTATTCATGGGGCTTTGCTATAATATTTCTTACGGCATTGCCGCGGCATTCATCTTCTACTGCATCGTAAAGCTTGTCAAGGGTGAGATCAAGGGCACACACCCGATTCTCTGGGTGGCATCGATCTTG
This sequence comes from Oscillospiraceae bacterium ZGZL, assembly GCA_038405045.1. GTDB lineage: Bacteria > Bacillota > Clostridia > Oscillospirales > Oscillospiraceae > Sporobacter. The sequence continues at coordinate 268,445 of JBBZIV010000003.1, read as the reverse complement.
TTTGTTTTGAACTTCGTGCTGCAGGCCATCGTTACAAAAGCTTAAGAATGAAAAGGCTCCGGTTTACCCGGAGCCTTTTGACCGCGTGACCAAAAGATTCTGAAAAAAAGGCAAAACCTTTGTCATCCTTTATGAAAATTAGTTGAAGAGCAAAATTATTTGTGTTATACTGGCAACGTCTAGCATCCAGCCACCCATTTTAGAAAGAAGGAGAATAATAAAATGAAAATTGGCATCATTGTTTATTCGAAAACTGGCAAAACACTCTCCGCGGCAAAAAAACTCAAAGAGGCACTTCTTTCTTCTGGCAATTACGTCCTTTTGGAACAGGTCACGACGGCCGGTGACGACTTATCAAAAGTCGCTGCGGCGCCGGGCACGGAAGGATACGACGCAGTCATTCTCGCTTCGCCCGTTTGGGGACTGTCGGTCGCTTCCGTCATGAAGCTCTACTTAGATAAAATCCCGTCCCTCAAAGGGCAGAAGGTTGGCCTCCTTGTCACGCGGTCCTTCTGGGGTGGCAAAGGCGCTATCAAACAGATGGCGAAAGTATGCCAGGCAAAAGGCGGTACGGTTACGAAAACTGGTATTCTCAGCACCAGCGGCGACAATGTTAAAAAGCTCGTCGAGGACTTTAAAAGCCTCTGATTTCGCAGAGGCTGAACCCATGATTTTCCGGGCAGCATAAAGCGGGACGGCAACCTTCTTCGGCAAATGCAGCTTTCATGTCTTTTGAAATCCATGCGTCAAAGCCGCTATCAGGTTCTCGTCCCGCGATTTCTGTTTTACAGCTGTTTCATCGGTTGTGTGGTATGTGAAAAGTACTCACGACGCCGTCATCACTGCCGCCAAGGCATTGGCAAGCGCTGATGGTATGGTATAAACCGCATCGGCACCAGCCACCTGCGCGTAATAGTTTTCGCCGGTCTGCGTCCCGATACGCAGGCTGAATTCTTTGTTGTCTTTATCGGATGCCTGAACCGTATAAAGCGGTTGCTCGAGGCCGTAGACTTCGAGTGATAACGGCTTATTGAGCGTATCAACAGCCTTGAGGCTATCGAGCGCGGATACAATCGCGATAAGAGCCGTCTGGTCAACAGACAGTGACCTGTTACTGCTGTCATACCAGATCCCATTCTCAAAAGAGTAGGAACGCGTTTGGCCCGCACTTTGACAGGAAATCTTAATAGGTGAAACCATGACGGCGCTGTACAGCGCCGTTTTACTTTCGGCTTCGGCCTGCTTTTTTGCCGTGTTTGCATTATAGACGGACACGCCGATGTAAGCGCCGACGCAAATAACAAGAGCGGCAGACAGGATTAAAAGCTGTTTGACGCTTTTTTTCATCAGCGCTGTCTCCGCTTTGTCCAGACGATGAGCCCGGTCACCAAAACGCCGACGGGGATTACGGCGAGAAACAGCACGCTCCAAATGGCGGGATGCGTGATTTGAACAGGCTGAACCTGCAGACTTTTAGCTGGGATATTGACAGAATTTATTGGGTTTTTCAGGTTTGCTGAAACAGCGTTTAAAAATATGTCCAGGTTTGAGAGGTTTGTAAAGGACGACGTCAGATCGTTGTCAATCAGCGAGGCGCCACCGAATACCGTCAGCCGCGTGCTGGAAGATGATCCATCCGAAGGCGATACGACAGCCGCCGCAGCGACAATATACGTACCTTTTGTCGAGGTGCTGCCGGAAGCAAGAACGCCGCTTTCCGACGTCGTGAGCAGCGGTGCAACGGCGGTGTTATCCTGCGCGGGCGTGACGAGCGTTAAAGCGCTTGGATTGAGCACAATGGCGTCTGAAGTGATGGACGACGTGATGTCGCTGTCGGTCGACAAAACGGGGTAAAATAAATATTGCCCGTAATAACTGGCGTATTGCTGGTTATATCGCTCGGTGTCCCCGACGGTTCCTTGAAGCGGCTCAAGCCCGTAGGCCTTGAGCAGGGTGTTAAAGTTTTTAAATGAGGCGTCCTTGACAAACAGCATCAGGTGACCGCCGTTTTGGAGATAAGCCTGCAGGGTTGAGAGCTCAACGTCGGCCAGGTCTTTTTCAGGGCTTACGCAGACAACGAGCTCACAATCGCTCGGAATCGAAGGTGCTGTGAGCAGATTGAGGGAGGAGACGGTGATGTTTGCCTTCTCCAGGGTGTCCTGCGCGTTTGCGCCGAGGCCGGATTCGTCATGACCGGTCAGCGTGTAGATCTTCGAGGAGGTGGTGCTCGTTACGTAAGTGACCGCACTTGTCAGCTGGCCTTCGGCGTCAATCGCAATCGGCTTGAGTGTCTGGGTGGAATAGTACGTGTTAAAGTCGTTGATAATGAGGCCGTCCTGAACGCCGTCGACGCCGTCAATATAGAGCGTTTTCGACCGGCCGGTGTCAGAACAGGTGACGACGACAGTGTTTTGCTCCGCGCCATACGTTGTCAGCGCCGTAGGGTCTAAAACCGGGTCGATTATTTTAAGAGAAAGGTGCTGTGACTGCGCGGCATAGTTTTTTAGAAATTTCGTCAGATGCTCGTCGAGCTGGGCTTCTTTGGCGAGAACGACGATAGAAATATCTTTATCAAGCCCTTTGAGATAGGAGACCGTATCGCCCGATACCGTGTATAGGTCCTTACCAGAGATGTCGTACTGCAGCGTCCGCGACGGCAGACTGCCGAGCACGAGATTAAAAACGACCGCGACGGCTACAGCGACAGCGGATATAGCAGCTGTCATCATGCCGCGTTTTGTTCCGGCCGTTTTTTCGCCGTTAAGCTTTTTAACAAGGTTTTTAACGCTTTTCATCAGTTCGTTACTCAAATTCGCATCCTCCTTCAGCTCCAGCGCCGTTTTGAGACGGACTGTATGGTGAGAAAAACAAACAGGGCGGCAAAGGAGAGGAAAAATAACAGCCCTTTCAAATCAAAAACATTGTAGCTGGAAAAATTGTTAATGGTTTCAGTAACCGAAAAAATTCCGAGTATTTTGTTCAGCAACCCCGGCAGCAAGCCCCTGCCGAAAAGGAGCAGGCCGAAAAGAGCGAGGGTGCCGCCGAGGCCGACAGCAGCCGTTGTCGTCGCGTTATGAGACAACTGATACAAAATAAAGAGAAGAATAAGGAGGATGATAAAAAATCCGATCAAGGAAGCCGCCGCCGTCTGTGGTAGCAAAGAGACCAGATCCGACCAGAGGAAGAGCAATAGCAAAACACCCATTGACAAAACGGCCGCAATGACCTGGCTCTCCGTGAGGGAAGAAATGAACATACCGACGGAGACGAATAGGAACCCGAGGCAGATGAGCGCCAAAATAGCGGAAAAGTCAATCATCAAGGAGCCTGCACCGGCGCTGTCCCACGAAATGATCAGGGGGATCAGACAGGAGATGATGAGCGGGACGGCATAAACCGTTACCATAGCAAAAAACTTGCCGAGAATGACCTTGGAAACAGATACGGGATACGTCAAAAGCATCTGATCGGTTTTAGCGCGGCGCTCTTCCGCTAAAGAGCGCATTGTCAGAAAAGGAACGGCAAAAACCATGACAAGCAGGAAAAGCCAGTTGGCGATTGTAATGGCGAAATAAGGGTATCCGCCGAGCAGATTTGTAAAGAGAAACATCAGTCCTATCACAAGCAGGACGACAAAAGCGTATATACAGCCGATCATCGAAAAAAAGTAGGAGCGAACCTCGCGTTTATAAATGGCCGTCATGACGCATCACCAACCTTCCGGCTCGAACGTATATCGCCTGCTTCAGGCTTTTCTGAAGTGAGTTTTAAGAAAATATCCTCCAGAGAAACGCCAGACTGGCGCATCATCAGAATAGGCTTCATGGCGGCGGCGCAGGCATAAAAAAGTGATGCACGCACATCGGCAAGCCCTTGTGCCTCGACGGTGACATGGACTTCACCCGGCGCAAAAAGGCGGCATCTGACTTTGGCGACATCCGGAATGTCTGAAAAAAGCTTTCTAATACTGTCGACGTCGTCACCTTTAACCGTCATCTCGACGGTATGGCTTGTCAGCTGTTTTTCAAGCTCGGCGGGCGTGCCGGAGGCGACAAGATGCCCTTCGTGAATAATCAGGACGTGGTCGCAGATTTCCTGGACCTCCGAAAGGATATGGGAACTGAGAAGAATCGTGTGATCTTTTGAGAGGCCGCGTATCAGCTCGCGGATTTCTAATATTTGTTTTGGGTCGAGCCCAACGGTCGGCTCGTCTAAAATGATAATCTCCGGCAGGCCAAGAATAGCCTGCGCTAGGCCGACACGCTGCTTGTACCCCTTGGACAGGTTCTTGATCAGGCGGTCTTTGACAGCGACGATTTTTGTCATCCCGATGACGTCGTCAACAGCGGCCTGGCGCGACTCTTTGTCAAGGCCTTTCAGCTCGGCCGCAAAGTCGAGGTACTCGAGGGGCGTCATGTCTGTGTAAAGCGGCGGCTGTTCCGGCAGATACCCGACGGCGCGCTTGACGGCTTCCGGTTCATCAAGAATATTGTGACCGTTAATGATAACGTCACCAGCAGTCGGGCCGATATAGCCTGTCATAATGTTCATTGTCGTCGTTTTTCCAGCGCCGTTGGGGCCGAGAAAGCCGTATATTTGCCCCTTTTCAACCTTAAAGCTCAGATGATCCACAGCGGTGTGGCTACCGTACCGCTTAACGAGGTCGCGCACTTCGATCAAGAGAGGTTCCCCCCTTAAAATTTTATCAGCGCAGACTGAAAATGGCGCTGTATAGCAAACACTGCCGGGAAAAGTATATCGCAAGTTGGACTGCCAACAATTTAACAAAGTGTGAATACTCTATGAACGAACTTGAAATAGCGGCAATGGAGACAATACACTGTTAAATACCAAAAAAGCGGCGGCCGTTCTCCAGCGTCAGCTGCCCGGCTTCCGCCGGAGAAACACCAATGATTTCGGCGAGCTTCGACGCTGTAAATTTTAAATATAGCGAGCTGTTGCGGCGACCGCGCATCGGCTCTGGCGCAAGATAAGGGCAGTCTGTTTCGATCATGATGCGGTCACGCGGCATTTTTTCGAGCACCTCGACGGCGCGGCGCGCGTTTTTAAAGGTGATAACACCAGTAAACGAGAGATACCACCCCTTATCCAAGAGGCCTTTGGCCGTGTCCCAACTGCCGGAATAGCAGTGAAAGACGCCGCGGACATCAGGAAAATCATCGAGAAGCGATAAAACGTCATGTGTGGCCTCGCGCTCGTGGATCACAACGGGCAGACCGACACATCGAGCCAGAGCAAGCTGGTCACGAAAGCGCTGCTGCTGGATCTCGCGCGGGGAGAAATCATAGTGGTAGTCCAGCCCGATTTCGCCGACGGCGACGGCTTTCGGGTGCTTTAACAGGTCTTCAAGCGCTATGAGTGTTGCGTCGCTCATGTCGTCGACATCGTGCGGGTGGACGCCGACAGCCGCGAAAACAAACGGATACGCCTCGGCAAGCTTTAGCCCGGCCTGCGCCGAGCGCAGATTGCTGGAAGCGTTCACAATCAGCGCAATGCCGTTTTCCGGCATCGAGGCGAGCAAGGCATCGCGGTCTGCATCAAATTGGGCGTCATCGTAATGCGCGTGTGTATCGAACAGCATTGGTCGTCCTCCCGAGGCGCCGACGAAAACGCAAAAAGCTCTTGTCAACGCATCTAAGTTGTGTTATCATAACAAATACGCAATTGTCGCGCCATCCGGCGTGTTACTTTATTTTGAAGGGAATGATCCTCCTGGAAACGGTCGTTACGATTTTTCAGCTCATTACTTGTGTCATTCTTATTGGCGTTGTCCTCTTGCAGACAGGCAAAACGGCCGGCCTATCCGGCGTTATTGGCGGCGGATCGGACACATATCTGTCAAAAAACAAGATGAAAACGCTCGATTCAAAGCTGGCCAGAGCTACGAAATGGGTGGCGATTGTTTTCGTTGTCCTGACACTTATTTTAAACATTATTTTTTAAACAGCATCGTACTAAAAAGGCTGCCGAAGACGGGCAGCCTTTTTATTTGCCGTTTTATATCAGTCTATAATCACGCCGGTCGGCGTGCCGAAAAGAGCCGCTGCGTTTACTTCATCGTAGTCGAGGTGCGCAAACGTGGCGTAATCAGGGCTGACGCGGGCGACAACCTCATCAAAAATAAGCGCGCGATCGCCATCGACCCGGATTTTTATAACCTGTTTGTCGTGAAGACCGAACTTATCGGCGTCTGCCGGTGTTAAATGCAGATGGCGCTTGGCGATGATAACGCCACTTTCAATGTCGACAGTGCCGCTGGGGCCGACAATCTGACAGCCGGGGCTGCCTTTCAAATCGCCGCTTTCACGGACCGGTGGTTCAAATCCGAGCGCGCGGGCGTCGGTAAAGGAGAGCTCGACCTGGTCGGCACGGCGGCAGGGGCCGATGATCGTCACGGTCGTCTGGCCTTTTGGGCCAACAACGGTTACCTTCTGGTCTGAGGCAAACTGGCCGGGCTGTGACAGCCACTTTTTAGGGACAAGCTCAAACCCTTTTCCAAAGAGCGTATCCAGCGTTTCGCGCGTAACGTGGCAATGCTTTCCAGAGCCTTCGATGATTACTCTTTTCTCAGTCATTTTCGATACCTCGAATTTTAAATTAAAATTTATTGATACAACGTCCTACTTTACCACCAACATGAAAAAAGCGCAAGAAGGCTTTGTGAAATCTTATTTACAAAAAGAGATCTTCCGGCTATACTATACTAACTGTAATATAGCGGCCGGCAGACGGCAGGCACCCCGGCCGCCCCGGCAGAAGAAAACGCAGAAGTCTGTGCGGCGAATGTCTGACGAAAGGTGCCAAACAAATGAAGCCTGATTTCGCAAAAGCGCTCACGAACCTCCGGCGCGGCAAAAATTTTAGCCAGAAGAAAGTGGCCGACGACCTAGGAATTTCACAGGCGCTTCTGTCACATTACGAAAACGGCGTCCGAGAGCCCAAGATGGAATTCATTATAAAAGCCTGTGATTATTACGGTGTTTCAGCAGACTATATTCTCGGCCGCGCCCGGCAGGAGGCATGCAGTGATAACATCGCCATGCCGTGCTTCACAGACGGCATCAGAAGCAGCCTTGACAACGCGGCGCTACTGCTGTCGCTTCTAAAAGATATCGGAGACGATACATTAACGGCGTCAGTCAGAGACTATTTTGAATTCTGGATGTACCGCATCCTCGCCGCATTGAGCCGACGCCCGGCAGATGAGAGCAGCATGCTGCTCGACGCGGCAATTAAAATTTCAGAAGATTTCTGTGTGGCTCAGATTAATCGCGTCAGACGTGACCAACAATACAGACGCCTATTGATATTAGAGGAAATCAGAGCAAAATATCCGGAATCCCAAGATGCGTTGGATAAACTCTTCGCGGCTGTTGAAGAATCGGTCCGGAAGCTGAAAACGCCGTCGATGGGATAACGCTGGACATTCGGCAATAATACATGCGCCATGAGGTGTATTCATGATCGATCAAGAAAAAATCCGCAACTTTTCAATAATAGCCCACATTGACCACGGCAAATCGACGCTGGCCGACCGGCTGCTCGAAAAATGCGGCGCCGTCGACGCACGAGACATGGAAAATCAGCTTTTGGACAACATGGAGCTCGAGCGGGAGCGCGGTATTACGATCAAAGCACGCGCCGTCGGCCTCACATACAAAGCCTGTGACGGTGAAACGTATACGCTTAACCTGATCGACACACCGGGTCACGTTGATTTTAATTATGAAGTGTCACGGTCTCTTGCCGCCTGCGAGGGGGCGATTCTCGTTGTCGACGCGGCGCAGGGGATCGAAGCCCAAACGCTGGCCAACACCTACCTTGCGCTGGAGCATAATCTTGAGATTCTTCCCGTTGTCAATAAAATTGACTTGCCCGCGGCTGACCCGAAAAGAGTCAAGGCTGAAATCGAGGACATCATCGGTCTGCCAGCGCTTGACGCGCCGGAAATTTCAGCCAAGCTCGGCATCGGCATTGACGAGGTGCTCGAGAGCATCGTTAAAAACGTCCCCGCGCCGAAGGGCGATTGCTCAAAACCGCTCCGGGCGCTCATTTTCGACAGCCAGTACGACGCGTACCGCGGCGTCATCGTCTATCTGCGGCTGTTTGACGGCGAGCTGCGCCCGGATATGACGGTTCGGATGATGGCAACCGGCGCTGAATACCGCGTCGTTGAAATCGGGCATTTACGCCCAATCGGCATGGAACCGTGCGACGTCTTGTGCGCCGGTGACGTTGGGTATTTGACGGCCAGCATCAAAAATGTTGCCGACACCCAGGTCGGCGACACTGTTACAGGGGCGGAGAATCCCTCGCAAGAGGCGTTGCCGGGCTATAAGCCTGCGCAACCGATGGTCTATTCCGGCATCTACACGGTCGATGGCGCAGAATATCCGGACCTGCGTGACGCGCTGGAAAAGCTCAAGCTCAACGACGCGGCGCTCAGTTTCGAGCCGGAGTCGTCAGTCGCCTTGGGTTTCGGCTTTCGCTGCGGCTTTCTCGGCCTTTTGCATATGGAGATTATTCAGGAGCGGATCGAGCGCGAATACAATCTTGACCTTATTACGACAGCCCCCAGCGTTATCTACCGCGTGACGAAAACGGACGGGCAGACGATCCTGGTTGATAACCCGCTCAACTATCCCGACCCGGCCCATATTGAGCAGGCGGAGGAGCCATTTGTCAAAGCCGCCATCATCTGCCCGCCCGAATACGTCGGCAATATTATGGATCTTTGTCAGGACCGGCGGGGTGAATACAAGGCGCTCACATATCTCGATACGGCGCGCGTCGAGCTGCAATACGACATGCCGCTCAACGAGATTATCTATGACTTTTTTGACGCGCTCAAATCCCGCTCGCGCGGGTATGCCTCACTCGACTATGAGTTTCTCGGGTACAGGCCATCCGAGCTTGTTAAGCTCGATATTTTGCTCAACGGCGAGGTCGTGGATGCTCTGTCATTTATCGTCCACAAGGACAAGGCCTATGCGCGCGGCAGAAGGATTGCGGAAAAACTCAAAGACAACATCCCGCGACAGCTCTTTGAAATCCCCGTGCAGGCAGCCATCGGCGGCAAGGTCATTGCCCGCGAGACAATTAAGGCCATGCGGAAAGATGTTTTAGCCAAATGCTACGGCGGTGACATCACCCGCAAGAAAAAACTTCTTGAAAAGCAAAAAGAAGGCAAGAAGCGCATGCGGAGCCTCGGGAGCGTCGAGGTGCCGCAGGAAGCCTTCATGGCGGTTTTGAAGCTGGATGAATAGGTGTTTTCATCCGGCGCTGACGCACTAGATTATGAATAACGAAGGCGGGAGATATCTCCCGCCTTTATGATTGCCGGGACACTATAAATAAATTGAAATATATTTATATTTTGCTATAATAGTAAGGAAGAGGAATTTCAAAACGAATACGGCAAAATAATGCTTCTAAAGAAGCAGATTACCGGGAGGAAGTCTGATGCGTCGATACATAAGAGGGCTTATCGCAGGGGCGCTTTGTCTGGCGTTGTTGCTGCCGATGTCGGTTGCGGCGGCGGCGGCGCCGATTCACCTCAAGCTTGGGACGAAAACACTCAATGTTGTGCCGGTTTTAATGCAGGATGGCAGGGCGTTTGCCCCATATAACACCCTTTTCAAGGCGCTTGGCGCGCGCGCTGTTTATGACGCCGCGTCAAAAACGATAACGGCCGTATCAGGAACGACGACCGTTGTGATGCCATGCAGCAGCGGTAATATCACGATAATTGACAGGGAAGAGACGTATGACATGTACTGTGCTTACCCGCCGATAGAAAATACGAGCACCGGAAAAATCTATATTTCGATACGCAATGCGGCCCAGGCGCTTGGGTATACCGTTTCGTGGGATGGCGCAGCACGCACCATCGTCCTCGGAACTGTTGACGAGCTCATGGCGAAAAGCGGCGCAACCTATACGGTTTTGGATAAGTATCTTGACTATAACAGAAGCTTTTTGGAAAAAAGCCATACCTTAAAGGGCACCTTTGATTATTTCATGGATATGCAATCGTTACTGTACGGCAATTCTGAGAATGAAGATCAACCGGCTGTGCCAAGTGCTTTAACGGTTAACGGGACGGTTTCAGGCCTTTTTGACAAGGGCGGCGAGGAAATGAGCCTGAACTTGAAAACAAATCTATCCGATTTTACCGAAATGCTGGAGAGTGCTGAACCGCTTGACGATGAGACAAGAGCCTTGTTAAGCCAGCTCGATAGTATCGATATGAGTATCATCATCAATAATGAGACAGGGATGATGTATATAAAATCCCCACTCCTGTCGTCAGTTTACGGCATCTCGACCGATGCGTGGGTTTCCAATGAAACGGGGAACACTGAGACGAACTTCGGGTTAGATGTTTTGAGCATGAGCGGCTATTCCAATCTGAGCATGAGTGACATCGCCGCTGCCGGTGGCAGCTTCCGAGACGGCGTCAAACAGCTTCTTATCAGTCAGCTGCGCACCGGTAATGACAATATCGAAAATGTTTTGAACAATATTAATCAGCTTTTCAGCGATCAGGCGATGGTTCGAGACGGCGATTCATATGTCGTATCGCTGTCAGAATCGGAGACCGCTGGCGATGATTACGGATATACCAGTCAGTTAGCGTTGAAGATGGTTTATTCTTTTAGCGGAGAGACGTTTACAGGATTATCGCTGTCTTTGACGGATGACGCCACCTATCGATACAGCGACGCAGATGTTGAGACATATAGAACAGAGATGCTGTTTGCCTATTCAACCGACGGTCATGGTAGTCTGGTGCTGAAAGACGCCGTCAATGATGTGACGCGCCAAGCCCTGAATATTTCATTTACATACGCGGATACGACGCAGACACCGGCCAGAGAGCCTGCCGCCGGTAGTACGGTGATCTCCGCCGACGACCTGTATGCGCCGGATGAACAGGAAGTCCCGCAGGAGACGACGTAAAAAGAGCAGACCCGGTCTCAATAATGACAAGCCCGGCGGCGCACAGGCGCTGCCGGGCTTACTATATCCAATTTTCTGTGAAGTGTTTGCGCTCAATACACCATATGGGCTTTGTTTGAGACAAACATGTAACTGTCGCCGGACTGATGGAGCGTTACGACGCAGCTATCGATCTGCTGGCCATATTCGGGATTGTCCTCGCATTGGATGACATATGTCCCGTCGCTTGTTTTATAGCCGCTGACGCAGTTAAAAAAGCCATAATTTGTATCAAAGACCATGCTGTAATACGCGTCGTACTTTTGGATGTACAGCCAGTGAAGCTTCCCGCTGATTTGAGAGAGCGTGACACCAGCTTTTTCTTTCAGATAGTCGTTGATCTGCTTGGTTGACAGCTTCAGCAGGTCTCCGTCAATGCTGTCTAATTCATACGCATCCATAAAGGCCTGTTGTTCGTTTGGGCTGATGTCCTGTCCATCAGAGGCAATCCCGGCACCGGTGTAAAAAAGCGCATCTAGGTCAATTTCTGAAGGTTTAGCGTAGTTTGACAATAAAAAGCCGTTGTTTTGGGGGTCCTCAAAATACGCAGAAAAATAGGACAGCTCTGACGATGTCAGCGGCGTTTGTGTGTTTTGGGGCGACGCCGTTGGCGAACCGTAACGATTGGATGACGGGGTGGCGCCGGATGATGGCGATGCGCTCTGATTTCGAGAAAACATATTATTTAAGCCGCAGGAGCTGAGAAGAAGCGTTGCGAAAACCATCAAGGCAGCGATTGCTTTTTTCATGGTAATCCTCCGTTATAACTGGCTTTTAGGGATTCAGCGCCTGTTCGTTTCGGCGTCAAGCCGTTTCGGCAGGAAAATGAGGGCCAGAATCGAAATGATGCCGGTGAGATACGCACCGAAGGTGAGCGAGAGCATATCCGTCACGATGCCATATGTTTCGTTGCTGACGATGCCGTTGACGACAAACATCCCAATTAGGCTGACGGTAAAAAGCACGCTTGTGCACACGAGGCCTCCGGTAAAAATTTTCGTTTTGACCGTTTTGTTCTTAAACAAATGAAACAGATAAACGGCAAAGAAAGCCATTGAAACGAGCATTACAACGAAAAGCAGAACGATAAACGCAATAATAAGCCCTGACGCGTTTGAGATATTGGGGGCGCTGCTGCTCGAATAGGCGTAAGAGCTCCCGGCAAAATCATTGAGACTGCTGAAAAGCTTGATGCGGTACATCAGATCAATAATGGAAAACGATGAAGGGATCAGGGAACCCATACTGCCGGTAGCGCCAGCCAAGGAGCCCAGCGCCGAACCGAATGTGTTAAGGAGCTTTGCGATAATAGGCATACTGATCCATTTGAGAAACATCAGCAGGGTCAGAACCGCAGGCATGATGATTGACGTGATTTTAAAGGTGCCGTCCGGCAGAGCCGTTTTAACGGCCGTTCCTACTTGTGCGCCGGTTGCCTGCTGCCCGGCACCCGCGCCGCAGGAGGGACAAAATCCCGCGTTTTCCGGGAGGGTGCTTCCGCAATTGCTGCAATACATGCCAGTACCCCTTTTCTATATTTATTATTTTTCTTTAAGAATATCCGCGATATGTTTTGAGGCAAAGCCGTCACCGTATGGGTTGGAGGCATGACTCATCGCGTCATAGGCGCTCTGGTCGACGAGCAGTGTTCTAAACTCTCGGTAGATCGTCTCTTCGTCGGTGCCTGTGAGCTTGAGTGTACCGACGTCGACGCCTTCCGGGCGCTCTGTTGTGTCCCGCAGAACGAGGACTGGTTTGCCGAGGGAGGGCGCTTCCTCCTGGATACCGCCTGAATCCGTGAGAATGAGATAGGAGCGCGCGAGAAAATTATGAAAATCAAGCACATCGAGCGGGTCGATGAGATGCACCCGTTCGTGGCCGCCAAGGACGTCACGTGCTGCCTCGCGGACGGCGGGGTTTAGATGGACGGGGTAGATGATTTTAACGTCGGGGAATTCGTCGACAATCCGGCGGATCGCGCCGAAAATGCGGTACATCGGCTCACCGAGATTTTCGCGGCGGTGCGCTGTCAGCAGCACGAGGCGGCTGCCTTCCGCCCAGACGAGCTCTGGATGGGCGTAATCGGTGCGTACCGTTGTTTTTAAGGCATCTATCGCCGTGTTGCCCGTCACAAAAATTGTCTCTGGGGCTTTGCCCTCGCGCAGCAAATTGGCTTCGGAGACGGCTGTCGGCGCAAAGAGAAAACGCGCGATACTGTCAACGGCCTGCCGGTTGAACTCCTCCGGGTACGGCGATGTTATGTTGTAGGTGCGCAGACCGGCCTCCACATGGCCGACGGGAATGTCCAGATAGAAGCAGGCAAGACTGGCGGCAAACGTCGTCGTCGTATCGCCATGGACGAGGACGACGTCGGGGCGCGTCTGCTCCAAAATGTCCTTCATGCCGCGCATCACGCGCTCTGTGATATCAAACAATGTCTGCCTGTCCGACATGACGGACAGGTCAAAGTCCGGCGTGACGTTAAACGCGTCCAGCACCTGCTGGAGCATTTGGCGATGCTGGCCGGTGACACACACGAGTGTCTCAAAATTATCTCGGCTTTTCAGTTCCAGCACGAGCGGGCACATTTTAATAGCCTCCGGCCGCGTGCCGAAGACGAGCATGACTTTTTTCATGTGGTGACCTCGAAAGATGGATTATTGATACAAGCTCATTAATACCGACTGTGCAGCTTAGACGTTCCAGCTGGATAGGTAATCCCGCTGCTGCTCTGTCAGCGCATCAATCGAAAGACCGCAGGCGGCAAGCTTCATTTTCGCAACCGCCGTATCGATTTCTACCGGTACCGCGTGGACACCGGGCGCGAGCTTATCCCTGTTATCGGCAAGGAATTTGGCGGAGAGCGCCTGAATGGCAAAGCTCATGTCCATAATTTCTACAGGATGCCCGTCCCCAGAGGCGAGATTAACGAGCCGCCCCTCGGCCAAAACAAAGATCGTCCGCCCGTTATCGAGCGCATAACCCATGATGCTCGGCTTTTGCTCTACCTTATTAACGGCGTGTTGATCAAGCCACGCCACGTCAACCTCGACATTGAAGTGACCGGCGTTGCATAAAACGGCGCCGTCCTTCATGATGTTAAAATGCTCCGGCGTGATAACGCCGCTGCAGCCTGTCGCTGTGATGAACAGGTCGCCGATTTCGGCGGCTGTTGCCATCGTCATGACATCAAACCCGTCCATCATCGCCTCGAGCGCTTTGACGGGGTCGATTTCCGTGACGACGACGCGCGCGCCGAAGCCTTTGGCACGCATGGCGATTCCCTTGCCGCACCAGCCGTATCCGGCGACAACGACGGTTTTCCCAGCGACGACGAGATTCGTCGTACGATTGATGCCGTCTAAAACGGACTGGCCCGTCCCATAGCGGTTATCAAAAAGATATTTGCACTGGGCGTTGTTAACGGTGATCATCGGGAATTTGAGCGTCTTCTCGCGGGCCATCGCATTCAGACGGACAACGCCTGTTGTCGTCTCCTCGCAACCGCCGAGTATACCCGGGATGAGATGCTGAAGCTTTGTATGAACCAAACCGACGAGGTCGCCGCCGTCGTCGATAATGATATTGGGGCCCGCTGCGAGGGCGGCGACCAGATGGCGCTCGTATTCCGCGGCCGTTACGCCGTGGACGGCGTAGATATCCATCCCGCCGGCAGCCAGCGCCGCGGCGACGTCATCCTGCGTGGAGAGCGGGTTGCAGCCGGTCACATGCATTTCGGCACCGGCGTTTTGCAGCATCCGGCACAGGCAGGCTGTTTTGGCCTCCATGTGGACGGACAGCGTTATTTTAAGGCCGCGAAATGGTTTTGACACGGACAGCTCCTTGTCAAGGGCATTGAGCAGCGGCATGTTCCGAAGCGCCCAGGCGATTTTCTTCTCGCCCGATGGGGCGAGGGCAATATCGCGAATATCACTCATCGTGTTCCGATCCTTTCACAAACGCCGTTGACTTCGTGGAGGACCCGATCACGGTCAATCGTCAGAAAGCGCCTGTTTTCCATTAATATTTTCCCGCCGACGAGGACGGTTTCGACCTCCGAGCCGTTCATTGAATACGCCAGCGCCGCCACGGGGTCATTTAGCGGCTGAAGGTTCGGCCGGTCGAGGTCGATAATCGCAAGGTCCGCCGCCATCCCCGGTTTGATGGCACCGACGTTTGGCAGACCGAGCGCGCGGGCGCCGTTGATTGTCGCAATTTGTAAGCCTTCGCGAGCCGTGACCGCCTGCGGGTCGCCCGTCGTTCCCTTATGAAGCGCCGTGAGAAAGGCGAGCTCACGGAACATGTTGAGTGTGTTATTGCTGGCGGGGCCGTCCGTCCCGAGTGCCACGTTAATACCCGCTTTCAGCATTTTTGGAATTGGCGCGATGCCGTTGGCAAGCTTTAAATTGCTGATTGGATTCGTCGCAACAGACACACCGCGGCGCGCTAAGAGGGCTATATCGTCATCCGTCAAATAGACGCAGTGGGCCGCAACGGTCTTATCCGACAGAAGACCTGTTTTATCGTAAAGCTCCGGCGGCGTGCAGCCATAAGAAGCGCGGATTGCCGCCATCTCGGACTGGCTTTCGGACAGATGCGTGTGAATGCGTACGCCAAGACGGCGCGCTTCTTCGGCAACTTCCTTTTGATAGATATCATCGCACGTATATGGTGCGTGCGGTGCCAGCATAAAGCTGATGTTGTCATAGCCGCGCCATTTTTCAATCTCCGCCTTTGCCTCGTGTAATCGCTGCGCGCCGCCCGCCGCGTTTTCCCGATCGCCGACGAGCCCGCGCGACAAGACGGCGCGCATACCGCTGTCATAGACGGCCTGAGCCGCCGCGTCAACAAAAATATACATGTCGCTAAAAGCCGTCGTCCCCGTCGAGAGCATTTCCATGATACCGAGCAGTGAACCCCAGTAGCAATCCTCACGTGTCAGCTTGTCTTCCAGCGGCAGAATGCGGCCGAAAAGCCAGTCATGAAACTTGAGGTCGTCGGCGACGTTGCGGAAAAGCGTCATATAGGCGTGTGTATGCGCGTTTATAAGGCCCGGAATGAGCATTTTGCCGGAGCCGAGAATTGTTTTTTCCGCACGGAAGTCTTTCGGAACGTCGCCGACGGCCGTGATGACGCCGTTTTCAACGGCAACGGAGCAGACAGCCGCGCCCTCGGGCAGGATCGCGAGGATATCCCGGATTAATACCGACATGTGACGCCCTCCAACATTTTTTGCTTTTTAAACTATACCACCCGCGCCCCTTGTTGACAAGCCGGAAGACGCCGTCCCTTTCTATGATAATGGGATTTGACAAGAAAAAGCGGCGTCGTCATTACTGACGGCGCCGCTTATGGCGGAAGACTATATAACAAACTGCGTCAAAACCCAGATGAGCGCCGTAAAAGCCGCACCCAAAGCGGCAAAGGCCGGGGCGGGCAATTTTGATAAGAAAGACTTTTTCAGGTGAACGCGAATATAACGGTCGGCTACCGCCTGCGCCTGCCGGACGATCTCATCGCCCGTTACGCCGCCTGAGCGGAGCGCTTCCTCCTTGACAATGAAGATTGCTTCGTCAAATAGATGCAGGCCCGGAGACTTGATAACGATGACACGACGGGATACACCTTTTACCACTTTAGATCACACTCCTAGACGATTTGCTAAAATTTTGCCCGAATCAGGAGTGGAATATACAGGTAAAACGATGCGGTTAATTAAACGCGCTCAGCCATTTGAATGGCGATGACTGTCATATCGTCTTCGACGCCATATTTCTCCGTCGCTGCACGGACGATTGAGGCTGCGAGGTCCTTTGGCGTATCCCCGGAGAATTTTGAAATAATCTCGCACAGCCAGCCGTCCTCGGGGTCAGCCGTTATCCCGTCGCTGACGATGACGGCAACGGAGCCGGGCTTAAGCACCATTTTGAGCTGATCCGGTGCGTCGTGGGGCGGCAGGCCGAGACCGGCGGCCAGGCTTTTACCCTTCATCCGGCGCACCCCGCGGCCGTTTCGGAGGTACGATGGGGCCGCGCCGTATTTAAACAGGCGCGCATCGCCAGTAAAAAGGTTGATGCAGACAAGGTCGACCGTCGCACAGCCAATATCATCCTCATTTTTCAGAAGCATCAGGTCGTTGAGCATCCGCACGGCCGTTTCCGGTGCGACGCCGGAACGCAAAAAGCGCTCCAAAATCCGGACGGTGTCCCCGGCATATCGAGCAGCCTCTGCGCCGGTACCCATGCCGTCGGACAAAATAACGTATAAGAGCCCTTCGTCTGTTTTGAAATAGGCCCCTTTATCGCCGCTCTGCCCTTTTTCGCTTTTCTTTTTAGAGGAAATACCGACAGAGGCTGCCAATGGCTCTGCCTCAAGCAGATAAAGCCTGTCGACCGCGGAAACCGTCTCGGCGGTGCATAAGCGGACATTTAAAACGGCGGAGAGCTTTTCCAGATAGTCTGGGATTTTTTTGAGCGTCACGGTGTTGGCACCGAATAATTCGGCGTGCAGCCGACCGGCTCGGTCACGAAAAACGGCTGTTTCGGCCTGAATATTAAGGCTTCTGAGATACTTGCGCAGTCTGTTTTCAAGCTCCGGTTCAAAGCTCGTGCCGCTGCCGAGCTCTTCTGAAATCCCGTTTAATATTGCAGCGACATCACCGTATTGATGAAACGCGGCATTTTGATTCTCCTTGAGCCGTTTCCTGAACTGACGGCGGTATAAAAGGCCTTTGAGCTCGGCATTAACGGCGGTGATGAATTCCGGCAGATTGACGCACGCGTGTACAAAATAATCCGGCAGGTCCGATTCCTGCAGGCTGCCGCGCTCAAGCATAGCGGGACTCGCGTTATTCATTGCATCAACCGTCGTCTGATAATCCTGATGCCAGCACGTTGATGAGCGGGCGCATGTCAGACAGGCGGCCTCGGCAGCTTTGTCGAAAACAGAGGCGATGTCCTGATCGTTGCGGCCAACACCGGCAGCCGTCTGTACCGTTTCATACAGCTCTCTGAAGGCGAGCGCCGCCTGCTCGACGCGGCTTTTTGTGTATTCGCGGGATTTTAAAACGCCATAGCCGCCGCTCGTCCCCGGGATGAGGATAGAAAGCCTTGCCATGAATGACGGCGGCAGCAGCATAAAGATGACGGAAGCGATAAAGGTCTCATATAAAATGGCCGGGACGGCGGCATTGCCAAGCGATACCGCCGCCGCGCAGGCATCAACGAGAATATATGTCATGGCAAACAAGAGACGGCGCCGCCTTGAAAAAATCCCCGCGATGAGGCCTGAGAGCCCATAAACCGTACAGAATATGGGCGAAACGCTCGTCGATGCGTCCATCGCCAACCCGACGGCAAGGCCGGTGGCGCAGCCCATGCCCGCGCCGCCTTTGAAGGCCGCAAGAAAGACAATCAGCGTTGCGGCCGCGCGCCCGATCGAAATAACGCCGAAAAGCTCTAGGTGGGCTAAGGAGATCAGTAGCGTTGACATGAGGATAAGGATACTGACGGTGTGCGTAATTTCAGCGCCCTGTTCCAAATTAAACCGGCCCGACCACGGGGAAAGCGCAATTTTATAGAAATAAGCGCTGCCGCCGGCCAAAACGATGTCCGTCACAAAAAGTGCCGTTGCAGCGGCGGTCCAGCCAGCGTCGGCTGCTGATACGAAGCCGATACAGGCTGTCACAACGGCTGCAATAACCGGCATAAACCAGTCGGTCTGCTTAACTTCCGTATCCCGGAACACAATGGCGGCTGTCGTCACAATAACCGCGATGGATATGTATTTGACTGCCCAGAAAAACGACCCTGATAGCAGATAGCCGACAATGGCGCCGAAAAGCGCGGCAAAACCCGTGACACCGGCACCGGATGCCGCCGTCAGTCCAACGGCAAACGGCGCAACAGCGCCAAAAATCTGCGAGCCGGATAATACAAATGCCAGCGCAAAGCGGATGAGACACTCGGCCGCCAAGGCCTTGTCCGCTTTGAAGACCTTGAGAGCCGCACCCCCCTGAAGATCCGTTTTGATCGCGCTCAGCCGCTGCCGCAGGTCGTTACCGGTCATAATCATCGTCCTCTCAGATGGGCATAAAATGCACCAGGTCGTCATAAAATAGTAATTTCATTCTAGAAGACACCCGGTGAAAATACGGTCAAACAGTGGCGCTGGCGGCTGTAACATTGCGTCGGGAAATACTCGGAAATGCAAAAGAAACAGCCCGAAGCCAAATGGCGTCGGGCTGTTTGCGGGCGCTGCTGAATCGAGGTTACATAATATTTATCGTGAGTTCCGGGCTGCTTAAAGTGAATGGATGCACGCTGTCAGATCATCAGCTCGGCGACGAGTGCGGCAAAGCGCGCCGGATCCTCCGGTGTGAGCCCGGCTAAAAGCTCGGCCTGGCCATAAAGCAGCTCGGCATATTTTTTTGCCTTGTCCTGGTCGTGATCAAAAGCATTCTTCAGCGCTAAAAAGACGGGGTGGCTGGCGTTAAGCTCAAGGACGCGCTCGGCCTTCATAAGACCGGCCTCCTCATTCGGCATCATGGCAAAATAGCGCTCCATCTCGAAGCTGACACCGCCCTGCGTCGTCAGGCAGACAGGGTGGCTTTTAAGCTTGTGAGAAAGCTTGGCCGAGACGATTTTACCGTTAAGGCTTTCCTTTACAAAATCGAGCACACCTTTGTTGTCGGCCTCCAGTTTGTCGGCTGAGGCTTTCTCCGTCTCCGTCTCAAGGCCGAGGTCATCATCGTTGACGGAGCGGAATTCCTTCCCGTCGACTTTCATCAGCGTCCGGACGACGAACTCGTCAACCCGGTCCGTCAGATAGAGGATGGCAAAGCCTCTGTCACGGAGGCTCTCAGCCTGCGGGAGCTTATCAAGCGCTGCGGCGCTTTCGCCGCTGGCATAGTAGATGTATTTTTGCGCCTCCGGCATATTCTTGATGTATTCCGAGAAGGTAATATTCTTGTCGGCAATCGTTGAATAAAAAAG
Source organism: Oscillospiraceae bacterium ZGZL (assembly GCA_038405045.1). Classification (GTDB taxonomy): domain Bacteria; phylum Bacillota; class Clostridia; order Oscillospirales; family Oscillospiraceae; genus Sporobacter. The sequence goes on along the minus strand of JBBZIV010000003.1, from coordinate 248,430 downwards.
GAGCATCTCCGAAAGCGCGTCTCGGCTGGCGCCGTATTCATTCAAAACACCGTATTTAAGCTGCAGGCCGAAACTTTTAAAGAAGCTCTCGTATTTGTCACGGTCGTTTTCCAAAAGGCGCTTGAGCTCGGCCTTGATTTTCTTATCGAGATTCATGGCGATGACACGGAGCTGGCGGTCGTGCTGCAGCAGCTCACGGGAAATGTTCAGCGACAGGTCTTGTGAATCGACGACACCGCGGACAAAGCGGAAATGCTCCGGCAACAGGTCGGCGCAGTGCTCCATAATCATGACGCCCGACGTGTAGAGCTGCAGGCCCGCTTTATAGTCGCGCGTGTAATAGTCATACGGCGCTTTAGCCGGGACGAACAGCATCGCTTTATAGCTGACGGCACCCTCGGCGCTGACACGGATGACGGAGACAGGGTCGTCCATGTCGTAAAACTTCTCCTTATAGAATTGGGCGCACGCCTCGTCGGTGACGTCACCTTTAGCGCGTTGCCAGATTGGAACGCGGCTGTTGACGACTTCTTTTTCGGTGTAGTCCTCCCAGACCATTTTTTTCTTGCCGTCCTGATCGGTTTCCGGCCCCTCAACCTGACGGCTTTTCGTCACATCCATGACGATCGGCCAGCGGATATAATCGGAATACTTTTTGATGATCCGGTGCAGCGTCTCCTCTTCCAGATAGTCGCCGTAGTGTTCATCGTCCTCATCGGGCTTCATTTCGATGATGATATCGGTACCGGCCGTTTCTTTGTCACAGGGGGTGATCGAATACCCATCCGACCCGGCGGAAACCCACATGTTGGCTGAAGACGCCCCATATGCCCGCGAGATAACCGTGACTGTTGAGGCTACCATAAACGCCGAGTAAAAGCCGACGCCGAACTGGCCGATGATATCAACGTCATCCGCCGCGTTATCACCCATCTCCTTTTTAAACTGGAGCGAGCCGCTGCGCGCGATGACGCCGAGGTTGGACTCCAGCTCCTCCGCCGTCATGCCGATGCCGTTATCGGAAACGGTGAGCGTGCGCTTTTCTTTGTCGACGGTGATGTCGATTTTGAAATCGTCGCGCGTCAGACCGACCTTGTCGTCCGTCAAAGAGACGTAACAGAGCTTGTCAATGGCGTCGGATGCATTGGAAATGATTTCACGAAGGAATATTTCCTTATGCGTGTAAATTGAGTGGACCATCAGGTCGAGCAGCCGTTTTGATTCGGATTTAAATTGTTTTTTTGCCATAAAAATAACCTCCTTGTGACATCGGTAACGTTTGACTCCACGGGGTAATCCTGTAAGGATTGTGCCGCTTCGTATCAAAATGGCGGGAGCATGTCCCGCCATTTGGCGCTATACCTTCATTCATTATAATAAATAAACCATATTTCGGCAAGTGGGCTAGGCCTTCATCTGCCGCCGCCGCGCGAGGTTAATCGTTCCCTCGTGCATGTCGCCGACGAGATCAAGCGATTTGCCGATCCCATAGCCGACGCACATTTCCGCGTCGTCGGCAATCCGCGTTTGAATATTCGTGCGGCTTTCAATGAGCTTGTCGAACCCCCATAAAAGACTCCCGCCGCCTGTCAAAACGATCCCGTTTTGCGAAACATCGGCCACGAGCTCCGGCGGTGTATTTTCCAGCACGCGATGCACCATTTCAAGGATACGCTCCGTAACCTCTTCAAAAGCTTCGAGAATTTCCGTTGAGCTGATGGAAACGATCCGTGGCAGGCCGGTCATCAGGCAGCGTCCCTTGACATCAACTGTTGTTGATTCGGGGCGCGGGAAAACGCAGCCAATGCTTTTTTTAAGCTCCTCGGCCGTATTGTCTCCGATGAGAACGTTGTGCTTACGGCGGATGTATTTAACTATGGCGTCGTCAAACGCGGCGCCGCCCGCTTTGATGGAATCCGACTCGACAACGCCGGATAGCGAGAGGATGGCGGCATCCGTTGTTCCACCGCCGATATCGACGACCATATGACCGTCCGGTTTTGAGATGTCAAGCCCGGCACCGACGGCTGCCGCGAGCGGGGCTTCCATGAGGTAGACTTTGCGGGCACCGGCCTCAATGCCGGCATCAATGACGGCGCGTTCCTCGACCTCCGTGATGCCGGAAGAGACGGAGATGATAACACGCGGTTTGAACAGACTGAAATTGACGGCTTTGCGGATGAGCTCGCGGAGCATGCGCTCGGCCATGTCGTAATCGGAAATGGCCCCGTTGCGCATCGGCCGGATGGCAACGATGTTGCCCGGCGTTCTGCCGAGCATACGCTGCGCGGCCATTCCGACGTTCAAAAGACGGCCTGTGTTTTTATCCATTGCCACGACGGAGGGCTCCCGCGATAAAACACCCTTGCCGTTTGCTGTGACCATCACCGAAGTCGTACCGAGGTCGACTCCAATATCTCTACCAAAAAGCATGACAAACCCCCAATAAGTACAGATGCGCCGACGCGTCGTTAAAATGGACGGCAAAAGCCTCAGTAGTTAAGTATAGACGCAAATGAAAGACTCAAACCGTCCGCGCGGGGAATTTATGTGGCGCGGGCCAGCGTTGCGCCGACGACGGATTCCGCCCCCGCTAATAGAAGCGTTCGCGCACATTCCGATAGCGTTGAGCCTGTTGTAATAATATCGTCAATAATTAAAATGCGTTTGCCGCAGACAAGTTCATGATCACTGACATCGTAAACGCCGATGACGTTGGCGCGCCGTGTTTCCCCGCCGGTCAGGGAGGATTGGGCAGGGATGTTCGTGTTTTTAACGAGTGTTTCCGCGGCGACATCGCCAAGCGCCAGCGCGGCGGCACAGGATAAGAGCATGGCCTGATCGTATCCGCGCTCCCGCTTGCGATTCCGGCTGAGCGGAACCCATGTAATAAGATCAAATTTCCCGGAGAGATTGTCCCGGATGCAACCGGCAAGCAGCTTGCCGTAGCAGTCGGCATAAGCCGTCGCGCCTTTGAATTTATATCGATGGATGGATTTGCGGACCGTGCCAGCATAATAAAGCGGCGAGACGCATTCGTCAAAATAGTTGCCCTTTTGGCTGACGTCGGCACCCTTCGTAAACGGCAGCGTCTTGGCGCAGGCGTCGCAGTAGCACGCTTCGCCGTTCTTGAAGTGCTTGCCGCAGAAATTACATTTAGGCGGGAATAAAAGGTCGAGTATTTCTGACAAAAAACGCACCCGGAACCGCTCCCTTCGCTTTTTCCGTTTGCATGACAGGCTTCGAATGGCACACGGTGCCTATACAGGGGCCGACAGCCGCGCCCGAAGGCCGCTGTAACGCTTCTGCCGTCTGTCGTTGGCAACCATCGTCTCAAAAACGGCCTGGTCGCCGACGATGATGAGAAGTTCCCTGGCTCGCGTGACGGCGGTGTATAGGACGCTGCGCACGAGAAGCTGTGGCGCGCCGGCGGCGGCAGCTAGTATTACGGCGCGGTATTCGCTGCCTTGTGATTTATGGACAGTCAGCGCGTACGCCGGTTCAAGCTCCGACAGTTGCTCAAAGAGATATGTCACGATTTTGTCGTCGAAATCGACGGATAGCGTCTCACGGGCGAAGTCTATATCCTGAATACATCCGATGTCACCGTTGAAGACGCCGGTACCGACGGTAAGGCCGCCGTCACTTTTCCACAGTATATCATAATTATTGCGAATTTGCATAACTTTGTCACCCTCGCGGAAGACAAAATCGCCGAAGGGTTTCTCTTTTTTGCCCAGAGAAGGCGGGTTGAGCACTTCCTGCAGCCGCCTGTTTATGTTTTCCGTCCCCGCTTTGTTTTTTCGTGTCGGGGAGAGAACCTGAATTTGCGCGGGGGAAACGCCCATGTTTTTCGGCAGCCGCTCGGCACACAATTCGACAATTGTCTCAACCGTGCGCTCGGCAGACGGACGGCGCAGAAAAAAGAAGTCATGCATTTTCTCAGACAGATCGGGAACGAAGCCCTTGTTGATCATGTGGGCGCTTTTAATGATGCCGCTCTCACCGGCTTGGCGGAAAATTTCAGACAGGGCAACCGTTTCGACGGCGCCGCTGCGGATGATATCGGAGAACACGTTTCCGGGACCGACAGAGGGGAGCTGGTCGGCGTCCCCGACAAGGACAAGGCGACACGCCGCCGGGAGCGCCGCTAAAAGAGCGCGCATCAGAAGGATGTCAACCATTGACGTTTCGTCAATAACAACAGCGTCGGCATCGAGTGGGTTTGTCTCGTCGTATTCGAAAACAAGGGCGTCGCCCTCGCCGACACCGGCACCTAAAAGGCGGTGAATCGTCGCCGCTTCGCGGCCGGTAACCTCGCTCATGCGTTTGGCGGCGCGGCCGGTCGGCGCACAGAGGCGCGTTTTAAGGCCGAGATTGTCGAACAAGGCGAGTATGCCGTTAACGGCCGTCGTCTTCCCGGTACCGGGGCCGCCCGTTAAAACGAGGACACGGCTTTTGAGTGCCAGCGCCACAGCCCGTTTCTGCTCGGCGGCATAACGAAGATTCTGCGCGCGTTCCACCGCCGCGATGAGTGCGTTAATATCCACACGGTCGTCTGTTTCGGGCGCTGCCGCTGCCAGCAGGCGGGTGGCAACAGACCGCTCGGCTTGGGCAAGCGGCTCTAAATAGCATGCGTCCTGCCCGGCGATTGGCTCGCGCACGATATAACCGCTTTCGCACAGCGCGTCAAGCGCGTCGGTGATTGTTTGATTCTCGACGTCAATCAGCTGCTGCGTTGCCGAGACAAGCTTATCAAACGGCAAAAAGGTGTGGCCATTATTAAGATTGTGTTCCAATTCGAATAAAACGGCCGCCTCGGCGCGTGCCGGACAGTCGCTCTCAAAACCGAGGGCGAGCGCCACGGCATCCGCCTCAAAAAAATCGGCCCCGAAATCAGAACTTGTCATAATATATGGATTATCCCGAACGGCATCAAGTGCGTCGTCCCCAAACGTTTTGTAGAGTCGGACGGCGATCACCGGCTTGAGGCCGTATACCGACAAGAATTCCATCAAGCGCCGCAGGCCGACCTGACGCCGAAAGGACGCGCCGACCTCGCGCGCTCTTTTTGACGTGATGCCGCGCACCTGCGCGAGCTGGTCCGGGTCGTTTTCGATGACCTCCAGCGCTTTGTCCCCAAAGGTGTCTACAATGTCGCGCGCCTTGGCCGGGCCGACGTTTTTGATAACGCCGGAGGCCAAATAGGCATAAATAGCCTCGCGGCCGGACGGCATCCGCCGCTCTACGTATTCGGCCTTAAACTGCTCGCCGTAGGCATGATGCGTCGCCCAAACCCCCGTCAGAATAAGGGCCTCACCGGGATTAATACCGGGCATGCAGCCGACAGCCGTCACCAAGCCGTTATCGGTTTGAAGACGCAGAACGGCATACCCGTTATCCGTGTTTTGATAGACGAGCGCGGCAACCGTTCCTTCAATTTTTATGTCCTGTCTTTCCTCTTGCACCGATGGCCCTCCCGGCCCGCGCCGCGGCGCGATTGAAGCACGCAGATGATGGCGTTTGTCATGCGGGCATGCTTATTGCCCGGAAATCTTTTCGACCGGCAGCCCCGTCAGATATCGGCGGAGCATATCAAGCGCGTGGCTTGCCGCTGTGGTGCGCGTTCTGTCGCGGTCCGGATAGAGCGTGAGACTCCGTGTAAAAACACCACCCGGTGCCGCAAGAGCGACAAAAACTGTCCCAACGTCGAGGCCGCTGCCGTCGCCGTCCGGCCCGGCAATACCGGTGATGCCGATACCGAGATCCGTACCGAAAAGCGTTTTGACCCGGATGGCCATCTGCTCGGCAACGTTTTTTGACGCCACGCCCTTTTCTTCAATGAGTGACGCATCAACGCCGAGAACCGATGTTTTTGACGCCGTGGCGTACGTCGTAACGCCGCCGAAAAAGACGCGTGACGCGCCGGGGATATCCGTCAGGCGCTTGGCTAAAAGCCCGCCCGTGCACGATTCAGCCGCCGAGAGCGTTGTGTTTTTTTCCGTGAGGAGGCTGATAACCGTTCTTTCCAGACTATCCGTGTCGACGCCGTAAATAATATCGCCCAAAATACCGCGGAGCTTTTCAAGAACAGGCGCCAGCATCGCTTCCGCCGCGTCTTTTGAAGCGGCCTTCGCCGTCAGGCGGAGCAGCACCTCGCTGTCCTTGGCGTAAGGGGCAAGCGTCGGATTATTCATTTCAAGCATCATATCGCGCAGGCGCGACTCAACAGTGCTTTCGCCCTGACCGAATATGTGGATGTTGTGCGAGTGAATCTCCGCGTCGGACAGTGCTTTCAAGTATGGGATCGCACAGTTTTTAAGCATAGCCCGGCATTCGCGCGGAGGGCCGGGCAGCATTAAAACGTGTGTGCCCTCGGCCTCAAAGGCGCAGCCGGGGGCCGTGCCGCAGCCATTGTCAAAGATAACGCAGTTTTCCGGCAGATACGCCTGCTGAAAATTGTTTTCCGTCATCTCCATATTTTTAAGCCGCGTCTCGAAATAGGCGCGGATTTTCGCGGCTTCGTTTTCGTTGAAAAGGAGCTTTTTGCCGAAGGCATCTGCAAGCGTCTGCTTTGTCAGGTCGTCGCACGTCGGGCCAAGGCCGCCCGTTGTGATAATAATATCGGCGCGGTCTTTGGCAATGGCAACGGCCTGTTTGACCCGTTCGGGATTGTCGCCGACAACGGTGTGGAAAAAGACGTTGATGCCGATCTCCGACAGCGCTTGCGACACATCCTGCGCGTCTGTATTGGCAATGCTCCCCAAAAGCAGCTCTGTCCCAACGCTGATAATCTCCGCTGTATATGCCATAGCAAATCCTCCGTTCGCGCGGCAGCGTGCCGCGACAGCACCATTTTAAGCAAGAAAACGACGCCCGTCAATGGGGTCGTTTTCACGAAAGGTCGACATGAACATGTTCTGTCCCGTCAAAGGCTTCGCTGACGAGGGTGTCGATATTGAGCGCCGCCTCCGCTTTCAAAACGTCGTCAAGTCGCGGCTTCGTTTTCGGGTGGCGCGGCGTAAACACGGTGCAGCAGTCCTCATACGGGAGAATCGACGTGTCAAACGTGCCGATTTTTTCCGCCATACTGACAATGTCCTTTTTGTCGAGCCCAATAACAGGGCGCAAAACGGGCATCGTGACGCACGCCTGCGTGGCAGCCATGGCCTCCAGCGTCTGACTGGCAACCTGCCCAAGGTTTTCACCCGTGACGAGGGCGCGGCAGCCATGGTAGTCGGCGAGCTTTTCGGAAAGGCGCATCATGAACCGGCGCATGATGATTGTAAAAAGCTCTTCCGGGCATTTTTCTCGGATCTCTTCCTGAATATGCGTGAGCGGGACGATTTCCAGCGTCATACGCCCGCAGTAGCGCGTTAAAAGCCGCGCGAGCTCAATAACCTTTTCCTTGGCCTGCATCGACGTATAAGGAAAGGAGAAAAAATGCACGGGGATGATATGAACGCCGCGCTTTGCGATCATATAAGTAGACACGGGGCTGTCAATCCCGCCCGATAAGAGCGAAACGGCCCGGCCGTTTGTGCCGACCGGCAGGCCGCCCGCGCCGGGGTCAACAGGCCCGTGGACGTACGCGGCGTAATCGCGCACTTCAAGATGGACGGTAAAGTCCGGCGCGTGCACGTCGACCTTGACATGCGGATAAGCGTCGGCCAGTTCACCGCCGACGTACTGAGAGAGCTGAATGGACGTCATCGGAAAACGTTTATCAGCGCGCTTTGTCTCGACCTTGAAGGATTTTGCCCGCGCGAGCGTATCGCCCAGATAGCGCCTGGCCGTCTCTAAAATTGCGTCTTTATCCTTGGCGCACGCGGCGGCGCGTGAGACGGCGACAATGCCGAAAATTGTTTTGACGGCATCATATGCCCCGTCCATGTCGCACCGATCGTTTTGCGGCTCGACGTAAATCGTCGACTGCACGGCGTAAATCTTAAAGTCGCCGAAAGGCTTTAAACGCTTTGTGATATTCGCGATGAGCTTAATTTCAAAGCTTCGCCTGTTGAGGCCCTTTAAGACAATTTCGCCTTGTTTGAGGAGTATGATATCTTCCATGCATTATTCCTATCAAAATATTTTGTCGTTACAGTTATCTTATATGAGCGGATGGGCGGGTGTCTTATTCCCCATCCCGGAAGTCATATGTCCTGTACTGGATGGCCTCGGCCAAGTGGGTGCGCTCGATGTTTTCGCTTTCGGCGAGGTCGGCGATGGTGCGCGCCACGCGTAAAATGCGGTCATACGAGCGGGCGGTGAGACCGAGGCGGCTGTAGGCGTTTTTCATGAGTTTTTCGCAATCGTCATTTAAGGCGCAGTATTTTTCAAGCTCTTTGGAGCCGATGTAGGCGTTGCACTCGATCCCCGACCCGGCATAGCGTTTTTGCTGCAGGGTGCGGGCAGCGTTGACGCGCGCACGGATCGATGCCGACGTTTCGGCCTGTGGCCTGTCCCGCAGCTCTTCATATTCAAGCGACGGCACCTCGATGTGCAGGTCAATGCGGTCGAGGAGCGGGCCGGAGAGGCGCTCGTGATATTTTTTTACAGAGTTTTCGCCGCAGGTGCACCGCCGCGTCGGATGGCCGTACCACCCGCATCGGCACGGGTTCATCGCGCACACAAGCATAAAGCGGCAGGGGTATGTGATTGACGCCACAGCGCGAGAGATGGTGACCTGCCCGTCCTCGAGCGGCTGGCGCAGAGACTCTAATACATCGGACGTGAATTCCGGCAGCTCGTCTAAAAACAACACGCCGTTGTGCGCAAGGGAAATTTCGCCTGGCTTGGGGTTTGACGTGCCGCCCGCCATGGCCGTTGACGAAACCGTATGGTGCGGCGAGCGGAAGGGGCGCGTTGTGATAATCGGGTTATCGCGGCCCGTCATGCCCATGACGGAATGGATTTCTGTGCATTCAAGCATCTCGTCACGGCTCATGTCCGGCAAAATCGTCGGCAAGCGCTTTGCCAGCATGCTCTTGCCAGCGCCCGGCGGGCCGACGAGGAGGATGTTGTGGCCGCCCGCGGCGGCGACCTCCAAGGCGCGCTTGACGTTATCCTGCCCCTTGACCTCGGAAAAATCCAGCGTCACGGGGTAGACGGCGACCGGCTCGGTCGGCTTTATAGGCGTTATCGGTTCCGTCCCGTCCAAGTGCCTTAAAAGCTGCTCAACGTGTGTGACAGGATAGACCGTGACGCCGGTGGCATATGACGCCTCGGCGGCATTGTCCGCCGGGACAAAGAGCCTGGCGATACCGGCCCGCTCGGCCGCCAGCGCCATCGGCAAAGCGCCCGTCACCGGCCGTAGTTCGCCCGAGAGCGAGAGCTCGCCGAAAAAGGCGCTGTCATCCGGCAGGGGATGAATACTCTCGGCCGCCGCGAGGATGCCGAGCAGCACCGGAAGGTCGTAAACCGTCCCCGCTTTTTTGGTATTGGCCGGTGCGAGGTTGACCGTGATGCGGCTTATTGGGAATTTGATCCCGACATTTTTCGTCGCCGCGCGCACGCGCTCTCGCGCCTCCTTGACGGCGATATCGGCCAAGCCGACGATATCAAAGCTCGGCAGGCCGCCCGACAAGTAGCACTCAACGGAGACCTCATAGCCGGAAATGCCGCCAAGGCCGAGGGAACGGATTTTTGAAACCATGGAGCCGCTCCTTTCTGGGAAAAATTAAAGTGCGCAAAGAATGCGGGGATACTTATGGCTTCCCCTGGGGGAAGCTGTCGCCGAAGGCGACTGATGAGGGTTGAATCAGCAATTCGTCAATTCTTATTTGAATCATCGCGCAGACATCACTGAAATTTTTCTGTATATCAAGATTATTAAAGCGGATCACCGCAATGCCCAGCCCATTCAAATATGCTGTTCTTTCGTTATCGTATATCTGTACGTTTTCTTCAAAATGCTGTGCTCCGTCAAGCTCAATGACTAACTTTGCTTTTTCACAATAAAAATCCACAATGAAATTTCCGATGACTTTTTGTCTTTGAAACTGCAGGTGGAATGTTTTAAGAAAATCATACCACAAATGTCGTTCTTCTTTTGTAGCGTTTTTCCTGAGTTCCTGAGAACGGTTTTTGAGTTTGTTGTTATAGGGCAACATTTTTATCCCTCATCAGCCGCCTCCGGCGGCAGCTTCCCCCAGGGGAAGCCTTTTATGAAGCCTCTTTTTAACGGCAGTAACATGGCTATTGAATCGTTTTTTTCTTTTTCTGTTTCGGCAGCGGCGTCACTGCTTCGAGCAAAGCGGCGACACGGCGGCTGCGCTCCGCGTCGTCGATATCAAGAATATAATGTTCCTTTGCGCCCGCGTACGGAAAGCCTTTTTCCGCATCCTGCATTTCAGTGCTCAAAACGTCATGCTGCTTGACATAGACGGTATTGTTGCAGACGAGGAGCACCGGCTTATCATTCACATACACCATATATTCGCCAAACATTTTCCGATATCGGACACGCCCGGCCCCATCAATCTGCCGTGAGACGTAATCAACAAACTCTTGCGATGTGGACATAGAAACAGCCTCCCGAGTGACTGCGAGCCCAGAATGAATCCGTCATTTTTGATAAATGGCGGCTGGCGCACCGTAGACACATTTTGAAATTATTCATCGGAACAGGGTAAAATTTGTCAACTCAGTATAGCATTAATCGTGTAATGTTTGCAACCGAAGACGCCTAAAATGCGGGGGAATTCATGGAAAAACACAATTTACACGGTCTTTCGGGAATGATATAATAGTTTAACTATTCAAATCGGTGAATTTGACGAGAATTTATGGACGGACGAAACTTGATCCAGAAAGGATGCTAAATTAATGGCTCGGAAACTCAAAACCATGGACGGCAACAACGCTGCCGCGCACGTCGCCTACGCGTTTACGGATGTTGCCGCGATTTATCCGATCACCCCATCGTCGACGATGGCTGAATATGTCGACAAGTGGTCGGCAAATGGACAGGAGAACATTTTCGGTCAAACCGTTAAGGTGCTGGAGATGCAGTCGGAGGCCGGCGCTGCCGGTGCTGTCCACGGCTCACTGCTGGCAGGCGCCCTTACAACGACATTCACAGCGTCGCAGGGTCTGCTCCTGATGATACCCAACATGTATAAATGGGCGGGTGAACAATTGCCCGCCGTTGTCCATGTATCCGCCAGAACGGTTGCAACGCACGCCCTGTCGATCTTCGGTGACCAGAGCGACGTCATGGCCTGCCGACAGACAGGCTTTGCCATGATTGCCTCGAACAGTCCGCAGGAGGCTATGGACCTCGGCGCCGTCGCCCATCTTGCAGCCATCCGCGGCTCCATGCCCTTCCTGCACTTTTTCGATGGGTTCCGGACATCACACGAGATGCAGAAAATTGAAATTTGGAATTATGACGATCTGGCGGAAATGGTTGATTTCGAGGCGCTCAACAGCTTCCGTATGCGGGCATCAAACCCCAACCATCCCGTCCTGCGCGGCTCGGCCCAGAACGGCGATATCTTCTTCCAGGCCAGAGAGTCCATTAACGACAAATACGCAGCGCTTCCCGATATCGTTGAAAACTACATGGACGCCGTTAACAAGAAGATCGGCACGAATTATAAACCCTTCAACTATCACGGCGCACCCGATGCCGAACATGTTATCATTGCGATGGGTTCCGTCTGTGAGACTTCGGAAGAGGTCGTGGATTATCTCAATGCAAGCGGCCAGAAGGTCGGCCTTGTCAAGGTCCGCCTGTATCGCCCCTTCAGCGTGAAGCACCTGCTGAGCGTTCTGCCGAAGACTGTCAAGACGGTCGGTGTTCTCGACCGCACGAAGGAGCCCGGTTCTGTCGGCGAGCCGCTGTATCTCGACGTTTTTTCCGCCCTGTGCGGCACGGATATCAAGGTTGTCGGCGGGCGCTACGGGCTTGCCAGCAAAGACACAACGCCCGGCTGCATCATTTCCGTTTTCAAAAACCTTCAGGATAAAAACCCGAAGAACAACTTCACCGTTGGCATTACGGACGATGTGACGCATCTGTCGCTGCCCATCACAGAGGAGCCCGACACGACGCCGAAGGACATCATCTCCTGTAAATTCTGGGGCCTTGGCTCGGACGGCACCGTCGGCGCGAACAAGAACTCCATCAAGATCATTGGTGACCATACCGATTTAAAGGTTCAGGCCTACTTCCAGTATGACTCGCGCAAATCAGGCGGCGTTACAATCAGCCATCTGCGCTTTGGCAAGAGCCCCATTAAATCGACCTATTATATTTCAAAAGCCAATTTTGTCGCCTGCCACAACCCGTCGTATCTCGAAAAATTCGATATCGTGCAGGACGTTAAGCCTGGCGGCGTTTTCCTGGCCAACTGCTCCTGGGATATTGCGGAGCTTGAAGAACGGTTGCCCGCCGCTGCGAAGAAATATATTGCCGATAATAGCATCCGTTTCTACACGGTTGACGCCGAGAAAATCGCGCGCGCGATCGGCCTTGGCAACAAGACAAACGCCATTTTGCAATCGGCCTTCTTCAAGCTGTCGGAGATTCTGCCGATTGACGACGCTGTTGCGTATATGAAAGAAGCCGTTAAAAAGACATACGGACACAAGGGCGAAGACGTCGTTAACAAAAACAACAAAGCGATCGACGCTGGCCTTGAAAGCATCACACAGATTGACGTACCGGCCTCCTGGAAGAACCCGGCGCCGTCGCCTGAACCGGCTGCCGTTTCGTCAAACAGAGCGGATGTCGATAAGTATTTAAACGGTGTCATGAACAAGATGAACACCATGCGCGGTGACAAGCTGCCTGTTTCGGCCTTCCTCGATCTCGAATGCGGCGCCGTTGTCCCAGCCGGTACGGCCGCATTTGAAAAGCGTAAAATTGCCTCCGACGCACCGATGTGGATTCCGGAAAACTGCATTCAGTGCAATCAGTGCGCGTATGTCTGCCCGCATTCCGTTATTCGCCCGTTTGTGATGGATGCCGAAGAGGCCAAAAACGCGCCGGAAGGCACAAAATCAATCCCGATGACGGGCAAGGGCAACGAGAACTACCGTTTCTCAATCATCCCAACCGTCTTTGACTGCACCGGCTGCGGTTCCTGCGTCAATGTCTGCCCTGCGAAGGAAAAAGCGCTCGTTATGAAGCCGCTTGACGAGGTTTCAGAGACACAGAAGTCCTTTGACTACGCTGTGAAAAATGTCTCATTAAAAGAAACCGGCTTTGCCGCGAACACCGTGAAGGGTTCGCAGTTCTTAAAACCGCTGCTCGAGTTCCCCGGCGCCTGCGCCGGCTGCGGCGAAACGCCGTACGCGCGCCTCATCGCGCAACTCTTCGGCGACAGAATGTTCATCGCCAACGCCACGGGCTGCTCGTCCATCTGGGGCGGCAGCGCACCGACAACGCCGTACACCGTCAACGACGAGGGGAAAGGCCCGGCGTGGGCAAACTCCCTGTTCGAGGATAACGCAGAGCTCGGCCTCGGCATGGCGACGGCCTCCGTCCAACGCCGCGACGGCATACGCCTGTTGGCCGACGAACTGGCAAAAAAGCTGGAGAGCGGCACGCTGAAAACAGCGATCGAAAACTGGCTGAAGGAATTCGACAATGCCGACGGCTCGAAAAAGACCGCAAAGGTACTGGAGGCAGCTCTTTCAGAGGCCTTGAAGAAAACGGGCGATTTCCCCTTCAAAACACAGATTGAGGCGCTCAATAACGCCCGCGACCAGTTTGTCAAGCCATCCGTTTGGATCTTCGGCGGCGACGGCTGGGCTTACGATATCGGCTACGGCGGTCTTGACCACGTGATTGCTTCCGGCCAGAATGTCAACATCTTTGTCTTTGACACGGAGGTCTATTCCAACACGGGCGGCCAGGCTTCAAAAGCAACGCCGACAGGCGCTGTTGCCCAATTTGCCGCTGCCGGTAAGGGCGTGAAGAAAAAAGACCTCGCACAGATTGCGATGTCTTACGGCTATGTCTATGTCGCACAGGTCTCTATGGGCGCCAATTATCAGCAGACGCTGAAGGCTATATTGGAAGCGGAAAGCTATGACGGACCGTCGCTCATCATCGCTTACGCCCCCTGCATCAACCATGGTATCCGCGCCGGTATGGGCAAATCGATGACCGAGATGAAAAAAGCCGTTGACGCCGGATACTGGAACATGATGCGCTTTGACCCACGCCTTGCTGCCGAGGGCAAAAACCCGCTGTCGGTTGACAGCAAGCCCGCGACCGAGAGCTATAGTGACTTCATCATGGGCGAAGTCCGGTACAGCTCGCTGAAGCTGGCCTTCCCGGATAGGGCGGAAAAGCTCTTCGCAAGCGCCGAAAAAGAGGCGAAAGAGCGCTACGACAATCTCGTCAAACAGAAGGAAATGTACGACGCGCAATAAACAAAAAGAACAAATCAAAAGGGGCGTTTCAACCAGTTGAAACGCCCCTTTTGTTGTCTCTGGTGCTATTTCGTTTTCGGAATCTTGATCGTCAGGACAATCTCGTTGTCCGTCTCATCCCGACCATACTGGGCATCGATGCCCGACTGCTGCATGAGGTTCATGCCACGTGACAGCGTATTTAAAAATAGGCGAACATCCTTGAGGACGTAGACCGGCTTCACAGGTTGTTTTTCCTGTTCGTCCTTTTTTTGAAGGCAGCCGTCAATAAATTCTTCAGTGTTTGCCACATTGAGATTGCGCGTCAAGATTTCCTTAAAAACCTCAAGGCGTGCTTCTTCTGTCTCCAGGCGCAACAGCGCCCTGGCGTGGCGCTCTGTCAGCCCTGACTCGCGCAGCATGGTTAAAAGGGCGGGGGAGAGCTTCAGGAGGCGCAGCTTGTTGGAAACGGCCGATTGGGACAGACCGACGAGCCGCGCGACTTCCTCCTGCGTATGCTGGAAAGTGTTGACGAGATGATTAAGCCCTTCAGCCTCCTCAATAAAATCGAGGTCTTTGCGCTGCAGGTTTTCAACGAGCGCTAAAATGGAGGATTTCTGGGCATCGACATCCAAAATGATACAGGGGATATTTTTAAGCCCAGCCAGTTTTGCCGCACGCAGTCGGCGCTCACCGGAAACGAGCTCATATCCCGCACAGCGGCGGCGCACTGTCAGAGGCTGAAGAACGCCGTATCGCGAAATACTGCCGGCCAGCTCGCTGAGGGCAGCCGGTTCAAAGTTTTTGCGCGGCTGGTCAGGGTTTGGCTGAATGTCGCCGAGCGGCAGGTAGACAATGCGGCTTGCTTCAAACAGGCCGCGCCTTTTTAAAAGCGGCATAACACACACCAGCTCCATATATAGTATTAATTGGCCTTATAATACACTAGATATTGCGAGAAAAGAGCAGAAAAAAGGCGGGAAATTTTTTCCCGCCTGGATCATGTATGATTCTGCCGTTAAAATGAATTAATCTTCCGATTTCTGTTTGTGTTCCAGAAACAGCTCATCGAGCTGTTTCTTATCGACAACGTCGGGGGCGCTTGTCATAAGCTCTGACGCATTTTGGACTTTTGGGAACGCAATAACATCACGGACGCTTTCGGCACCGGTGAGAAGCATGACGAGCCTGTCGAGCCCGAAGGCCAGACCGCCATGCGGCGGCGCGCCGTATTTAAAAGCTTCTAAAAGGTGGCCAAAGCGCGCGTGTGTATCCTCGTGCGTCAGGCCGAGCGCGCGGAACATCGTCTCCTGCATGTCCGGCGTCGAAATCCGGATAGACCCGCCGCCAAGCTCCGTGCCATTTAAAATAATGTCATACGCTTTGGCGCGGCAGCTCTTTTTATCTGATTCGATTTTGCCGATATCGGCGTCAAGCGGAGCCGTAAAAGGATGGTGCATGGCGACATAGCGCCCTTCCTCTTCGGAGTAATCAAACATTGGGAACTCTGTAACCCACAACAGCCGATAGTCGCCCTTATTCAGGAGGCTGAGACGTTTGGCGCATTCGCAGCGCAGCGCGCCAAGCGCGGCAAAAACCGTTTTGTCACGGCTGTCGGCGACGACGAGGATTAGGTCGCCCGTTTTGGCGCCCGACCGCGCGATTATGGAATTATTTTCGTCATCAGTAAGGAACTTGGCAAAGGAGGAGCTCGTGCCGTCCTTCCCCAACCGCGTCCAAGCAAGCCCCTTGGCGCCGTAAGTTTTGACGAATTCGACAAGAGCGTCAATTTGTTTTCTCGGGAACGCGTCCGCCCCGCCGGGGACGACGATACACCGGACGCTGCCGCCCTGCTCGACCGGGTCTTTAAAGACTTTAAAGCCGCAGTTTTTGACGAGGTCACTGATGTCGCAAAGCTCCAAGCCGAAACGTAAATCCGGCTTGTCGGAGCCGAAGCGCGCCATCGCCTCACTGTATGGCAGGCGGAGCAGGGGCGTTTTGATCTCGACGCCGAGCACATCTTTGAAAACTTTTTTCAAGAAGCCCTCGTTGACGGCAATGACGTCGTCAGTGTCCACAAAGGACATTTCAAGGTCAATCTGCGTAAACTCCGGCTGCCGGTCGGCACGCAGGTCTTCGTCTCGGAAGCAGCGCGCGATCTGGAAATAGCGGTCAAAGCCCGAGAGCATCAAAAGCTGTTTGTACTGCTGCGGGGACTGCGGGAGGGCGTAAAATTTCCCCGGATGGACGCGGCTGGGCACAAGATAGTCGCGCGCGCCTTCCGGCGTTGATTTCGTGAGGATTGGCGTTTCTATTTCATAAAAGCCGTTTTCATCAAAATAGTCGCGGGCGATTTTAACGACCTTGTGGCGCAGCGCGATGGCACGCTGCATATCGGGCCGGCGAAGATCAAGATAGCGGTATTTTAACCGCAATGTATCGTTGACATCGGAATTTTCCGTTATTTCGAAAGGCGGCGTTTCGGAAACGGCCAGAATGCGGAGCGATGACACCTCAAGCTCAACGTCACCCGTCGGCAGGTCTTTGTTTTTTGAAGACCGCTCGCGCAAAACGCCCGTCACGGCAAGAACATATTCAGAGCGGACCGACAGCGCTTTTTCAAAGACATCCCGAGCCGTCGCATCGTCAAAGGCCAGCTGCAGGATACCCGTTCTGTCGCGCAGGTCGATAAATAAAAGCTGCCCTAAGTCACGCCGGCGCTGAACCCAGCCGCAGACGGAAAGCGTCTTGCCAATATGGGATGATTTGACGAGACCGCAGAAGTCAGAGCGCTTAAAGCCGTTTAATGATTCCATGTGTTGAAAACTCCAGACATTATTCTTGATTTGGTTCTTTGATCGGCAGACCGTTACACCTTGAAGCGATGCCGGTTTTAATGCGTGTGAGGGCGTCCTCAAAAGGCGCCGATACCTGTGCGCCGGTCGTCATATCCTTGACGGATATCACGTTATTTTTCAGCTCATCCTCGCCGAGGAAGACGACGAAGGGAATTTTTAGCTTGTCGGCGTAGGCGAGCTTTGCTTTAAATTTTTTATTTTCACTGTATATCTGAACGCGAAGCCCGTTTTCGCGCAGCGCCGTCGCCAGGGCGACGGACGGCCCCATGTCACCAGTCATTGGCAGGATCAGAACGTCCGATGGGGCAAATAGCAGCACATCGTTTAAATAGCCCTGATTTTCAAGAATGAAAAACAGCCGCGTCAAACCGATCGAAATGCCGACGCCGGGAAGTTTTTTCTCCGTATAATATCCCGCAAGGTCGTCATAGCGGCCGCCGGAGCAAATCGAGCCGATTTCGGGATGACCTGACATCGTCGTTTCATACACCGTACCAGTGTAGTAGTCCAGGCCCCGCGCGATGGTGAGGTCAAGACGCACATGTGACGCCGGGACGCCGAAATCCGCCATGAGGCGGAGCACCGTTTCAAGTTCCGAAAGACCGGTGTCAAACGTGTCGTTTCGGCCCCGAAACGCCGAGAGCTTCAACAAGGGGTCCTCGCCGCTGTCATGGCAAGTGATAACGGAGAGAATCTGGCTGGCTTGACTCGGCTCAAGTAAAAGCTCATTTGTCATCAAGGAGAGCACTTTGTCTTCCCCGATTTTTTCAAGTTTGTCAACGACCTGCATGACGGCGTGGGCTTTTTCGCCAATCCCGAAAATGGCGAAAAGCCCGGTAAGGACCTTGCGGTTGTTGACGCGGATGACGAACTTCTCGAGGCCGAGCGCACGGAAACAGCGGTAGATGATACTCGGGATTTCCGCCTCGTTTATGATGTCAAGCGCGCCGTCGCCCACCACGTCGATATCGGCCTGATAAAATTCGCGGAAACGGCCGCGCTGGGCGCGTTCGCCGCGGAAGACCTTGCCGATCTGATACCGGCGGAAGGGAAATGTCAACTGGCCGGCGTGCAGGGCGACGTATTTTGCCAGCGGCACCGTGAGGTCAAAACGGAGTGACAAATCGCTGTCACCCTTTGTAAAGCGGTAGATCTGTTTTTCCGTTTCGCCCCCGCCCTTGGCCAAAAGCACGTCGGACGCCTCGATAAGCGGTGTATCAAGCGGTGTGAAAGCGTAGAGCGAAAACGTGTCGCGCAGCTTTGCAACCATAAGATCGAACAGCGCCTGGCGTTCCGGCAAAAGCTCCATAAAGCCCGACAGGGTGCGGGGCGTAACTTTATCCATGATAATTCTCCTTGATATCGACTCAAAAACAAACATGCGGGCGGGGGCAAGCCCCCGCCCTGCAGCACGATCGGAAAACGATTAATGCTTCGGGTTAACAATGTCGCGCCAGTCAAGGTCACCGCGCTTGAGGCCTTGTATCAGGACCTCCGCCGTCGCGACGTTTGAGGCAAAGGGCACGTTATATTGGTCACACAGCCGCGCGATGTCGTTGACGTTGCTCGACATATCCGGCTGTGTCGGGTCACAGAAAAATAAGACGAGGTCCAGCTCGTTATAGGCGATGCGCGCGCCGATCTGCTGGTCGCCGCCTTGATTGCCGGAGAGATAGAGCGTCATCGGCAGACCGGTTGCTTCTGTGACAAGCCGACCAGTCGTATTCGTCGCACAGATGGAATGACCGGCGAGAATGCCGCAATAGGCGATACAAAATTGCACCATCAGTTCCTTTTTTCTGTCGTGAGCCATCAAAGCGATATTCAATAAAGCCGCCCTCTTTCCGGATTTGTTAACCGAATTATGTCAGGACCATTTTTTGCTGAGCGGGATGCGCTCACCGGCAAGTCGCCGGGCAATTTTCAGATATTGGAGCGCTGCTTTTTTGTGCGTATAGAGAATAAGCGGCATCTCGGAGTTGGAGGCCATGAAAACGGCCTCATCCTCTTCCACAAGGCCAATCAGACGCGCGCCGACCGTATCGATGACGTCATCCACCGTCGTGTCAAGCTGGCGAAACTTACGCTGGTTGACGCGGTTGACAACGAGGCGGATTTCACTGATCCCCATCGCGCGCAGTTCTTCGGCAACGCGTTGCCCGTCACGCATGCTCGACATATCGAAGACAGCCACAATCAGCGCCATGTCGGCAGCCTGTGCGGCAAGGCGGAAACCGGGGCCGACGCCTGCCGGAGAATCGATTAGGCAGTAGTCAAACGTCTCCTTAATCTGCCCCATCAGAGCGGACATTGCAACGGGATCTATGTCCTCCGGGCCGCGAAACGCCGGGGCCGACAGAAAAAACAGGTTTTCAATGTTCGGGTGCTCGCTGCAAGCTTCCGTGAGCGTCGTATCGCCGTCGAGGACATCGGCAAAATCAGTCACGGCATAATCAGACATACCGATGGTGATATCGAGGTTGCGCAAGCCGGCGTCACAGTCCATGCACAGCGTTTTATACCCAAGTGCAGCAAGGCAGGAGGAGATGGCACCGACAGAAGTCGTTTTGCCCGTGCCGCCCTTACCGGAGGCGACGACGATCACTTTGCCCATAGGTCTCTCCAATCCAAGCCGTTAAAGTAGTTATATCATTATATACAACGACGGCGTCGTTGACAAGTCCACATTCTGTACAAAATTATGAATTCCGGACAGCTGTCGTCACGGCAGAACCGTGTTGTCCTTGGCGGTGGTGATGCCGGGCTGTGACTTAAAATACTGTGTCATAATGTCTTTGGCGATTTCCATGATCGTGGAGCCGGACGTCCCTTTTTCGACAACGAGGGCAATGGCGATCTGTGGGTCGTCAGCCGGGGCGTAACAGACAAAGATGCCGTTATTCAGCTTGGCGTTCTTTTTCGTCGCGCTTGATTGAACGGTGCCTGTTTTGGCAGCAACCGGGATCGCATAGTTTTGAAAGACAGACTTGGCCGTACCACTTGAGGCAACAAGCTTCATCCCCTGCTGCAGATAGCCGATATACTCGCTACCGCTGACCGTGTTGATCAGTTTTTGCTGCGGCTGATATACGACCTGGGAGAAATCGGCGCTGCGGATACTGCGCAGGATCGTCAGATTATAATGCTTGCCGCCGTTGGCGATCGTCGCGACATAGTTGCTCAGCTGCACCGGCGTAAAATAGTTGATATCCTGACCGATAGCCGTAATAATGTTGTCGGCTGCGTACCAATCGTCCCCGACAATCTCTTTTTTTGTATCCGGCGTTGCCAATGTCCCGGCAGCCTCCGGCAGCTCGATGCCTGTTTTCGCGCCCAGACCAAAGTCGGAGGCGGTGCTCGAAATCGCGTCGATACCGATGGTGTCACCGAGCCAGTAGAAGAAATAGTTACAGGAGTCGCGCAGGGCTGTTACGATCGTTTCCGGCCCGTGCCCGTGCCCTTCCTGCGTGTAAATCCAGCAGACTGGCTTAAAGCCGGTGTCTGCGTACTTCATGTAAACGCCCGTATCGTCAATAGTGGTGTTCGGCGTGATGGCACCTGACTTAAAGCCGGCTAGGGCCGTCACCATTTTAAACGTGGAGCCGGGGTTATACGTCCCCATCGTTGCCCTGTTGTAGAGCGGCTGTGTTTTATTGTTCAACAGGTCTGAGATGTTATCCGAGAGCTTTGACAAGTCGTACGACGGATACGATGCGCAGGCCAGCACCTCGCCCGTTTTGACGTCCGTCACGACGACGGCGCCGCCTGTGACACGGTCTTCCTCAGTTCGGTCGGCATTGATCAGGTCGATTTTGGCAGCCAGCGCATCCTCACAGACAGCCTGCAGACCGATGTCAATCGATAAAAAGACATTGTTGCCGGGAACGGGCTCTTTCGTCGTTTGTACATTTAAAACAGTGCCGTTATTGCTGGTTGTGGTGACCTGCTTGCCGTCCGTCCCATGCAGATATTGTTCAAAAGCAAATTCGGCACCCGATTTTCCGACCATGGCACTGTAGGAATAACCGAGGGTGTTGTACTTGCTGTCGTATTCTTCCTTATCCATCAGGCCGATATAACCGAGCAAATGCGCGGCATACGTTGTGTTATAGACGCGCTTTGATGACGTTTCAATATTGACGCCGGGGTATTTCTGTTCTTTAATCATGGACAGGAAGTCGACACTGACGTCATAGGCAAAGACATACGGGTTCATGCTTTTAACGAGGCGCATTTCGAGCTCGTACCGCACGCCGATAACCAAGCGCGCATCGTTAATGTTCGTCGTATAATCGATGCCGTAGCGCTCTTTCAGCTTGACGATTAAATCGGAGGCGGAGATGTTCGGGTCGGCTTTGATATAACTGAGAAAGGCCGTCAGACGATCTTTCTGCGTTTTCGTCATGTCGGAATCGTATGTAAACGGTGCCCCGGCCGTTACGGGGAACGTGTCGGTATACGTGATGCCGTTTGATATGGCTGCGTGAATGAGGTCGAGAATCGTTTTGTTCGGATCGCCGCTGTCAAGCAGCGCGTCGCGGGAGAGCGAGACGTTATAGGAAACGCGGGAAGAGACAAGAACGATGCCGTTCCTGTCGAGAATATCGCCGCGGGCAGCCGTCAGGATCGTTGTCTGTTTCGTTGTGTTGCGCGCCAGATATGCGTTTTCAGCCCCGCCCTTGTCAAAGAGCTGGAGCTTATACAGTGTTGCCAAATAGATGCCGAGAACGAGAAGGATCAAAACGGCAACGACGGCAATTCTCGAAGATTTGTAGTATTTCTGCATGGGAAGCCCTTTCTAATAGCCTGAAGCCTGAAGCGTCAGGCGGACGGAACACGCCGGCTGAGAGACCGGATAATCGGATAAATCGGAAAAGCAAAAAAAATGGAATAGAGCGACTGTAAAAAACCGACGCGCAGCAGCGACGAAAATTCAACGCGCGAGAAGAAAAGCAGAGAGAACATGCTGACAAACGCCGTCAGGAGCAGGGCGCCCAAGCAGGATATCAAAAATGTCGGGAAGCCGCGCGCCAGAACCGTTTCGGATAGAATGCCGACGCCGATGCCGATAATGGTCAACGTGATCGTCATGAGCGCGACCGGCTGATTGAATGAAATATCGCAAAGCATACCAGCAAGTAACCCGTAGCCGGCGCCGCGCGCGCTGCCTTCAAACATGGCGATGCCCACAACGACAAGCGGCAGAATGACAGGGAAAACACCGGCAATCGGCAGGTATGCAAAAATCATTGATTGTAAAATGTAAACGAGCACGATGACAAGGATATGTGCCAGCAGGACAGCCGGAATCTGGATCTTGGACATGTTATTCCCCGTTTCCTGTTATTTCAAAACTCGTGATCAGATAGACGTTGGTGAGGCTGGTTAAGTCGGCAGCCGGCTTGATTGTGGCGTAACGGCGGATGCCCGTATCATAAGTGCTTACATCCTGTACCGTCCCGATAACGAGCCCGGCGGGCAATATCCCCCCCTTACCGGACGTGATGATGGTATCGCCGGTGACGATATCCGTCGAGTCCGGCAGATAGTCGAGTTTTAGCATGTCCTGACCCATCAGTGTAAAATCGCCTGTGGCTATGGCGTGCTCGTCATTGCGCTCAATATACGCGCCGACGGAAAACGTCGTGTCCAGAACGGTGATAACAGTGGAGGAGTTCGAGCTGACGGCGCTGACAACGCCGACAAGGTCACCCGTTTCCGTGATCACACAATCGCCGACCTTGATGCGGGAGTTCGACGAGCCTTTGCTGATCGTGAAAGAGGACGACCAGTTTGAAACACTCCACGAGATAACAGAGGCCATGTCGTATTGTTTATAATCGGGATGACGCGCGCTGAGCTCTAGAAGGGCGCGCAGCTGCTCATTCTCATTGGACACGTCCGTATACTCTCTGTAATCCTGCTGGAGCTTTGCCAGCTCTGCTTTGAGGCTCTCATTTTCTGCAACGACCTTCTGATACTGGTTTATATAACCATATAGGTTCTCATATTCCCTGGCAACGGACGAGGCGATGCTTTTCAGCGGTTTTGACAGCGACATCAGTGAGTTTGTGAGAAAACCGGGACTGCCGTTTGTATTGACGGATATAAGCGTCAACGTCGCGATGATGACCGCGACGATTAAAACGCCTAAAACTCTGATTCTCAAAAACCGTTTCATTTAATTACCTGCTTTCGTACCGTCGGCCGGTAAAGCCGCAAGGTCAATGCCGAATGCCTGCAAGGCCGTCACAAGGCGGCAGAGCGGCAGCCCCATGACGGTGAAAAAATCGCCTTCAATGCGCTCAATAAAGACGGCGCCCCGGCCTTGAGCGCCGTAAGCGCCCGCCTTGTCCAGCGGCTCACCTGTCGCGACATAGGACGCGATTTCACGGCTGGACAGTGCCCTGAAGAAAACATCGGTCTTCTCCGCAAATGTCGCACGACGACCGTTTTGAAGGAGCGCAACGCCGGTGTAAACCGTGTGGCGGTTGCCGGAGAGGCGATTGAGCATATCCGCGGCCTCAGATGCATCACGCGGCTTGCCGAGCGGGACACCGTCCAGATAGACAAGTGTGTCGGCTGCCAGGACAATGTCGTCACTGCCTGCGCAGGATGCAACATACTCCGCCTTGGCGAGGGCTATCTGGCAAACGGCTTCCTCCGGCGATAGCGGGCCGGTATCCTCCTGCGTATCGGCCGGGATGACTTTAAAGTCTTTCAGGCCGAGCATACAAAGCAGCTCACGCCGACGCGGCGAGGCGGAGGCTAGGATAAGGCCCATTATTCCACTCCCCTGAAATACAGCCCGCGCGTGTACGCACCGGGTTCATAGTCGCCCTGCCCCAGGTAACGGCGGAAAACAGCCACGCACTCAACGGCGTTTTCCGTTGTGAACATGAGCCGCTCCGCCCAAAGACCGAGCTTGGCTGTCTCGTCAAGTTTATCAGCCAAAAAGAGCTTCTTGGAATTTAAAACAACATTGCGGCACTTATATTCGGGGACGATGGGGAAAAACGCGCCCTGGCGGTCCTTAAGGCCGGACGGGTTGTCACAGGTGCAGAGACTGGCGCTGTTTTTGACGATGCAATTTTCCGTCAGCATAAGCGGCAGGCGGCCGTAAACAATCAGCTCCGTGTCAAGCGGTTTTGAGAGATCGCGGATTTGTTCAAGGCGGAGCTCAAAGGAAAGCGTTGCCGACAACAGGCCGATGTCTTTCATCGATTTAAGCGTCTGAGAATTGTAAATATTCAGGCCGAAATCACCGCGCGCTTCAAAGCCTAGGCTCTTGACGAACTGGATATGGCCGATATTGCCGATGAGCGCTTCGGTGATGCCCATACGGCTTGCTTTTTCTAGAAGACCTGTAACGTCTTTTTTCTCGCTGTCAAAGATAACGCGCGGCAGTCGGACGGCAACAGTGATATCCGGATCGTCCAAAAACGGAATGAGGGCGTCATCATCGTCGCGGAGTTCTTCAAGCGGTAAATATAAAACACGCGGCTGCAAAACGGCCAGCTCCTTGGACAGCTGCGCGGATTTCATGACGGAGATTGTAAAAACGGGCTTGTCCTCTCGGTTGAGCAGGCGTAGGCCCGGAATAAATTCCCCTTCCGGGCGGGGCTCAAAGTATTTGCGCTTTTCCATGAGTTCGGCAAGCAAGTCACGCCGCATTTCATTGATGGCCGCAGTTGGCAGTGAGAGGCCGCCGTCAACCGAACTTTTGACGCCAACGCAGTAAAATGGCGTGCCGCCCGTTTTGTGCAGTTGTGTCTGCAAGGCCGTCGCCGTCAGCTCCTTGTGGAACGCCGGTTCCGGCGCAAGCCCTTGCGTCATGGCCTGATTTCCCTTGTCGTCGACAGCGGCAAATTTTGAAGGCTCGCCAAGCCGGACAACGCCCGCAAATCGGACGGGAATGCGCTGGAACTCGCCGTGCAGATAATTTTTCCGCGCCGTGGCGAAAATGACCTGATCGCCTTTTTTCTCCTCTTCACGGATGCCGAACATGTCGACACCTTTTTTCCCGACATAATAGCCATCCGTAAAGCCCTGTCTCGAAAAAGCCTGCTCCAGAGCACGCATATCATCAGCCGAGGGCGGTTTTCTTTCTTTAACGGCCTGCGAGTAAATGCCGGTAACGATCGCCGCATATTCCGGCCGACGCATGCGGCCTTCGATCTTCAGGCTTGTCACGCCGATTTGTTCAAGCTCCTCGAGGTGCTCAATCAGGCAGTTGTCTTTAAGACTCAGAACATATTCGGCAGTGTGGCCGCCGGTGCTATAATTCAGGCGGCACGGCTGCGCGCAAAGACCTCTGTTGCCGCTACGCCGACCGATCATGGCGCTCATATAGCACTGGCCGGAGTAGCACATGCATAAAGCGCCGTGCGCGAAGACTTCTGTTTCAATCGGGGCATTCCGGCAGATATAGGCGATTTCAGCCCGGGACAGCTCCCGGGAGAGGACAACGCGGGATAGTCCCATCGCCGCCGCGAGCTTGACCCCTTCGAGATTATGAATACTCATCTGTGTGCTCGCGTGCAGCGGCATTTCCGGAGTCGCCTGGCGCAGGGCGCGCAGAACGCCAAGATCCTGTATGATAAACGCATCTGCGCCGTGGCGGCAGGCAAATTTAGCCTGCTCGGCAAGCGTTGGAAACTCTCTGTCAGAGGCGAGCGTATTGAACGTGACGTATATTTTCACGCCGCGGATGCGGCAATATTCGGCTGCTTTACGAAAATCTTCTGCAGTAAAATTTTTCGCATTTCTGCGAGCGTTAAAATTGCCGAAGCCGACATAGACCGCGTCGGCACCGTTTTGTACGGCGGCGATGACCCCCTCGGAAGAACCGGCGGGGGCAAGTATTTCAAGCATGTTTCATCTGCCTTTCACTGAGGGAAAGTGTTCTGTTACACCATGGCCCAGTATCGTCAATGGCTTGTCTGAAAGCCAAAAAAAACGGACGACAAGACGGCCGGCCGAGCCGACATTCTTTTTATAAAGATAACATATCTGCTAGTAATGTCAATAATAAGCCTGAGACACAGCGCAGGCTTGACCTGGCGCTATTTAAAAAACCCATTATGAATAAATGTTGTCTCCCGTGCCATGACGAAGGCTGTCGGGTCGACGTGATAGACAATACGCTGCAACTTTTTAAGGTCGCTGCCCCGAATTTCGATAACGAGCAGATACTTCTCCTCACCGAACGCCGAACTGTTGACGTTCAGAACGGAGACGCCGAAACCGGCACTTTGAATGGCCTCGACAAGACGGTCGTTTTTCGTGCTGGTGACGATTTGGATATCGAGAAAGCCTCTCAGAAAGGTGTTTGCCAGTCTGCCGCCAGCCCATGTCCCGGCGGCAAAACCGCCGGCATACGACAGCGCGACAAAAAGGCTGCTGCCGCCTTTGCTGATAGCCGCCTGAACAATGACGAACCAGACAAAGATCTCGACAAAACCAATGGCAGACGCTGACGCGATTTTGCCCTTAACCGTCAAAATGGTACGTACCGTCCCAAGCGAGACATCAACGATCCGGCAAAAAAAGACCTGTATACACAGTAAAAACAACTCCATAAGGCCTCCTCAGGCATCAGCCGCCCAGAAGCGGCATGTTTCGGCGGCCAGCCGGTCAATTGCATCTGCCGCCGTATAGAATTAATTTTGACATAATTATCATGATTTAATCGCTGGGCGGCATTGCCCGGCGCAACATTTGCTGATATAATCAGAGCGCAGCAGGGGTGATGGCCGCGCCGCCGGACAGCGGGGCTTTTGGGTCATCGTTGGAATGTTGTCGAATGTGAAAGGAGAAGCGCCGTTTTGGATGTTAAACTCGTTTTGTCAGGCTCCGAAGCAATCACACTGAGCGGGCAGGCGGCCGATAAACTCATCCGCGCCGCCGACGGTGACGCGGCGCTTTTATACTTATATCTGCTGAGAAACGGCGGAACGGTGACGGCACGGCAAGCGTCAGAAATTCTCGGCCGCAGCGAGAGCGCGGCCGCCGGAGCAATGGCCGTCCTCAGCCGTCTTGGTCTCATTCACTTTGACGAAGCCGCACCGGCCCCACAGAAGGACGAGACGCCGGAATATACGGCGGAGGACATCAAAAACGAGCTGCAAAACGGGTCTGTTTTTCACGCGCTCGTTCAAGAGATTCAAAAGAGCCTTGGCAAAATTCTCACGTCCGACGATCTGTTGCGGCTTTTCGGCATATACGACAGCCTTGGCTTGCCGCCGGAAGTGATTTTACACCTTGTTACCCACTGCATTGACGAGAACAGGAAACGCTACGGGCAAGGGCGTGTGCCCACGATGCGGTATATCGAAAAGGTCGCATATACATGGGAAAAAGAGGGCGTTTTATCACTGGAGCGTGCCGAGGCATATCTCAAGCGGCTGGAGACCGAGCAAAAAAGCATCCGCGAAATGAAAAAGGTGCTTCAGATTAAGGACAGGGAACTCTCATCGGGTGAACGAAAATACGTTGAAAGCTGGTTGGCACTTGGCTTTTCACCGGAGGCTGTTGAGCTGGCTTACGATAAAACGCTGCTCAAGACGGGCCGCTTGGCCTGGAGCTATATGGATTCCATCATCATGAGCTGGCACAGTAAAAATCTGCATGCCGTTGACGACATTGAGGCAAAGGATAAAAAAGCGCCGTCTGCGGCCAAAAACACACAGCAGAAAACGCCCAAAACGGCAGAGGCCGACCGGACGGACTTTGAACGCATGAAAAAATTCCTGCAGAAGCAGAGGGAGGCTTGAGGACATGGCGTTAGACGGCAGGCTGCTTGCCCGCGCAAAGGCGCGTCTTGAAGAAGCGGCGCGCCAGCATGAGGCTGTTCTGGCAAAACGGCATGAAGAGGTCTATGCGGCGGTGCCCCGTATCCGCGCGCTCGACAATGCACTCAAGGCCTCGGTCATCGACGTTATCGGCGTAGCGCTGAAAAACAGCAAAGACCCAAGTGATGCCATCGCCGATATCCGGGACGCCAATTTATCGCTGCAGGATGAGCGCGCTCGGGCCCTGCGCAATGCCGGTTTCCCGGCCAATTATCTGGATGATGCGTACCGGTGCGTGACATGCCGTGACACCGGGTATGTTGGGACGGAGATATGTTCCTGCCTGGCGGCGCTTTACAAAGAGGAGCAGGCGGCGTCTTTAAGCAGTCTCTATAAGCTCGGCGAGGAGACGTTTGAGCGCTTTGACCTGTCTTGGTACGACAATGCGCCCGACGCGCTGTCGGGCATATCGCCGCGGGAACAGATGGCACTCGTTTTTGAGACGTGCGCCGATTACGCCGCGCGATTCGATGCCAAGTCGGCAAACCTCTATTTGTCCGGCGGCACAGGGCTTGGCAAGACGTTTCTCTCGGCTTGTATTGCCCGTGTTGTCTCCGAAAAGGGCTATTCAGTTGTCTATGAGACAGCGTCAGCCGTTTTTTCAATGTTTGAGGAAGAGAAGTTTTCAAAAAGCGCGGATTTGTCGTCATCACGCGAGGAAATCCGCCGCTATCTCGGGTGCGATCTGCTCATTGTAGATGATCTCGGCACGGAGATGACGACGTCGTTTACTGTTAGCGCCCTGTATGAGCTCGTCAACACACGCCTCAACCGCGGGAAAAAAACGATTATCAGTTCAAACCTCCCCGCCGGTGAGCTGCGAAGCAAGTATTCCCAGCAAATTGCCTCGCGGATCGAGGGGGACTATCACGTCTTGAATTTCTGCGGCCGAGACATCCGGCTGCTGAAAAAAGGGCTATGAGCGATATATTCAGTCCTCTGAATATCGCATAACGGCATGAAACGTATTTCCCACAGGAAATATTCGTTGTAATCCCGTGAGTTTTACACACATTCCACAGGTTTTTCCACCGTGCGTTATGTCAACACATCTGTTAAAATATTCACAGCAATTGCCCGAACCTTGTATTTTGTCCCGCTCGGGTGTAAAATGAGCCGCTATTGAATATAGTGTATACACGGCTGTCAATAATCCCGTATGGGTCACGGGAAGGATGTAATATATTGTCTGAAAACAAGCAATCGTATATGAAGAGCGCGGCGATCCTGGCGGCGACGGCAATCGTCGTCAAGATCATCAGCGGCATTTATAAAATTCCCTTGTATAATATGATCGGGGATGAGGGTACCGGTCATTTTCAGGTCACATATACAATTTTCACGCTGCTGTTTACCATCTCGACGGCCGGTATTCCCGTCGCCCTGTCCCGCCAGATTTCCGCCGCTGTCGCCGTTGGGCAGCGCGGTCTCGTCAGGCGCTATTTTTCCATGGCGCTGCCCGCGTTTGCTGTCGTTGGCGCCTTCTTTTCTGTCGTCATGTTTATTTATGCCGACAAACTCGCTCTTTTTATGAACGACGGCCAGGCAACGGCCGCCAT
Source organism: Oscillospiraceae bacterium ZGZL (assembly GCA_038405045.1). Classification (GTDB taxonomy): domain Bacteria; phylum Bacillota; class Clostridia; order Oscillospirales; family Oscillospiraceae; genus Sporobacter. The sequence continues at coordinate 218,793 of JBBZIV010000003.1, read as the reverse complement.
CCGGATTTTATCCCCGGCCGTCTTTTTTGTCTGTGTCGTCTCGGTCTACGAGGGGTACGGGCAGGGGCATGAAAACATGTATCCCACGGCCGCCAAACAGCTCCTCGAGGTATCCTGCAAGCTTATATTCGGTCTATCCATCGTCTGGTTTCTCCTGAGAGCGGGATATCCCTCGCCCGTTGTGACGGCCGGGGCCATTTCGGGCGTCACAATCGGCCTCGGCTTGGCGCTGCCCGTCATGGTTTATTTTAAGCGGAAAATTGACAGGACGTTTTACAGGAACAGAAAACACGATGATGCTGGCACAACAGACAGTCGCCGTCACGTTCTCTTGAGTATTTTCAGGGTCAGCATCCCTATAACGCTCGGTGCGTCATTCATGAATATCCTAACGCTGCTCGACACGAAGTTTGTCCTGCTGCGGTTACAGACAGGCGCGGGGTTTGCGCCCGAAAACGCGGTCGCGCTTTATGGCGTTTATTCCAAAGGCTTGTCGCTTCTCGTGCTGCCGTCCTTTTTAATTGTTCCCATCACCATCAGCATCATTCCGGCTGTATCGGCTGCGCTGGCGACACACCGTTATCAGCACGCCAAGGAGGTCATGGCCTCCTCAATGAAGCTGACGAATCTCTTCGCTATGCCGGCGGGAGTCGGCCTGTGCATCCTGGCGTACCCAATCTTCAATGTTCTTTATCCGCATAGTAATCCCGTCGGGCCGACGCTGCTGTCGATCTTCGGCATCGCCGCGTATTTTGTCTGCATGCAGCTGATGACAACGGCGCTTTTGCAGGCCAGCGGTCGTGAAAAAATCCCGCTGTTTACGTTTCCAGTCGGTGGTATCATTCAAATTGTTCTCGACTGGGTGCTTGTCGGCAACCCGTCGATCGGTATTATCGGGTCTCCAATCGGCACGCTGACCTGCTACTTTATCATCACTGTTCTAAACTTTGTGTTTATCGCCGTAACGGTTCGTCACAAACCGAACTTCGCGCCGGCGTTCATCAAACCGGCGCTCTGCACAGCCGCCATGGGGGTAACGGCGTGGTCTGTCTATGAACTGCTTGCGAAAGTGGGCGCCAAAGCCCTCGGTACCGGTCATTTGGCGCTTGCCGTCTATCTGACAGGCGCTATTGTTGCCGCCGTCGTCGTCTACGGTGCTCTCGTTATTGCGACAAAAACGGTCACGCGGGAGGACATGAAGTTCGTCCCCAAGGGTGAAATCATCGCAAGCTTTCTTAAAATCAAGTAAATTCAACGATTTTTTAAAAAAAGTTTCACAAAAAGCTTGCGGAACGGGGGAAAGTATGGTAAATTTTGAAAACAAAGACCGCTATGACGTCTATGACCTGAAAAAAATCGTTTCAATCCTGCGCGCGCCCGGCGGATGCCCATGGGATGCGGAACAGACACACGAGAGTATCCGGCGCAATTTGCTGGAGGAGGCCTTTGAGGCTGTCGAAGCGATTGATGAGAATGACCCCGTGCACCTCTGCGAGGAACTGGGCGATGTGCTCATGCAGGTGATCTTTCATTCGGATATTGAAGCCGATGCCGGGCGCTTTGACTTAAACGACGTGGCCGACATGTCCGTCCGGAAGCTGCTTAACCGCCATCCGCATGTTTTCGGGGATTTAATTGTCTCTGGCAGCGGCGAGGTGATCGACAACTGGGATGTCATTAAACGGGCGGAGAAAAATCACGAGACGACCGCCGATGCGCTCGACGCCGTCGCCAAAAGCCTGCCGGGCTTGTGGCGTGCCGAAAAAATGCAAAAAAAGGCGTCAAAGGTCGGTTTTGACTGGCCGGATATCACGGGGCCGCTGGACAAGCTTTCTGAAGAGCTTCGCGAGTTGATGGACGCCGTCGGCCACAACGGTGACGCAGCCGGAGAACTTGGTGACGTGCTCTTTTCCGCCGTTAATGTCGCGCGGTTTCTGCAGATCGACCCGGATGTCGCCCTGCAAGGCGCGTGCGATAAGTTTTCACGCCGGTTCAGACATCTCGAGGAGGCCGCCCGCGACAGAGGTAAAGAACTGGGCGCTCTGTCACCCGAGGAAATGGACAAGCTCTATACGCACGTTAAAGAGGCATTAGAGAAAAAGTACGAATAAAGCGAGCGTATTTTTCTTTAAAATAAAAAAATGCATTTTAATTAGGAGGACGGTACTAATGAATAAAGCAGATCTCATCAGCAAAATTGCCGTAAATTCCGGTCTTTCGAAAAAAGACAGTGAGAAGGCGCTTGCCGCCGCCATTGACGCCATCACCGAGTCTTTGACGGCCGGGGAAAAGGTTCAGCTCGTTGGTTTTGGCATTTTTGATGTCAAGGATCGTGCCGCACGCACCGGTCGCAATCCGAAGACAAAGGAAGCCATTAAGATTCCTGCTTCGAGAACGCCGCAGTTTAAGGCCGGCAAAGCCCTGAAGGATGCCGTTGCGAAATAACCTGCGCGGGTTATCCGATCAGATTCATGCGCTTGATCAAATACTGTGATATAATGACGGCACGGGTGTTTCGTGCCGTCATTTTACGTTTTAACGGAGAATTCTATGAGACTTGATAAATATTTGAAGGTTTCGCGGCTGATTAAGCGGCGATCGGTAGCCAATGACGCTTGCGACAGCGCGCACGTCACGGTCAACGGGCGGCCTGCCAAAGCGTCGTACGACGTTAAAATCGGTGATATCATTGACATCCGCTTCGGGCAGAGGACGCTCAGCGTTGAGGTGCTCGCCGTTAATGAATACGCCCAGAAATCTGATGCCGGCACCATGTACAGGGAAGTTCGGTAAAGTGTTTGACGTGTCGGTTAACAAATTGTTCCGACGCGGTTAACAAATTGTTCACCATTATCTTCGGGTGCGTATTATGATAATCTCGGCAATAATGCCGCGAATTGTAGGGTTAGAGGGGTGAGCTCATTGCCAAAGAAAGCGCTGGTCATTGAGGACGATATTCATATCGCCGAACTGCTGCGACTGTATCTTGAAAAGGACGGATTTGACGTCGTCATTGCTGATAACGGCGGTAAAGGCGTCAGTGAATTTGAACGGATCAACCCCGATATTGTTCTGCTGGACATTATGCTGCCCGTTTTGGACGGCTGGGGCGTCTGCCGTGAAATCAGAAGCACATCAAAAACGCCGATTATCATGCTGACGGCCAAGGGCGAGACATTTGACAAAATTACGGGCCTTGAAATGGGTGCCGACGACTACGTGGTCAAACCATTTGAGGTCAAAGAGCTTTTAGCGCGCGTTCACGCCGTCATGCGCCGGACCGAGACAAAAGAAGAGACCGCCGCCAAAAAGCTTGTTTTTGACAAGCTGATTATTGATATGGATTCCTTTGAGCTCATAGTCAACGGGAAGAAAGTAGACGCCCCGCCAAAAGAAATGGAGCTTTTATACCATCTGGCCATGACACCGAACAGAGTTTATACGCGCAACCAGCTTCTCGACGAAGTGTGGGGCTTTGACTATTTCGGCGACTCGCGGACGGTTGATGTCCATATTAAGCGGCTGCGCGAAAAGCTTGAGAATGTCAGCGAGAAATGGTCACTCAAGACTGTTTGGGGCGTCGGTTATAAATTTGAGTTGAGCGGCGCATGAAAAGCCTATATTTTCGGAATTTTATGATGACGGCCAGCATCGTTTTGCTGAGCTTTCTCTTCCTCGGCGCCATTTTTTCGGCCTGGAGTTATAGGCTCGTCGTCGCGGAAACGAAAGAGACGATGTCAAAAACGGCCGGGGAAGTTGTCCGTTACATTTCAGCGCTCAGCAATGGGTATGAGCTCGGCGGCTTTGAAATGCGTATGGCGCTGTCCGTCATGTCGAAGACGACTGGCTTTGATATCCTCGTTGCCGACAGAACCGGTACCGTCATCTCCTGTTCGGACAAGGATGGCACCTGCCCGCACATCGGCAGAAACGTGCCGCACAGCATTCTTTCGCAGATCACATCCGATGCCGGTTACAGCGGAACGTCGGACCTCGGCGGTGTCTATGATGACAGCCGATACGTCGTTGGCGTGCCGCTCACGAGCGGTAATATCATCGTTGGTTATGTGCTGCTCTCAAGCGAGTCGACCGAGATGATCCATGTCTGGCGGCAGTTCTCCGGTGTTTTTCTGATGATCTCTCTTTTTGTGCTGGTGCTTACTTTTTTCATCACGCTCATTACGTCGAAGAAGCAGGCCGAGCCGCTCAATGAGATGGCCCTGGCAGCCCGGCGCTTTGCCCGGGGCGATTTCACGGCGCGCGTGGCCGAGACTTGCCGGGATGATGAGCTCGGACAGCTGACGGACGCCTTCAATAAGATGGCTGATTCGCTTGAGCGGTCGGAAAGCCTGCGCCGTGAATTCGTCGCCAACGTCTCCCATGAGCTCAAGACACCGATGACGGTTATCTCCGGTTTTTCAGATGGTATTCTTGACGGCACGATCCCGCAGGAAAACTCACGCGAGTATCTGGAGGTCATTTCCGCCGAGACAAAGCGCCTGTCAAGACTCGTGCGCAACATGCTCGATATGTCCCGCATCCAGTCGACAAGCGCCGAGATTCTGCGAAGCGGCAGGTTTGATATCTCGGAAATCATCCGGTTATCCCTTTTAAGCCTTGGCAGCAAGATTGACGCCAAATGGCTGGACGTTGATGCCGCGCTGCCGGAGGAGCCGATGACGGCCCGCGGCGATCAGGATGCGATGACGCAGGTTGTCTACAACCTGATCGACAATGCCGTCAAATTCGCCGCGCAGGGCTCGACCCTTCGCGTCAGTCTTTGGAAGCAGGGACAGCGAGCCTTCGTGTCCATTGAAAACACAGGGGAGACGATACCGCCGGAGGAGATGCGGCTCATCTTCGACAGATTCCACAAAACAGACCGGTCGCGGAGCGAAAACCGCGACAGCACCGGGCTCGGCCTTTATATTGTTAAAACAATACTTGACAATCACAAAGAAGATATTTTCGTCACGAGCACCGATGGTGTGACGAAATTCACGTTTACGCTGACATTGGATACAAATGAGCGGCCGTCCGGCGCGCGGTGACAAATTAACAAATTATTCAAAGTCTATTCACAAAAATGATGGATTTAAGGCATATGATAAAGCTATCAAAACGGAAATCGCCTGCCATTCGGTACCGCTTGACGCCTGCTTCTAATTGACACACGTACCATCCTCCCCCGGCAGGTAACATCCGATTTTGTTTATCCCGTAAAAGCCCTCTCTTTTCGAAAAGCCCCCGACACTGTCGGGGGCTTTTCGTACGGCGCGTGCGTTATTGCGCCATGCATCGCAGCAGATTGACCATTTCAACGGCGCCGAGCGCCGCGTCATAGCCTTTGTTGCCGGCCTTCGTCCCGGCGCGCTCGATGGCCTGCTCGATCGTCTCAGCCGTTACGACGCCGAAGAGAACGGGGACGCCGGTTTGAAGCGCCGTCTGTGCGATGCCCTTTGTGATCTCGCTGCAAATGAGGTCGTAATGGGTTGTTGCCCCGCGTATAACGGCCCCGAGGCAGATAACGGCGTCATACTTCCCGCTCTGCGCCATTTTTGAGGCGATAAGCGGTATTTCAAATGCGCCCGGCACCCACGCCACATCGATGTCGCCATCGTCCACATTGTGCCGATGTAACCCGTCAAGCGCGCCGGAAAGAAGCTTTGAAACAATAAATTCATTAAAACGCGCTGCGATAATACCGACCCTTATATGCTCGGATACGAGATTGCCCTGATAGATTTTCATGATGGTGCTCCTTTTCAGTTTAAAATATGTCCCATTTTTTCTTTTTTTGTTTTGAGGTAAAACGCGTCGTGCGCTGTCGCGTCTATTTGGATCGGCAGGCGCTCAACGATTTCCAGCCCGAAATCGGAAAGTCCATAGACCTTTTGCGGGTTGTTTGTCAGGAGGCGGAGCGTTTTCGCCCCAAGGTCACGGAGAATCTGCGCGCCGATATAGTATTCGCGCGCATCATCTTCAAACCCGAGGGCGCGGTTTGCCTGTACCGTATCAAGACCTGTATCCTGCAGCTCGTAAGCCTTCAGTTTGCCGACAAGGCCGATGCCGCGCCCCTCCTGCCGCAGATACAGTAAAATACCGCGCCCGGCCTTGTCAATCCGGCGCATAGCGGCGGCAAACTGCTCGCCACAGTCGCAGCGGACGGAGCCGAACGCGTCTCCCGTTAGGCATTCGGAATGGACGCGGCATAAGACATCGAGCCCGTCTCCAATCTCACCTCTGACGAGCGCCACATGGTGCTCGCCGTTGAGTTTGTTGACGTAACCGTATGCGGTGAAATCACCATATTTCGTCGGCATTTTTGTGACGGCAACGCATGAGACAAGCTTGTCGTGCTTTTTTCGATAGTCCTGCAGGGCTTTAATGGTGATGAACTTGAGACCAAATTTTTCTGCCAGCAAAACGAGCTCTGGTGTTCGCATCATGGTGCCGTCTTCGCGCATGATTTCACAGCACAGACCGCATTCCGAAAGCCCCGACAGACGCATAAGGTCCACTGTCGCCTCGGTGTGGCCGGGTCGCTCCAGCACACCGTTTGGCTTGGCCAGCAGCGGAAACATATGGCCCGGTCTTCTGAAATCCTCCGGTTTGGCGGACGCCTCAACGCACTTAAGCGCCGTTATGGACCGTTCTGCCGCGGAAATACCCGTCGTTGTGGAAATATGGTCGATAGAGACGGTAAACGCCGTCTCGTGATTGTCGGTGTTGTGTGAAACCATTTGCGGAATCCGCAGTCGCGAAACGAGGGCCTCGCCCATCGGCATGCAGATGAGGCCCTTGCCGATTGTTGCCATAAAGTTGACGTTTTCCGGTGTGGCGTATTGCGCCGCACAGATGAAGTCCCCCTCGTTTTCACGGTCTTCGTCGTCCGTCACGAGGATAATTTTGCCTTGTTTCAGGTCTTCTAGGGCTTCCTCAATCGTATGAAATTTAAACATCTTAATCACCTCTTTTTTAAAAACCCGTCCGCATGAGAAAGTCACGCGTCACGCTGCCGACCGCCGCTTGGGGCGACTGCCCGGCTGTCACAAAACGCTCGACATATTTGCCGATCATATCGTTTTCAAGATTCACCGTCTCGCCGATGTGTCTATCCAGAAGCGTTGTTGCCTGCCCCGTGTGCGGAATAAGCGAAACCGAGAAATCACGTGGTGTGACACGCGCCACAGTCAGACTGATGCCATCAATGGCTATGGAGCCCTTTTCAACAACGTATCGAAGAATGACAGGCGGGGCTGAAACGGTGACCCAGACGGCGGTGCCGTCCCGCCGCGTTGCAATGATCCGCCCCGTCCCGTCGATGTGACCTGACACGATGTGGCCGCCGAAGCGACCGGAGGCGCTCATGGCGCGTTCTAAATTGACGCGGCGCCCAGGGACGAGCGCGCCAAGATTTGTGCGGTCCAGTGTCTCGTGCATGACATCGGCCGTGAAAATGCTACCGCCGAAATCGGAAACCGTCAAACAGACGCCGTTGACGGAGACACTGTCACCAAGTCTTAAATCGCTGAATACGGCCGCCGCCCGGATCGAGAGCCGTGACGCGCGAGCATCCTTGGCAACAGCTGTGACGGTGCCGATTTCCTCAATAATACCTGTAAACATCCGTTTGCCTCATTTCAATCTATAATCAAAAAGAAAATCGCGGCCCAGCGCCGTGACGCGCCCGTTTTTAAGCAGGTCGGCGTCGCCGGGGCTTTCAACACCGCTGCCGCCGACAGGCGTCTTTGCTGCCTCGCCGCCAAAAATCGTCGGCGCGATGAAGGCGCAAACCCTATTAACAATACCGCACTCGAGCGCTGCGGCATTGAGAGAAGGCCCGCCCTCAAGGAGAATGCTGTCAAGACCAAGTGCCCCCAGCTTTTGCATAAGCTCCCGCAGGTTGAGACGGCCGTTTTGGCCGGAAACCGCGATAAGGCCGATGCCCTTCTTGATGAGCTGATCGGCTTTTTCCGACGGCGGGGCAGACGTTGCGATATATGTTTGAATTGCTACTGCGGAGCTGACGATCTTGGAATCAATCGGGATGGACAGGGATGAATCACAGATGATGCGCACTGGATTTTTATGGCCTGGCAGGCGGCAGGACAGCATCGGATCATCGGCAATAACGGTTCCCACACCCGTCATGATGCCCATATAGCGATGGCGCATGCGGTGGACGTATTCCCGGGCCTCTTCGCCTGTAATCCAGCGCGATTTGCCGGTGCGTGTTGACGATTTGCCGTCCAGCGTCATGGCGTATTTCAAAACGACGTATGGCGTATGGGTGGTGATAAAATGAAAAAACACATCGTTTAAGGTGCGGCATGCCTGCTCCAGAATACCGGAAACGACGCGGATGCCGTGACATCGGAGTGCTTCGAGCCCCTTGCCAGAGACAAGTGCATTCGGGTCCAGAACACCGACGACAACGTCAGATATGCCGCTTTCAATGATAGCGTCCGTGCAGGGCGGCGTTTTTCCATGGTGACAGCAGGGCTCCAGCGTCACATAAAGCGTCGCGTTGCGAGGGTTTTCCGTGCAATTTTCGAGGGCGTTAATTTCGGCATGCCGGCCGCCGAACCGCTCGTGATACCCTTTGCCGATTACCGCACCGTTTTTGACAATGACGGCACCGACCATCGGATTGGGGCTGACCCAACCGCAGCCCTTTTCGGCTTCGGAAAGCGCCATTGCCATAAATGTTTCATGTGTCATGTTTTCACGTCCAACTCAAAAAAAGGCCGGGAATGTTCTTCCCGGCGTTTATAATGCGCATTTTCTGCCGATTCGAATAAAAAGCTCTGGAATAATTCATTCCAGAGCCAATAAACAAACGGCATTAACATGCACAAAAATTCTTCTTTCATCCAGACTATACTGTCGGCTTCGGAGTTACACCGAATCTGCGCCATGGCGCTCGTGGGCTTTACCACCGGTAGGGAATCACACCCTGCCCTGAAGATACGATATTAATTTTTTTCAGTTTAGCACGGGACACAAAAAAATGCAATAAAAAAGTTATGAATGGCGCTTCACTACTGCGACGCATAGGATTTTACGGCTTTTAAAGACTGACAATTTTGGACTAATTCATCAGGTTTTTCTGCCGATAAAAACTAATACAGCGGCAAATGCGGTTTGGACGAGGGGGATAGCGCATGAGATTTGTACCGGCGAGCTGCCTTCGTGACGGCATGCAGGTTGCAAAACCATTATACGGGAAGAACAACGAAAAGCTTCTGGCGGTTGGCGTTGTTCTAAACTGCAAGTACATCGACAGTATTCAGAGGCTGAAGTACCCCGGTATTTACATCGAGGATGATATATCGAGAGATATCGATATCATGAGCGTCATCAGCGACGAATTACGGGTTGAGACGATGAAGGGTGTCAAAAGAATCTTTGTTGATGTCAAGAGCGGGGCCGGCCGGAAAGAAAAAGTTGAAGAAATCCGGCTGATGGTGGAAAGCATTGTTGAGGAGTTGCTGATAAATAAGCACCTGATGATCAACATGATCGATTTAAAGTGCTTTGACAATTATACGTATTCCCATTCCGTCAACGTCGCCGTTTTATCACTCGTTATGGGCATTGCGATGGAGCTTGACCGTGAAACGCTCTGGAAGCTGGGCTTGAGCGCCGTGCTCCATGATATCGGAAAAGTCTTTATTGATAAAAGAATTATCAACAAGCCGGATGTTTTAACACCGGCGGAATTTGAGGAGATCAAAAAGCACTCGCTGCTCGGCTATGAGTATGCCCGTAAAAAATTTCGTCTGCCGACGTCAAGTTATACGGGCATCCGAGACCACCACGAAAAATATAACGGGACGGGATACCCCGCCGCGAAAAGCGGAAAAAGCATCTCTCTATTCGGAAGAATTATCACACTAGCCGACATTTACGACGCTTTGTCGTCGGAGCGGCCATACCGGAAAGCACTCTGCCCATCTGAGGCGATGGAATATATTATGGGGAACATGGAAACAGTTTTTGACCCGAAAATTGCCGAGGTCTTTATCCGCAAGGTCGCACCGTATCCCGTCGGTACGCTCGTTCGTCTCTCCAACGGCGACACGGCAATCGTCGTGGAAAATTTCGAGGCATGCTGCCTGCGCCCGAAGGTGCGCGTCATCCATTCCGGCGGCAAGGACGTTCCCCCCTATGACCTCAATCTCTCCAACGACTACAGTCTGCTGAATATCGTCATCGAAGGCCCGGTAAAGGAATAGGAATCAGCAGATAAATGTAAAATATTGACATTTATTATGCCCCCTGATATAATCTGGTCACGATAAAATACGGTGTGAATCGATGGCCAAAGATATCGTTGGGGGCAAAGTGCATGGGGGAGAAAAACAAAAAGAAAAAGGGCCGCCCGAAACGGGTGCTGCTTGTTGCTGGGCTAATGGCGGCAATCATCGTGATAGCCGGCTGCATTCTCATCAATATGGAATTATCAAAGATCAAAAAGGCCGGAAGTGTGTCAGCAATCCCGCGAGAAAATGAGACGTTTGATACAGACGATAATGCTGGTTTCGGGAACGATGCGATGCTGCTCAATCCGAGCGACGTCGCCTGGCCGGAAGGCATTGAGCCCATCACTGACCAGGATATGATTAACATACTCCTCATCGGCCAAGACAAAAGGCCGAATCAGGAGCGCGGGCGCTCGGATTCCATGATTCTTGTCAGCTATGACAGAAAAAGCGGCGTGCTGACGCTGGTGTCACTGATGCGCGATATGTATGTGCAGATTCCAGGCTACAGTGACAACAGGCTCAACGCAACGTATCAGTTCGGCGGGATGGCGCTTCTTGACGAGACGATAAAAGAGAACTTCGGCATCACGGTCAACGGCAATATTGAAGTCGACTTTGAGCAGTTTACATCGATTATTGACGCACTGGGCGGCCTTGAGATCACGTTAAACAGCGCGGAGGCCACATATTTGAGCAGAAGCACAAAATCAACGCTCGTTTCGGGGGAGAACCATCTAAACGGGCAGCAGGCGCTGATGTATTCAAGAATCAGATACATCGGGAAAGCCGACTATGAGCGCACGGAGCGTCAGAGAACGATTCTGCTGCAGGCCTTTAATGTGACGTCGCGCCTAAATCTTACGTCGAAGCTTGATCTGCTCAACAAGGTACTGCCATTATTAACAACGGATATGACGAAAGAGGATATTTTGCGAGACGTGTATACCATTCTTCAAAATGGCGTCAAACGCACACAGACGCTGCGCATTCCCGCCGACGGGATGTTTAAACCGGCTGTTATCCGGAAGATGGACGTTCTTTTGCCGGACCTGACGGCAAATAGGGCGCTGTTGAAGCAGTATCTGACAGAACAATAATCCTAAAAAGCCCGGGCCGCGAAGGCCCGGGCTTTTGTCTTGTATGAGCAGAAGCTAAAGGATATCGGCGGCGTTAGCTGTTTTATCGGCGCGTATTCGTGGTGCCGGCATATTGATACTTTGTGCTGTATCTTTGATATGCCGGCGCGCTTTTCGGGCTGACGTCATTTAAAATGAAGCCGGCGACGGTCGCGCCGACTTGCTCTAAGCTGGCGACGGCTTGTTTGATAATTCGGATGTCGCTTTTTCCATCTTTAACGATAAAAATATAGCCCGTCACTTTTTTGGCGAGAACCGTTGCGTCTGTTACAACGCAGACGGGCGGCGTGTCAATAAAAATGTAATCAAAGTGCTCGCGGGCAATTTCAATCAGTTTGTCCAGCCTGCTGCCGGATAAAAGCTCGGCTGGATTTGGCGGAATTTTTCCTGCGTTTAAATACTTCAGAAGCGGGAGGTCCGTCTGTTCAAAATTAATGTTTGATTCAAGACCGGCTAAAATTTCGCTGACGCCGTTTTGCAGCGGGGCAGAAAAGAAATGATGAATAGTTGGGTTGCGCATGTCTGCGTCAATCAGCAGTGTTTTTTTCCCCATCAAGGCAAACGAAACAGCGAGATTGATACAGTTGATCGTCTTGCCGTCGTTGGGGAGCGGGCTTGTCACGGCGTAAACGGGGCATTTTTCACCGGCACCTGTGAACAGAATATTTGTCCGTATGGAACTGTATGCCTCTTTGATTCCAAAAGGGGAATCATGCCGAAGCAGCTTTCTGGCGTCGCTTTTATTAAAACTGATATTCTTTTTTCCCCCGTTAAAAAACCGCATGGCGATAGCCTCCTTCAAGATTGCGCAGCCGCGAGTGACGGCACGGTGCCGAGAACCGGAATGGTAAAAAGCTGCTGTAGGTCTTCCTCCCCGTGCACGCGGGTGTCAAACCAGACGGCGGCGATTCGAAAGCCGAACGAAACGACAAAACCCGCCAGAACGCCAAGAAGGGTGTTGAATAGAACATGCGGTGACGACGGTTTGTCCGGCTGCTTGGCATAGTCAATAACTTCGACACCGCCTGCCTTGACGACACGGATAATTTCCGCCGGCGCGACGGCTGCGATTGTATTGGCAATCATCTGCGCCTCACGGGCGTCGCTGCTTGTGATGCTGACGCGAAAGGCCTCTGTCGCATCAATGGCCCCGGCCGACATCATGGCTCGAATATCGTCAGGCGTCATGGAAAGATTCAGTGTGCTGATGACCTTTTCTAAAACCGTATCGCTCTTTAAGACGACAATATATGTATTGACGAGCTCTTGAGATGCCGTCAGTTCGGAAGAGGTAATAGCGTCAAGTGTTCTGTCTGCGTTACTGAAGACATACAGAGAAGTTGTAGCCACATATTTTGGCGTGACGAGGAAATGAAAAATGGAAAACGACACGCCTCCCCCGAGCAGCATCGCGAGCAGAATCCAAAATAGATTTTTACGGAAAATCAAAAAAATCTGTCGAAGGTCGAGTTCTTTGTGATGCACAATAAATACCTCTAATTCAAAAATATGGCAATTAATGAGTTGATTATATCATAATGATTCCATAAATCAACAAAAAAAATTCTGTTCCATCATAATTGGTGCTTTGACGCGTGAGGAACAGTTTTCCAGACGGGTGGAGCCCATAATGAACCGGGTGTGGAATTCCCTTCAATCAAGGGATTTCACGCTTTTTTTTGATGCAGCCGAATCTGATTTAACTTTCACGATTATTTTTGTACATAATTTCCCAAAATTTTTATTGATTTACAATTAATACCAATTTATAATGATCCCATCAATTGGTAATTACGGAGGCGAAGATGAAAGCAGGCAGTTTTTCTGAAAGTAGTGCGACCTGTGTGACCGGGCTTGACGAAGCGCATTGGGGTTATCAAAAGCGCCATGATGATGCAGCCGGTAACGTGCTTGTTCACACACGTGTGGCGCGGCAGGCTGTTCTCTCGCTATCGCAGCCGTTGAAGGGCCCGCCGGGAAAAGAGCGTTATGCCGCTGTTAAACGTGTGCTGGACGTCATACTTTCTCTGATGATCCTGATCATTGGTTCACCCATCATACTCCTGACGGCCATTGCCGTCCGGCTGGAATCTAAGGGGCCGGTTTTATACGCGCAAACGCGCGTCGGAAAACACGGAAAACCTTTTACGATTTATAAATTCAGAAGCATGGTCTGCGATGCGGAGGAGCGGCAAAAAGAGCTGCTGCATCTCAACGAGCAAGACGGTCCCGTTTTTAAAATCACGCATGACCCGCGCATCACACGCGTCGGCAGGCTGATTCGCAAGCTGAGCATTGATGAGCTGCCACAGCTTTTTAACGTTTTGCGCGGCGACATGTCACTCGTAGGTCCAAGACCGCCGTTGATACGTGAGGTTTCGCAATATACGCCTTATCAGATGCAGCGCCTGTCTGTAACGCCGGGGCTGACGTGCTACTGGCAGATCAGCGGCAGGAGCCGCCTGAGTTTCGACGAATGGGTTCAGCTTGATCTAAAGTACATCGAGGAAGCAGGGTTTGTGACCGACTTTAAAATTCTAATCCTGACGGTACCGGCTGTCTTATTCGGGCGGGGCGCGTGCTGAGCTTACATATACAGTATGGAATAAACCAAATAGAGACGCCTGTCTTGAGGCGGCTGCGGAAGATATCAGAACGTGGGGTAAAAGATGAGGCAATACGATTTTCTTATTGTTGGCGCGGGGCTATTCGGCGCCGTCTGCGCGCGGGAACTGACGGACAACGGCAAGCGCTGCCTTGTCATAGAAAAGCGAAACGAGACGGGCGGCAATATCGCCTGCCGGACGCTGGAAGACATAACGGTGCATCAGTATGGCGCGCACATCTTCCATACAAAAATCGACACGGTTTGGGCGTACGTTAACAGGTTTGTGCGCTTTAATCATTTTATCAACTGCCCGATGGCAAATTACAGAGGAGACATGTATAACCTGCCGTTTAATATGAACACGTTTTATGGCCTTTGGCGCGTCAGGACACCGGAGCAAGCCAAAGTAATCATCGCGCGCCAGCGCGCCGCCTTGGGCGGGAAAACGCCGGAGAATCTGGAGGAGCAGGCCATCAGCCTCGTCGGGACGGACATTTTTCAAAAGCTCATTAAAGGCTATACGGAAAAGCAGTGGGGGCGGGACTGCCGGGACTTGCCGGCCTTTATCATCCGGCGTCTGCCGGTGCGGTATACATACGACAACAATTATTTCAGCGATCCCTATCAGGGCGTTCCCATCGGCGGGTACAATGCGCTCATCGACAAGCTGCTCGAAGGTGTAGAGGTTATTGTCAACTGCGATTATCTCGCCGGGCGCGCGCGCTATAACGACCTTGCTGATACGGTCATCTATACAGGCCAGATTGATGCCTATTTTAACTATGCGCTGGGCGTGCTGGCCTGGCGAAGCCTGCGCTTTGAGACAGAGACGCTTGCTACCGACAATTTTCAGGGAAGCGCTGTTGTTAATTATACCGACAAGGAAACGCCGTTCACGCGCATCATTGAGCATAAACATTTTGAATTCGGCGCACAGGAGAAAACCGTTGTCACGCGTGAGTATCCGATGCAGTGGGAAATTGGGCAGGAGCCGTATTATCCCGTCAATGACGATTGCAATGGAGCGCTTTATTCAAAATATAAAACGCTGGCCGACCGGGAGACGCGTGTCATTTTCGGCGGCCGTCTCGGCACGTATCAGTATATGGATATGGATCAGGTTATTGATGCGGCGCTGAAAACGACAGAAAGGGTTTTGAAAGATGAAAAAAGTATTGCATATCGTTGAAGCATTCGGCGGCGGTGTTTTTAACTACGTCAGGGACTGCGCCAACTGGCAGGCGGAAAGGTACGAGGTCACCGTCGCGTTTTGCATGATTGAAAAAACACCGAGCGGGTTTATGGGCCAATTTGACCGGCGCGTCCGTTTTGTTGAAATGACGGGCTGCGGCCGGTCGATGAACCCGCTGAAAAACTTCAAAGCGATTGATGCCGTTCGGGAAATCGCCCATAAGCTGCAACCGGACGTGATTCACTTGCATTCGTCCTTCGCCGGATTCTGGGGAAGGCTGGCTGTTAACGGCGATGATATACCGCTTTTCTATTCGCCGCATGCCTATGGATTTGTAATGCAAAACGCAACGCGGTTTGAACGGAAACTTTACTTATGGCTTGAAAAAATCGCTGGGAAGCGGCCGTGCATTACCGTTTGTGACTGTATGAGCGAATACGACGAGAGTAAAACGGTCACGTCAAAAAGCGTCTGTATTAATAACGGCATTGATATCTGTGAATTGGAGGAGACCGTTCAAAAGCTCCATGTGACGCCGTCTGGTATTGTGCCGACGGTGTTTATGATGGGCAGGATCTGCGCACAGAAAAATCCCGCGCAGTTTAACCGCTTGGCGCAGCGCTTCCCGGAAATCCCGTTTTTGTGGATTGGAGACGGCGAAGCGCGGGCGCTTCTGACAAGTCCCAATATCAAAGTGACGGGATGGGTCAGCCGGGAGGAGGCAGTTGCCTACGCGCTCGGATGCGATATTTTCCTCTTTACGACGCTGTGGGAGTCGCTCTCACTGGCACTGTTGGAGTGCCTATATCTCAGAAAAATCTGCATCGCCATGGACGCCGAGGGCAATAGGGACGTTATCAGTAACGGCGTCAACGGCTTTCTGTGTTATTCCGACGATGATATGGAAAAGGCGCTTTCTAAAGTTTTATCTGGCGGTGTTGACTGGGGACGCCTCGTTGAAAACGCGCACGACGATGTCGTTCGGGAGTATAACACCGAAATGAAAAATTCAAGGCTGAGCGCACTGTATCAAAATCCGTGGGAAGCTGTGCAGCGGCAGAGGAGACTTGCCGATGATGTTGGAAAAATATCCTACTCATTTAAATGAGGCCATAGGGCCGCTCATATCCGTGATTATCCCCGTCTATAAGGTTGATGCGTATCTCACCGCGTGCGTCGAAAGCGTCTTGTGTCAGAGTTATCAAAATCTTGAAATCTGGCTCATTGACGACGGATCCCCGGACGCCTGCGGGGCGCTCTGTGACGATTTCGCGCGGCGCGACCGGCGCGTCAAAGTGATTCATCAGCAAAACGGCGGCCTGTCGGCCGCACGCAACGCGGCGCTCGATAAAATGACAGGGGAATATGTGACGTTTGTCGACAGTGACGACCTTATCCGGCCGCAGTACGTGGAAACGCTGTATCGTCTCATCTGCCGGTATGAAACTAAGCTCGCTGTCTGCGGGATGACAACGTTTGATGAGACGGATGCCATACCGCCCGACAGGAAGTTGGCGTATGATGCCGTCTTTCAGACAGAGACGGCGCTGGAACAAATGCTGTATCAGAAATTCGACGTTTCCGCACCGTATAAACTCTACTTAACAGCACTTTTTTCCGATATTCGCTATCCCGTCGGCGAAGTCTACGAGGATTTGTCCACAACGTATAAGCTCCTGCTCAAGTGCGATACGGTTGCCTATACGAATGCGAGCCTTTATCTATACCGGCAGCGCCGGGGGAGCATACGGCACAGTGCGTTTGACAGGCGCGAGATGGTAGCGATCACATCTCTTCAGACGATGCGGCGGGCGATTTTGGAGAAATACCCCGCCCTTTCCCGCGCGATGGACTGCCGGAGCTTGAGCATGACTTTTCAGCTCTTTCTGAAAATCCCCCCATCATCGTTTCCCGATCTGCATGACGCGCTTTGGCAGGAGATTAAACGTCTCCGCGCCAAAGTTTTGTATGACCGCGCGGCGCGCCAAAAAGCGCGTGCCGCCGCACTGATATCCTACTTTGGCACGGGGCTGTGCCGGGCCGTTTTCAGCCTGCTCCGGTAAATACAGAAAAGGAATGGCGTCTATGGCAATTTATTTCGTCGTTGTCGGCCTCATTTTCGCACTCGCGTTTTTCAGCTTGTATATCAAAAGTGAGGCCGGACCCGAAAGGCGCAAAAAACTGTTTCTGGCAGGCGCGTTCTTCTTGCTTGGCCTCTTGATGGCGCTGCGGGCGTCATCTGTCGGAACGGACACGGAGACGTACAGCCGAATCTTTTATAAGATCGGGGCGACGAGCCGTTTTTGGGATATTGTCCCGTCGGCCCCGGTCTATAATTTGTATAACAAAATTGTCTTTTTTATCTGGCCAGATGACCGCGCAATCATCGTCCTCAACGCCTTGATTGTCAGCGTCTCGGTTGCCGTTTTTATCTACAATTTTTCGGACGATGTCTTTGTCTCGACGCTTTGCTACGTCACGATGTACTGCTTCTTCTTCAGCATGAACGGGACACGGCAATATGTCGCCCTGTCGCTGCTCTTACTGGCAGCCTGCGTGCTCAGACGAAAAAAGTTTGTGATGGGGCTTCTCCTTGCAAGCCTAGCCGTCGGCGTGCACAACACGGCGCTCATCTTCGTCCCGTTTCTGCTGGCAACACCCGATAATGTCAGCAAAAAAACACTGCGTATTTTCGTTGCCGCCTCGGTGATTCTGGTGATTTTTTTCTCCGTCATATTTGAAGAGGCGCTCGGCTTGTTTTGCCGCCTTTTCCCTCGGTATCTCGTCTATGTCAACAACGCCATCGGCCGGTCGGTCTTTGACGCCGGACAGGGGCGGAATATCCTGCTCACAGTGTTCTATGCCGTCATTGTCGCCGTCGGACTTCTGATAGAATCGCGCCCGGACGGCACATTCGGGCTGAGCGCAGCCGATCGGCAAAAACTGCGTTATCTGCTGCTGCCGTGTCTAATTTCCGTTGCCGTCGGCCTTGCGGCCGCGCAATACATCAATATTTTGAGGCTGCGGGAATATTTCACGATTTATTTCATTTGTCTGATCCCAAGTATTATTCAGTGTTTTAAAAAAGATAAAGTTATCCTCAATATAACAGCCCAACTGACGCTATTGATCCCTTGCGTCGTCCAACTTATTGAAAAAAAGAGCGGCGTTGTGCCGTACTTATTCTTTTGGCAGAAATAAAGTATTTCGGAGAGAGAAACCATGACCTTGTTGAAAAAAAGCCTGATTCAATTAAGCGCCAGACTCAACGCCGCACATCCGGTGCAGCGCCGCCAGGCAAAGCAGTTTCGAGCAATCGCGGAAAACGGCACAAAGAGGGCAGTGCCTGAAGATGTCACCGTCCGTCAAGCGGTGCGCGGCAGCCGATACGGTCGGCGCGGAGAAGTCATGTACCTCAGTGTCAGTGACGCGCACTTTTTAATCGGCGGGCTGCCGTTTTGCGGGCAGAGCCGCACGATTTACGGCAGGCTGCCGGAAAGCCTTTTGCGCCGGGGGCTCAGACCAGACCTTGAAAAAATGGGGCGATGCCCGGCCGGTGGATACTTACGTTTTACAACGGATTCAAAGAACATTGATATTCGGATGACGCTACTGGACATCATGGAATTTCCGCATATGCCGCCAACTGGCGCAACAGGTGCGGATGTCTATGTCGGCAACGGGGAGGGGCTTTTCTGGTATGGCTGTTTTACGCCGGAAAAGCTGTTACCGGCGGCAATTCGGATTGACATGGCGTTCCAGACGAGTGAAAAAAGAGATATTTACGTCTATTTCCCACTATTCGCTGAAATAGGCCATATCGTGGTGGGGCTTGACAGTGACGCTGTTCTGTTTACGCCCGGCCGCGAAAACCCTCAAAAGCCCATCGCCGTCTATGGCTCGTCGATCACACAGGGCTGCGCGTGCAGCCGGGCTGGACTGGCGTATACGGCGCTTTTGTCACGCATGCTTGAAACGGACGTCTATAATTTCGGATTTTCCGGCGCGGCGCGCGGCGAGCCCTTTCTCGCCCGCCTGCTGGCCGGGCTCGATATATCAGCCCTCGTCATGGAATATGACCACAATGCCAGCGTTGACGAACTGATGCGGACACATGAGACGTTTTACCGCATGATTCGTAAGCGACAGCCCGGGCTGCCGATTGTTTTGTTATCCAGACTGTCAGGTGGGTTGTCTGTCCCCCGTCAGGAAGCTTCTGATAGAAGCGCCATCATCAGGAAAACGTTTGAATCGGCTGTGGCACGAGGCGACCGGAATATCTATTTTATTGACGGCGGCTCGGCGCTGCCGGATGTGACGCGGAGCGACTTTTTCGTCGACGGGAAGCATCCCAACGACAGAGGGATGGCGGCAATCGCGTCGCTCTTATTTGAAATACTTGCACGGATTGAGGACAAAGTCCCTCCGGCGCGCGTGCAGTAAAGGAGAAAACAATGGTCAAGCGCATTCGCGCAGCGGCGAAAAAAATGTTACCACCTTCTTTTTTAAGGCGACTGAAGCTCCACCTAGCCGGGCTTAACCCGCGCGCATACACCGAGCACATCAAAGCCGACGGGGCAGTACGGCGGTTTTTCATTTTCGGAACGCCGATTCATGACAATTTGGGCGATCATTTAATTGCGGCGGCGGAACAGCAGTATCTGCGCAGCCTTGCACCGGATATTCCCGTCTATGACATTCCGACAGAGCTTTTCGCGGCGTATCCAAACGAGGTGTCGCCATGCGTCCGTCCGCAGGACATTGTTTTTATCAGCGGCGGTGGCTGGATGGGGAACTTGTGGCCGGATGACGAACTTTTTATGCAGGCCGTCCTGCGCCGGTTTGCCCGCCGGAAGATCATCATTTTCCCGCAGACGGTCTACTATGACGAGGCGATGTCAGCGTATATGCCGATTCTTCGCGCCGCGCGGGAGACGTATCGGCGCTGCGACGATTTGACGCTCTGCGTCCGGGACAGGCGCTCGTATGAATTTGCCACAAACGCGCTCGGATTTCAGGAAAGGCACTGCCTGCTTATGCCGGATATCGCCCTTCTGTACAGGCGGGAGGGGCCGATTGTCGATCGACAAAACACTGTTCTTTTGTGTTTGCGGCAAGACCGGGAAAAAATCCGGGGCGATCTTCAAGCACTTTCTCAGACTGCCAAAGCGTGTGGCTGCTCAGCGCGCGGGACCGACACCGTGATACAGACAATTGTGCCGCTGCACCGGCGACAGCGGATGATTGAGAAAAAGTTGACGGAATTTTCACGCGCCCGGCTTGTTGTGACGGATAGACTGCATGGGATGATTTTTGCTTTTCTGGCTAGGACGCCCTGTGTTGCGCTTGATAATAAAACGTCTAAGGTGCGCGGCGTTTGTGATTTGTGGCTTCGTGAAACAGGCCGCGTTTTATTCGTTGAAAAAAGCACCGACGTTCCGGCGGCTGTCAAAAAGGCGCTTGCCGAGGCGGACGGGAGCGGTACAGACACCGACTTTCTGCCGTTATTCAATGCGCTTACCAGTCTGATACGAGAGGAGGTCGCGGCTGATGCCGGATAAACCGAAACGCCTTATTTTGGGGCATATTCCAATCAACGTCTGCAATTTGCAGTGTCCGTATTGTTATTTTACGCAGCGCGACATCTGGAACGACACACGATCATTGCCGCTCGCCTACCCGCCGGATGATATCGCGCGGTGCCTGTCCGCCGAGCGGCTCGGCGGTGTGAGCCTCATCAATCTGACGGGGCAAGGCGAAACACTCCTGCAGCCGGGTATTGAAGACCTCGTCCGTGCGCTGCTTCTGAAGGGCCATTACGTCGAGATTGTAACGAACGGCACGGTGACGAAGGTCATTAATCGGCTGCTAGCTATGGATGCAGCGCTGCTGGCGCGACTGGAATTTAAGATTTCTTTTCATTATAACGAGCTCAAGCGCCATCAAATTCTTGACCAGTTCTGGCGCAACGTCGATGCCATCAAAGCCTCTCCCTGCTCGTTTTCGCTGGAACTGATGCCCTGTGACGAACAGGAAGCGCAACTCGATGAGATTATGGGGCTCTGCCGGTCAAACGCGGGGGCCGCTTGCCACGCGACAGTGGGCAGAAATGACGGTTATAAGGGGCGGTATCTTCTCACAGCGCACAGCAGGGAGCAGTATGTTGCTGCCTGGTCTAAGCTTGGCTCAGCAATGTTCGACTTTAAAATGGCGCTTTTAGACGTCAAAAGGAAGGAATTCTGTTATGCCGGAAGCTGGACGCTGTGGGTCAACATGTCGACGGGGGATGCCTGCCAATGTTACGGCCAGCCCGTTAATCAGAACATTTTCAAAGATCCGGCAAAGCCGATTAAATTCATTCCGGTTGGTTATTACTGCACCGAGCCCTACTGCGTCAACGGCCATGCGCTGCTAACAATGGGGGCTATTCCGGAAATCGCCGCGCCGACGTACGCCGATATCCGAAACAAGGCTTGTGACAATGGCGGCGAATGGTTTTCAGAGACTTGCCGCAGCTTTTTTCAGCAAAGGCTCATGATGTCAAACAAACAGTTGACGCGGGGCGGCAAGACTTTAAACACCATGACCCGTCCGTTTTTGCTTGTCTGGTGGCTCCTACGGCGCCCTGAAAAGGCATTGAACAAGCTGCGGCGGTATCTTAGGCTTGACGGCAAAAGCCGCTATGAAAAAAGGAAGACACCAGCGCGTTCAACAAAAACAGTACAGAAATGTGATGGCCGTTGAAAAGAGAAAACAAATACATCAAACTGTTGTCCGACACCGTTGTCTTCGCCGTTGGCAATCTGCTCGTCAAAATTGTTCAGCTGCTGCTATTGCCGCTGTATACCGTGACGCTGACAACGGCGGCATACGGCACGGCGGAGCTCATCAACAACCTGACGGAAATGCTGCTCCCGGTCGTGACAATCTGTATTTATGAGGCGACGTTTCGGTTCGCCGTGGAGCGCGACATTGAGCATAGCAAGCTCTTAACGGACAGCCTGCGCGTTTTATTCTTAGGTATTCTTGTCTTTACGGCGCTGACAGGTGTCTTGCAGGCCTTTATCCATAGCCCGTATACATGGCTATCCTACTTGATCATTGTGACATACGCGGTCAGAATGGTTCTGGCTGGATTTGTCCGTGGGATTGGCCACGTCAGGCGGTTTGCGGCCGGCGGCGTCGTAAACGTCGCGGCGCTTTTTGGGGCAAATATTATCTTGCTCATCTATTGCCGGATGGGGGCGGCGGGGTACCTAATGTCGCTGACGATTTCAAATATCGTCTCAACGCTGTTTATCATCATATCGTCCGGGCTGCATCGGTATATCGTGTTTGAAAAATGGGATCCGAAGCTGGTGAAAACGATCCTCACTTTTAGCTTTCCAATGGTTTTTAACGTGATGTCCTGGTGGCTTACCAATATGTCCGGTCGGTATATCATTCTGTGGTCCTGCGGTGTTGCGACGGCCGGATTATACGCCGCGGCCAGCAAATTGCCCGCCGTTATTAACCTTGCTGCCGGGACGTTTCAACAGGCGTGGCAGGCGTCAAGCGCGCGGGAGCACAAAAGCGCGGACGGCAGGCTGTTTTTTTCAAATATCTTCAAAGTTTATTCAGCGCTTGTGCTCTTATTCGGCGCCGCCGTTATTTTGGCAACACCCATCCTTGCGCGGCTCATGCTCAAAGGCGATTTTTATGCGGCTATGGCGTATCTGCCGCTTTTGATGGTGACGGCGATGCTCAACTGCTACTCCACGTATTTCGGCACACTATATAATGCATTTAAAAACAATAAGATGGTTATGGTGTCGACAATAGCGGGAGCCGCCGTCAATATCGCGGCGGGGGCACTGCTTGTTCATGTCATCGGTGTCTGGGGGCCGCTGGCGTCCGGCGTTTTTTGCTATCTCATTGTTGTAATCATTCGGATGGCCGATACAATGAGGCTTGTTTCTGTGGAGAAAGAGTTAAAACTGAATCTGCCGTGTTTCGCCCTTATCGTTGCCGAGAGCATTTTCATGAGTATTGGTGGTCGCGCGATGACCGCCCTGTCAGCAGGGATAGCAGGCGTTGTTCTTTTCTGTCACATTTATTATTACAGAAAGCCGCTTCGGGTTGCGCGCATACGGCTTGAAGCAAAAATTAACAGCCTGCCGCACCGCAGTGCCTGACACCAGTGTCACACAAAATTTACAAAATGCCCCTGTTACGCTTGCGTGGCTTATGATATACTGGCCATAAGGGAACATTTTTTGCCGAAACGGAGCCATACATGCCTGATATTTCCATATTTGATCTGCTGTTTCATATCGACACATTTTTAAATGATGTCATCATCCGGTACGGTGTGCTCGTCTATATCCTGATTTTTATCATTTTATTCTGTGAGACTGGCCTCTTTATGCCGCTGCCGGGTGACTCGCTCATCTTTGCCGGGGGCGCTTTCGCGGCGGCCGGCATGCTGGACATTTGGAGTTTCGCCCTGATTTGTTTGGCGGCTGGCATTTTGGGAGACAGTGTGAATTATTACCTTGGTCATTCCGTCGGCAAGAAACTATACTGGCAGGCGAAGGGTCGGTTTTTGAAAAGAGAAAATATCGACAGGGCGAAAGCGTTTTACGAACGCCATGGCGGAAAAGCCATTATATTTTCAAGGTTTATCCCGCTCGTGCGGCAATGCACGCCGTTTGTTGCCGGAATCGGGCGGATGACGTTTGGGCGGTTTATGTCGTATAATCTCGTCGGCGTGGCGGCATGGGTCGGCATTTCGTCCCTGCTTGGTTACTTTTTCGGCAATATACCGGCAGTCAAAGACAACTTTTCCGTCGTCATTCTTGCCATCATTGCCGTATCGCTTCTCCCGGCTGTCATCGCCTTTTTAAAATCAAAGCTAAAAGGTGCCCCCAAACCGGAGTAAACGGCGGGAAATATAAAACAAGTCCGCAGGTCGAAAACCTGCGGACTTTAATAATATGTGGCTAGTTTTGACCAGTGGCTTTCAAAACGTCAAAGAGTGCCGGGGCGGTACGCTCGGCGTTAATAGGCTTGAGAGTCTTGTCCGTAAAGGCGTGCATTGTTTCCCCCGTTGCCAGAAGCAAATCATCACGGTTTTTTACTTCGTATGCCAGCACGAGCCGGACGCCGGAGAGCTTTAAAAGGCGTGTCAGAACGCGGATTTCGTCCTCATAATAGGCCGGGTGTTTAAAGCGGCAGGTAATCTCGTATAGTGGGAGCAGGATGCCGCATTTTTCAACCTCGGAATAAGAAAAACCGAGTTTTTTTAAAAAGTCTGTCCGGCCGGCTTCAAACCAGATGGGGTAATTTGAATGATGCACAATGCCCATTTTATCCGTTTCGGCGTAACGAACCGTCAGTCTCGTTTCGGAAATCATGATGGCGCTCCTTTTCAGCTGTGATCGGTGTCGGCATCATTGTATAACCGCAAAGCCCTCTTTTCAACGCTTTTTTCACACAGCAGAAAAAGCTGCCGCAAACGGCAGCTTTTTCTTGCAACAGGGTGCGGAGGGAGCGTATAGTAATAGCAGCAGATAAAAAGGGTGTGACACATGTATAACAATATTCTTGGAACGATTGGCAAAACACCGCTCGTGCGGATTAACCGCCTCAATCCAAAGCCCCATATTCCGCTTTACGCGAAGCTGGAGGGTTTTAATCCGACCGGCAGCATCAAAGACCGCATTGCGCTGAAGATGATAGAGCAGGCGGAAGCATGCGGCATGCTGCACCGTGGGAAGACCATCATCGAACCGACCTCCGGCAATACCGGCATCGGCCTTGCCATGATCGGTGCCGTCAAGGGCTATACCGTTGAGATCGTGATGAGCGAGGCCGTCTCCGTTGAGCGGCGCAAAATGATTGAAGCCTTCGGCGCGACGATCATCCTGACAGACCCGGCGCAAGGAACGGACGGGGCAATCCGCCGGGCCCATGAGCTCGTACAAAACAGCCCCGAGAAGTATTTTATGCCCAACCAGTTCTCAAACGAATATAATAAGCTCGCGCATTACGAGACGACGGCGAACGAGATTTGGGACGATACGGACGGAAAGGTGACACACTTTGTCTCAGCGTTGGGGACATCGGGCACCATTATGGGCGTCGGCATGGGGCTTAAAAGCAGGAATTCCGCCATCCGTATAGTGGAGGCGCAGCCTGTAAAAAACCATTATATTCAGGGGCTGAAGAATATGCAAGAGGCCATCGTCCCCGAGATATACGACCCGTCGAAAATTGACAGGTCCGTCATGATCGAGTCGGAAGAGGCGTTTGCCATGGCGCGAGACATCGTCCGCCAGGAGGGTATTTTCGTCGGGATGAGCAGCGGGGCTGCGATGCTTGCCGCACTGGAGACGATCCGTGAGATTGACGAGGGTTTTGTCGTTGTGCTTTTTGCCGACCGCGGAGAAAAATATTTAAGCACGAATCTATTTAATTTCTAACCGTGCGTGCCAAAGGGCCGCCGGAACAGAACAGACCCGCGGACAGCAGTGTTGCTCCGCGGGTCTGTTATTCAATGTGGATAGGCCGCCTATCCTTAATAGACGACGACGGTCGTGCCGGTCGGAATATTGTCGTAAATCCAGGCGACGTCCTCATCATACATGCGCACGCAGCCGTGGCTAACGGGAAAGCCGATCCGTTTATCCTCAACCGTTGTCGTTCCCGGGTAGTAAAGCCTCGAGTGGAAGGCATACGCGCTGTTAATGAAATTGACAACCGGTTTAACAGTATACTTATCCGTCGTCCAGCCTTTCGGATTTCTGCCGATGACCTTGAAAACGCCAATGGGTGTGTCATTACCGGATGCACCGGTGCCGACAATATAGGATTTTGACAGCGTCCAGTTGCCGGCGGAACCGGTAAAGATGTTCACGCGCTGATAGGCGATGCTGACCCAGATGAGATATTCCGTCTTGCTTGAATACCCCTTGGCGTCGACCCAGGCGACCTTCAGCGCATCATCATAATCATGTGTTTGAGCCCATTCAAGCGTATAGTTGCCTTTGTAGCCGGTTTTGACGAGTGAAAGGACTTCCTTGGCGTCAAACTTCGTCGTGTTTAAAAGCGTGACGGTGCGGTCGGCCCGGCGCTCCACATAAATGCCGTCCGATGTTGTGCAGCTTAAAACGAAGGTAACGGTGACGGTTACCGGCAGCTCGGCCGGGGCGGGGATGGCCTTGTTGAGTGACAGCGTCGCCGTCTTGCCGAGCGTCACCGCCGACGATGAGACATATGTATCATCAACATACCAGACGCCGCGGCAGGAAAGCGCGTTATCCGGTGCGTCAATGGCAACGGACGCGCCGAGAGACTGATACGACGGCAGCTCGGCCGGAGCCGCGAGCGCAAGGCTGACGGTGTTAAGGCCGAACGTCTCATTGATGGTTGCGTCTTGAGCGCTCAGGCTGACGGAGCTGCCGACGGCATTATCCGTCAGCGCCTGGATCGAGCCAGAACCGCTGATGACGGTTTCCGAGCCGTAAAGGGTCAGGGCTGAGACAGCTCCATTTTGCGTGATCGTGTTGCCGGTGCCGGCAGCGCCTATTTTAACCGTGCTAACGGCGGCACCCGGACTGATAATAATTGTGTTATTGCTGCCGCTTATGAGAAGTGTCTCAACAGGCGCGCTGATGATGACGGTTCTGTGACTGCCGGTCACCTCAACCTGAGACAGACGACTGGCAAGCGTCACCATCCCGCTGCCGGTACCGACAGCAAGTGCGGCAATAGTATTAGTTGCATCGGCGTTATAAGTCACATCGCCGCCGGCCGCCGCAAGGACAAGGCGATCAATGCGGCAACCCGAAAAGCTGAGGGACTGCAAATTGACCGACCGGATAACAGCGGTCGGAAGCGAGACGTTCTGCAGCTGAACCGATGTGGCTGAACCGTTAAAATAAAGAGCGCTGTCGGATGTCATGTTGACAATTCTGTCGTTGCCCGATAAAACCGTGCCGCCCGTCATAATGACAGCTTCTCCCGCGGCGGGATAATTGGCGGCAATTCTATATAGAATTGTCATAAATTCGGCGCGCGTCATGTTGTCATTGATATGTAAAGCGCCACCATAACCTGTAACATAGCCTTGCTGTACAAGCGCCGCCGCCGCCAGACGGTATTGACCGTACAGGTTGCTGCCATCGGAATAAGCGTTTAGAACAGACGTGTCCTGCTCGGCGCGGACGAGCTGGAAGGCCTCGGCCAGCAGGCTAAAAGCCTTGCTGCGGATAATGGGCGCCTTCAAATCAAGCCGCCCGTTTGATGGGGTGATGAGGCCCATTGCCACGGCTTTCGCGGCCGCATCATAAAACCAATCGCTTTTGCTGATGTCCGAAACGGCGGACAGGTCGGACAACTTTTGGGGCGCCAAAACGCGGCATAAAAGCTCGACAACCTCAGCACCGGTAACGGCGCTGTCCGGGTGGATGCCGCTGCCGTCGCCCTTTAAAAGAGTGGCGCTGATGGCCGCGCGGAGTGTTTGCTCCGCCCAGTGGCCGCTGAGATCCGGATACGTCTCTTCAGCGAGGACGACCGTCAGACCGGACATCATGCAAAAGAGGAGCAAAAAAGCAAAGGCGCGGTAAAAAAATTTTTTCATAACTGACGGTTCTCCAATAATATTGTCTAAACTGCCGCATCGAACGATGGCTGATATTTCACATCCATCATACAGCAGGAACATGCAAAAACAAGGTGTAAATTGCCGAGCGTTAAGATTGCTCGATGCCATAATCCCATCAAAAATTGCGGGCAATATCCAAGCCTGAAAAAGCGCACCGAAATTGTTGCCAATTAATAAAATACCAATTTCAGGACCGATAGACAAGGGGTCGCGACGTTTTTCAATAAATAATTTCGAAAAACAGGGCGTCACCGGGCTAAAGCCCGCCGTGTATCGGTAAATCGATTTGATTGACTTGCAAACGTGGCGATATGATATAATAAAAGCACTCGGCAAGCTGCCGACACTCTTTACAATGTCAAGGGGACGATTTGCATGAAAAAAATAAACAATTTGATCGCCGTGAAGGTCACGCAGGCTGTCGGTTCCATGTGGTGCGCGTATCTCTTTTGTATTATTGCGCTCATATCCCTGCCATCGGCTATTGCCTCGCATAATGTTTTAACGATTGTCTCCTGGGTGGCGCAGACGTTTTTGCAGTTGGTGCTCCTCTCTGTGATCCTGAAGGGGCAGAATATTCAAGGGGAGCGGCTTGAAAGCGTCATTGCGCGCATTGATGACAACACGAGTAAAACGGAATTTGCCATCGAGCGCCTTGAGCATCTTGTCCGTTTGATAGAAAAGGAAGAAAAGGCGCTTGTTATTGAGGAAAAGCGCATAGAGCGCAAAGATCGCAGCTGACACGGTAGTGTTCGGACGCCTGACGCAACGGTCATAAAAGCAGAAGACAAGAAGGATACGCCGCGGCGTATCCTTCTTGTTATTATTTACACTGCTCAGCAGCCCAGTAGCGGCTTTAAAAACTGACCGGTGTAACTCTTTTCGCAGGCGGCCAGCGCTTCCGGCGTTCCGATGAAAACCACCTCGCCGCCATTGTCACCGCCCTCCGGGCCGAGGTCGATGATGTGATCGGCCGTCTTAATGACATCCAGATTATGTTCGATGACGACGACGGTGTTCCCGGCATCCGTCAAGCGGTTTAAAACGTCAATAAGGCGATGAACGTCGGCTGTGTGCAGGCCCGTTGTCGGCTCGTCGAGGACATAGAACGTTGAGCCGGTCGAACGCTTACTCAGCTCTGTGGCAAGTTTCACGCGCTGTGCCTCGCCACCGGACAGCATTGTGGATGGCTGACCGAGCCGGACATAACCGAGGCCAACGTCGACAAGCGTCTGAAGCCGCTGCGAAATTTTCGGCATATTCTCGAAGAAGACGACAGCCTCGTCTACCGTCATGTCGAGCACTTCAAAAATGTTTTTCCCCTTATAACGCACCTCCAGCGTTTCTCTGTTATAGCGCTTGCCCTTGCATACCTCGCAGGGGACGTAAATGTCAGGCAGAAAGTGCATTTCGATTTTGATGAGGCCGTCACCCGAGCAGGCTTCGCAGCGCCCACCGCGGACATTGAAGGAGAAACGACCCGGCCCATAGCCGCGCGTTTTGGCATCCTGCGTTGAAGCGAAGAGCTCGCGGATGTCGTTGAAAACGCCGGTGTAGGTGGCGGGGTTAGAGCGCGGCGTGCGCCCGATGGGTGACTGATCAATGTCAATAATCTTGTCAAGGTATTCCAGACCCTCAACGCGCTCGTACCTGCCGGGCTTTACTTTCACACGGTTTAATTCAGCGGCAAGCGCTTTGTAAACGACCTCGTTGATGAGAGATGATTTGCCGCTGCCGGAAACGCCGGTGACACATGTCATAACGCCAAGGGGGATTGACACGGTCACATCCTTCAGGTTGTTTTCAGACGCTTTATACACAGTGAAAAATTTGCCGTTGCCCGCCCGGCGCGATAGGGGAACGGGGATTTTTTTGGCCCCGCTCAGGTACTGGCCGGTGACGGAACGCGCACAGGCTTTGACGGTATCCACCGTTCCGGCGACGACGACCTCGCCGCCGTGAATACCGGCACCGGGGCCAACGTCGACGATATAATCGGCCTCCATCATCGTTTCCTCATCGTGCTCGACGACGAGGAGTGTATTGCCGAGGTCGCGCAGATGCTTGAGTGTTTTTAAAAGCTTCTGGTTATCGCGCTGGTGCAGCCCGATCGACGGCTCATCAAGAATGTACAAAACGCCCATCAGCGACGAGCCGATTTGCGTGGCGAGGCGGATACGCTGGCTTTCGCCGCCCGAGAGCGTCCCCGCCTGGCGGCCAAGCGTCAAGTATTCAAGCCCCACGCTGCGCAAAAAGCCAAGCCGCTCGCGGATTTCCTTTAAAATGCGGTGGGCGATCAGCGCTTCTTTTTCGGTGAGCGCCAGGTGCTCGATAAAGTCAAGCGCCTGAACGATGGATTTATCAGTAAACGCGACGATATTAATCCCGCCGACGGTAACGGCGAGGACTTCCTTTTTTAGGCGGCGGCCGCCGCAGTCCGGACATGGGTGCTCGGACATGTACTGCTCAAGCTCCCAGCGCATGGACATGCTTTGCGTCTCTTTATAGCGGCGCTCCAAGTTTTTGACGATACCTTCGAACGGCTGGTTTAACACGCCCTTGCCGCGCGGCTGATCGTAATGCAAAACGAGCTTTTCGCCGTTCGTGCCGAAGAGAATAATATCAAGGACGCCGGGAGGCAGATCCTTGATCGGTGTATTGAGATTAAACTTATACTTCTTCGCCAGCGCCTCAAAATACATTTTGGCAATGCCGTCGTTTTTAATGTTGCCCCAGCCGGAGGCACTGATGCCGCCCTCCAGAATGGAGAGCGCCTGATTCGGGATGATAATATCGGGGTCAACGCGCAGCTGCGTGCCGAGCCCCGTACACGACGGGCAAGCGCCATAAGGGCTGTTAAAGGAAAACAGACGCGGCGTCAGTTCCTCGATGGAGATGCCGCAATCGTCGCAGGCGTAGTTTTGCGAGAACATCAGTTCGCGGTCTTCGCCGACAATGTCGATGATCACGATACCGCCGGCGAGGCTTGCCGCCGTTTCGACGGAATCGGTCAGGCGGCGGGCCATATCGTCCTTGATGACAAGGCGGTCGACAATGATCTCAATCGTGTGCTTTTTGTTCTTGTCGAGCTTGATTTCCTCGGACAGGTCATAAGTGATGCCGTCAACGCGCGCGCGGACGTAACCGCTTTTCCGGGCGTCTTCAAAAACCTTCTGATATTCACCCTTGCGCGCACGGACGACGGGCGCAAGGATTTGGATTCGGGTGGCCGACGGCAGCGCCATCACGTGGTCAATGATCTGATCCACAGTTTGCTGACGGATTTCTTTTCCGCAAATCGGGCAGTGCGGGATACCGATGCGCGCCCAGAGAAGGCGCAGATAGTCATAAATTTCCGTCACCGTGCCCACCGTCGAACGCGGATTTTTGCTCGTTGTCTTCTGGTCAATAGAAATAGCGGGGGAAAGGCCTTCGATATAATCGACGTCGGGCTTCTCCATTTGGCCGAGAAACTGACGCGCGTAGGAGGACAGCGACTCGACGTAGCGGCGCTGGCCTTCGGCGTAAATGGTGTCAAACGCCAGAGACGATTTGCCGCTGCCGGAGATGCCCGTCATGACGACGAGCTTGTCCCGCGGGATTTCGATGTCAATGTTTTTTAAGTTATTCTCTCTGGCGCCTTTGACGAAAATGTTGTTACGCATAAAATTCCTCTTCTGTGATGCTGTGGCCGACAAGCGCTTTAATGAACGCCTGCCGTTATATGTGTGGGCTGTTCCGAAATAGCCGCGTCAGGAGCGGACACTTCTTGGGTGCCGACGGCGTCGGCAATACGCCCGGCATTTGAAATCATGAGCTTTATCCTATTTTCCTGATTGATTTTCGTCGCGCCGGGGTCGTAATCGATGGCGACGATGTTGGAGTTGGGGTAATCGTCCTTCAGCCGCCGGATCATACCCTTTCCGACGACGTGGTTGGGCAGACAGCCGAATGGCTGGGTGCAGACAATGTTGTTCGTCCCGGTGTGTATAAGTTCCAGCATTTCGGCGGTTAACAGCCAGCCCTCGCCCATTTTGTTGCCGTAGTCGAGATAGCCTTTGATGAGACGCTGCAGGTCTGAAAAGCGGCCCATCGGGCGAAACGCCGGCTGCGTTTTGACGGCGCCCACCATAATCTCTTGAAGATCCTCAATATACCGCTGGAAGATGCCGACGATGAATTTTTTAAGCTGAGAGCCCTTATAGAGATCAACGTCGACGGCGCGGTTGTTGATTTTAAAGATCATGAAATCGGTTAGACCCGGCACAACGGGCTCGCAGCCCTCGGAGAGCAAAAATTCTTCAAGGCCGTTGTTGCCGAGCGGGGCGAACTTGACGTAAATCTCCCCAA
The DNA here is from genome assembly GCA_038405045.1 of Oscillospiraceae bacterium ZGZL. Classification (GTDB taxonomy): domain Bacteria; phylum Bacillota; class Clostridia; order Oscillospirales; family Oscillospiraceae; genus Sporobacter. The sequence goes on along the minus strand of JBBZIV010000003.1, from coordinate 186,590 downwards.
CGATTCCGACGCGTGTCTTCGGCGGCCCCTGCCGCTCGATTTTGGCGTAGTCGGCGGCAATTTCCGTCATGATGCGGCGCATGTCCTTTTTTCCAAGACCGCGCCCTTCGCCGAGCAGGGTCACGAGCCGATCGGTCCAGTGTGTCGTGAGCTTATCGGTCACGCCCGGTATCACCTCATACGGCAGGCACTGATTCCGCAGCCAGACGAGCAAGTCGCCGTAGATCATAACGGTGGCCAGCCGCCGGAGCGTTTTGAGCGGGATGGAGAAGCCAGGGTTTTTTTCAAGGCCCGACAGATTGACGGAAACAACCGGTATGTAAGACAGCCCCGCCTTTTCAAGGGCTTTGCGCAGGAGATGAATGTAGTTAGACGCGCGGCAACCGCCGCCCGTCTGCGTGATGAGCAGGCCGACCTTGTGCGTGTCATACTTCCCGCTCTTAACGGCGTCAATCAGCTGGCCGATGACGAGCAGAGCCGGGTAGCACGTGTCGTTATGGACGTATTTGAGCCCGGTGTCAACAATGCCGCGGTGCGTCGTCGTCAGCATGTCAATCTTATAGCCGTCAAGCTCAAAAACTTTTTTCATCATCGTGAACGTGACGGGTAGCATTTGCGGCATGAGGAGCGTGTAGTCCTTTTTCATCTCCTTCGTGAAAAGAAGACGGCCTGTTTTGTCGTATGTCAGTGTTGCCATAATATTCTCCATTTAAGCCTTGGTGCTTGCATTGTCTTTGTCCCGCGAAGCCATTGCGGCGATGAGGCTGCGGATGCGGATTCGGACGGCACCGAGGTTTGAAATATCGTCAATTTTAATCTGCGTGTAGAGCTTGCCGCCTGACTCCAGAATGCTGCGGAGTTCGTCGGTCGTGATGGCGTCCGTCCCGCAGCCGAAGGAGACGAGCTGAATCATCTGCATGTCGGGCTGCTGTGTTATGTAACGCGCGGCATTGTACATGCGCGCATGATATGTCCACTGGTTGAGGACGCGGCGGCTCTCTTTTTTCAGGATATGCGAGATGGCGTCTTCCGTTATGAGGACAAGTCCGAACGAGGTGATGAGCGTATCAATACCGTGGTTTATTTCCGGGTCGACATGATACGGCCGCCCGGCCACAACGATGATTGGCTTATTATAGGCCCGGGCATAGGCAATGGCTTTTTCGCCCTCGGTGATGATGGCGCGGCGGTAATCGTCATACGCCACATATGCTGCGCGGGCAGCCAGTTTCGTCTCGTTTTTCCGGATGCCGAAGTTTTCTAAAAAGTATTCGGCGGCCTTTTCAACAAAACCCTTTTTCTTGTGCAGGCCAAAGTACGGATAGAGAAAACGAGCATTTTTCAGCCGCGGCATGTTGGCGGCTAGGAGCTCGGGGTAATAGGCCACAACAGGGCAGTTATAATGGTTGTCGCTCTTCCCCTCATCAAAATTATACGGCATGCAGGGGTAAAAAATTGTCTCAACACCCATATCCAGCAGGTTTTCAATGTGCCCGTGCATGAGTTTGGCCGGATAACAGACCGTGTCCGATGGGATCGTGCGCTGACCCTTGATATAAAGCGTGCGCGACGACTCCGGCGACAGAACGACCTCAAAATTGAGCTGTGTTAAAAATGCAAACCAAAACGGCAGGTTTTCATACATATTCAGGCCGAAGGGGATGCCGATTGTGCCGCGCGCGCCGGTGCCGGCCCCTTTGCCGTTTAAGGCGCGCAGGAAATCGTACTTCCATTTCATCAGATTCGGCTCGGATGCTTTTTGAAGGCCGAGGGGCTTTGAGCAGCGGTTGCCGGAGATAAAGCGGCGTCCGCCGTCAAACGTATTGATCGTCATGCTGCAATGGTTTGTACAACCCTGGCACGTTGTCGGCTTTGACGTATGGACGAAGTGGGTTAGTGCTGCCGCATCAAGCAGCGTTGAGGGCGCGTTTGGCGCATCCATTGCCGTGAGGGCGGCGCCGTAGGCGCCCATGAGACCGGCGATTGTCGGCCGTGTAACATTGCGGCCAATTTCGCGCTCAAAGCCGCGCAGGACGGCGTCGTTCAAAAAGGTGCCGCCCTGAACGACGATGCTTTGCCCCAAATCGTCCGCACTGGCAGCGCGGATGACTTTATAAACAGCGTTTTTGACGATGGAGATGGAGAGCCCCGCCGAAATGGCCTCGACAGACGCGCCCTCCTTCTGCGCCTGCTTGACGCTGGAGTTCATGAATACAGTGCAACGGGAGCCGAGATTGACGGGCGCGGGGTCGAATAGGCCGAGCGCGGCAAAATCGGCGATGGCGTACCCGAGGGCGCTAGCAAATGTCTCGATAAAGCTGCCGCAGCCGGATGAGCAGGCCTCGTTGAGCATGATGCTGTCAACGGCGCCGCCGTGGATTTTAAAGCATTTGACGTCCTGCCCGCCGATATCGAGGATGAAATCGACGTTGGGGTTAAAATGGCGCGCCGCGCGGAAATGCGCCATCGTCTCGACGAGCCCAAGGTCAACGCCGAAGGCGTTTTTGATGAGGTCCTCGCCATAGCCGGTCACAGCGCTCGCGCGGATGGTGACGCGGCTGCCGAAACGGCTGTAAATGTTCGCAAGCTGCTGTTTGACAATGGCAACGGGGTCACCCTTGTTCGAGCCGTAGTAGCTATATAAAATGCCGCCGTTTTCCGCAATGAGCACAAGCTTCGTCGTCGTGCTGCCGGCGTCGATACCCAGATAGGCACTGCCTGTGTATGTATCAGCATTAACGGTTGTCGGTGCGGCTTGAGCATGGCGCGCGGTGAAATCGTCATATTCCTCCCGGGTGACAAATAGCGGCTCCATCACGTCCGTCAGCGTCGTCGCCTGCTGCGAGCTCTCCAGAAGACGGAGCAGCTCTTCGAAAGAGGTCACGCGCGTCATGTCGGCTAAGAGCGCCGCGCCGAGGGCGGCAAAGCAGTCGGCGTTCTCCGGAAAGACGGCGTGTTCTTCGTCAAGGGCCAGCGTCTCAACAAAACGGCGGCGAAGACCATGCAGAAACGTCAGCGGCCCGCCGAGAAAAACAATTTTTCCGGTGAGCTCGCGCCCCTGTGTCAGCCCGGCAACCGTCTGGTCAACGACGGCCTGAAAAATGGAGGCGGCAATATCTTCACGCCGCCCGCCCTGATTGAGGATGGGCTGTATGTCCGACTTGGCGAAGACACCGCAGCGCGACGCGATCGGATAAATTTTTTCATACTGCAGTGACAGTGCGTCAAGCTCCGCAACCGAGACGTTCAAAAGTGTCGCCATCTGGTCGATAAACGCGCCGGTACCGCCCGCGCAGGAGCCGTTCATACGCTCTTCAAGGCTGCCGCCGAAAAAGATGATTTTCGCGTCCTCGCCGCCAAGCTCAATGACAGCGTCGGTGTTCGGTATGTACGTTCGGACGGCGGCTGCCGTGGCATAGACCTCTTGGGCAAAACGGATGCCGGAAGCCTTCGCAACGCCGAGCCCGGCAGATCCGGTAATGACGGCATCAACGGACTGACCGGCAAGGATCGGCGCGGCCGTCAGAAGCTGCTCGGTCGCCTTCTCGCGCACTTTTGAAAAATGCCGCTCATATGCCCTAAATACAAGGGTGTTCCGGTCGTCCAAAACAACCGTTTTAACCGTTGTGCTGCCGATATCGATTCCAATTTTATAACCCATAAACCCACCTTAGACAAAACCGCTGCCCTGCACATGGCCGGGCGGCGATGGCAATCGTTAAATTGAGGTTCGATAGCAAATTGCGTTAAAGATGATTATACATCTAAAGCGGAGAAAATTCAACATTTCCGCGTGATTTGTTTTACCAAAAATATTGAAGGCGACGCTATTGAATGATATAATATTTTTTACACGAATAAAAGTGGGTGAATTTAGTAGATTTACAATTTGGTGCCGTCACCAGAGCGGCACATGGATGTTCATTGGATATAGAACGACGGGGGAATAAGATGAGCCGGGAAAAGGAATTTATTGATTTTATGATGGGAGCGGGCGTTTTAACTTTCGGAGATTTTAAAACAAAAAGCGGCCGTCGGACACCATATTTTATCAATACAGGAAATTATAAAACAGGCGCACAATTATCAAAGCTCGGCGATTATTACGCCGACTGCATTGTCCGAAGCGGCGAGCGGTTTGACGCCCTGTTCGGGCCTGCCTATAAAGGCATTCCACTCGTGGCGGCAACAGCGTCTTCACTGTACCGCAATCATGGGCTTGATGTCCCATACTGCTTTAACAGAAAGGAAGCCAAAGACCACGGGGAGGGCGGCGTTATCGTTGGCTATCAGCCGAAAGATGGGGATAAAATTGCTGTTATTGAAGACGTCGTCACGGCGGGAACGGCTGTGCGCGAGAGTGTGGCACTGCTCACAAAAACGGCGGATATTACCATTTCGGCGCTCTACGTGTCAGTCGACAGGATGGAACGGGGGACGGGCAACCTGTCGGCCTTGGACGAGCTGAGGACAGCGCTTCACATCAACGTCTATCCCATTATAACGGTTCTGGACATGCTTGGCACGCTGCCGGAAGGCGATGCGCGCGGCGCGGCGATCAAACAGTATTTGGCGGAGTATGGAGCAAAACGGGTGGACGCATGAATATCCATGACGGACACAGAGGGCGGATGAAACGGCGTTTTCTTCAGCATGGCATGGAGAACTTTGATGACCATAATGTGCTGGAGCTGCTTTTGTTTTACGCGCTGCCGCGTGGTGACGTCAACCCGATCGCCCATGCCTTAGTCGATAAATTCGGGTCGATATCGGCTGTTTTTGATGCGCCCTTGGACGAGCTTGTCAAGGTGCCGGGTATCGGCAAAAATACAGCGCTTTTTTTAAAGCTGATTCCGCAGGTCAGCCGACGCTATCTCATGTCCCGCTCCAGCTTTGACGATATTCTCGACACGACGAAAAAGGCAGGAGAATATCTCCTGCCGCGATTCTACGCCGAACGAGACGAAATCGTCTACATGATCTGTTTGGACGCCAAGTGCAAGGTATTAAACTGCAAGCTTCTGTTCCGGGGCAGCGTCAACTCGGCGCATGTCAGTGTGCGGAAGATCGTTGAAAACGCCCTTCTATACAATTCAACGAGCGTCATTATCGCCCATAATCACACGAGCGGCATCGCCTTGCCCTCGCAGGAGGACAAGGCGACGACAAAGCGGGTCGAAGAGGCGCTGCGCGCGGTTGATGTTGTTCTGGCTGACCACATCATCGTCGCCGATGACGACTTTGTCTCACTGGCAGACAACGGTTTTTTCAGATGACTGAAGGCGCGCATCAATATGACATGGGGTAAATGTGGTGGAGATTCAAATACAGGAAATAATTCGTATCGCGCGGCTGGCAGGTGCGGCTATCCGTGCGCTCCGGGAAAAAAACACGCTGACGGAAGAGCTGAAATACGGTTATGAGCTCGTGACAAATTCCGACCTATTGTCAAACGAGATTATTAAAAACGAGATTTTTAAGCTGTATCCGGATCACGAAATCCTGTCCGAGGAAGACGTCGAGCGCAGCGAGGAGCTTATTAAGCCGACGTGGATTATTGACCCTATTGACGGCACCGTCAACTATGCCAACGGCCATATGATGGCAGCCGTCTCAATTGCTTTCGCCGATAACAGAACAGTCCGCGCCGGTGTTGTCTATAATCCGTTTTTAGATGAGCTGTTTTACGCCACCGAAAAGACCGGTGCTTTTTTAAATGACCAAAAAATTAAAGTCAAGGACGTATCGGCACTTAACACGTGCCTTGTAGCCACCGGCTTTCCGTATGTCAAGGATGATGCCGAAGAGATTACGGCACGTTTAGGACGTGTGTGGCCGCGCGTCCGTGATATTCGGCGGCTCGGCTCGGCCGCGCTTGATATCTGCTGGGTTGCCTGCTCCCGCCTGCAGGGGTATTATGAGGGGCAGCTGAATGCGTGGGACGTCGCCGCGGCTAAACTCATCGCCCGTGAGGCGGGGGCGGCTATCGGGTATTTCAAGGAGGGGGACGGCGATGTGCCGGACGGCGTCCGCTGCAAGAATCTGATAGTGTCAAGCCCCGGCGTTTTTGAGGAACTGAAGAGTCTGTTGGTATAGACAAAAAAAGGTAATATTGCAATCGCCCCCACGAAAACAACGTCCAGTCCGATCAGATTAATTTCGAGGTATCATATGCCGGATTTCAAAGTTGTCAGTGAATATAGTCCCTCCGGCGACCAGCCGGAGGCGATCCGGGCGCTTGCGCAGGGCATAGAAATCGGCTTTGAGGAGCAGACGCTTCTCGGCGTCACCGGCTCGGGAAAAACGTATACGATGGCCAAAATCATCGAAAAGCTCCAGCGCCCGGCTCTTGTGCTGGCGCACAACAAGACGCTCGCAGCGCAGCTGTGCAGTGAGTTCAAAGAGTTTTTCCCCGATAACGCCGTTGAGTTCTTTGTCTCCTACTACGATTATTATCAGCCGGAGGCCTATATCCCGCACACGGATACGTATATTGAGAAGGACAGCGCCATCAATGACGAAATCGAACGGCTGCGCCACTCCGCGACGTCGTCGCTCTTCGAGCGGCGGGACGTTATCGTCGTCTCCTCCGTCAGCTGCATTTACGGCCTCGGCGACCCGATCGATTATCAGAATATGGTCATTTCCCTGCGCGTCGGCCAGACGCGCGACAGGGATGAGCTTTTAAAAAAACTCGTTGAAATTCGTTACGGGCGCAACGACGTCGCCTTCGAGCGCAATATGTTTCGGGTGCGGGGCGACACGGTGGAAATCTTCCCTGTTTACGCGCGGGAAAATGCGATCCGCGTTGAGTTTTTCGGGGATGAGATTGAGCGTATCAGCGAAATAAACGTTGTGACCGGCACGCCGGTGCGGAGCCTTACGCATGTGGCTGTCTACCCGGCGTCGCACTATGTCACAACGGAGGAGAAGATGGAACGGGCCGTCAAGGAAATTCAAGCGGAGATGACGGAACGCGTTGAATACTTTGAAAGCCAAAACAAGCTTGTGGAGGCGCAGCGCATTCACCAGCGGACGATGTATGACATCGAAATGATGCGCGAACTTGGCTACTGCACGGGCATTGAAAACTATTCCCGCATCATTACGGGCCGACCCGTTGGGTCGGCGCCGATGACGCTGCTCGACTATTTTCCGAAGGATTTTGTCCTATTTGTCGACGAGAGCCATGTGACGCTGCCGCAGGTGCGCGCCATGTATAACGGCGACAGGGCGCGCAAGGAAAGCCTAGTGGAATTCGGCTTTCGTCTCCCCTCGGCATTTGACAACAGGCCGCTGAAATTTGATGAATTTACTGAGCGCGTGGAGCAAGTTGTTTACGTTTCGGCCACGCCGAGCGATTACGAAAAATCGCGCTCTTCCCAAATTGTCGAGCAGATCATCCGCCCGACGGGGCTTTTGGACCCAACGATCACGGTACGCCCGGTCGATGGGCAGATTGACGATTTAATCGGCGAGATCCGCGCGCGCAGCCAAAAAAGCGAACGGACACTTGTGACGACCTTGACGAAAAAGATGGCGGAGGACCTAACCGCCTATCTCACCGGCGCCGGTATCCGCGTCCGGTATATGCATCACGACATCTCGACGATTGAGCGCATGGAAATCATCCGAGACCTGCGCCTTGGGGAGTTTGACGTCCTCGTCGGCATCAACCTTCTGCGTGAGGGGCTGGACCTCCCGGAGGTGTCGCTTGTGGCGATTCTCGACGCCGACAAAGAGGGCTTCCTCCGGAGTGAAACATCGCTGGTTCAGACGATCGGGCGCGCGGCTAGAAACGCCGAGGGGTCCGTTATCATGTACGCCGATACGGTGACGCGCTCCATGCGCGCCGCTATCGACGAGACAGAGCGCAGGAGAGCCAAGCAAACAGCTTTCAACGAGAAAAACGGCATTATCCCGAAAACCATTGTCAAAGGCGTACGCGAACTTTTGGAGATTTCAAAGGCCGAGGGCGCTTTGGAAAAGACGGAAGGCGACGTCAAGATGACGCGGCGCGAGCGTGACGAGGCGGTGGCCAGGCTTGAAAAAGAAATGCAGGCCGCGGCGAAAATGCTTGAATTTGAATACGCCGCCGTTCTGCGCGATCGGATTGTGCGCCTCCGAGGCCAACAGGTATAAATATACCCCCGACAGCTGTCGGGGGTTTTTGTTTGTCTTATCGCTGGGCTGCGGCTGTCTCGCGGATTTCATATATCCGCTTTTCTGCGTGGTTTTTTAAAACAGGTGTCCCGTGGGTGTTGGCTTTGGCCTTGCTGAAAAAGGCGATCGCGTTTTTCAGGTCGTTTTGCTTCAAATACAGTTCGCCCAAAAGAATGCAGACCTGCTGCTCCTGATTTGGCGAGATGCCAAGCTTTTCATAGGCGTAAAGATAATTTTCCAGAGCTTTGGCGGCCGTCGCATTCTCCATGACGGCATCACCGGCGTCCTGATACACGCGACTAAGCTTGTACAGCAATTTTCCGGCAACAAGCTGATATTTGACAAAACTGATAGGCGCGCAAAAGAGGGCCAGATAATACCCGGCAAACACCAGGTTCGTGTCCTTGGCGGCTTTGAAATCAAGTGCCGAGCCGTCCTTGACCGTGCCGAGCTCACGCAAGATGTCCTGCCTCGATTTATCGGGAAGATCAAAAACGTCCGGTAGGGCGCTGTACAAGCAGTGCGGGCACGTTAATACCTCGTGATACAGCGGCTCAATGCCCTTGTAATGGCTGCGCATATCGTCATCCGTCGACGCTAAAACAAGCTTTGACGGGCGGATAACCGTCGCCGAAAAGCTGTTTTTGCAGATCGGGCAGATATAGGATTTGTTCATCAGGAAAGCGGTTTCCTGTCGCTCAAGTGGCAGGGCATAGCTGCCGTGACCTTCAGGAAATAACTGAAAGGCGCCTTGAAGTGAGGGCATGCGCGGCTGTCCCGGCGCGTCTGCTGCTGGCGGCGGATCGGCCGGAGCGGCGCTTTGTTCGGCAGATTTTTTGTTGCGCTGCTGGGCACCGTGCTGCAACAGCAGTGATTTGTTTGTATCGCTAGCCTGATCAAGCCGGATGCAGAGATCTTTAATAAGCTCAAAAGCCAGCGCCGGTTCATTTTGCATAAAGTCGACGGCTGATTTTTTCTCAATGGGCAGAATGATGGCTTCAGAGAGCGCCACGGTGGCAAGTTGTGCCTTCTTGTCACATAAGAGTGCCGGGTCGGCAAAAAGGTCACCCGTCCCGAGCGTTGAAATCAAGTCGGACCCCGAAACTTTGCCGCCCGAATATACACCCACTTCGCCCTTCACAACGACAAACATGATATTGCCAGAGCCGTTGCCGGTGATGACTGCGCCCTTTGGACATTTTTTGATGCGGGAAAAATCGTTGATCGCCCCGAGATTAATCAAAAAAACACCCCCATTAAATGATAAAAAGCTGCGTGCCTGAAAAAGGCGCGCAGCGATAAAGGCGCGTCCTCTTCGGCGGCCCGGCTGTCATGGCTTAAAGCTTTAGACCCGTGGCTTTGCGTCACCGGCTTTCGCCGGGTTTGCCGTTTTCGGAGTGAGAACGGATAAACTATAATACATGTTTCGAGATAATTCAACAGTTTTGTCAAAAATTCTTAATACGCGACGCCCCAGACGACCATGTGACGGGCCGGTTTGCCGCAGATAGGGCAGGTGTCGCCAAGGTGTTCCTGCGCGAATGGAATACATCTGGAGGAGACGCCCGCTTCCTCCTTCATCTGAAGCTCGCAGGCAAGATCGCCGCACCACATGGATTTGATAAAGCCGCCGTTTTCAGCCATGACGGCTTTAGCTTCAGCCACATTTGTGACGGGGCGCGTATTATCCGTTAAGTTTTTCTTGGCCTTGTTGTAAAGCCCTATCTGAACTTGATCCAATAGCGCCGGGATGGCTGTTTCAAGCTCGGACAGGCGCACGGCCGTTTTTTCGCCGTTATCACGCCGGACGGCGAGACATTGGTTATTCTCAATATCCTTCGGCCCGATTTCAATCCGAAGGGGGATGCCCTTCATTTCGTGCTCGGCAAATTTCCAGCCCGGGCTCTGATCGGACGTATCGCCTTTAACACGGATACCGGAAGATTTGAGGCGACTGACGAGTTCTTGGGCTTTCTCAAGCACACCCGGCTTGTGCATAGCGATTGGTATAACAACGACCTGAACGGGCGCGATGCGCGGCGGCAGGACGAGGCCGTTGTTGTCGCCATGCGTCATAATGAGCCCGCCGATGAGCCGCGTCGTCATACCCCAGGAGGTCTGATGCGGATATTTGAGCGTATTGTCCTTGTCGGTAAACTGAATATCGAATGCGCGGGCAAACCCGTCCCCAAAATAATGGGAGGTGCCGCTCTGGAGCGCCTTTTTATCGTGCATCATGCACTCGATAGAATATGTGGCAACGGCACCCGCAAATTTTTCCTTGTCGGTCTTCCGGCCTTTTATAACAGGCATGGCCAGCGTGTTCTCACAGAAATCGGCGTAAACGCCGAGCATCTGCTGCGTTTCCTGTTCGGCCTCGTCAGCCGTTGCGTGGAGCGTATGACCCTCCTGCCATAAAAACTCGCGGTGGCGCAAAAACGGCCGCGTCGTCTTTTCCCAGCGCAAGACGCTGCACCACTGGTTGTACAGCATTGGCAAATCGCGCCAAGAGCGCAAAACGTGGCTCCAATGGTCGCAAAACAGCGTCTCCGATGTGGGGCGGACGCAGAGGCGCTCAGCAAGGGCTTCCGACCCGCCGTGCGTGACCCAGGCCACTTCTGGGGCAAAGCCCTCAACATGGTCTTTTTCTTTTTGTAAAAGACTTTCGGGGATCAGCATCGGCATGGAGACGTTTTCATGGCCAAGCTCTTTAAATCGCTTGTCAAGGATGGCCTGGATGTTTTCCCAGATGGCATAAGCATATGGCCTCAAAATAAAAAAGCCCTTAACGCCGGCGTAGTCGATGAGCTCCGCCTTTGTCACAACATCTGTAAACCACTGGGCAAAATCAACGTCCATATCCGTGATCTGCTCAACCTTTTTATCCTTCGCCATGCTGTTTGCTCCTTCTGACACATTATGTAACTTTAATAGTCTATAGAAATCATCATCGGTTGTCAAGCACGGAAAGCCTGCCCCAACGATACAATATGGCAGGAGCGGACACGAAGGAGTTGAAAACATGAGTTCGGTTGCAAAGTTTTATTTTAAGCCCTCCGAGGGCGAGCACATCGAAACGACGGTCACACTGGAGCAGGAAAAAGCGGCTGCTATCTGTGGGACGGTGCAGGACATTACCGGTGAGGCTGTGGAGGGCGCGCTCGTTTTGCTATTTCGGCCCGGCGCTAAAAAAGCACTGCTTGACAGGCAGATGACGGATTCGGAGGGCCAGTTTTCCTTCGGCCCGATTGAAGGAAACGTTTTATACTTAATAAAGGTCTATAAAAACAGCGTTAAAATCCGGGAGCTGGAGATTATCGCCGACTGAAGAACCACCCAAATCGTTGCCGCAGCGGCCCGCTGCGGCAATTGACTTTCTGCGGCGTTTTGATACAATGGATAACAGCATCATCCGAGCGGGAGGTGGCAACGGCGTGCAAATCGGATTGGTCGACATCGATTCTAAACTGGCGCTCGCGCCGATGGCGGGCGTCTGCGATCTGGCGTTCCGAACGGTCTGCCGATCCTTCGGCGCAGGGCTGACGTATACGGAAATGGTGAGCGCCAAGGCGCTTGTGTATCAGGATAAAAAAACGCGCACGCTGCTGCGCCTGGGAGAGGACGAGCACCCGGCGGCTGTACAGCTGTTCGGTAGCGATGAAGAGTGCTTGGGCCGTGCCGCCGCGCTCGCGGCGGAAATTTCCGGTGCTGAAATTATTGACATTAATATGGGCTGTCCCGTCGGCAAGGTCGTCAAATGCGGCGACGGCAGCGCACTGATGCGTGATCCCGAAAAAGCGCGGCGTCTCATCAGAAGCGTTAAAAACAGCACGGACTGCCCCGTAACGGTAAAAATCCGCAAAGGCTGGGACAAAGGCAATGCCAACGCCGCCGAATTTGCCCGAATGGCCGAAGAGGCCGGGGCGTCGGCCATCGCCGTTCACGGGCGGACGCGTGCGCAGATGTATGCCGGTGTCGCCGATTGGGACATCATCCGGGCTGTCAAAAAGAGCGTCTCCATTCCTGTCTTGGCAAACGGCGATGTTTTTACGGCGGCGGACGCCGTCCGGATTCTGCGCTATACAGGCGCAGACATGGTGATGATCGGCAGAGGCGCTTTCGGAAATCCTTGGATTTTCAGCCAGGCCCGGGCGGCGCTTGCGGGGGAGCCTGTCCCGCCGCCGCCGACGTTACAAGAGCGTGTGGAGACGGCCGTCGGTCAGTTTCGTCTGGCAGAACGGTATAAGGGCGAAAAGATCGCATGCCTTGAGGCACGCAAGCATTATGCGTGGTATTTAAAGGGTGTTCCGCACGCTGGGTATTTCAGGGACAGAATATCGAAAATCGAAATGATGGCCGATATTGACGCGGTGAGCGCGCTCATCCTCCGGGATTTGAGGTGACCGCATGACGCACGCGGAAGAGCAGGCTGTCATTCATAAGGTTCTTGACGGCGATACGGACGCCTTTGAGGCGCTTGTATTAGAGCATCAGAAGAAGATATATCACCTCGCGCTAAAAATGACGGTGAATGAAGACGACGCCCTTGATATCGCACAGGAGGCTTTTGTAAAAGCCTTCACGGGACTCGCCACCTTCCGTGGAGACTGTCGGTTTTCCGTTTGGCTTTACAGACTGACCTATCACCTGTGTATCGACTTTATACGGAAAAGACAGCGCATGCCGGTGCGTTCGCTGACTGTTGTGGACGATATCGGGGAGCTTGCCGACATAGAGATATCCGACATGCGCTATGAACCGGCCCGCGCAGCGGAAGAGCGCGCCGTACAGCGCGCCGTTACAGACGGGATGATGAGCCTACCGGAAAGCCACCGGGAGATCCTCATGATGCGGGAATTGGCAGGCCTGCGTTATGACGAAATTGCCCGGGCGCTTGGCATCGGCGAGGGCACCGTCAAATCCCGCCTGTCGCGCGCACGGCAGCGCCTTGCCGCATACCTTGTCAAAAACGGAACCTTTTCCGAGGAAGACCGTCATAATACCGAAAAGACAGGGAAGGAGGCGAAAGGACGTGGCTGACTGCAAAAAAATGAGAGACCTTGTGAGCGCCTTTGCAGACAACGCATTGACTGACTTGGAAAAGGAAGAACTCCGTGCGCATTTGGACGGCTGCGCGTCCTGCCGCGCCCTTTTGTCAACGGTTCAAAGCATTGCCCGTGCAACCGATGTGCAGGCCGACGTACCGGCAACACTCGTTACGTCCGTGATGGCGCGCATTAAAAAGGCGCCCGGCGCCGCTCCGGCACCGACAAGGACGCCGTTAAAACGCCTGAAGCCTGTTTTATTCAGCGCGGCGACGCTGGCGGCCTGCCTGGCACTGATGCTATTTGTCTTTCCGAATTTAGACGGCTTATTTGAAATGCCTTGGAGAGCGGCGCCGATATTATCATCCGAAAATGGCGGGACTACAGCCGACGGCAACCCGCAAGCATCCGAAAACACCGGTACGTCCGAAATGCATCTGATGATGACACCGGCGTCGGATGACGCCGCCGGACCGGTAGACGGGGCGTCGGAAAAATATACCGCTGCAGAACCGGCAGCAAAAGACACAGCTTCGTACTACGCGACGTTTACGATCAAGGGGCAGCTGCCGGCTCTACTGGAAAAATACACGATGACCGATAACCAAGATGGCACTTATAGCATTGAAATTCCGGCGGCGATGGCCGAGCTGCTCATTAAAAGCGGGTACCCTGCCGAGATGGGGGACACGACGCTGGCGACGGCGCTTGTCCTTTTCAGGCCAGGCTGATATGCGCTGACTACCGATATTTTTAAGAGCGTGTCCCCGGGCGTATGACGCCTTGGGAACACGCTCTTCGTTCACGCCTTAAACCTTTCATGCGGAGCAACATGCTTTTTAATGGCCTCGAAACTCTCGGCGCTGATGACATGCTCGATACGACAAGCGTCATCCAGCGCATTTTTTTCAGAAACACCGAGGGAGATGAGCCATTCGGAGAGCAGAATGTGGCGTTCATACATCGACTCGGCGATGGCGAGGCCGCGTTCCGTCAGCGTGATAAGGCCGCTGGCGTCCATCTCGATGCAGTCGGCGTTCCGAAGATTTTTCATGGCGACGCTGACGCTCGGCTTCGTATAGTCGAGCGCGGCTGCAATATCAACAGATCGAACGCACGGGTTTTTTCTGCTGAGAATCAAAATAGTCTCCAAATAGTTTTCTGCCGATTCGTGAAGACTCAACTTCCATCCCCCATTCGATGAGAGGTTGACGCGCTGCAGCGTATAGGATGCCACATAATACCACAAATTCTGTTGTAATGCAATTGAGGTGGATGAAGGACTTTTATATTTATGAATGTTATGTGTTGACAGAGGTGGTTAGTTTATGCTAACATCAAGTTGAGGTTAGGTTAGACTAACTTTCGTCTTACGCCGATCATTCTGTTGCGTTTTTGTCGGAAATAAATTGCCTGTCAGCCGTAAATAACGTATAATCATTCAAATAACGGTGTTTAGAAACGCCTTGCTTCCCTCAAAACTACTGAAGGAGACGAAAATGGTTAGAATTATTACCGACAGCACAAGCGACCTGACGCAGGCGGACGGTGCGCGGCTGGGTGTGACCATCGTGCCTTTGACTGTGCATTTCGGAGACGAGTCTTATATTGACGGCGTCAATCTGTCTAACAGGGCGTTTTTTGATAAGCTTGCCGTGACCGACACGCTGCCGACGACCTCGCAGGTGCCGCCCGGCGAATTTACGCCGCTATTTCAGCGTTATATCGACGCGGGAGACGACATAGTCGGTATTTTCATCTCATCGGAGCTATCCGGTACATGTCAGTCTGCGGCCGTTGCCCGCGAGTTGGTGGACTGTGAGCGGATTTTTGTCATCGACTCACGTATGGCAACGTTCGGGCTCGCGCTTCTCGTTCGTGAGGCCGTGAAATTGCGCGATGCGGGGAAAAGCGCTTCGGAAATTGCCGGGCTGATATCGGCGCTCGTCGCCAAAACACGGCTTTTTGCCGTTGTGGATACGCTCAAATACTTAAGAATGAGCGGGCGCATCTCAAATACAACGGCCTTTGTCGGCGGTCTATTGGGGATTAACCCGATTATAACCATTTCAAACGGAAAGGTTGAATCGGTCGGGAAAGCCAGAGGCTTGAAGGCAGGGCTGAAGATCATCGCCGATCTGATGCAGCAAGACCTGCCCGACCGCAGCCATCTCGTCGCCTTTGGGAATTCGGATGCCCCGGCAGCCCTCAAAGAAACGATCGCCTATCTCAGCCAAAGGTTTGACATAACAGATTTTGTCGAGTGCGACATCGGCATCACCGTCGGTACGCACGTTGGGCCGGGTGCTGCCGGCATTGCTTACATAGCAAAATAATGCCCTTCCCAACGGGAAACGGCATACATAGAACAGTATGACACAGCCGGCGCGCGCCGGCGGAATGGGGATAACGAATGAAACTTGGTATCGTGGGGCTGCCGAACGTCGGCAAGTCTACGCTATTTAACGCCATCACAAATGCGGGCGCCGAAAGCGCCAATTATCCGTTTTGCACCATTGACCCGAATGTGGGTGTTGTGACGGTGCCGGATGAACGGCTGCTGTTTCTGCGCGAAATGTACGCACCAAAGAAGTTTACACCGGCCGTTATCGAATTTGTCGATATCGCCGGGCTCGTACGGGGTGCGTCAAAAGGCGAAGGTCTCGGCAACAAATTTTTAGGGAATATCCGCGCGACCGATGCGATTGTCCACGTTGTGCGCTGCTTTGATGATGCGGATATCGTCCACGTCGAGGGCGCGGCTGGCCCGCTGCGCGATATTGAAATCGTGAGCTTAGAGCTCATTATATCCGACATGGAGATGGTGGAGCGGCGTATTGATAAGGCAAAAAAGGCTGGGAAGGGCGATAAGAAATTTCTTCAGGAAGCTGAATTGTTTGAAGGGCTCCTGCGGCATTTAAATGACGGCAAGCCCGCCCGCAGCTATGACGCCGATGCGGCGGAAAAGGAGCTGATCGCCACGTCAGAGCTGCTCAGCTTAAAGCCAGTCATCTATGCTGCCAACATGGACGAGAAGAGCTTCTCGGGCGGCTATGAAAAGAACACATACTACCAAACCGTCAAAGCATATGCTGACGCCGAAGGGGCGCAGGTTCTGCCGATATGCGCCAAAACAGAGCAGGAAATTGCCCAGCTCGATGATGCGGATAAACAGCTTTTTCTCGAAGAGCTTGGCATGAAGGAATCGGGGCTTGACAGGCTAATCCGCTGTTCCTACAGTCTTTTGGGCCTTATTTCGTTTTTAACGGCTGGGTCCGACGAGGTGCGGGCGTGGACGATTCGAAACGGTACAAAAGCGCCGCAGGCGGCCGGGAAAATCCATTCTGACTTTGAGCGCGGCTTTATCCGGGCCGAGATCGTCGCCTTCGATGACTTAAAAGCATCCACGACGATGGCCGCCGCCCGGGAACGCGGCCTTATCCGCTCGGAGGGTAAAGAATACGTGATGAAAGACGGCGATATTGTTACGTTCCGGTTTAATGTATGACGACGCAGCGACGGATTGACCTTATTGACGCCCTGCGGGGGCTCGCTGTCATTTTAATGGTGATCCATCATCTGCTATTCGACCTCGTGACGTTTTTAGACGCGCCTGTTTGGCTATTTTCAAACCCTGTTTTCAACTTTCTGCATGAAATTTTTGCAGGGGTATTTATTTTTCTCTCCGGCGTGTCTTCACAATTTTCCAGAAACAATATAAAACGCGGCGTCAAGGTGTTCGCGCTGGCGATGGTTCTCACAATCGTCACGTCGCTGCCGTTTGTTAATGAGCCGATCCGTTTTGGCGTTTTGCACCTATTGGGCTTCTGTATGGTTTTCTATGGGCTGACGCGAAAAGTCTGGGACAGTATCCCAAGGCTTTTGGCACCGTTTTTCTATACGATTATGATTATCATAAGTGCGCTGGCCGTCCGATTGATGCCGATCAACGTCCCATATCTGTGGATGTTCGGCTGGTACGGGCCGGATTTTTTCAGCGCCGATTATTTCCCCCTGTTCCCGTGGCTGTTCGTCTTTCTTTTCGGAACGTGGGCGGGCTTCTACGTTGTGGCGCATCGGCTGCCCGGCTGGTTTTATGAAACAAGCGTACCATTCCTACCGGCTGTCGGCAGAAGATCGCTGCTGATTTATCTGCTGCATCAGCCGATTCTGTACGGAGCGGTTCTGGCGATTCTCGCGCTGCGGTAATGGCAATAAAGGAGTGCCCAAATGGCGGAAAAACTTGAAAAAACATTAAACGGCGTTGTACCGGGGCAGAGCGCCGTCATTTTATCGGTCGGCGGCCAGTCGGGCGCCGTTAAGCGGCGGCTCGTCGATATGGGCCTGACGCCTGGCACACGCGTGACCGTCAAGCGGATTGCACCGTTCGGCGACCCTGTTGAGGTGCGCATTCGCGGCTACGAGCTCTCTCTCCGGCGGGAGGACGCCGCGCAGATCAGTGTTGGCGATGCGCTGCCAGCGCGCCGGAAGAAAACATCGTCCTTCACGAGCTACAGCGCACGGGCGCTTGACCCCGAAACACTCCGGCGCATGCGCCTGGAGCACGAGCATGAGCTGAACAACCACGCCGCGCCGTACGATACGTTTGTCCATGACACGCGGCGAATGAGCATTGCGCTTGTCGGCAACCCCAACTGCGGCAAAACGACACTTTTTAACGCCCTGACGGGCTCAAACCAATATGTCGGCAACTGGCCCGGCGTAACGGTTGAAAAAAAAGAGGGCGTTGCCACGTTGGGAGACAGGGAGATTACCGTTGTCGATCTGCCGGGTATCTATTCTCTCTCGCCATATTCACTTGAAGAGCTTGTCGCGCGCGACTACATCATCGGCGGCGAGGCGGACAAACGGCCGGACGCCATCATCAACATTGTCGACGCCACGAATCTGGAACGGAACATGTACCTCACCGTTCAGCTGCTCGAGCTGGAGCGTCCGATGGTCATGGCCCTCAATTTCATGGACGAGGCGCGGAAAAACGGTGACGTGATTGACGTTCTCCGCCTTTCCAAAGAAATCGGTATCCCCGTCATACCCATTTCGGCGCGGACAGGCGAAAATTTGGAAGAGCTTCTGCATGTGGCGCACCGGCAGATGCACCTCGGTTACACGATTGAGCCGGACGACTTATACGACTGCCTCACGCATGAAATTCATCATAGGGTCGGTATCTTGATCCATGACAACGCTTATGCGGCCAATATACCGGCGCACTGGGCGTCCATCAAGCTTTTAGAGGGCGACGATATCGTCCGTCGGGCGCTCCGGCTTGACAGCGGCACGGCGGCAAAAGTTGATATCATCGCCGGAGAGTATGAGACGCTGGGTGGCCTCGGAGACCGTGAGACGCTGATTGCCGACAGCCGGTATCAATATATTGAGCACGTCGTCAAGGCGGCCGTCAAAAAAGGTGTCGTCAGCTCGGAGACGATGACGGACCGGATTGATAAAATCGCCACGCACCGCCTGTTTGCCGTCCCTGTTTTTCTAGCGATGATGCTTCTCATGTTCGCCGTGACATTCGGCCCCGTCGGTTCATTTTTGTCAGACGGCGTGGCGTTTATAATCGACGCGTTTTCCGGATGGCTGGCTGGGCTTCTTGCCGGGGCCCATGTCGTCCCGTGGCTGACGAGCCTCGTGACAGACGGCGTTATTTCCGGCGTCGGCGGTGTTCTGACGTTTTTGCCGCAGATTGCGCTGTTGTTTTTTTTCCTGTCGCTTTTGGAGGATACAGGATACATGGCGCGTGCGGCGTTTATCATGGACCGGCTGCTGCGTCATTTCGGGCTGTCCGGCAAGGCGTTTATTCCGATGCTGATGGGCTTCGGCTGTACGGTGCCCGCCATCATGGGCGCGCGCACGATGGAAAATGAAAAGGACAGACGCCTGACGATTCTGCTTGTGCCGTTTATGAGCTGCTCTGCAAAGCTGCCCGTTTACGGGCTGATTGCCGCCGCCTTCTTTGGTGCATGGGCCGGTGTAGCCGTTTTTTCGCTGTATCTGCTTGGGATGATCATGGCGATTGTCTCCGGCCTCTTCTTCAAAAAAACGTTGTTTGCCGGGGAACCAGCCCCCTTTGTGATGGAGCTGCCGCCATACAGGATGCCGACGCTGAACAACACGCTCATCCATGTCTGGGAGCGGGTGAAGGACTTCCTGATAAGAGCCGGGACACTCATTTTCCTCATGAGCATCGTTCTGTGGTTTCTCCAGAACTTCAACTGGCGCCTTCAGATGGTGCCGAACAGCGCCGACGGGATTCTGGCCGGTATCGGCACGTTCATTGCGCCCATATTCAAGCCTATGGGCTTCGGCGTTTGGCAGGCGGCTGTGGCACTTTTGACCGGCATCGTCGCAAAGGAGGCCGTTGTCGCGTCTCTTTCCATGTTCTACGGCTTTTCTCTGACGGCGTCGGGTGCCATTGTTGCGGCTGCCCTCACAGGATTTACACCCCTGTCGGCTTTTTCCTATCTGGTGTTCATTCTCCTTTACGTCCCGTGCGTGGCGGCTGTATCAACGATTTATCGGGAGATGAACAGCCTGAAATGGACGGTACTATCCGTTGGCTGGCAGCTTGCGGTAGCCTATGTTATCTCGTTGCTAGTCTACCAAATCGGCCGCCTGTTCGGGCTGTAAGACAAACAAAACGCATGGCGCGAAAGCCATGCGTTTTTTATGACACACCGGGGTATTACTTAATTTAAGGGTGTACCGCAAGATGCACATCTGTCATCACCACGCCAATTGTACGCCAGACAGTTTGGGCACAGCGCCTGTTCGTGATTGGCGCTGACGGGACGCGAAACAGGATGCTGGCCTCGATAAGTAGTTGATGATCTTTCCTCAGAAGGAGAGGCAATCGTATTATGGAGCGAATTTTGCTGACCTGGCGGCGCAGATGACCAATGCGGTGCAGTCGTGGCCCTGCGCTGGCGTGATTTCTTTCCAATGGCGCGAATAATTATGAGGATGCCGCCGGAGCATGCCCCGACCAGCCCATATAAAAGCACCTGGCCAACATTAATGCCAAACAAGTTCAGGCCATTGCGCTGGATGTTATTAAAAGAAAGCGGCGCATCGAATGCCACGCCGTCCACGACCTGCCGCAGCAACGTTTCTTGTGTGTCCGTCACGGGCTGCCCGTAGTTCTTTAACACTATGACGATTTGTCTGTTGTTAATAACTGTGAAATACTCGCTATTGTATGTATCGATATCGTTCAACAGCTGCGTGAAATGTATCTGCAAAAATTTTGTCTGAGGATGATGGTAGACATCGACCGTCACGTCGTAACCACCTATATTTTCAAATTCGGAGACGATGTCGTTCGTAATCGCGAGCAGCTTTTCGTCCGACATTAAGCTGTAGTCGGGTAAAGTGCCGGAGGTGTTTTGCGGCATCGTAAACAAAATTTCAGTTTCATCAGAACCGAGCGCATTTAGGTAGATGTTTTGTCTGTCCATATAGTCGGCGAACGCACTGCCGTCAAGACCGAGTTCCTGCAGCTTGGAATCGTTCAGATCAAAATCACGCGTCAAGACATAATAATTCTCAGGGATTTTGACCGTCAAACCGAGAGCATCCAGCCTGTAAGATGGGGCATCTGCCGCGATAGACGATGATATTGTTGAACAGCAGAGTATCATGAGAATGCTAAAATACGCCATCAATCGCTTCATTAGAGCCTCCTTGATGCTGTTGGTAAATGCATCTATTAATTGTATAATATATTAAAATATGACAGATTTCAATAATTTTAAACACAAGCTGTCAGGAACGCTTGAAGACAATAAAAAAATTCTTTTCAGAACAGTGAATTGCCTATTGACATGGTGCATTTCATTTGATATTCTATCAAGGCGCTCTGATGGGATAACTATGCTCTAAGGCGCAAAAACTGCGATGATCCGGGAGATTGCAGGCACTTTGCCTGGTCACTTCCGGGGAGTATGTCCGGTGCCGACCGCGTGTCGGCACGCAATCGGGCGGCTGAGAAAGTGCTGTTTAGGCGTATATCGCCATGATCAGGAGCAAACCGGCCGGAAAACCAAGCCGGTTTGCTTTATGAGCAGGAATGATACGCACGGTTCGGTGTACAGAATTTTCTCTTCCGTACGGATTTTTTAGCGGCACAGCCGCAACATCAAAAAATCGTACTATCAGGAGGAAAAAACATGGCAGCAAGCAAGAAAATGATCCGCATCAGGCTCAAAGCCTACGATCACCAGCTGATCGACCAGGCGGCCGGACAGATCGTTGAAACGGCCAAGCGCACGGAGGCAAAGGTTTCCGGTCCGATTCCGCTTCCGACGAAGAAGGAAATTGTGACGATTCTGCGCGCGGTTCACAAATATAAGGATAGCCGTGAGCAGTTTGAGCGGCTGACGCACAAGCGGCTGATTGATATTATCAGCCCCACACAGAAGACGGTTGAAGCGCTGATGTCACTGGAGCTGCCCGCGGGCGTAGAAATCGAAATCAAGCTTTAAACGACAATTTTGTAATGTTCCCATGCCGTTTTATTGCACTGTGCAAACCGAGCGCAGCCCAGCGAAGCGGGTGCGCGACGACGTGACGGCGAGGGTCATGTTGGCAGCTGACGCAAAAGCGCAACACGCCAACCAATAACCTTTTATGAGGAGGAAAAAATATGGAGAAGGCAATCATCGGCAAAAAGGTCGGCATGACGCAGATCTTCGATGATAACGGCAAGGTCATCCCTGTGACCGTTATTGAGGCCGGTCCCTGCGTCGTCGTGCAGAAGAAGACGGCGGACAAAGACGGCTACGACGCCGTACAGCTCGGCTATCAGGACGAGAAGGAAAGAAAGCTTTCAAAGCCGGAGCTCGGCCATCTGAAGAAGGCGGGTACAGCCCTTAAAAAGCATCTGAAAGAGTTTAAGCTCTCGATGGCCGCAACCTATAATGTTGGCGACGAGCTGAAGGCCGACGTTTTCACCGAGGGTGACAAGGTTGATATCACCGGCGTTTCAAAAGGCAAAGGGTATGCCGGCGTTATCAAGCGCCACGGCGCGCAGCGCACACCGACAACGCACGGCGGCGGCCCCGTCCACCGGCATGCCGGTTCGATGGGCTCGAACACCGACCCGTCAAGAATCTTTAAGGGTAAAATCGGCGCCGGTCAGATGGGTGCTGAGCAGGTCACTGTTATGAACCTGGACGTCGTCAAGGTTGACCCTGAGCTCAATCTGATTGCTGTGAGAGGTGCGATTCCCGGCCCCAAGGGCGGCGTTGTCTATATTAAGAACACCGTCAAAAACAACCGTGTCAAGAACACTGTTGTGACAGTCAGCACCAACCCGCAAAAGCAATCGGCCAGGGGCTAGGAAGGAGTAAGTCAGATGCCTACATTAAAAGTATACAATATGGCGGGCGAGGTCACCGGCGAGGTGACGCTTTCCGATGCCATATTCGGCATAAATCCGAACGAACAGGCGCTTCACGAATCTGTGAAAAACCATCTGGCCAACGTCCGCCAGGGCACGCAGTCGGCGCTGACCCGTGCCGAGGTTTCCGGTGGCGGCGCCAAGCCCTATCGCCAGAAGGGTACCGGCCGCGCCCGGCAGGGATCGACGAGAGCCCCGCAGTTTACACACGGCGGCGTTGCTTTTGCACCGAAGCCGCGTGACTACCGCTACACGATCAACAAGAAGCTCAAAAAGCTGGCGCTGAAATCCGCGTTGTCCCAGAAGGCTGTTGACGAGGCGATTATCGTTGTTGACAACCTGGAGATGACATCCGTAAAAACAAAGGATTTTATTAAGTTTTTAAGCGCCGTGGGCGTTTCCGGCAAGGCGCTTGTCGTTACCCCGGAAGTCCGCGAGGCCGTCATCAAAAGTGCGCGCAACATCCCAGGCGTGCAGACAACGATTGCCACCATTTTAAGCGCCTATGACGTGCTCAACGCCAAAACGTTTATCGTTGACAAGGCGGCGCTGCAGACGATCGAGGAGGTTTACGCATAATGAAAACCGCTTACGATATCATCATTCGCCCGATCATCACCGAGCAGTCGATGGAGCAGGGTGATATTAACAAATACGCCTTCGTGGTCGCCCGTGACGCAAACAAGATCGAAATCAAGAAAGCCATTGAGGAAATCTTTGGCGTCAAGGTCGATAAGGTCAACACGCTCAACATGCAGGGCAAGAGAAAGAGAACCGGCCGTTATCCGGAGGGCCGCCGCAGCGCGTGGAAAAAGGCCGTTGTTAAGCTGACCGAAGATTCCAAGACGATTGAATTCTTCGAAGGAATGGTTTAAGGGAGGAAGATTTCATGTCAATCAAAACTTACAAACCCACCACTCCGTCGAGAAGGCATATGTCTGTTTCCGGCTTCGACGGAATTGATAAGAAGGCTAAGCCGGAACGCAAGCTCGTCGAGCCGCTGAAAAAGCATGCCGGCCGCAACAGCTATGGGCACATTACCGTCCGCCATCAGGGCGGCGGCAATCGCCGGAAATACAGAATCATTGATTTCAAGCGCGACAAAGCCGAAGCGGGTACCGTTCTACGTCTGGAGTACGACCCGAACAGGACGGCGAACATCGCACTCGTCCAGTACCCCGACGGCGAGCGCCGTTACATCCTCGCACCTGTCGGTCTCGGCGCGGGCGACACCGTCGCCGCTTCCGCCGCCGCGGACATCAAGCCGGGCAACGCCCTGCCGATTTCCGCCATCCCGGTCGGCACCGTTATTCACAATATCGAGCTCTACCCCGGCAAGGGTGCGCAGCTTGTCCGCTCGGCGGGCACAGCGGCTCAGCTGATGGCGAAAGAGGGTTCGCTCGCCCAGGTCAGGCTGCCGTCAGGCGAGTACCGCTATATCCGCATGAACTGTATGGCGACGATTGGTCAGGTCGGCAACGCGGACCACTCGAATATCTCCATCGGCAAGGCTGGACGCAAACGCCACATGGGCATCCGCCCGACTGTCCGCGGCTCTGTCATGAACCCCAACGACCATCCGCACGGCGGTGGTGAGGGCAAGAGCCCCATTGGCCGTCCCGGACCTGTGACCCCGTGGGGCAAGCCAGCGCTCGGTTATAAGACGCGCAAAACAAAGAACCCGACATCGAAGTTCATCGTCAAGCGCCGCAACGCGAAATAAGGTAAGGAGGTCAGCAGTTAAATGAGCAGAAGTGTTAAAAAAGGCCCCTTTGCCGCGCCGGAGCTTCTCAAAAGGGTCGATGAGATGAATAAAGCAGGCGATAAAAAGGTCCTGAAAACATGGTCCCGCGCCACTACGATCTTTCCGTCTTTCGTCGGGCATACCATTGCCGTTCATGACGGCCGCCGCCATGTGCCGATTTATATCACGGAAGACATGGTCGGCCACAAACTGGGCGAATTTGCCCCGACGCGGACTTTCAGAGGCCACGCGGGCAGCAAAACAACGAAATAAGGAGGCAGACGAAAGATGGATGCTAAAGCACATTTAAATTACGCGCGCATTGCACCGCGAAAAGTCAAAATCGTCTGCGACCTGATCCGCGGTAAAGATACAAAAACAGCGCAGGCTATTCTGATGCAGACGCCGAAGGCCGCCGCCGAGCTGATGCTCAAGCTTCTCAAAAGCGCCGTGGCCAACGCCGAAAACAACCATAATCTTGATCCCGAAAACCTCTACGTCTCCGAGACTTTTGCCAATCCCGGCCCGATCATTAAGCGCATGATGCCGAGAGCGCAGGGAAGAGGCTACCGCATCAACAAAAGAACGTCTCACATCACGATCGTGGTGAAGGAAAAGGAGTAGGGGGAAATTATGGGACAGAAAGTTAATCCGCACGGCTTCCGCGTCGGCGTCATTAAAGACTGGGATTCCCGTTGGTATGCCAGAGCCGATAAGGTGGGAGACCTGATCGTTGAGGATTATAACATTCGCAAATATCTGAAAGAGCTCCTGTTTTCCGCAGGCGTTCCGAAAATTGAGATCGAGCGTGATAACGCGAAGGTCAAAATCCTGATTCACTGCTCGCGCCCCGGCGTCGTAATTGGCAAGGGTGGCGCTGAAATCGAGCGCCTGCGCGTCGAAATGGAAAAAAGACTCGGCAAGCCAGTTGCGCTCAACATCGTTGAAGTAAAAAACCCGGATACGAACGCCCAGCTTGTTGCCGAGAGCATTGCGGCAAAGCTGGAAAAGCGTATCGGCTTCCGCCGCGCGATGAAAAATGCCATGCAGCGCGCGATGCGCCTTGGCGTGCGCGGCATTAAAGTCACGGTCGCCGGTCGCCTGGGCGGTGCCGAAATTGCCAGAAGTGAGTCTTATCACGAGGGGACGATTCCCCTTCAGACGCTCCGCGCCGATATTGAGTACGGCTTCCACGAGGCGGCAACGACTTATGGGCGCATCGGCGTTAAGGTATGGATTTACAACGGCGAAATTCTGAATCAGACGCTGCGCACAACGCCGCGGACGATGGATACGACAAGACCCCCGAGAGAGCGCCGTGATCGCGGCGGCAATCGCGGCGGTCAGGGCGGCGGCTATCGCGGCGGTCAAGGTGGGCAAGGCGGCTATCGCGGCGGTCAGGGTGGCCAAGGCGGCTATCGCGGCGGTCAGGGTGGCCAAGGCGGCTACAACCGCGGCCCCGGCGGCGCAAACGCCGGTCGTCCCGCCGGTCAGGGTGGTTACACGCCGCGCCCGGCAGGTCAGGCTCCGCAGACGCCAAAAGAGGGAGGCGCACAGTAATGCTTTTACCGAAAAGAGTTAAATATCGCAAGGTGATGCGCGGACGCATGACGGGCAAAGCAACGCGCGGGAACACCATTGCTTACGGTGACTACGCCATGCAGGCGACAGAGCCGTCCTGGATCACATCCAATCAGATCGAAGCAGCCCGTATCGCCATGACGCGTTACACAAAGCGCGGCGGTAAGGTCTGGATTAAGATATTCCCTGACAAGCCGGTAACCGCAAAGCCCGCCGAGACCCGCATGGGTTCCGGTAAAGGCTCGCCGGAATACTGGGTTGCCGTTGTCAAGCCGGGTCGAATTCTCTTTGAGATATCCGGCGTTTCGGAGGAAACAGCCCGCGAAGCCATTCGCCTCGCCGGCCACAAGCTTCCCCTGAAGACAAAGTTTGTTATGCGTGAGACCGAGACAGGTGGTGAATAAGATGAAGGCAAATGAGGTTCGTAAACTCTCCGCCTCTGAGCTGGAGGAAAAGCTCTCCGGTCTGAAAAAAGACCTGTTCTTTTTGAGAATGCAGCATGCCACAAATCAGCTTGACAACCCTATTAAGATATCCCAAGTCAAAAAGGATATTGCCCGAGTCAAAACAGTTATTCGTCAGAAACAGCTCGAGCAGTGAGGAGGTAAGGCAGAATGAACGCAGAAAGAACATCTTCCAGAAAGACTAGGGTCGGCAAGGTTGTTTCAGATAAAATGGATAAGACGATCGTCGTGGCCGTTGAAGACCGCGTAGCGCATCCGCTTTATAAAAAGATTATTAAGAGAACCTATAAATTAAAAGCTCACGATGAGAACAACGACTGCGCCATCGGCGACAGAGTCCGCGTCATGGAGACGCGCCCCTTGTCGAAGGATAAGCGCTGGCGTCTCGTCGAGATCATTGAGAAGGCAAAGTAAGGAGGCGCCAAAATGATTCAGCAGGAAACATATCTGAAGGTTGCCGACAACACCGGCGCCAAAGAAATAAAATGCATTCGTGTCCTTGGCGGCTCCAAGAGGAAATACGGCAACATCGGTGATGTGATCGTGGCCTCCGTCCGCAAGGCGGCACCTGGCGGTACCGTTAAAAAAGGAGACGTTGTCAAGGCTGTCATCGTGCGCTCGGCCAAGGGCGTGCACAGAACGGACGGCACCTACGTCCGGTTTGACGAAAATGCGGCCGTCCTCATCAAGGAAGACAAAAACCCCAGAGGGACCCGTATCTTTGGGCCAGTGGCCAGAGAGCTCCGTGACAAGGACTATATGAAGATCCTGTCGCTTGCTCCCGAAGTGATATAGGGAGGTACGGGAATGGATATCAGAAGAAACGATACGGTCATTGTCCTGTCGGGCAAGGATAAGGGCAAGGAAGGCAAGGTCATCAGCGCCGACCCGGCGAACAGCAAGGTCATCGTTGAAGGCGTCAACGTTGCCAAGCGGCACACGAAGCCCCGCAAGCAGGGCGACCCCGGCGGTATCATTAAAAAAGAAACGCCGATTTACGCCTGCAAGGTGATGCGCGTCTGCCCGAAGTGCTCGAAGCCGACAAGGCCGGCCCATCAGTTCAAAAAAGATGGCACAAAGGTTCGCGTCTGCAAAAAATGCGGCGCAGAAATATAGGAGGGAGGGGCACAAATGGCAAGAATGAAGAAAAAATATGCGGATGAAGTTGCTCCCGCCCTGATGAAGAAGTTTCAGTACAAGAGTGTGATGCAGATCCCGAAGCTGGAGAAGATCGTGATCAATGTCGGCTGCGGCGATGCCAGAGATAATACGAAGGCTTTAGACGCCGTCGTTAAAGACATCACCGCCATCACCGGCCAGAAGGCTGTTATCACCAAGGCGAAAAAGTCTGTTGCTAACTTCAAGCTGCGCGAAGGCATGCCGGTCGGTGTTAAGGTGACGCTGCGGCAAGATAAGATGTGGGAGTTTTTAGACAGGCTCTTCAACATCGCGCTCCCGCGCGTGCGTGACTTCCGCGGCATTTCCGCTAACTCCTTCGACGGCCGCGGCAACTTTGCCCTCGGCATCAAAGAGCAGCTCATTTTCCCGGAAATCGATTACGATAAGATCGAAAAGATCCGCGGTATGGACATCGCCATCTGCACAACAGCGGGCACCGACGAAGAGGCCAGAGAGCTTCTGACGCTTCTGGGTGCGCCGTTCATTCAGGCGTAGGGAGGAGAAAGAACATGGCAAAAAAAGCAATGATTTTAAAGCAGCAGAGAGCGGCCAAATTCTCAACCCGTTCCTATAACCGGTGCAAGATTTGCGGCCGTCCGCACGCGTATCTCCGCGATTATGGCGTGTGCCGTATCTGCTTCCGCAATTTGGCATACAAAGGCCAGATCCCCGGCGTTCGCAAGGCGTCTTGGTAAATTTTCCGGAGTCTTTGCGTCGGAGCCTTGCAGTATCCAGCGGTGGCTCCTCCGCTTCGACTGCGAAAAAATTCTCTAAGCCTCCCACAGCGTCGGCCCAGATAAATGCGCATAACGATGGCGAAAGGTCATGCAGACCAGCATGATACCCCGTCACGACGACAGGAATCATCCTGTAACTCTAATAAGGAGGAAAATCTATGCAGATTACCGATCCTATTGCCGATATGCTCACGCGGATTCGCAACGCTTGCTCGGCAAAGCACGCAACAGTTGACATTCCGGCTTCCAACATGAAGAAGGCGATTGCCGAAATTCTTCTGGAAGAAGGTTATATCAAGAATTTTCAGCTGATTAATGACGGCGTACAGGGCGTTATTAAAATTACCTTAAAATATAACGGCAACGAAAAGGCCATTACAGGTCTGCGCCGTGTTTCCAAACCCGGTCTGCGCATGTACGCGGGCGCGGAGGAGCTGCCCCAGGTCCTCAAGGGGCTGGGTATTGCTATCATTTCAACGTCCAAGGGCGTCATGACCGACAAAAAAGCCAGAGCGGCACATGTCGGCGGCGAAGTCCTTGCGTTTGTGTGGTAAGGGGGAGCAGATATGTCAAGAATCGGTAGAACCCCTATCAGCATCCCCGGCGGCGTTGACGTCAAGGTGTCCGACACGAATGTCGTGACCGTCAAAGGGCCGAAGGGCACATTAGAGACGGCGCTCAATCCGGAAATCAAGGTAGAGATTGAGGGCGGTATTATAAATCTGACGCGCCCAACCGACCAGCCGGTGCACCGCTCACTGCACGGTCTTTCAAGAACGCTTGTCGCCAATATGGTCACCGGCGTCACCGAGGGCTTTAAAAAAGAACTTGATGTTAACGGTGTCGGCTACAGAGCGACGAAAGAAGGCAACAAGCTTGTGATGAACCTCGGCTTTTCACACCAAGTAATCGTTGAAGAGACGAACGACATCAAAATCGATGTGCCCGCGCCGAACAAGATCATTATCAGCGGTATCGACAAGCAGATTGTCGGCCAATTTGCCGCCGATGTCAGAAAGAAAAGACCGCCCGAGCCGTATAAGGGCAAAGGCATCAAATATTCAGACGAGGTCATTCGCCGCAAAGAAGGCAAGACCGGTGCCAAAAAGTAAAAGGAGGTGTGCCTAAATGATTAAAAGACCAAATACAAAAGCGCAGCGTTTAAAGAGACACAAAAGGGTCAGAAGCAAAATTGCCGGCACGCCGGAGCGCCCGAGACTGAATGTTTTCCGCAGCGGCAAAAACATTTACGCGCAGCTGATTGACGATGTCAACATGACAACGCTTTGCTCGGCTTCGTCGGTTGAAAAGAACTTTGAAGGTTCCGGCGGGAACAAGGAAGCCGCCAAAAAGATTGGCCAGATGATTGCCGCGCGCGCTAAGGAAAAAGGCATAGAGACGATTGTTTTTGACCGCGGTGGCTATATTTATCACGGCCGCATCAAGGAACTGGCAGACGGCGCCCGCGAGGGCGGGCTGAACTTTTAACGGGGGGAGGAAACAACATGGCTTACGGTAACAACAGAAGAGATAACAAAAGAGAAGAAGTACAGTCGGAGTTCGTGGAGAAGGTCGTTTCCTTAAACCGCGTTTCCAAAACCGTTAAGGGCGGCCGTATCTTCAAGTTCGCCGCGCTCTGCGTCGTTGGTGACGGTAAAGGCCGCGTCGGGTTCGGACTCGGCAAGGCCGGCGAGGTTTCCGAAGCAATCCGCAAGGGTATCGAAGATGCCAAAAAGAATATTGTCACCATCACGATGACCGGAACAACAATCCCGCACGAGGTGGTGGGTGAATTCGGCGCCGGTCGCGTGCTCTTAAAGCCGGCTCCCGCCGGTACCGGCGTTATTGCCGGCGGCGCCGTCCGCGCTGTCGTTGAAGCTGCCGGGATTCACGATATCAGAACAAAATGCCTGCGCTCCAACAATCCTCAGAACGTCGTCGCTGCCACCATGGTCGGACTCAAGTCGCTCCGCGACGCCGCTCAGGTCGCCAAGACGAGAGGCAAGAGCGTCGAAGAAATCCAGGGTTAGGGGGCAGCAACATGGCGAACATTAAAATCAAGCTGGTCAAGAGTTTAAGCGGCCGACTGGAAAGCCACATTGCCACGGCAAAATCGTTGGGGCTTACCAAAATCGGCAGCCAGACCGTGCAGCCCGACAATCCGCAGACGAGAGGCAAGATTGCTCAGATTGGCTATCTTATCTCTGTCACAGAAGAATAAGGAGGCGCAAGGAGCATGAATCTACACGATCTTTCTCCCGCGGAAGGCTCCACGCACGTTGCCAAGCGCAAGGGCAGAGGCCCCGGCACCGGTAACGGCAAAACGGCTGGGCGCGGTCATAAAGGACAGAAAGCGCGTTCGGGCGGCGGCGTCCGGGTCGGCTTTGAAGGCGGCCAGATGCCCCTTGTCCGCCGCGTGCCTAAACGCGGGTTTAATAATATTTTTGCAAAACCGTTAGAGGCCGTCAACGTCTCCGAACTGGAGCGGTTTGACAACGGTGCCGTCATCGGCGCGGAAGAACTTCTTGCCGCCGGTGTGATCTCTAAATGCGTCTATGGCGTCAAAATACTCGGTAACGGCGCCTTCACGAAGAAACTGACAATCAAAGCCTCCGCTTTTTCAGAATCGGCCAAAGAGAAAATCGAAGCCGCCGGCGGAAAGGCCGAGGTGATTTAAGTGCTGCAGACAATACGCAACGCATGGAAAATCGAAGAAATCAGGAAAAAGCTCATATTCATGGGCTTCATCCTGTTGCTCTACCGTCTTGGTGACGCCGTGCCCGTTCCGTATGTCAACGTCGAGGCGCTCAGCACTTATTTCCAGTCGATGCAGAACACCGTGCTGGGCCTTTACAACGTCATGTCGGGCAGCGCTTTCTCCAGGGCGACGATCTTCGCACTGTCCATCCAGCCGTATATCAACGCATCGATTATCATCCAGCTTCTGACGATTGCCATCCCGGCCATGGAACGCCTTCAAAAGGAAGGCGGCGAGGAAGGCAAGAAAAAGCTTGAGAAAATTACACGCTATTCGACGCTCGGCATCGGGCTCATTCAAGGTCTCGGGTATTACTTCCTCATGAAAAACAGCACAAGCCCGCAGATCCTTACGACGGGTGACGTCTGGCCGGCGATTGTCATCATTCTCTCCTTCACAGCGGGCAGCTGCCTGCTGATGTGGATGGGTGAGCAGATTACCGAATTCGGCATCGGCAACGGCATTTCGATCATTCTGTTTACGAGCATTGTCTCCCGCTGGCCGACACAGCTTGTGCAAACCATCACAAAGGTCAAAGCCGAGCCGTCCTCCTGGCTGTTGCACGTCCTGCTTCTCATCGGTGTTCTGCTCGTCATCGTGATGATTGTTATCGTCACACAGTCGGAGCGGCGCATACCGGTACAGTATGCCAAACGCGTCGTCGGACGTAAAATGTATGGCGGCCAGTCGACACATCTGCCGATGAAGGTCAACATGTCGGGTGTTATGCCGATCATTTTTGCGCAGTCAATCGCATCGCTCCCAGCGACGGTTGTCACCTTTGTCCCGGCGTGGAACACAAAAACAAACTGGTTTTTGAACGCATTCAATACTAATACATGGACGTATGCCCTCATTTACTTCCTGCTGATCGTCTTCTTTGCGTATTTCTATTCGACGATACAGTTCAACCCTGTTGAGGTGGCCAACAACCTGAAGAAGAACGGCGGCTTTATCCCCGGATTCCGGGCCGGCAAGCCGACGAGCGAGTTTATACAGAAGGTGCTGACTAAAATCACACTTTTCGGCGCCTTGTACCTTGCCATCATTGCCATCACGCCGATTATCATTAGCTTGTTCTCGCCAACTGCGGCGGAACAGGGCATTTCACTCGGCGGCACGTCCATCATCATTGTCGTCGGCGTTGCGCTGGAGACAATGAAGCAGCTTGAAGCGCAGATGCTTATGCGCCATTATAAAGGTTTCCTTGAATAAGGAGGATTTCTGTTGAAACTGATACTTTTGGGAGCACCGGGTGCCGGTAAAGGAACACAGGCCGACATTATTAGCAAGAAGCTCTCGATACCGACGATTTCAACCGGCAATATTTTAAGGGCAGCCGTGAAAAACGGCACCCCCATCGGTCTGAAGGCCAAAGCTTACATGGAGTCCGGCGGGCTTGTCCCGGATGACGTTATCATCGGGATCATTCAAGAACGCCTTGCAGAAGCTGACTGCGCCGGCGGATACATCCTCGATGGTATGCCGAGAACAATCGGCCAGGCTAAGGCGCTTGAGGATGCCGGTGTCGATATCGACGCGGCAGTTGTCATTGAAATATCCGACGCGGAGATTGAGGCGAGAATGACCGGCAGGCGGACGTGCGCACAGTGCAGCGCCACCTTCCACGTCGTATCAAACCCGCCAAAAGCAGAAAACGTCTGTGACGCCTGCGGCGGCGCGCTTACCGTACGAAAGGACGATGAACCTGAAACGGTTAAAAACCGGCTGAAGGTTTATCACCAGGAGACGGAGCCGCTTATTGACTTTTACAAATCAAGAGGAAAGCTGAAGTCTGTTGACAATCAGCCGACAATTGAGGCAACAACCGAGGTTATTTTAAAAGCCTTGGGGATTTAAGATGATTAAACTCAAATCATCCCGAGAAGCGGAGCTCATGCGCCGCGCCGGGCGCATCGCGGCTGCTGCGCTCGCGCTGGGGGGCAAAATGGCAAAAGTGGGTGTCACGACAAGGGAAATCGATACGTGTGTCCATGACTTCATTCGTGCCCAGGGCGCTGTTCCAACCTTCTACAATTATCACGGTTTTCCCGGCAGTATCTGCGCATCCGTCAACGACCAGGTTATTCACGGTATCCCAGGTCAACGCTCGTTATGTGACGGCGACATCATCAGCATCGACGTCGGCGCGACAAAAGACGGTTATATTGGTGACTGCGCAGCAACCTTTGTTGTCGGAAAGGCATCGCCCGAGGCAGAACGCCTCATCGAAGTCACCCGCAACAGCTTTTTTGAAGGTCTCAAATATGCCCGGGAAGGCTTTCGAATCTCCGATATCTCACACGCCATCCAGAGTTATGTTGAAACAAACGGTTTTTCGGTTGTCCGCGAATACGTCGGCCACGGTGTGGGCTCGGCGATGCACGAGCCGCCGGAGATCCCGAACTTCGGTCGACCGGGGCACGGCGCAAGACTCGTTCGCGGCATGACACTGGCAATCGAGCCGATGGTTAACATGGGGACTGCCGCCATACGGGTTCTTCCGGACAAATGGACAGTCGTCACGCTTGACGGGAGGCTTTCGGCCCATTATGAAAACAGCATCCTCGTGACGGACGGGACACCCGAAATCCTCACAACGGCAGGGGATCTATGATGATGGAAATCGAATTGTCAGACATCGTCACATCCGTTAATGGCAGAGACAAGGGCAAGTGCTTCTTTGTCATCGATATGGCCGATAACTTCGTTTATCTATGTGACGGGAAAACCAGACGGCTTGAAAAGCCGAAACGAAAAAAGCTCAAGCATGTCCGGATCGAGACAAAAAGCGGCTGCCGGGCAGCGGAAAAAATCCGCAGCCGACAAAAGGTCACCAATAGTGATTTGCGGCGGGCACTTGCTGAGCATTTGGCGAATCAACTCGGAGATGAAGGAGGTATGTAAATTGGCAAAAGACGACATGATAGAACTGGAAGGTATCGTTTTAGAGTCGCTGCCGAATACGATGTTTCAGGTCGATATTGGAAGCGGGCACACCATTCTGGCGCATATCTCTGGCAAGCTCCGGATGAACTTTATCAGAATTCTGCCGGGTGACAAGGTGACAGTTCAAATGTCGCCATACGATCTAACACGCGGCAGGATCACATGGCGGAGTAAATAACGGTTAATTGATATCCGCTCTTCGGAGCGAAAACAATACACAGCCTGTCGCGATACCGGCGAGAACCGACAGGTGCCGCTTAAACAGTTCACTCACGCCGGAGAAATGGATGCTTGATTATGAAAGTGAGACCGTCCGTTAAACCCATGTGCGAGAAATGCAAAATCATCAAGCGCAAGGGTAAAGTTATGGTTATTTGTGAAAACCCCAAACACAAGCAGAGACAGGGTTAATTCTGTAGATTCCTCATATGAACGAAAGGAATGATTAAAAAGTATGGCACGTATTTCCGGCGTTGACCTGCCTAAGGACAAAAGGATTGAAATCGGCCTGACGTATGTCTTTGGCATTGGCAGGACGAGCGCGAAGAAAATCCTTGAACAAACCGGCATCAATCCCGATACGAGAGTCAAGAATCTCACCGAGGCCGAGGAGACGGCACTGCGTGAGTGCATCGATAAGAACTTTGTCGTGGAGGGCGACCTTCGGCGTACCGTTGCGCTGGATATAAAGCGCCTGACAGAAATCGGCTGCTACAGAGGCACACGCCACAGAAGAGGCCTCCCCGTCCGCGGCCAGAGAAGCAAGACGAATGCGCGCACCCGCAAGGGACCAAAGCGCACAATCGCCAACAAGAAGAAGTAAGGAGGGGTCACTGTGGCAGCACCCGCAAAGGGCAAAAAGGTCGTCAAAAGACGCCGCGAACGCAAGAATATAGAAAAGGGCGCCGTGCATATCAGCTCGTCCTTCAACAACACAATGGTTACTGTGACCGACACGGCAGGCAACGCGCTTTCCTGGGCTTCTGCCGGCGGCATGGGTTTCCGCGGAAGCCGGAAATCAACGCCTTACGCCGCGCAGACAGCCGCTGAGACGGCGGCCAAGGCGGCGATGGAGCACGGGCTGAAAACCGTTGAAGTCTTTGTCAAAGGCCCCGGCTCCGGCCGTGAGGCGGCGATTCGAGCGCTCCAGTCGGCTGGGCTCGAAGTCACCATGATCAAAGACGTGACGCCAATACCGCACAACGGCTGCCGTCCGCCGAAAAGACGCAGAGTTTAAGGAGGAATAATCTATGGCAAGATATACCGATGCAGTTTGCCGCCTCTGCCGCCGGGAAGGACAAAAACTCTTTCTCAAGGGCGACCGGTGCTATACGGAAAAATGTGCCGTCGACCGCAGGACTTATGCGCCTGGGCAACATGGACAGGGCCGTACAAAGGTGTCCGAATACGGTACGCAGCTTCGCGAAAAGCAAAAGGCTAAGAGATATTACGGCGTTTTGGAGAGCCAGTTCAGAGGCTATTTCGATATAGCCAGCAAAATGAAGGGCAAGACGGGCGAAAATCTGCTCGCGCTCCTTGAAAGACGCCTTGACAATACCGTTTACAGACTCGGTTTTGCCATGAGCCGCGCCGAGGCCAGGCAGCTCGTGCTGCATGGGCACTTCAAGGTCAATGGCAAAAAGGTCAACATACCCTCGTTTATCGTCAAGCCGGGCATGGTCCTCGCCTTGAAAGACTCCAGCAGAAGCCTGGATAAGTTTAAGTCGGTGATCGAAGCAAATTCCTTCAGGCAGCCCCCGAAGTGGCTTGAGTATGATGCGACGCAGCAATCGGCCAAGGTTGTCGGTCTCCCCGCCAGAGAGGAAATCGACCTGCCAATCACCGAGCAGCTGATCGTTGAGCTTTACTCGAAGTAAGATACAAGCCCTCATATTGGATAGCTGTCACATCGAAGCGCGACTATGCGCCGATCATTGAAGGAGGGTATATATGGTAGAAATTGAAAGACCGCGTATTGAATGCCTTGAAACGCCGGGTGACGATTCGTACGGCAAATATGTTGTCGAGCCGTTGGAGCGCGGTTATGGCACGACCTTAGGAAACTCCCTTCGCAGAATCCTGTTGTCTTCACTGCCCGGTACTGCCGTGACGACCGTAAAAATCGCCGGCATACAGCATGAGTTTTCAACGATTCCGGGAGTCAAGGAAGATGTCACGGAGATTATCCTCAACATCAAGGGGATTATCGCGAGACTCCACAACCCAAGAGCAAAAACGATCTATATAGAGGCAACAGGTGAGGGTGCCGTCACGGCTGGTGATATCAAGCCGGACAGCGAGGTTGAGATTTTAAACCCCGACCTGCATATTGCCACGCTGAGCGCCGACGCGACACTCAGCATTGAGATGACGCTTGGCCACGGCAGAGGATACGTTTCAGCCGAACGCAACAAGCTGCAGCAGCCGATTATCGGCGTTATTCCGATCGACTCGATCTATACGCCGGTGCAGAAGGTTAACTATACGGTTGAAAATACGCGTGTTGGTAACATGACGGACTTTGACAAGCTGACGCTTGAGGTTTGGACGGATAAAACCATCTCCGCCAGAGACGCCGTTTCGCTGGGTGCAAAAATCCTCTGTGACCACTTCGCGCTGTTTACGGATCTGTCGGAGACAATCGGCAGCAAATCGACCGTCGTTGAAAAAGCAGAGACGCAGAGAGACAAGGTGCTTGAGATGACGATTGAAGAGCTTGATCTATCCGTCCGTAGCTTTAACTGCCTCAAACGCGCCAACATCAACACGGTTGAAGATTTGATCTCCAAATCCGAGGAAGAAATGATCAAGGTTCGTAATTTGGGGCGCAAATCGCTTGAAGAAGTCGTTCATAAACTGGCCATGATGGGCCTGTCCCTGACGAGCGACGAAAATAGTTAATATTTCAGTTTAAGGAGGCAAACGACATGCCTGGATTACGTAAACTCGGCAAAACGACGGACCAGCGTCTTGCCATGCTGCGGCAGCAGGTCACCGATTTTCTCGACAGAGGCAGGATGGAGACAACGGTTGCCCGCGCCAAGGAAATTGCGCCGCTTGCCGAGAAAATGATCAGCCTCGGCAAAAAGAACACGCTGGCGTCCAGACGCCAGGCGATGTCTTTCATGACACGGGAAGACATTGTGACAAAGGTTTTTAAAGAGCTGGCGCCCGGATATGCCGAACGCAACGGCGGATACACACGCATCACCAAAATCGGCGCCCGGCGCGGCGACGCAGCCGAGATGGCCATTGTAGAGCTTGTTTAATAATACGCAGCGGGGGGCGAAGAGCCCCCTGCTCTTTTTGCGGTATAATGCCGCATACAAAAATAAGTGCCAAAACGGCGCTTATTTTTTTTTTGAAGTTCATAATGAAGCGCGCATATGGCAAATAGAGGCAAACGACATGCCGCTGAATAGTCAGAATAATACTGTGGATACTATTGTTGTAAAACAAGGGAGGGTCATATATATATGAAAGCAACCGGAATCGTGCGTCGAATTGATGATCTGGGACGCGTTGTTATTCCAAAAGAGATCCGCCGGACGATGCGTATCCGCGAGGGCGACCCGCTGGAAATATATACGGAAAAAGACGGCGAAGTCATTTTCAAGAAGTATTCACCAATGGGTGAATGGTCAGAAAGCGCCAACCAAATCTGCGAGACGCTGTTTAAAACGGCGGGCTGCTTTGCCGCCGTTGCCGATAGGGATTCGTATATCTCTGTCTGCGGCGTTCCAAAAAGAGAACTCACGGACAAGCATATCAGCAGTGACCTCGAACAACTGATGGAAGCGCGGCGTCTGTACCAGCGGAAAAGCGGTGAAAAAGGGCTGCCGATCATTGACAGTAGTGAAAAATATATCATTGAAACAGCGGCGCCGATTATCTCCGAGGGTGACGTGATGGGCTGCGTCATCTTCTTTTCAGAGGGCGAAAAGCTTCTCGGTGAAGTTGAGTATAAGCTGGCGCAGACTGTTGCAGGTTTTCTTGGCAAGCAGATGGAAAGCTAACGCTAACGCTATCGCAATATCATCAATTTAAAGGGACGGCCGCCTTTATGGGCGCCGTCCCCTTCTTATGCCAAAATCGCCCTTTCGCCCGGTTGGACACTGTGATAGAATACAAATAAAGTTAACATATATTTAACTGAGGCAAAGCGTTAGATTTTATCATCAGGTCTTATCATGATTTGATAAACAGACACAGGAGGCGGCAGACGATGATTTACCTCATTGAAGATGATAAAAATATCCGGGAACTTGTCATTTATACCCTCAATAACAGCGGCCTCGACGCCACAGGATTTGAAAAGCCGTCAGACTTCTGGCGGGCAATGGACGCGAAGCTGCCCAAGCTCATACTCCTTGACATTATGCTGCCGGAAGAAAACGGCCTTGACATTTTAAGAAAGCTCCGCACTTCAGCGGTGACAAAAAAACTGCCGGTAATCATGTTGACGGCGAAGGGCAGCGAATACGACAAGGTGCTGGGGCTTGATCAGGGTGCTGACGATTATATTCCAAAGCCGTTTGGTATGATCGAGCTGATGGCGCGTATTAAAGCCCTTTTAAGGCGGACGGAGGAGGGCAGTTCCCCCGTTGAGCATCAGCTGGGTGTTTTATACGTCTGCCCGTCAAAGCACATCGTCAAAGTCGGCAGTCAAAATATTGTTCTGACGCTCAAGGAGTTTGAGATGCTGTGCCTGCTTTTGGAAAACCATGATATTGTACTCACGCGCGATCAGATTCTCAATAAGGTCTGGGGCTATGCGTTTGACGGCGAGAGCCGAACGGTGGACGTCCACGTCCGCACACTGCGGCAGAAGCTGGGCCAGGCGGGTGACTATGTCAAAACAGTGCGCGGGATCGGCTATAAAATTGATTCAGCTGTGCTATAAGGTTGAAAGACCCGCGGAGGGTACATATGAGTAAACGAATATTCCTGGGGATATTTCTCGTCGCCATTGCCGTATTTTCTGCCAGCCTGATTCTGATTCTCAACGTCGTCTACACCTATGACGCCGGCGCGCTGGAAAATCAGATGGAAAAAGAGGCGGCCTATATTGCCGAGGGCGTCGGAGAAAATGGCCTGCAGTATCTAAATAATTTAAAGCAGCAGGATGCGCTGCGGATTACTTGGATCGCTGCCGACGGAAACGTGCTTTATGACAGCGTTGCCGACGCCGCGACGATGGAAAATCACGCCGGTCGGCCGGAGGTTCAGGCCGCCCTAACGACGGGCGAAGGGAAAAGCGACCGATTTTCAAGAACACTTTCCGAGCGCATGGTCTATTATGCCGTCCGCCTCTCGGATGGGACTGTTTTGCGCACGGCCATCACACAAAAGTCGGTTTTTGATCTCTTCCCAGGCCTTGTCGGGCCGCTTGCCGTTGTGCTCATTGTCGCCGTTGCACTGTCGCTGTTTTTAGCGCTGCGCATATCAAAAAGCATTATGAAGCCGATGAACGCCATTGATTTTGATCATCCGGAGAAGAGCGTGGCTTATCCGGAGCTCACACCGCTGATAACAAGAATCACACAGCAGAACAGCATTATTTCAATGCAGATGGACGAATTGAAAACTGAACATCTCGCCAGAGAAAAAATGCGGCGGGACTTTACAGCTAACGTCTCACACGAACTGAAAACACCACTGACCTCGATATCCGGCTTTGCCGAAATTATGCGCAACGGCATGGTAAAGGATGAGGACACAACGCGTTTTGCCGGATATATTTTTGATGAGGCA
Organism: Oscillospiraceae bacterium ZGZL; assembly: GCA_038405045.1. GTDB lineage: Bacteria > Bacillota > Clostridia > Oscillospirales > Oscillospiraceae > Sporobacter. The sequence continues at coordinate 146,789 of JBBZIV010000003.1, read as the reverse complement.
CAGCGGCTGATTTCACTTGTCGGTGATATCATCAAGCTTTCTCAGCTTGACGATAACGAGCTGCCGGTCAAAAAAGTCCGCGTCGATTTGTATGATTCTTGTGCCGATGTCATCGCAACGCTTCAACCGGCGGCGGACGACAAGGGCGTGACAGTCACGTTGACGGGAGACCACGCCGTCATCTTCGGCGCTGAGCAGATCGTTGATGAAATCATCTACAACCTGTGCGACAACGCCATTAAGTACAATAAAGAAAACGGCAGTGTGACGGTAACCGTTACACAAAAGGATCACGAGGTTGAACTCGCGGTTTCCGATACGGGCATCGGGATTCCGGAAAACGAACAAAGCCGTGTTTTTGAGCGTTTCTACCGCGTTGACAAGAGCCTGTCCAAAGAGCGGGGCGGGACGGGCCTCGGCTTGTCTATTGTCAAGCACGGGGCAGCGTATCACAACGCAAAACTTGAGCTCGACAGTACCCCCGGAGAGGGGACGACGATCCGAGTAACGTTCAAAACGGAGTGAAAGCGCGGGCTGCCAGTGGCAGCCCGCGTTTTTTAATGGGAACAGCATATTTTTATGGCGTCTGACATGAACTGCGCCGTTCCGTCTCCATACCGGTCAATGTTGCTACGAAAACGCGCGTCTTCAACGTACATTTCGCCGAGACAGGCGAGAATGTCGTCCGTACAGCGGTAATGAAATTCTGTGATATGCGCCTGCCAACGGCGGACGAGCGCTTGAACGTCCGCGTCGGCCGGGTCTCGGCCGCGCAGCCCGGCAAACGCGCGGAAAATGTCACCCGCCTTTTCCATCATAGCGGCCGTCTCCGTCTTCGTCCGCCCCTGTTCCTTTTGGGCGCTTTCCCGGTAGGCGTCTGTATGCCCCCAGCTGGCTTTTGCCTCTGCGGCATACTGTGCTTTTGCCGCCTCATAGTCGGTAAAATCAGCTTCTTCCTGTGTCATTGATGTATCACCTCCCAGTGTTTCGTCAACAAGCCTTAAAAGCTCGTCAAGGTGCTGCCGCTTGAGCATCAGCAGATGACGGTGGCTTTTTAAGGTTTTTTGGCGATCATGATCCGGCTGTGAGACCATTGCGATAATCTCCTTGAGCGGAAACGCCAGCTCTCGGTAAAACAAAATCTGCTGCAGCAGCGCGAGATTGTCGTTATCATAATAACGGTATCCGGCGCTCGTTGTTTCAGCCGGCTTGAGCAGCCCGATTTCATCGTAATAATGCAGTGTGCGCACACTGATTCCCGTTAGTTTTGCCGTTTGGCTGATCGTCAGCTTCATTTTCTCACCGCCTTGATGATATCGTAAACGATGACGCAACGTCAGAGTCAAGTAATTTTTGAAAAATAATTCAGGGCGCAAACGGATCTGTTTGCGCCCCGATGCTATTGAATTAATCGTTACTTTCAATCAAGCCGTAGCCGCCGTTATTGCGCCTGTAAACGACGGTAAACGCACCGGCGTTTTCCTGATTTCTAAAGACAAAAAACTCGTGGTCTAAAAGGTTCATCTGCAGGATGGCCTCCTCCGGCGCCATGGGCTTAATCGGGAACCGTTTCGTCCGGATGATTTGAAAGTCCGGCTCTTCATCGTCCGGCACATATGTGACGGACGGTTTGACCTCGCGCTCAAGAGCCCCGTCCCGCAGGCGCTTGGACAGGCGCGCCTTGTTTTTGCGGAATTGGCTTTCAATGGCGGCGACGGCGGCGTCAATCGTGGCGTACATATCGTTTGTGGATTCTGTAACACGGTAATACATGCCGTTATTGTTCAGCGTGACCTCCGCTTTGTGGCGGCCGCGCTCAATTGAAAATGTGATAAATGCCTCCGACTCGAGTTTAAAAAAGCGGTCAAGCTTGCCGATCTTCTTCTGGGCGTAATCGCGCAGCTCCTCTGAAACCTGAACCTTCTTTTCCGTCATTGTAAATTTCATTCGAGTCATCCCCTTATATCGTTTTATGGAATTTGCATCAGGATATCTACATCATGATTATACCATATTTCGATATAAAAAAGACAGCTAAATTATAAAATACACCCGGCGTGCCGCGTGGCGTGGCAGCTCATATTGACCACGCAGGGAAGACCGGCAATGTGCGTCGGATACGTCTCAATATTGACGGCCAGCGCCGTATACCGGCCCCCAAAGCCTTGCGGGCCAATGCCAAGACGGTTGATTTTTGCAAGGACGCGGGTTTCCATGTCGGCATAAAACGGATCGGTGTGGCGTGCCGTTGCAGGCCGCAGAAGGGCGCGCTTGGCCAAAAGCGCCGCTTTTTCAATCGTCCCGCCGAGGCCGACGCCGACAATGACGGGCGGGCAGGGGTTTGAGCCGGCACTGCCGACAACGCCGACGATAAAATCCTCAACCGTTTCAAGAGCATCAGACGGGAGGAACAGGCGCATCGCGCTCATGTTCTCACTGCCGAAGCCCTTGGGCGCGACGGTCAGCGTTATGGTATCGCCTGCAACGAGCCGAAGGTGCAAAACGGCCGGTGTGTTATCCGCCGTGTTGACGCGGCGGAAAGGATCCTCGACGACGGATTTGCGAAGAAAGCCGTTTAGGTAACCGCGGCGGACGCCGGCATTCACGGCGTCTTCAAAAAGCCCGCCTGATATATGCACATCCTGCCCGATGTCGGCAAAAACGACCGCCATGCCCGTATCCTGACAAATTGGCAGGCCTGATGACGCCGCGAGCTTAAAATTGCGGACGAGATCGTTCAGCGCGGCCTTTCCGGTGGGCGAGACCTCGTTTTTGGCCGCGTCCTCCAAAAGCGCGCCGACGTCGGGCGGCAGGAAAACAGCCGCCTCTATGCAAAGCTTTTCAATGGCGTTGGAAATTTCTTGACAGGTGATTTCTCTCATGGCGCCCTCCATGCAATTATATCTGCTCATATTGCATATTTTATCATCGGCGCCTCAATTGCACAATGACTTTCCGGTGTGCTTATGGTACGATGACAGCAGGCGGGGACAGGCCCGCAAAAAGCGAAAGGAAGAGACGTATGTTGAAGATTGGCTGCCATCTGTCGGCGTCAAACGGCTATCTTGCCATGGGGAAGACTGCCGTTAAAATCGACGCCAACGTTTTTCAGTTTTTTACACGTAATCCGCGGGGCGGCACCGCGAAGGCAATTGACGAGGCAGATATCGCCGCTTTTTCGCAGCTTGCCCGCGAGAATGGCATCGGGCCGCTGCTCGCACACGCGCCATATACGCTCAACGCCTGCGCCGAAAAACCGAATTTGAGGACTTTTGCCCGCGAGACGATGGCCGACGATATACGCCGGATGGAATATCTCCCCGGCAATCTATACGTTTTTCACCCGGGCAGTCACGTCGGTCAGGGGATGGATATCGGTATTGACCTGATCGCGGGTGTTTTAAACGATGTTCTGACGCCGGAGCAGACAACGACCGTTCTGCTTGAAACGATGGCCGGGAAGGGCTCGGAGGTCGGCGGCCGGTTTGAAGAGCTGCGCGCGATTATCGATAAGGTAGAGTACAGCGATAAGATGGGCGTCTGTCTGGATACCTGCCATGTCTATGACGCGGGGTATGATGTCGCCCATGACCTCGATGGGGTGCTTGCCGAGTTTGACCGCGTCATCGGCCTCTCGCGCCTGCGCGCCATTCATTTAAACGACAGCAAAAATCCGTTTTACAGTCATAAGGACAGGCATGAGACGATCGGCAGCGGCGCGTTGGGGCTTGACGCCATCAAAACCATTATCAATCATCCGCGTCTGAAAGACCTGCCGTTTTATCTGGAGACGCCTAATGACGTTGACGGTTACGCGCGGGAAATTGCCCTGCTGCGCAGTATCTATGAGAACGCATAACAGAAAATATGATTAATAAGTGGATTATAAATCCCCCGTTAAATCTATCCGGGATATCGCTGCAAAGCAACTAATCTGCTTCTTCTATGTACGCCTCTTCAGAGGATTGTTGCGCCTTGACAAGGATATCTCGGGAAACACCATAATTGAATAGATCAAGAGCATTTATTGCATCAGAGATACCATTAAATAAAATCCTGTAGAGTTTTTCATAATTTAACATGTTTATAAACCCTCCATTAAAAATAATGTGCGTCAAAAATGCGTCATTTATGCTCAAAGTATAATATGACGCTAGAATAATGTCAATACTTCGTCAAAGGAGATTGATGTTGTGAAAGATAACCTGTCGCGTTATACGCTCCGTGTAACGGCAAACCTATTAGAAAAATTAGGCTACATAGCAGAATTTGAAGGTCGGACAAAGAATAAGGAGATAGAGCGCCTGATCAAAAAAAGAATTGATGAATTTGAAGCTGAGCATGGCGTGATTATTAAAATAAAACCATTATGAATAGCAGGTGACGTTTTTTAATAAACGTCACCTGCTGCTTTTTACTGATTTCTTGCCCGTTCTATCCGGCGATGGCCGCAAGCGGCTCCTCCCACCAGCCGAAGGCGACACGGCCATGCGCTGTTGAGAGGGGGTTTTCCGCCAGTGATAAAAAGACAAGGAAGTTTCCGCCGGGCGGAAAGATGAGCTTGCCGTTTTCCGTTTCGACAAGCGTGACTTCCGGCTCACATCGGCGGACAAAGGCCTTGACGCCGCCCTGCGGATCTCCCGATACGGATGAAGCCAGCTGCACGCGGACTTTTGGGATCGGGAGAGGGCTAAGCGCCGTGTTGGCGGGCGTCACGAGCGGGGAATCTTCCGGTATGCCGGGCGGCACGGCGTTAAACCAAAACTGCGCCCGCATCGGAACGCCTGAAATATCCGTCACCGTCCAGACGTTGACGTGCAGATTGACGCCGGAGCACGGGGGATTATAAAGCCGGGCCCACGCATTTGTTCCGTTGCCGAGGATTAAATTGTCCGCATAGCCGATAAAATATTTGCCGAGGGTCGATTCATATAGCTCAATCGGGATATCCACACTTTTGGAAACCCAGCCGGGATCAAAGCAAACGCCGGAAAGAGGATTGCTCAAGATTTATTCACCTGTTTCATATGACTTAAGTTTGACGCCGCGTTCTGAAGAGCCGGACACCGAAAAAGGGGCCTTCAGACACCATTCTATGCAGACAAGAGCGTTTAAGAGACGAAGAAACGCCGTTTTAGCAGCGTTTCTTCGCTTTTTACGGTCGTAGACCGGATTATAGGACACTTGTTGTCGTATGATAAGGACAATCAAACGAAGGGAGCGCTTCAAATGAGCTATACGATCAAAAACGCGCGCGGACATGTTGAGGTCCTTGATGAGAACGGCTGCTTTTTGTTTTCGGCAGACAGTGAGGCGGAAGCGCTCAGTGAAATTCGGGATATTGAAGCGGCATAGAGAGAAAGAAATGAGGTGGCACAATGGTTCGATATAATTATAGAGTTAGCGAATTGGCACAGGTTTCAGAACAGGGAGCAAGGACATGTCACAAGATTATCTATCTTGACGACCACAGAAGAGGCAAGAAGCAAAAGAAGACCGATGCTTTTTGGAACGTCGCTTTTATCCTTTTGTGCGCGGCTGTTGTCGTCTGCCTTTTTTGTCTTTAGAGGATTCCGGCGTTGTGCCGGGCAGCACGATCCTGTATAATGACAAAATAAGGAGGTGTGGCAATGGCGAAATCAGCCAATCAAAAGCTCAAGCTGCTGTACCTGAAAAGCATCTTCGAAGAAAAAACGGATGAACATCACGTGCTGACCGTTCAGGAACTGATTCGCCAGCTCGCTTTCTACGACGTCAGCGCCGAGCGCAAAAGCATTTACGATGATCTTGAAGCGCTTAAACTGTTCGGCCTTGATATTGTCAGCGTCCGTGGGAAAACAACCGGTTATTATCTTTCTGGCAGAACGTTTGAGCTGCCGGAGCTCAAGCTTCTTGTTGACAGCGTCCAGTCCTCCAAGTTTATCACACACAAAAAGTCGATTGAGCTGATTAAAAAAATCGAAAGCCTCTGCAGCGCCTATGAGGGGCAGTCTCTGCAGCGGCAGGTTTTCGTGTCAAACCGGATTAAGACGATGAATGAGAGCATCTACTACAATGTTGACAAAATTCACGCCGGTATCAGCGACAATAAAATGATCAGCTTTAAGTATTTTGAATTTACCGTCACGAAAGAGCGTGTTTTCAGGCGTAACGGCGAACGGTACGTTATCAGCCCCTATGCACTGACTTGGGACGACGAAAATTATTACATGGTCGGGTTTGACGCAAAGGCCGATAGGATTAAGCATTTCAGGGTTGACAAAATGACCGACATTCTGGTGACGGAGGCAATGCGCCTTGGGCAGGAGCATTTTAAAAACCTTGATATTGCCGTCTACGCAAAAAAGCTGTTCTCCATGTTCGGCGGACAAGAAGAAACGGTGCGCCTGCAGTTTTCCAACCGTTTTATCGGCGCGGTAATTGACCGCTTCGGCAAGGAAATCATCGTTACGTCGTCAGACGATGAGCGGTTTGAATTTCAGATAAGCGTTGCCGTCAGCCCGCAATTTTTAGCCTGGGTCATCAGCTTCGGAGACGAGGCAAAAATCTTGTCCCCACCGTCCGTTGTTGAGAAAATGGCGGCGCATTTGGATACCATTGTTCGGCAGTATCGGTGATAAAGCGATCGTCGTAAACCGGCGCGGGTAAACGCCTCGCGCCGGTTTAAAAATTCTGTTAGGCTGTTTCTTGTGAAAGGGCCTATTTTTTGCTATGATAGGAACAATATATCCGGAGGGGGTGCTGTTATGTCTTACGAAAATATGGGCTTGGAAGAGCTCCGGGAAAAGTTATCGGAAAAGCAGGACTTGCTGGAAGAAGTTTCGGAAGAGAGAATGATCATTTTAGGGCAGGGCAATATCCATCTGCCCGGAAATCTTGTTAAGAAATATGAGCGGGAACTGAATGAAATTAAAGAAGAAATCGCGCTTCTTGAAAAGCTGATTCAGGAAAAAGCATAGACAATGCACACCGCCGGAGGACGACCCTTTGAATAAAAATGAATCCAATAACAGAAAATGGCTCATTCTTGGCATCACGTCCGTGTCGACATTTATGGCGACGCTGGACGGCAGCATTGTCAACATCGGCCTGCCAATCATGTCAAGCCAGCTGCATGTGTCAATCGACGCGATTCAGTGGGTTGTAACGGCTTATTTCCTCACCATTGCCATCATGCTCCTCATTTGGGGCAAAATTGCCGATCTCTTCGGCAAGAAGAGCATCTTCGCCGCCGGGTTTATTGTCTTTTCCATCGGCTCGGCTTTTTGCAGCTTTTCAGGTACGCTAACACTGCTTGTCATCTCCAGAGTCGTACAAGCCATCGGGGCGTCGGCTATGATGGCGCTCTCACAGGCCATCGTGACGGAAGCTTTCCCGCCGACAGAGCGCGGCAGGGCGCTCGGCTTCGTCGGAACGATGGTGGCGCTCGGCAGCCTTGTCGGGCCGAGTCTTGGGGGTATTCTCGTCGGCATGTTTGGCTGGCCATCCATCTTTTTAATCAATATTCCCATCGGGGTCTTCGGGTTTGGCGCGACGATTTTTATTATTCCGGCGTCTGTAAACAGGCCGTCGCCCGTGACGTTTGACGTCAGAGGCACGCTGCTATTTAGCTTTTCCCTGCTCGTATTATTTCTTGGGCTGCTTTTCGTTCAGGAAGGCCGCATCCCAACAATCTCGCTGATTCCCGCTGTTTTGATAGCGGTACTTGGCCTATGGCTTTTTATCCGGACGGAGCAGCGGGCAAAAAACCCCTTGCTGGATCTCGGCCTGTTCCGGCTGCACGAGTTCTCCTTTGGTTTAACGGCCGCCTATCTCGTTTTTATTGCTATTAACGCCACAATGCTTTTCGTGCCGTTTTATCTGCAGGATGTTCTGAAGTTTGACCCGCTCAAGGCTGGGCTTGTTATTTCCGCCTATCCGCTGACAATGGCGGTTGTCGCACCGCTGAGCGGCTGGCTGTCCGACCATATTTCCTACAGACCGCTGACAGTGGCCGGAACGGTGATTTCTACGGCAGCTTTTCTGGTGCTTACAACACTGAATGCGTCAAGCAGTGTTCTTAAAATCGTCGTTTTGCTGATTATTCTTGGGGCGGGGATGTCGATTTTCCAGTCGCCCAACAATTCAAGCATCATGGGCTGCGTGCCGCGCGCGCAGCTTGGGATTGCGGGCGGGGCAAACGCGCTGTTCCGTAATCTTGGCCTTGTCTCGGGGACGACATTTTCCGTTTTAATTTTCTCGTTCGTCACGAAACTTAATATCAACAACCTGACAGGCACTTTTGACGCAGGGATGTTTGTGCACGGCCTGTCCGTCATTTTCCTTTTCAGCGCCGCTTGCACATTGGCGGCCGCCGTCATCAGCTTAACGCGCGCCGTCCGCTGCCGCCTTGACGATCGAAGGCTCGACGATGCGGGTTAACTAGGAAGGCGCACCGCCCGCGCCTGGGGCGAATCCCGGCCTGTCACGGTAGATGCCGAGCTTTCGGGCAAAAAAATTGACGAAAAGCATCACAGCGGTGACGAGGACTTTGGATGGCATAGCACCCATATGAAAGATATCGGTAAACAAATCTAACAGCAGAATATTCAAGACGCAGCCGACAGCGCTGACGAGATAGATAAGCGCCGTTTCCTTTGCGGCGTTGACAGCCCGGCTTGTGCTATGGCCGACGACGCGCGCGTGCCGAAAGGTTAAAACACGGCCGAGAAGCATGTTGACGAGTGTTGAGATAATATAGGCGACAGCAAGCCCGACGTTCTGATGCCATTTCAGGGGGTAGACGAAATACCAAAAGAGCGCCCATTCCACGACGGTTGCAGTACCGCCGACGATTGCGTAGCTTAAAAATTGGCGTAGCGCTGTATTGACAAACAGTTTTCGCAGCATGTGATGTTTCTCCTTGTGTACGAGGGCTTTCAGCCAAACAGGTAGAGGGCTGCGCCGGAAATGCCGGTTGACGTTTTGTCGTCTGTCGCCTGTTGTGTTGATCCCTGATATAAAGAGGCGTCAATCAATGTCGCGTTTTCTTTGACGTATGAAGTGAGCTCGGAATTGCCGCCTGATTGGCCGGTTATCAGGAAATAGGTGACTTTGCCCTCCGCGACAAGCTCTTTGAGGCTCTCAAGCGTCATGGCGTTATCCGACCCTAGAAATCCGCCGTAGGCAACGGCCGGAAGGCCGGTGTCGACGATGAACTGCGCAACGTCATTTGCCCGCTGTGAGACGACAAGATAGGTGCCTTCTTTGTAGTGCGCGACGAGATACGCTTCAAGTGCAAGCGTACCGCTGTCCCCCGTTGTCAGCACCTCCTGATTGGGCGTCATGCCGCGGATTTCCGCCGTTGAAGCGAGCTCCGGCCCGGCGTAAGGCAGCGTTGAATTCTGCTCCACGTAGAGAACGACCGTGAGCGACCAGTAAAACGGCGCGACAAGCAGCGACAGGAGCGTGAGGCCGCCGGAAATGACGGCAAGCAGCTTCTGCGGCCGGATAGCATGAGCAGCCATCACAATTGCAGCCCCCACAGCCGGAACAAGCATCACCGGGACAAGCCATGTTCTGACGGCCTCATAATGCCAGACAAATATGATTTCAAGCGCAAACGTGGTGAGGAGAGATATCGGCAGCAGCAGCTGCTTCCAGCCCCGCTTTTCCCGGAAGGCGCGCACCATTTCCGGCAGCCCGATTCCAACGAGCCCGGCAACGCCCGGCGCGACCATGCAGAGATAATACCGGTGCCAGAACCCGGCGAAGCTGAAAAACACCACCATCGTCACGAGCCACACGATCCAGAAAACGAGCATGGCCTGTTTTGCCGTTAACTGTTTTAAATTAAATTTGCCAAGTTTTGCGAGAACACAGAACAGGGTAAGGACAATAAGCCACGAGGCCTGCCCGTAAAGGCTTGTGCTCCAAAGGCGCAGAACGCCGGGCGTGCCGATTTCATTGCCGCCGCCGCCCATGGGGTTGCCATTCACAGAATTATGGCCGTTTAGCTGCCCTTCAAAACCATCCGGCGGCATTTGGCTGTTGCCGTCGGCTTGAGAAGGGCCTGCCACACCCGTTGCATTGGCGTTTTGCCCGGTGTTGCCTACTGCTGTTGTGTCACGAAGCGTCGCGCCTGACTGGGTATTGGGTAAATTACCGTTCAAAGCGCTGCCGGGGCTGCCGTTCGGCCCGTTTATGGCGCCTCGCGGGCGCTGAACAGCACCATCATCGCCGCTAAAAGCACCGGAAGGACGGCTGCCGCCGCCTGAGCCAAAAAGCCGTTCGGTGCCGTTATGCCCGATGATCAGTTCAAAAACGGTGTTATTTGTGGAGCTGCCGACATAAGGGCGTTGGCTGGTTGGCGTGAGGTCAACGGCCAGGACCCAGGCAAATGAGATTGCAGCCATAATGACCAGACTGATAACACCCGCGGCGAGACGTTTCAAAAACTTCTCTTTGGCGAAGACGAGATAGACAATGACGACGGCGGGGAGAATCATATAGGCCTGCAGCATTTTAACGTTGAACCCAAGACCGACAAATACAGCGCAGATAAACAAAAATCGCCATTTCGACGTATCGATCGCCTTAAACAAAAACCAGACGGCGACGAGCAAGACAAAGATGAGCTGCATGTCCATTGTGTTGTTCCGGGCCGCGACGACGACGGCGGGGGTCAGTGCGAAGACGAGCGCCGCGATGAGACCGGACACGCGCCCGAAATATTTTTTTATCAGGGCGTACAGGAGCAGGCAGCCGCCGGTGGCTGACAACGCTTGCGGCAGCAGCATCGCCCAGCCGTGATAGCCGAAAATGAGAACAAAAACGGCTTGCACCCAAAGCCCAAGCGGCGGCTTGTCGACCGAAACGAGCCCAGCCGGATCAAACGACACAAAAAAGAAGTTTTTAAAGCTCTCCGTCATGCTTTTGATGGCCGCGGCATAATAAGCGTTGCCATAGCCGACTTTGGAAATGGCATAAAAATTCAGCCCGAAGGACAGTAGGGCGATGAGCGCCAACGCGAGCAGATGCCAGTTTTTCTTTAGAAATGCCGGAAAGCTGTTTTTTTGCGACAGTAAAGTCATCGTGTCAGCACCCCTTTACGTGATGAGCCTATTATGGTGCACGTCTGTGTAAACACCATGGAAACCGGCTGAAATATTTGTGAAGGCCGTCGTGGCCGCTTTTGCGCGGCGGCTTTCTTGACGCCGGTGATGCCAGCAGACGGCAGCGAATTTCATCTGACTTCCGCAGGGGTATCACACGGCCCACACATGAGAAGCGTATCGTGGGCACAAGCGCAGAAAAGAGGGGTTTTATGGCGCATATTCTCATTGTGGATGATGAACAGAAAATCCGGGAAGGGCTCCGTGAATACGCCGAGTTTGAAAATCACACCGTTGTCGAGGCTGCTGACGGGATGGAAGCCGTTCGCCTGTGCCGGGAGCAGGATTTCGACCTTGCGATCATGGACGTGATGATGCCGAAGCTTGACGGGTTTTCCGCCTGCAAGGAAATCAGGAAATATAAAGACATTCCGGTGCTGATGCTATCGGCCAGGGGCGAGGAATACGATAAGCTCTTCGGGTTTGAGGTCGGCATCGACGACTATGTCGTCAAGCCGTTTTCGCCGAAGGAGGTTATGGCGCGCGTTCATGTGATCATCACGCGCCGTCAGGGACATCAGGAACAGCCCAGCGTTGAGAAGGTAATCGTTAAGGGCTTGGAGATTGATTTTTCCGGCCGCTGCGTCCTTGTCGATCGGAAGAAAGCGGAGCTGACGCCGAAGGAAACCGATCTGCTTTTCTTTCTCGTGCGCAACAGGAACATAGCCCTGTCCAGGGAAAAGCTGTTGACCGAGGTTTGGGGATACGACTATTATGGGGACGATCGGACGGTAGATTCGCATATCAAAATGCTTCGATCCAGTTTGGGGCCGTATAAGGACTTCATCGTCACGCTGCGCGGCGTCGGCTACAAATTTGAGGCAGACGAGTGATGAGACGATTTGAAAAAGGGAAGGCCGGAAGCCTCCGCGTTCGGATTTGGGGCTATTTCATCGTTTTTACGGCCGTCATCATGACGGCGCTGTGGCTAATGCAAATCGTCTTTTTAAACAGCTTTTACACGCAGACGAAGCTGAAGGAGCTGCAAAAAGCGGCGGAGGATATTGCATCGGCCGATGCCGCCGGGGAGCTGGCCGCCGCGCTCGGCGGACAGTATTTCGCCGCCGGGATATCGGTCCGTTTTTTCGATGAAAACGGCATGATGAAATATACCATGAATAAGCCTGCTGAAATCCCGCTGCGGGATGAATTGGGTGTCACCGACTTTGTAACAAGGCTTAAAAACAGTACTGACGGCAAACAATCGTATATCGAGAATCTGCCGCACGGGAATGGGAAACTTCTGTACTATGGCATCACACTGCCCAGTCAGTCCGGCGCGGGCAAATATCTCGTTGTCAGCGCGCAGATTAATTTAGACGATTCCCCGGCAGCCCTTTTGCAGGTGCAGCTGTTCATTGTGCTGGCCGCCGCGCTTGTTTTATCAGCCGGTATTTCCCTGCTGATTGCGTCTCGCCTGTCGCGGCCGATTTCAAACCTGACGAAAAGTGCCGAACAGCTGGCCGGAGGTGACTACGGCGTGACGTTTGAAGGCGGCAGCTATCGGGAGATTAACCAGCTGGCGGGGGCACTTAATTACGCGACGAAGGAGCTTTCAAAAACGAATACCCTGCAGCGGGAGCTTATCGCCAACGTCTCTCATGACCTGCGCACGCCGCTGACGATGGTGAAAATGTATGCCGAGCTCATCCGTGATGTCTCCGGCGACAAGCCTGAGAAGCGGCATGCTCATACAGAGGTCATCATTGAAGAGGCAGACAGGCTTAGTGCCCTGATTTCGGATATTCTCGACCTGTCAAAAATCCAGTCGGGCGCGGAAACAACGGTCCGAACAACATTTGACCTTTGCGATAAGGTTTCTGTCATTTTAAATCGTTTCAAGGCGCTCTCGGAACGGGATGGATATGTGTTTGACTGCAACTGCACGGACAGCTGTGCCGTTTGCGCCGACGAGCGCCAGATTGAGCAAGCCGTTTACAATTTGATAGGTAACGCCGTCAACTATTCAGGCGACGACAAAAAGATCACAATCCGCGTTTCCACACACGGCGGCAAAGCCCGCTTCGAAGTTCAGGACACGGGGCCGGGGATCCCGGAGGGAGAGCGCCAGCACATCTGGGAGCGCTATTACCGGGGTGACAAAACGCACAAGCGCGGAATTGCCGGAACGGGCCTCGGCCTGTCGATCGTCAAGGGTATCCTCACGGCGCACAACGCCGCGTTCGGCGTTATCAGTGATGTCGGGTGTGGCAGCACATTCTGGTTCGAGCTGGACACGGTTGAGCCGGAAAATGAATGATTAGAAATAGCGAACCCGGCTTCGTGTGATAAACACAAAGCCGGGTTTTTAGATTCTGGTATGAAAACGGCGGTTAAATCGATGCCCCTTCTGCATCTTCACAGTGAGAGAAGCGACGCGATTTTTTCCTCGACGACAAAGGCGTCAAACTTAGAGATGCCGAGGTCATAGACATCGGCGGCCGCGTGAACAAACTTAAAATAATCACAGTTGCCGGCGCGCTCGCCGATGCCGCGGATCGTCGTGTCGATAAACGCGGCGCCGGCGGCGGCCCCCGTCAGCGTATTGGCAACAGCCATACCGAGGTCATTGTGCGCGTGAAATTCAACGTCAATGCCCGTTGCGACGATGAGCTCTTTAACGGCCTGAAAGGCCCCGGAAGGCGACAAAACGCCGACGGTATCGGCAAAACGGATGCGGCCGACGCCCTTCTCCCGGAGCAGTTGGGCCAGCGTGACCATAAATGTAATGTCGGCGCGCGACGCATCCTCAAAGCCGACGGTGACGTCAAAGCCGCGCTCAAGGGCAAACTCCACGCAGGCGCTGAGATTTTTTATAACCCAGCTCTTGTTCTTTTTCAGCTTTGTGTAAATCAGAACATAGGAAACGGGCGTGCTGATGTGCAGAATATCGGGCCGACAGGAGACGGACAGGCGCAAATCCTCCAGTCGCAGTCTGTTCCAGGCCGAGATGCGGGCATTTTTACGGCTGTCCATGATGGCGCTGATGGTATCAATCTCCACGCTACCGACGGCGGGAATGCCGGCCTCAATCTGATAGATACCGGCGGCGTCGAGAATCCGGGCGGCGTCAAGCTTCTGCCGTGGCGTCATGACGAGGCCCGGGCTCTGTTCGCCGTCTCGCAGCGTCGTGTCAACGATATGCCTGACTGGCTTCACGTCATCCCCTCATTTCCTGAATTGCTCTGCCAAATCAAAAAACGCCGCGTCGGTCAGGCCCGCGGCCTTTTCAAGGCTTTTTTGCCGGACGGCGCGGAGAATTTTATCGATATCGTACGCCTCCGGTAAAAGCTGTCTTTCAAGGAGTTTGGCAATCACAGCTTTTTTCCCGGAATGCTTCCCGATGATAATGGCACGCCGTGCGCCGACGAGTGACGGCTGATACGGTTCATACATTTCCGGCTTTTTCAAAATACCATCGACATGGATGCCGGACTCCACGTCAAAAATTCCCCTGCCGATGATGGGCTTGCGTTTATCGAAACGCTCGGAACGGATTTCCTCCAAAAGCGATTGAAGACGCGGAAAAACCTCGTATGTGGCGTTGCAGCGGTATCGCATATGAAGACGCAGGGCAAGCATCACCTCTTCCAAGGCGGCTTTTCCGCCGAGCCCACCGAAGGAAAGAGCCGCCGCCTCGCCGCCGCCGAGCAGCCATTCAACGGCTAAAGCCGTCGCACAGCTAGCACTGTCCTCCGGGCAGAAAGTTACAGTGCCGCTCAGCGTTTTCCGGATTTCCGAGAAGGTACTTTCATAATCGTGCAGGATCAGATCGTCAAGCCCCGTGAGGCGGACGTTTGAAAGCGCTGTATAACGCCGCAGGAGCGGGATTTCACGCCTGTCGTTAATCTGAATCTCCGTCGTGACCCGCGCATCCTGCCCCTCTTCGGGAATTCGACAGATAAATCGGCGAATTTCAGGAAAAAAGACAGCCTCCCCGGGTGACGCCAGGCGCAGTATCAGCTTTTCAGAGGATGCGACGGGAGCCAGCGTTTCGTAATACGCGCGCGGCATTTCGATATAATCGGCACCCGTTAAAAGCTGTAGCTCAAAAAGCTTTTGAAGCTGCGCGGGGGACGGCGCGGCGGCGCCAAGACAACACATGGTCATATCGGTGAGGCGTTTCAAGGCGCGTCATCCTTTCGCTTAAATCTGATACGCTTTGACCGGCGTGCCGCCCTCGATGTGTTGTTCAACGATATCCGTCACGGCTTCCGGCGTTAAAGCACCATACCAGACACCCTCCGGGTAGACGACGGCGACAGGGCCGCGGCTGCAGATGCCGAAGCAGCCCGTGTTCGTCACCATACAGTCGGCGGACAAATCGCGGTCTTCAATTTCTTCCATGAATTTTTCGACGAGCTTGACACTGTCCTTCTGATGGCAGTAGCCTTTTTGAACACCGTTCGTGCGGCAGCTGGTGCAGACAAAAATGTGATATTTGGGATTGACCATAAAGCGCCTCCTTTACTTATTCCGACGCCGCTTTTTTAACGGCATCCTCGATTCTGTCGTATGTCGCGTGGACGGCGATGCCCATTTGAGAGAGCTTTTGTGACGGTGCGTTGCCAATGCGCAGCGCGATGATCGCCGTGCAGTCAGAAACGGCCGATAGGATGGAATTTATTTTCCCGTCCCCGTCGCACGTGTCGCCGCCGTCGCAGTATTTTGAGACGGGGCGTTTTTCCAGAAACGCCGCCGTTTTGCCGTCGCTTTCGTAGATGTAAAGTTCTTCGGCGTGGCCGAAGTGCTGGTCGACGAGCAGGCCGCTTTTTGAAACAACGGCAACTTTCTTTTTGCTTGCCGGTTCCGGGGCGGCCGCTTCGGCCTGACAGGGTGAAAACTCGAGCGAGCGGTCATTTTCAAGCGTGCCGATCGCGTCGGCCCGGCAATGGCGGCAGTGATACATTTGCCGGATATCCGGCTCGTAAGTCTTGCGCAGTGCCATGAGCGCCTTGTTGCTGACGAGCCCAATGTTTTCAAAGGCGGAGCCCTTGACGGGGATCAGCTGCATGAGGTTAGAGAGGTCCGCCCCAAGCTCTTTAAGTTTCTGGACGACAGCGCCGATATGATTGTCGTTAATCCCCTTGAGCAACACAGTGTTGGCCTTGACGATAATCCCCTTAGAGACGAGCAGCGCAATGCCGGACAGCTGGTTTGCCAGCAGGATCGCAGCGCCCGCCACACCATCATAGCGCGTGCCCATATAGTCAACGTGATGGTAAATTTGCGCGCCGATCATGGGGTCGACGGCATTGATCGTCACCGTCACGTGCGAGACGCCGAGGTCAACAAGCTCCTGTGCGTATTGCGGGAGCATGAGGCCGTTCGTTGAGATGCAGAAGGTTATGTCGGGGTCCTCGGCGCGGATGAGCTGGAGCGTTTTTTTTGTCTCCTCAAAATTCGCCAAAGCATCACCAGGCCCGGCAATGCCGACGACGGTGAGGTTTTGGACTTCTTTCTTGACACGGCGAAATTTTTCAATCGCTTCCTCCGGCGATAAAACGGCTGTTGTCACGCCGGGCCGGCTCTCGTTCGGGCAATCGAATTTGCGCACACAGTAATTGCACTGGATATTGCATTTGGGCGCGACGGGCAGATGCATCCGCGCGTACTTCCCGGCGCAGCCATTAAAGCAGGGATGCGTTTTCGATTTGAGCGCGGGCGCGGCTTGCACCTTGATTTCCGGCGCGTCTTTTGAGAAATGGCGGTTGTAAATATCGGCGCGAAAATTCTCGTCCTTGTCACCAAGCAGAATATTGGATGCCTGATCGAGCAGTGCCGTTGCCCCGTCGTAGCCGAGCGTGCGCACGCGCTGGCCGCCGAGTCTGTCGTGGATGGGGAAGGCGCAGCGGACAAGGCCGATGTGGTGCTTCTGTGCCAGACGACGCGCGTCGGAGCTGCCGAGCAGGAGATTGACGCCCAGTGCCAGTGCCTTGTTTTCAATCGTGTCGAAATCGGCGTCATCAATCACTTCCCCCGGCGACAGGTGAAGCCAGGCGGCAGCCGCGTCGAGCGCTTCCTGCAAGCGCTCTCGGAGCGCGGGGGAGACGGACCCTGTCGCTGCAAGGCGCGGGACGAGGCCGATTTCCGCGCAGAAGCGCGTGACCGAATAGACAAAGTCCGGCTCGCCGAAGACAGCGGCCCGGCCCTCGGCGCAGTATTTATGCGCGTCAACCATCGCGTCAAGCAGGCGGCCGCGCTCTTTTTCAAGCGTGGGCGGCTTTAGCCCGCCGAGAGAGACTAGCGCCTCAACGAGCGCGTCCGTGTCGCGCAGACCGACAGGCAGGGCAAGACGGGTGAAGGGAACGGCGTATGTATCAAACAAATATTCTGCCGGGGAATCCTGAGGATCAACGAAAAGAGAGAGCTCTATCGTGTGCCGGGCACCTGCCATTCGTTCAATGTCCTCAAGCGGCGTGCCGCCTGATGGTTGCTTTTGGCCGTCTGGCGAGAGGGCGCCGTCGAGCGTGTCAGACAGGTCGGGCAGAAGTGTATTGGAGAGCCCCGTCTGATCGAGCAGGCTTTTTAAATAACGGCAGTCGGCCGGGGAGAGCATTGGCGTCACAACGTTGATGCCCCGGTGCGGTGATGCATCCATTGCCGTCTGTGCCACAACAGCCCGAAGCGCCCGGAAAAACCCTTCGGCCTGCGTCCCGCCGTATCCTGCTGAGGAGATGTTAATGATTTTAGCCGCCTGCTCCGGGTGGGCGGCCTCGTATTTGGCGATGATCGCCGCCACGTCCTCGCCGATCGTCTCGGCCAGGCACGTTGTGGCAACACCGATAATTTCGGGATGATACAGCGTGACGAGATTCTCAAGGCCTCTGAGCAGGTTTTCCTCGCCGCCGAAAACGGTGCCGTGCTCTGTCAGCGACGATGAGGCGATATCGACGGGCTCGTTGTAATGCGTTGCCATGTGGCGTCGGATATAGGTGGCGCAGCCCTGGGAGCCGTGCAGTATCGTCATGCAGTTTTTTAAGCCTGAAAGGGCGCTGACAGCGCCCATCGGCATACACATTTTGCAGGGGTTGACGTTTAAATTCACCAGATTTTCGCGCATATTGTTCACCTTCCCGCTTTGCAGTATTGCCAGACTGGGCTGTTGACGGAGAGATTGATTTCCCGGACGAAATTGCGGATGCCTTCATATCCGGCCAAGGGGTGCCGACGCTCATGGTTATGATCGCAGAAGGCGATGCCGAGCTTGTAGGCAAGCGGGCGCTCCTTGACGCCGCCGACGAGGATATCGGCTTGTTTTTCGACCATAAACTTCTCCAGCTCCGACGGGCTTGCGTCATCAAGGATAACGGCGCTGTCGCCGACGAGCGAGGCGATGATCTCGTAATCCTCCGCTTTGCCTGTCTGCGTGCCGACGACGACGGTCTCAATGCCCAGTTCGTTAAACTGCCGGATTAATGAGATAGCCTTAAAGCCACCGCCAACGTAGATGGCGGCCCGTTTCCCGGCCAGCTGCGGCTTATAGGCGTCGATAAACGACTTGGCGAGCGCACCTTCCGATGCTGTCAACGCCCGCGCCTTTTCGATAGCCTGCGCGTCGCCGAGGGCTTCGGCAGCGCGGAGTAGAGAGCTCTCGGTATCTTCTGTCCCGAAAAAACTCACCTTGATGGCCGGAATACCAAAAGCCTCTTCCAGGCGCGCAGCCAGATACGCGGAAGACCCGGCGCACTGGACGAGATTTAATTGAGCTGTCGGCAGGCGCAGGAGCGATTCATAAGAGGCGTCCCCGGTCGCCGTGGCGACGACCGGGATACCGATTTCCTCAAGGTACCGGCGGATCGTCCACATCTCGCCGGCCAGGTTGAAGTCACCGATGAGGTTGACACCGTGAACCTTTTCTCCTGTGGCGTTCGGGAGAATGAGCTGCATGATAGCGTCGCAGGCCAGCTTATAGCCCTGTGACTTCGTCCCGGAAAAACCCGGCGACTTGACGGGTATGACGCGGATTTGATGTTGGCGCTCTTTTTCCCGGCAGATAGCTTCAACGTCGTCACCGATGACGCCGACGATGCACGTGGCGTAGACGAAAATCAGCTTCGGTGATTTTTTAAGGACGAGCTCGTCGATGGCGGCGGCGAGCTTTTTCTCGCCGCCGAAGATGACGTCTGTCTCGCGCAGGTCCGTCGAAAAACTGGTACGGAACGTGTCTGCCCCGCTTGTCAGGCTGCCGCGAATATCCCAGGTGTAGCTGGCGCAGCCGATGGGCCCATGGACGATATGATAAGCGTCTGTAATCGGGTTGAGCACCACGCGCGCGCCGCAGTAGACGCAGGCGCGCTGGGTAACGGCGCCGGAAACGCTCTCTTTTTCACAGCGGATGCCTTTGCCGCCGCCGCAGCAGAAGCTCGCCTTCTCGGCGATGGCCCCCTGCCGGTCTTTCAAAATTCTGATTGTATCGTTCATGAGCGCACCGCCTTTTTAAGGTTACATAACTGTTTCGAGGTCCTCGTCCGCGCAGTCTCTGTCCTGCCGGTCCATCAAGGCGTTTGTGATGAGCTCGGCAAGGCGCATGGCTCCCACGTAGCCGACGAGCGGTAAATAAGAATGGACATAGCGGTCAAGGATAGGAAATCCGGCGCGGACAAGGGGGATATCCTCCGCCTTGGCTATGGCCTTGCCGTAGCTTGTGCCGATGAGCACATCGACCGGCTCGTTTTTAATAAGCTGATGGAGCTCAAACAGGTCGGCGTTGGCTTTTGCCGTGCAGCCTTCGACGCCGTATTTGGCAAACAGCGCCTGAGCCTGCTTTGTAAATTCTTCCTTCGGCGTGCCGGTGATCATGTATTTCGGAATCATGCCCATCTCTAGGCAGAACTCGGCAAGGCCGAGAACGGTATCCGGGTCGCCGTAGATGGCGGCTGTTTTTTCATGTGTGTACGGATGGCTGTCGAGCAGAATGTCGATCAGCTGGCCGCGCTGTTCTTCGATTTCGGCGGGGACATCGCGCATCGACAGCTTTGAGAGCGTTGTGATAAAGCTGTCCGTCGCCGCAACGCCGATGGGGAGCGGCAGAAGCGTAAATGGAACCTTGAATTTCTTTTTCATCAGCTCGGCCGGTTCAACGCTCGTGATGCGGCCGAGGGCGACGATATGGCTGCAGTCGCCGAGAGCTTTGATTTCCGCAAGCGTCGTTCCGCCGGCGGGGTACATCTCGTATTTGCCGGTCATCGGCGCGTCCATCACGGCGCTTGTATCGGGAAACATGGTAAAGGGGGTTTCCATCAGGCTTAAAAGCCGCTTGAGCTCCCGCATGTCACCGGGGTTTATAAAGCCCGGGAAGACGGCTGTTTTACCATTCGGCGATCCCGTTTTTTCTGTCAGATAGTTGATAAAGCCGCACATCATATTGAAAAAGCCATTGATATGCGATCCGACATAGCTTGGGGTGCTCGCTTGGACGACAAGCTTGCCGTCCGGTATATCCATATCCGATATGTAAGAGTTGACGTCGTCACCGATTGTCTCGGACAGGCATGTCGTATGGATGGCAATAATGTCGGGATCATAGATATCAAACACGTTTTTAACGGCTGTCTTCACGTTGCTGCCGCCGCCGAACACGGAGGCCCCCTCCGTAAACGAGCTCGTTGAGGCGATGGCCGGTTCCTTGAAGTGGCGGCTTAGAAACGTGCGGTGATAAGAGGCGCAGCCTTGGCTGCCGTGGCTGTGCGGCATGCAGCGGTGCACACCGAGCGCCGCGTATAAAGCCCCGACTGGCTGGCATGTTTTACAGGGGTTGATGCGCAGTGCCGTGCGCTCATAAATTGTTTTTGGTGTTAGGTCCAGCATTATTCGCCACCTCCTGTCAGTGCGCCTTCGAGCATCGGTTCCGATTTCCAGGGCGGGACGATGAGACCCCAGGCGTTGACGGTGATCGACATCGTGATGTCCCGGGCGAAATTGACGGCGCCCTTGAATCCGGCGTACGGGCCGGCGTAATCGTAAGAGTGAATCTGGCGCGACGGCACGCCGCTTTTCTGAATGATGTACTTATCTTTGATGCCGGAGAAGAAAATGTCTGGCTTATACAGCTTTAAGAGCATTTCCGTCTCAACGTGATTGTAATCGTCCACGACGATATGGCCGCTTTTCATATCGGGGATCATGCCGGGATAGCTGTCAACGGGGAGCTGTTCACGCAGCGCCTGCATGACCTCGTCGGAATATCGTGTTTTATAGAGCTCTGGGTCGGCATCAATGGTGAGGTTTTCAATATTTTTGCTGTCGGCGTCTTCCTTAATCTGCCGGATGACGTCGCGGCCCTCATAATCGTCCCGATGGGCAAACTCATAACCGGCAATAATCGTCTCCACACCGAGGTCTTTGAGAAGAGCCTGAAAATGGTGCGAGCGCGAGCCGCCGGAAAAAATCCCGGCCCGTTTGCCCTTGAGCCTGTTTTTGTAGTACTCCACATCTTCCCCGATGGCGGCGAGCTCATCGGCGATGACTTCCTCCGTCCGCGCTAAGAGATCCGGATCCCCAAAGTATTTCGCGATATCGCGGAGCGACTTGATTGTCGCGCCGACGCCGATGAAGTTCACCTTGAGCCAGTCTGTGCCGTATTTGGACTTCATCATTTCGGCCACGTAGTTGATTGACCGATGGCACATGACGAGGTTGAGGTCTGCTGTATGCGCGTTTTGAATGGCTTCGACCGAACCGTCTCCTGTGAAGACCGAGATGATGTCATAGCCGATTCTCTTGAGAATGCGCTCCTCCTCCCAACCGTCGCCGCCGATGTTGTACTCACCAAGAATATTGAGCGAATACTTCCCGGCCGGCCGCTTGTCGCCCGTGCCGATGATATGCTTCATTAAGCCGTTGTTGGCAATGTGGTGCCCGGCCGACTGTGAAACACCCTTGTAGCCCTCGCAGGAGAAGCCGACACATGTGATGCCGTACTCTTCCTCGGTCTGCCTGGCAACGGCGTGGACATCGTCGCCGATAAGGCCGACAGGGCAGGTGGAGCAGATCATGATGTATTTTGGATGGAAGATGTCAATGGCTTCCTTGATGGCGGTTTTCAGCTTTTTTTCGCCGCCGAACACGATATCCGACTCTTGCATATCCGTTGAAAAACAATAGGGGATATAATTTTGCCCGCCTTCCGAGGCGGCCGCCTTGTTGCGGCGCGTGCCCCAGCTGTAAAAGCCGCAGCCGATGGGGCCGTGCGTGATGACGCAGCAGTCCTTCAGCGGCCCGACGACGACGCCCTTGCACCCGGCGTAACAGCAGCCGCGGTTCGTGATAATGCCCGGGACGGTTCGCGTGTTAGCCGTTATTTCCGGCACGCCCGGCGTGTCCTCCAGCTGAAGGACGTGATCCTTGCGGTTTTTGTAAACACGTGAGGCGTATTGATCAAGCATTCTTGCCCGTTCGTTCATTTGGATTCACCTGCCCTTTTTAATATGCGTCCTTTGTCGTTTGGCCCGTCCGCACGGTGTAGGCTTCAACGACCGGCAGCACGAAGATTTTGCCATCGCCGGGATTGCCGGTCTGATTTGTGTCGATGATGATCTTCACAACGTCATCGACCTGACCGTCTTCCACCATCAGCATAAAAAACCGCTTGGCAATGAGCCGTCTGTATTCGGAAAGATTTTCGCCGAGCGCCGCGCCGGGCACGTCGCCGGTTGCCAGAATCGAATCGATCACGGCCGTGTCATCCACGCTTTTCTTGCCGCGACCGAGGCATTTTCTGCAGGAAAACGCGGGATACCCGGCACTTTCAAGCGCCTTTTTGGTGGCGTTGACCATGTTCATCCGTATGATTGCCAGAACCTCTTTCATCAGATGGCTCCTTTCTATAGGCCTTGTTTCCCGGTGCTGATCGTATAAGCGTCTTCGACCGGGGAAACGAAAATTCTGCCGTCACCGAAGGTGCCGCTGCCTGTACGAGCGGTGCGCATGATAACGCGAATGATATCGTCTTTATCCTCGTCCCGGCAGACGATGAGAAGCATTTCCTTTGGAATTTCGTCATAATGGATTTCGCCGACGGTGATACCCTTTTGCTTGCCGCGCCCATAAACGTCCATTTTCGTCACGGCCGGGAAACCGGCCGCTATGAGTTCGGACATGACGGCGCCTGTTTTCTCAGGGCGGATGATGGCTCTTACTAATAGCATGGTGTTCTCTCCTTCAATTATTTTTTAATACATGCGACGCGTGTTTAGATGTCGAGAATGCCGTGTTCCATCAGAATTTGCTCCAGGCGCTCCTGCTTGAGCGGCTTCGGGATGACGAACATGTCATTGCCGTCAATTTTCTTAGCCAGCGCACGGTATTCGTCGGCCTGATTGCAAGTTGGGTCATACTCGATGACGGTCATTTTGTTGATTTCGGCGCGCTGAACCATGTTGTCGCGCGGGACGAAGTGAATCATCTGTGTACCGAGCTCCTTGGCAAACGCCTCAACAAGCTCGGCCTCGCCGTCAACCTTTCTCGAATTGCAGATAAGGCCGCCGAGCCGGACGCCGCCGGTGTTGGCAAATTTCATAATGCCTTTTGAGATATTGTTGGCCGCATACATGGCCATCATTTCACCCGAGCAGACGATATAAATCTCCTGTGCTTTGCCTTCGCGGATTGGCATGGCAAAACCACCGCAGACAACGTCGCCGAGAACGTCGTAAAAGACATAATCAAGATCCGTTTCATAAGCGCCAAGCCGCTCCAGAAGACCGATTGATGTAATAATGCCGCGCCCGGCACAGCCGACGCCCGGCTCCGGCCCGCCGGATTCAACGCATTTGATGCCCGAAAAGCCCGGCTTCAAAACGAGATCGAGCTCAATGTCGTCCCCCTCTTCGCGGAGCGTGTCAAGCACCGTCTGCTGGGCCAGGCCGCCAAGCAAGAGGCGCGTGGAGTCCGCCTTCGGATCACAGCCGACGATCATGATTTTTTTGCCCATCTCACCGAGACCGGCGTTGAGGTTCTGCGTTGTTGTTGATTTGCCGATGCCGCCTTTTCCATAAATAGCAACCTGTCTCATAAAATTACCTCCAAAAAATACTCAAGGGGTCTTCCAGCTGTCGCCGGAGAACCCCTTTGTTCAGTGCTTTTATTTCGTTATGCTTTGAGTATAGAGGAGCGGATCCTAAAGAACAATACATCAGATCTTTAAAAATCGGACCTTTTATTTTTGTTTTTTATGCAAGATAACAAATAGATAGTTGCAAAACATAAAATATATAAATCGCTATTGACATATAATTGATGCCGGAATAGACTCAAAAACACCGATACAAACAGCTATATTAAGAAATTAAGCTAAAAAATAGGCCGGGAGGCGAATGCGATGAATAACATAATTGCGGTCTATATGCAGGAAAATGGACAATTAGATTCATTTTTATCATCAGATAAAATCGTTGTTTACGCCCTCTCCAATAGCTGGTGCCCCGTGGCGGCGTATCCGCTAGACCGCAAACAGCTGAACAGCCCCCAAAATATTCGGCGGCAGGTCAAAGAGATTTTGGACTTGCTTGGAGGCTGCCAAATCATTGCCGGATGGAGCCTTGGCGGTGTCGCCTACAACGAATTCAACAAAAACGGCTGTCATATATTTGATATCGAGGCGGTGACGGACGAGGTTTTGAACGCTGTCATGTCGGACGTTGAAGAAAGCCGGAGAAAAGGCACGGTAGAAATGCCGACAATACCCGTTTGCATCGACACGATAAATGGCGTTTATGAATATGACTTGGACGCGGCGCAGCGGGACAATCCCGCACTCTCCTCGAAATCGGCGCTGCGCGGCTTTTTCAGTGACACGCCGTTTTCGGCACTGCGCCTACGTTGTCGGCACGTTCCGCCATGGATTGATGACGCGCTTTACGACATTGTGTGCGACAGCACCTCAAGCGAACTGATCGACGCTGTCATACGGAAAAAGAAAGGCGGTGTTTAAGATGGCAGATGAAAAAACGCTGATGACGCCGTGGGGCGTTTTTGCAGGCGTGACATCAAAGAAGGTCGCGGATGACGGCGGGGTGCTCGCATTAACGCTGGATGCGCGGAATGTGATCGTGACCCATGCCGGTGAACTCATTCCGGCGTACGGCGCGGAGTCGCCAAGACGGCGGCAGGGGCCCGCCGTGACGTTTCACCGGAGCGGTATGATTAAATCCGTTATGCTGGAGACGCAGCAGGCGGTTTTAACGCCCATCGGTGAGATGCCAGCCGAACGCGTGACGTTTTATGAGACGGGAGAAGTGGCCCGCGTTTTTCCGGTGGATGGAAAGCTCAGCGGCTTTTGGAGCGAAAGCGACGAGCGCGCCGTCAACATCCCGCTTCACTTTGAGTTGGGCTTCACGGCATTTACGGCAGCTCTTGTGAGCCTCAGCTTTTATAAAAGCGGCGATATCCGCAGCGTCACGCTGTTTCCGGGTGAAACGGTTGTGGTATCGCTGCCGACGGGGGCTGTTATCCCCGTCCGATACGGCTTTTCGCTATATGAAAGCGGGCAGCTTCGGTCTGTTGAACCGGCCGAGCCGACAGCCGTTGACACACGCATCGGCCGCCTGCACGTTTTTGACGACAGCGCCAACGGTATCAATGCAGACAGCGGCTCTCTCATCTTTGACGAGGAGGGAAACCTTTGGGCCGCCGCGACCCAGGATTCGATTACGATAGCTGACAGCGACGGCAAAACGTATGTCTTCAAACCGTCCGCCATCCGAGACCTCTTAGAGGAGGAAACGCTGACCGTCCTTCCGCTTCGGCTCTCGTTCGACACGGATGGACAATGGGTTTCCATAACACCGCCGGAAGGCGATGGCGGGCGCTTTAATTTAACGGACTGCCGGTTTGAACTGGCGGCGGCTGGCATATCAGGCTGCCCCGCAACAGGCTGCGACGCATGCAGCCGCTGCGCACACCGGGAGGGATAAGGGGAGAAGAGGCAGGCTGCTTCACAGAGTAGAAAGCGAAGATATTCTTCGTTTAAATTTTACGAAAGGAAGATCACCATGAAAAAGAAACTCGTATCATTGATTCTCGTTTTGCTGACCGGCTTTGTGATAGCTGGCTGCGGGAGCAAACCGGCCCCGGAGGGCACGCCGACGGCAGCATCGTCGCCTTCGGCTACCGTGACGCTGAGCATTTCAGCCGCCGCAAGCCTGACGGCCCCGCTTAATGAAATCAAGGCACTTTATGAAGCGGCCAATCCCGGCGTGACGCTGACAATCAACACCGGCGCCAGCGGCACGCTGCAGACGCAGATTGAACAGGGGGCACCGTGCGATGTCTTCATTTCGGCGTCCTCCAAGCAAACGGATGCGCTGAATAAGGAAGACCTTTTAACAGCCGACTCGCTTGTGAATCTTTTGAGCAACGAGATCGTTTTGATCGTTCCGGCATCCTCTGCATCAACAGTCACGAGCTTTGACGATTGCGCGACGGATGCCGTCAAAACAATTGCCGTCGGTAATCCGGAGAGCGTTCCCGCCGGTCAGTACGCTCAGGAGACTTTTACGGCACTTGGTATCTGGGACGCAATCCTCGCCAAGGCCAATCTCGGCACCGATGTCAAGCAGGTTCTGTCCTGGGTTGAATCCGGCAATGTTGACTGTGGCGTCGTCTACAAAACGGATGCCGCGACGGACGCCAATGTCAAAATCGTTGCTGAAGCACCGGCGGGTTCGCACAAGCCGGTTGTCTATCCCGCGGTGATCGTCAAAGCAAGTGCTAACCAGACCGCTGCCGCCGCTTTCTTAGCATATCTTCAGTCGGCGGACGCCATGAAGGTTTTTGAAAAGTACGGTTTTAGTCCGGCCGCATAACAGAAAACGAAGGTGATGAAATGGATTTTTCCCCGCTGTGGATTTCGCTCCGGACGGCGCTTTTGGCGACGGGCTTTGCCGTCGTCACGGGAACGCTGGCTGCATGGTATGTCATCCGGCTCGGAAAAGTCCTCAAAGGCGTCACCGATGGGCTCCTAACGCTGCCTATGGTGCTGCCGCCGACCGTCGTTGGATTTTTTCTGCTCGTCTTTTTCGGCGTGCACGGCCCCGGCGGCAGCATCATTCAGGCGCTTTTCGGCGCGCGTGTCGTCTTCTCCTGGTATGCACCTGTAATTGCGTCAACAGTCGTCGCCTTTCCGCTGATGTACCGTACGATGCGCGGCGCGTTTGAACAGTTTGATACAACGCTTATCCAGTCCGCCAAGACGCTCGGCCTCGGCAACACCTTTATTTTCTGGCGGATTGTCCTTCCGAACTGCCGCTACGGCGTCCTTGCCGGGACGGTTCTGGCCTTTGCCAGAGGCCTTGGCGAATTCGGCGCAACAATTATGCTTGCAGGGAACATCCCCGGCAAGACGACAACGATTGCCGTCGCTGTCTATTCGGCCATGGCCGCGGGGAACGACGCGCTGGCCTATAAATGGGTCTTCATCGATCTTGCGATTTCTCTGGCGGCTATGCTTGCCATGAATCTTGTGTCACAAAGCTCAAAAAAAGGCATAGGACCGACGAAAAGGGGGGCTTATCTTGGCCCTTGAAATAGATATCCGGAAAACGCTGCCTGACTTTAAGCTCGATATCCGCTTTCACGCCGATAGGGAGACGCTTGGGATTCTCGGCGCATCCGGCAGCGGTAAAAGCATGACGCTCAAATGCATCGCGGGTATTGAAACGCCGGACGAGGGCCTCATCCTCCTCGACGGTTTTCCGCTTTTTGATTCGGACAAGAAGCACAACGTGCCACCGCAGAAGCGGAGGACGGGTTATCTGTTTCAAAATGCCGCGCTGTTCCCGAATATGACCGTGGGGCAAAACCTTGTTTGTGCGCAGCACGAGCGAAAAAGCAGGGCCGAGAAATGGGAAGCGGCACGTATGGCGTTGCGCCGAGTCGGACTTGATGGCTATGAAAACCGCAATCCGGGTGCGCTTTCCGGCGGGCAGCAGCAGCGCGTGGCGCTTGTGCGCCTTTTACTGTCAGAGCCGCGGCTTTTATTGCTTGACGAGCCGTTTTCGGCGCTGGACAGCAGCCTGCGCTGGCAGCTCGAGCGGGAAATTGGCCAAACACTTGAAATGTTCAGCGGCACGGCGCTCTTTGTTTCTCACAATCGCGACGAGGTCTACCGCTTGTGCAATCGGCTCCTTGTCATTTCTGATGGGAATGTGCAAACGGAAGGCGAAAAATGGCATATTTTCAATGACCCGGGGACACTCGCCGCCTGCCTGCTCACCGGGTGCAAAAATGTTTCGCCGGTGCGCGTCCTGTCTGAAAACCGCATTTTCGCTGAGGACTGGGGATTAACGCTGTCTGTTGACATAAACAAAATGAAGGCTTGCGGTACGCCCCAGTTTGTCGGTATCCGGGCGCACCATATCCATTTGACGGCGGATCAGACGCTTGCAAACACGTTTGCGTATGACCTCGCCGGAAGCCTGCAGGATACGTTTAGCGATATCCTGCTTCTTCGGAAAAAAGGGGATGAAAACGCCGGTATCCTCCGTGTTGATATCGGCAGAGAGGAATTTGAAAAGTTCGGGGAAATACCGAGGTATTTACACCTCCCGCCCGACAAACTGCTGCTGATGAGTCGATAGAACGGCCGCACTATTCGGCAGCCAGATCAAACTGGTCAGACAAAGGCACAATATATCATTCCTGGCGCCGCGAGGAAGCCTTAAATTTTTCATGAAGGTGATGTTCTGCGCCGGATCCGCTGCCTCAGAATGATAAACCGCCACTCGAGTGGCGGTTTGTTTACATAATGGGACATATACACAGCACGTACCGGATTAAAAGTGCTGTTCCGCTTTTTTTAAGAAGTAATCGTGGACGCGCAGATCGTCCGTCAGCTCCGGGTGAAAGGCCGTTACCAGGATGTTTCCTTGCTCCGCGGCGACAGGATGCCCGCTGGCTGATGCGAGGATGCGCGCCTCCCCCCAGGATTTTTCAATAAACGGCGCGCGGATAAACGTCATCGGAATCTCGCCGATGCCGGAAAAGGCGCTTGTCGTCTGAAAGCTCCCAAGCTGCCGCCCAAAGGCGTTTCTCTTAACGGCAATATTAATGGCACCGAAATAAACGGCGGTATCGCTGACGATTTCTTTTGCTAGGAGGATCATGCCCGCGCACGTCCCGAAAACCGGCAGGCCGCCGTCGATACGCTCTTTCAGCGGCCCGAAAAGGGCGGTCTCACGCAGAAGCTTGCCGATGACGGTGCTCTCCCCGCCGGGAAGGATCAGCCCGCGCATATCTTGGCTATCGAGATCGCGCTTATTCCTGATTTCAAAGGGCGCAGCCCCCAAACGCTCCAACGCATTGACATGCTCTATAAAGCCGCCCTGCAAGGCCAAAACGCCGATTTTCATTGCCCGCGCTCCGCCATTAACAGTTCAATCTCCTGCTCATTGATGCCGACCATCGCCGCGCCGAGGTCTTCTGAGAGCGCCGCCAGCATCACCGGGTCGTTAAAATTCGTCACAGCCTTGACAATCGCCTGCGCCCGCCTGGCGGGGTCGCCCGACTTGAAGATGCCGGAGCCGACGAAAACACCCTCTGCTCCCAACTGCATCATGAGCGCCGCGTCTGCCGGTGTCGCCACGCCGCCCGCCGCAAAGTTGACGACAGGGAGCTTGCCGTTTTCATGGACAAAGCGGACAAGGTCATACGGCACCTGCAATTGCTTGGCCTCATGAAACAATTCGTCCGTCCTGAGGCTTTGGATTTTTCGAATCTGCTGCGTGATGAGGCGCATATGGCGGACGGCCTGGACAATATCCCCGGTGCCGGGCTCCCCCTTTGTGCGGATCATGGATGCCCCCTCGGCGATGCGCCGCAGGGCTTCCCCCAAATCTTTGGCGCCACAGACAAACGGGACGTCGAACCGCGTTTTGTCGATATGAAAAACATCGTCCGCCGGGGAGAGGACTTCACTTTCGTCAATATAATCGATCTCAAGAGCCTGCAGAATTTGGGCCTCAGCAAAGTGGCCGATGCGCACCTTTGCCATGACGGGGATAGAAACGGCTTCTTGAATCCCTTTGATCATTTTCGGGTCGCTCATTCTTGAAACGCCGCCCGCCGCCCGGATA
The DNA here is from genome assembly GCA_038405045.1 of Oscillospiraceae bacterium ZGZL. Classification (GTDB taxonomy): domain Bacteria; phylum Bacillota; class Clostridia; order Oscillospirales; family Oscillospiraceae; genus Sporobacter. Next base: position 116,563 of record JBBZIV010000003.1, on the reverse strand, counting down.
TCGGCGGGGATACGCTCCAGCGCCATGACGGCGCAGGCGCCTGCGTCCTCGGCAATGCGTGCCTGTTCCGGTGTCGTCACATCCATGATGACGCCGCCCTTGAGCATCTGAGCCAGGTTTTTGTTCAGTTGATATCTGTCCATCTTCATCGTCTCCATTAAGTCTTGTTTTCTGCTACTGTACGGTTTATTATAGAGACGTACTGGACTTATTTAAAGTATCAGATAAACAAAATACAATGGTACCAGATGGGGGCATCTATGATTGAATTAACAGTATCGCTGCAAAAAGAGGGAAGGGTGCCTCTTTATGAGCAGCTTTATGCGCATATCAGACAAGAGATCATCAGCGGTGCTTTTGTATTTAACACGCGTCTGCCGTCCAAGCGGCAGCTGGCGGCACATTTAGCATGCAGCCAGAACACGGTTTTAACGGCTTACAGCCAGCTTTTGGCAGAGGGGTATATCACGGCTAGACCGAAAATCGGGTATTATGTTAACGCGCTTGACAATATGGCTCAGCTTGAGAAAGGCCGGGCTCAACCGCAGCGCCCGACAAAAGAGCCGGAAGACTGCCGATATGATTTTTCCCATCACGGCGTTGACCCGATACATTTCCCTTTTGCGGCGTGGCGGAAAATAACAAAAGACGTCATCAACGAATGGGATGAGGAGCTGCTCAAAACGGGACACCGCCAAGGCCATCCGGATTTGCGCGCCGCAATCGCCACTTATCTATATCAGTCCCGCGGCGTTGTCTGCTCGCCGGAACAGATCGTCGTCAGCGCCGGGACGGAGCTGCTGCTGCAGCTTCTCATCCAGCTGTTTGACGAAAATGTTGTTTACGCCATTGAAAACCCGGGTTATGAGAAGCTCAATCTCATTTTCAAAAGCAGCCGCGCATCGTACAAAACGGTCGACCTCGACGAAAATGGCATGCGGCCGGATGTTTTGCTCAAAAGCGGGGCGGATATCGCGTGTGTCACGCCGTCACACCAGTTTCCGACGGGGCGAATTATGCCGGTCAGCCGCCGAATCCAGCTGTTGAACTGGACGCGCGGCAAGGAGGGGCGCTACATCGTTGAAGATGACTACGATAGCGAGTTTCGATACGACGGCAGACCCATCTCGTCTCTTCAGGGGCTAGATGGGAGCGGCAAGGTTATCTACCTCGGCGCGTTTTCAAAGTCACTGACGCCGGCTCTGCGCGTGAGTTATATGGTTTTACCGGAACGGCTGTTGCAAAGCTACCATGAAAAGCTGAATTTTTATATGTGCCCCGTCCCGACGGTTGAGCAAAAAGCCCTTTATCGCTTTATTCAGGAAGGGCACTTTGAGCGGCATCTCAACAAAATGAGAATGCTTTACAAACAAAAAAGGGAACGGCTCGTATCATCAATCCGGTCGCTGTTGCCGAACGCGGTCATTGAAGGGGCGAGCACCGGGCTGCATTTTGTTTTGAAAATCGACAACGGGCAGAGCGAAAAGGCACTTATTGAGGCTGCAAAAACGCTAAAGGTTCGAGTATACGGCCTGTCCCAATATTATTTCGAGCAGGCGCCCAGCATGGAGAGCGCCCTGCTGCTTGGTTTTGCGGCGATCAAATATGACGATATTTATGACGCGGTCTCCCGGCTCAAAAGCGCATGGGTGCGATAAGTTTAGGCTGTTTTCCAATTTGGATCGCCGCCAAAGTTCACCGCTTAAACCAGATAACAGGAGGGCCCTATGCTTAGCGGTCATAGGGTCCTCCTGTTATCTGGACGTCGAACAATCGTTTATAAAGGGCTTTGAAGACAAAGAGATTGTGTTTTGAGTGTATCGGCCTTGAAACTTTTGTAATCGTTTTCCGCTTGATCCTGCGCCTCTTTGCGGACATTATTTATCAGCGTGAAATGATTCAAAAGCACGCTGACGACGTTCGGGCAAAGAGCATGCTCCTTTGCCTTACTGATCAAAATGTTTTTGATCTGCGTCTCCTGCATGCTTTTCCGATAAGGGCGATCTTCTGATATTGCGGTAAAAACATCTGATACGGCAATAATTCTCGCACCCAACGGGAGATTATTGTTATCAAGGTGAAACGGATATCCCTGGCCGTTTGGCTTTTCATGGTGATATGCCGCCCATTTGCTGATGGTCTCGAAACCGCTGACGACTTCAAGCAAGCGGTACGTGTAATACGGATGGCATTTGACGACGCTATACTCATCAGCTGTCAACGGACCGGGTTTCTCAAGGATTGCGCTGCTGACGGCCAGCTTCCCAAGATCATGCATGTGACCGGCGATCCGAATCATTTTACATTCATTCTCCGAGTAACCAAAAAGTTGCGCCAGTTTTTCGGCTGTTTTTGCAACACCGGCAGAATGCTTGGCTGTGAAGCAGCTTCGATAGTCTATGATACGAGAAAAAATGATGGAGTAATCTAAGATCTGGTCAAGGTCCAGTATGGCTAATTCCACTGAAGGAACCTTCGCCAGCCGGTCTAAAGGCAATTCATATGCCAGATCAAGCCATATGTATTCTATTTCACCTAAAGCGCAAAGGCAATCAACGAGCTCCGGCATAAACACGGTTCCTCTCGATGAAATGCTTTTAATGATATCTGGAATCTGCGGCAGGACATCTTTCTTCTTGTCGAGTAAAACACACGTTCTATCCGCAATATGAATGATGTGGCTCCCCAGCGGAATATGCGCATTGACGATACCGTTGAGTTTCCATGGGTGATGATGAAACGTGATGATTTCAGCTGCCTTTTCAAGCGGCTTAAAACCCTTGAGCAGGCGGCTGCCCATATACCCATGGGATAAAGCGGAAGGCGATTCATCATCGATGTTTTCTAGGTTTTCATTTTGGGCTAATGCGCCGATATCATGAAGAAGACCAGCTAATATAATATTGTTTTGATCATCAGGGGATAGCTTTAGATACCTTGCAATATGAAAAGCAAGATAGGCCACCTGATGATGATGAGCGGACAACTCTGAGCTGACAAGATCCTGAGCCTGAGATAAACAACTGAGCAAGTCCTTCAGGTTGACTTTAATACTGTTCATAAACCACCGTAATAAACAAAGAATAATCGATTATTATATCGAAATTTTTTGTATCTCAAATAGTAAGTCTTTCATGAACAGGCTTAATAAATCGACAAAATTCTACATGAAGCAACGAAAAGCAACGAATTCAAACATAAAAAGCGCGAAAGTTGTAACAAGAAGCAAGTGCCATTATCATATGCATCCAATATGATATGTGTAGATTTTTGATAGATTGAGCCCCTATTAAAAAATCACTTTCTGACATGAAGCGTCTTCCCCTCCGCAAACCTTATTTCAATGCTTACTCCAATCTCCTACCTAGACAAAAAGAGGAACCTTTCCTTCAGGTTCCTCTTTTTGTGTTTTTAGGGAGCATTGTTTTTAACGGCGGATATAACGGCATCCTTGATTTCCTGATAGCTCGTACAGCGGCATAGATTCGACTGCAGCCAGGATTCTATGGTATAGTCATCCGGATTGGGATGGTGTTGCAGCAGCGCATGAGAGACCATGATAAAACCGGGCGTGCAGTACCCGCACTGAAACGCCTCTTTTTCAACAAAGGCATTTTGTATGGGTGTATTCTCCAGGCCCTCGATTGTCGTAATCTCGTGGCCGACGGCCTCTAGAGCGAGCATCAGGCAGGATTTGATAGGACAGCCGTCAAGGAGAATCGTGCACGCGCCGCAGTCGCCATTTTCACAGCCAATTTTCGTACCCGTCAGTCCAAGCTGACGGCGCAAGACCGTCAGCAGAAGATCGGAAGGGCGGACTTTGACGGAGACGTCTCGCCCGTTGACGCGCAGATCGATTACGTTTTCACCGTGAAAATGCAGCATGCCCGCTTCTCCCTTGACGATAATACAGCATTATTTTCTCGATTGTTTTTTTAAGAATGAAAGTGCGGTATTGCGAAGAACCGGACATATCGTCCAGAACCGGCTTGGAGAGGCGTTGGAGCGACTGCTCAAGCAGCGCCTCATCCTGCCCATCAAGTGGGATGTCGCCCAACCGGACAGGATAGGCGCACAGGCCGCTGACGGCAAGACGCGCTACCCCCGCCTTGCAGACGGAGGACACGGAAATCAGCGGGTATCCGATTTTTTCGATCTGTACTTTTTTAATATGCGCATAGGGAAGGCTGACATAATCGTTTTCAATGCTGACGTTAACGATCAATTCCCCAGGCTTGAGGCCTTCACCGGCGGCCAGAACTGTGCCTATTGTTTCACGCCTGATTTTGCCGCCGGGACTGGCAATCGTAATCAAAGCGTCGCACACCAATAAAGGCGGCAGCGTTTCGTGGTAGTAAACAGTGCCGGCCAGGTTGCCGCCAAGCGTCAGCTTGCACTGGATCGTATGGTCGGCGATGCGCCCACCCGCGAGGCTCAAGAGGGGAAACAGACCGGATTCGGCAATAGCGCTCAATGTGACAGCCGACCCGAAATAAAGGCTTATGCCATCTGTTCCAAGATGGCGGCATTCAGGGATCTTCTTAATATCAATGACGGCATCCGGCTTCAAATTATAAACGCGGGACATACTGATAATCTCCGTGCCGCCCCCGAAGTAATACGGCTGTTTACCGGCACTTGATAACGATGCGTAAATGTCTGTTGCTTCAGACACTGTATCGGGTAAATAATAATCAAAATCATATGCCAGCATATTGAACCCTACCGTTAACAACTTTCCAGACAGTTTCAAACGTGATCGGCAAGGCGTCAAATTGTTGCCCTGTCGCTTTGGCAAGGGCGTTTGCGAGTGCCGGGGGCATCCCCAAAACGCCGTGTTCGCCGAGACCGCGTGCGCCGAATGGGCCGCTTAAATTCGGTGTCTCAATAAAGCTGACGACGAATTCCGGGGTTTCGGCATAGTGCATCAGCTTGTAGGTTCGAAAGCTCGTGTCGAGTATTTCGCCGTTTTGGCTGTAATGACTTTTTTCCCGTGTGGCGATGCTAAGACCCGTATTCATGGCACCCAGGACCTGACCAGCCGCGCATATTGGGGATATGACCTTTCCGGCGTCAAGCACCGTTACCGCCTTGACGAGTCTGTAAGTGTGCTCAGACAGATCATATTCCAGCTCGACGGCCTGAGCGCCCACAGTCCAGTAGGGCCCCGATCGGCCTTTGCCGGTTTCCGGGTCAAGACTGGACAGATGCTTCATAATAAAGCTGCCCCTGCCGACGACGGGGCTGCCCGCAGCGTTCCCACCGGGATATTTGACGCCAAACACAACATCTTTGAGCTTGACGAAGCGGGCGGGATCTTCCGCCAGAAAAACGGTATCCTGATCAAAATCGAGATCCTCCGGCGCGCAGCGGAGCGCAATAGCGGCGTTAGATTTGATCTGGCTGACGGCGTCGTCCGCCGCGGCAATGATCGCGTTGCCTGCCATGTAAAGCGACATGCTCGCGACCGTTTTCCAATGCTCCGGCTGGTCGTGCGTATTGACCTGCATATTCATCGTGATGTTGCCAACGTTCATCTTAAGACGCTGCGCCAGAATTTGAGGCAGTGACGTCGTCATACCCGGTCCGCATTCGACAACGCCGCAATTCAGATTAACGCTGCCGTCCGAGCAGAAGGTGACTATTGCCGAGGAAGATGCGTCAGTCGGCGAGCTGGAGGTCTTTGAAAAGCATGCCATGGCTTTGGCACGGACGATGGTATCACTGACCATTAGATATGTGCCGCGCTCCCAGTCCATCAGTTCTTTAAGCCGGGTGATGCAGGCCGTGAGATTTCCTGTGTTGCTGAGCGTTATATCATCCTGTGTGGCTGTATAGGCCCCCTTTTCGGGCGCGTTTTTCAGGCGGAGGTCTGCCGGGTCCATCTGCAGGGCTTCGGCTAGCTTTTCGATTGTCCGCTCGATGGCAAAGGTGGAGACACCGTGCCCAAAGCCGCGAAACGAGGTTGTATAGACGTGATTGGTATAAAGGCAGAGGCAATCACACTGAATATTCGGCACATGATAAGCACCGCCGCAGCTGACCGCCATAGCACGCGCCATAATGGGCGATGTATCCACATAGGCGCCGGCATCGACGAAGTAATCGGCCTCAAGCGCCCAGATCCGGCCTGTTTTATCGGCGCCGAGCCGAATTTTTGATGTTGCGCCGATTTTGCAGGCACTTGAATAAAAGCTCTCCTCTCGTGTCAGAGCTAAACGGACTGCCCGACCGCCCACAGCCTTTGAAGCGAGATATGCCAGCATCTCCGGGTGCGGGCAGACTTTGCCGCCGTAACCGCCGCCGACGAAGGGGGCATGAATAATAATATCTGTCTCCATTAAGCCGAAGTACGACGCAAGCAGCGCGCGCGTGGCGTGGGGTGCCTGCGTTGAAGAATGGATGACGATCTGCCCAGTTGGTAAAATTTCTGCTCTGGCGTTTCGTGTTTCGATATAGGCATGATTGGCCTGCGGGATGCTATATTCACCATCAATGATGATTTCACTCTTCCGCCAGCCGTCTTCCATATCGCCTTTTCTGATTTTCGTGTGATTGGCAATATTTGTGCCCGCTTGCGGATAAATGGACGGTGTCATATGCTGATAATCGCCAAGCGCCGGGTGAATCGGTGCCAAAGCGGGGTTCATTGCGTCGTCAATGGAATTGGTCACCGGAAGCATCTCATAGGCGACCTCAATAAGCTTTGTTGCCTGCGCGGCCTGCCGTTCCTCGTCGGCAACGACAATGGCGACTGGCTCTCCGAAATAGCGCGTGACGCCGGTCGCCAAAACGGGCATGTCTCGCAAGACGGAGCCGGTCAGAATCCCGCAGTCTGCGCCCGTTACAACAGCGCGGACGCCCGGCAAGGCCAGGGCTTTCGTCGCATCGATCGACGTTATCTTCGCGTGAGCGCAGACACTCGTCAAAAGGCGCGCCTCTAGGCAGGCGGGTGAATAATCGTCATCATTAAATTTTGCGCGCCCGGTTACTTTGAGCCAAGCGTCTTTCCGGACGACGCCCGCGCCGATTTTCTGCTCCATTATAAATACCCTTCAATAGCGATGTATTTATATTTGGCAGCAGAAAGGCATTATATACCAAAATTCAGCGAGAAAGTGAGCAGGGCAGGTGCCGGATGCGCTTAATATCCGTGTAGTTCACCGGACTTGATTTTTTCTTTGAGCTGCAATACTTTTTGCCCGATCTGGCTGATGACCCCCTGAAACGCTTCGTCGGATTTTCCGGTAGGATCCTCAAGCCCCCAATCCTCACGGTGCCGACAGGGTAGATATGGGCACTGGACGTTGCAGCCCATCGTGACCACAATATCGATAGGCGGCAGAACCTCAAGCGTCTTGGGGTGTTGCGTTTTTCTCATATCGATGCCGTGCAGCTGCTTCATCAACCGGACGGCGTCTTCATTGATTTCAGGCTTCGTTTCGGTTCCGGCGGAAAAGCTTTTAAAGACATCGGCGCAGAGCTTTTTCCCCAGTGCCTCGGCGATCTGACTCCGGCAGGAATTATGCACGCAGATGAAGGCAACCTTTAGCATACTGTTCATGTGGTGCCCTCCGCATTATTATTCTGAGCGCTGCCGTCCGGCTTAAAAAATTTCTTTCTGAAAAACAAGGCGAAGTTGACGAGCGCGATCATAACAGGCACCTCGATCAGCGGCCCGACGACGGCGGCAAACGCCTGGTCTGAGCCGATGCCGAACACGGCCACAGCGACGGCGATGGCAAGTTCAAAGTTATTGCTGGCCGCGGTAAAGGAGAGCGTCACCGTTTGCTCATACGGGATTTTCTGTCTGTAAGACATGTAGAAGCTCACAAGGAACATGACGGCGAAGTAAAGGAGCAGGGGGATAGCGAGCCGGACAACGACGAGCGGCAGGGAGACGATGACATGCCCCTTCAGGATGAACATAACGATGATTGTGTATAAGAGCGCGACAAGCGCGAGAGGAGAAATTTTCGGGAGAAAGGTTTTTTCGTACCATGCCCGGCTTTTGGCTTTGAGCAGGATAAAGCGCGTGAAGAAGCCGGCGGCAAAAGGAATGCCGAGGTATATGAGCACGCTTTTCGCGACATCCCAGATGGAGATGTTTATAACGTGCCCGCCCCAATCGAGGCCGAGCCATGTCGGCAGAACTGTCACGAAAATATAGATATAAATGGAATAAAACAGGATCTGGAATATGGAATTAAGCGCCACCAGAGCCGCGCAGGTCTCGTTGTCGCCCTTGGCCAGCGTGTTCCAGACGATGACCATGGCGATGCACCGGGCCAAGCCGATGATAATGAGGCCGACGGCAAAGGTCGGCATATCGCGCAGCAGGAGGACGGCAAAAACAAACATCAGAACGGGCCCGATGATCCAGTTCTGGAGGAGAGACAGCCCGAGGACCTTCATATCCCGGGCGACCTTGCCGATCTCCTCATACTTGATTTTAGCCAGCGGCGGGTACATCATCACGATGAGGCCGACGGCAATCGGCCACGAGATCGTCCCGGTGCTCAGCCCCTCAAGGCTTTTTGCCAGACTGGGGAATAAGAATCCGCCGAGGACGCCGATACCCATAGCAATAAAAATCCATAACGTTAGGAATCTGTCGAGAAACGACAGCCGTGATTGACTTTTTTGATGATTCATAGACGTTGCCTTTCACAAACATTATTTCACGCCGAGCTTATTAAAGATTTTCTTGACATCGTCAACTTTGAGAAGCTTGCCGTACGAAACGACTTTGCCGTCCACCACAAGACCCGGGGTTTGCATCACGCCGTATTTGGCGATTTCAAGCGCGTCCCCAACGTTCACGACATCATCGGTCAATCCGAGCTCTTTGACCGCCTGTCTGACATTGTTGAATGTATCGGTGCTTTTCTGGCAGCAGGCCCCCAATACGACGAAGCGCGCGTTACTGTTAACAGTTTTTTCGGCAGGCTTTTCACAGCACTTTCCGTCTGCGTCTCCACTGCCGCAGCACGATGTTTCTTTTTTTCTGATAAATTTGATAATGGACATTTTAAACTCCTTTCAGTTTTAGCAGCTGCACTCTGTGATGCCGCAGCACAATCCTTCCGCTTTATTCCATTTTCCTGCAAAAAATCGTTTCAGGTTATCCGGCAGCACATATGAATTCGAGCGCCGCTTTTGCGGTACCGGCCCGTAGACGGCGCGGAGAAGTGCGTCGATAAGCATCGCTTTGGGCGGGACTTCATAGTCTTTCCCGTCAAAAACAAAAACCCTGCAGTCTGTCGATTGTCCGCTGATATCGCCACAGGTACCGCAGGCGTTTTCTTTGACATCGAGGCAGATGTCCGTGCCGTTCAAACGAATCGTCGGAGATGCCAGAAATTTATATTTTTCGGCCATCCGTTCATCTGTGATTTCAATTTTACGGAGCACAATTTCATATCCTGCCAGAGACAAGACATGCTCGACATCCTGTATTGCTTCATTAAGCACGTCGTCGGCCCCAAGGCATCTGTCACATGTCTGAAGATCAAGAAACAAAAAGTCTACGACCAGCTTTTTATCGGGCAGAATAGTTTTGGTGACGACATCACTGCCGCACGAGCAGCCTCGGGCATTTTTTTTCTGGCCAAGATGAATGCGTGACATATTTCAGCCTCCTAAACCAACAAAAATTGAAGGGCATTGAACAAATATCCGATGATGATAATACCGATCGTGACAATCGCAACAAAAACCGCCAGCAGTTTCGGTTTAACGGCGCGACGCAGCATAATTATGGAGGGTGCCGACAGCGCCGTGACCGCCATCATAAACGACAGGATTGTTCCGAGACCAACGCCCTTCAAAAAGAGTGCTTCTGCAATCGGGATTGTGCCAAAGATATCGGCATACATCGGAACACCGACAACCGTCGCGAGGATGACGGAAAACGGGTTTTTATTCCCGAGAATCATTTGGATGATGCTCTCCGGTATCCAGTTGTGGATGATAGCGCCGATGCCGACGCCGATGAGAATATACCAGAAGACTTTTCTGACGGTTGCCTGCACCTGTTCCCACGCATATTGCAGGCGATCTCGCTTTGTCAGCTCGGGTGACGCGAGATCGACACTGGCGGCAGATTTAATGAAACTCTCTACATACTTTTCCATACCGAGTTTTTGAATCAGCGTCCCGCCAATAACGGCCAGAACAAGACCGACGACGACATAGGCGAGGGCAACTTTCGCGCCAAAGATGCTCATGAGCAGGACAAGGGAGCCTAGATCGACAAGCGGCGACGAAATCAGAAACGAGAACGTGACACCGACGGGCAGACCGGCGCTGGAGAAACCAATAAAGAGCGGAATCGAGGAGCAGGAACAAAACGGCGTCACCGTGCCGAGCAGCGCAGCAAGCACGTTAGCGATAAGGCCGTTAAACCGCCCTAAAATCCGCTTAGTCCGTTCGGGCGGAAAATAGCTTTGGATATAGGAAATGATCAAAATGAGAACGGACAGTAAAACGAGAATCTTGACGGCGTCATACAGGAAAAACTGAACGCTGCCCCAGAGCCGTGTGTTTAAATCGAGGCCCAGTGACGTAATTGCTGTTCCGATAAGCGCGTGAAGCCAGTCCATCCCCAATATCTGTGTTTGAAAAAAGACCCATATGGACTCGATAGCAGTCATAGTAACGCCCCTTCACATTTAAAAATTTCGATATATTTGTCTGAATAAAAGCCATCAGGCTGACGGCTTTTTCAGGCAGCAGTTTGTATTGACAGTTTTGATATCAAGGCTTGTCAGTCTCTTGAGCAGGTCCAAGGCATGCTGGCTGCCGCTCTCGCTGAGTTGATAGTGCGTCCATTTGCCTTCCTGTCGGCTGTCGACGATACCGGAATCGCATAAGATTTTCATATGATACGATAACGTCGACTGGCTGATCAGAAGCTTTTCCAGCAGGACGCAGGCGCATTTTTCGCCGCTCCGTAATAGCTGGAGGATCATGAGACGGTTTTCATCGCAAAAAGCTTTAAAAACACGCGCGTTATCCTGATGCGCCAATTCCATGCTGCTCACTCCAAATCGAGAATAATCGATATATAATAGCATAATCGTCAGATTCAAATTTGTCAATGTGTTTTGTCAAAAAACTGTCATTTTCTTTTCTTGCCGAAGGGCGCCGACAGTTTTTCCATTTTGACGGGCTGCCCGCATATTTTGCAGTCGGTCATATTGCCAATGATCTCGTTACTGCGGCCTGCCGGGATTTCAACGACTGTCTGCTCCGGAAAAACCTCAACTTTGCCGATTTCACGGACTGTGAGGGATGTACGATCGACGATTGCGCCGATGATGTGATTGACGGCGGCGCGATGCCTTGAGCCGATATCAAGAAGAATCGTTTCATAGACGGACGGTTTCGCTTTCGGTAAGGTGGGGCGCTTGCGTTCTTTCGGCATGGCATCATTTACAGGCTGTTGCACATGAGGGATAATGGCCGGTGCCAAATCGCGCTCAAAATTCAACTGCATCGCTGCTGCGGCAATCTGATGATAGGAATATCCGCGCATGGCCAATTGATCCGCCATTTCAGAAAAGTAAGGCGATATCTCAATTTGCAATGCCTCTTCCATGGTCGAGGTTATTTTTGCATGATTCACCTTCTTGATTTCGTCGGTCGTCGGCAGTTCAATCCGCGTTATCTGAGACTTTGCTTCGCGCGCGATATTCCGCATGGCGTAAACCTCGCGATTGCCGCTGCACAGCGTGACAGATCGGCCGAATTTTCCGGCACGGCCTGTGCGGCCAATTCGGTGCACATAATACTCAGAATTGGCCGGAATGTCGAAGTTGAATACCATATCCACATCGCTGACGTCGATGCCACGGGCGGCAATGTCCGTTGCTATTAGGATGGCGGTTCTGCCCTGCTTAAACCCATGCATGACAGCTGTCCTCTGGGATTGCTTAATATCACTGTGAATGCTCTCAACGCTGAAATTTCGAAAAGCAAGCAGCTCTGTGAGTTCATCGACCATCTTCTTCGTATTGCAAAAAATAATTGCTTTGGCCGGCGCGTAAAAATCCAAGATGGCAACGAGCGCGTCTTTCTTTCTGTTATGGGGCACATCGAGGAAATTTTGTTCAATTTCGGCGATTGTCACCTGATCCTTATTAATCTCAATCATTTGAGGGTTTGTTTGGAACTCGTTTGTCAGTTTTAAAATCGCCGGTGGCATCGTTGCGGAAAACAGAACAGTCTGCCTGTTTTCCGGCGTATCCCTTAGAATTGTCTCGATATCTTCTTTGAAGCCCATATTAAGCATCTCGTCGGCCTCATCCAGAATGACCATTTTCAAATTGTTCAGTTTAATGGTTTTCCGCCGCATATGGTCCATCACCCGGCCAGGCGTGCCGATGACGATGTTGGCCCGTCGCAGGCGAATACACTGCTTGTCAATCGCGGCGCCGCCATATATTTCAACGGGATGGACGCCCGTTTTAAAGCGTGCTACTTTGCGGATTTCATCGGCGGCTTGCATCGCCAGCTCGCGCGTCGGGCAGAGAATAAGCACCTGAATCGTCGGCTTCTCCTCGTGGTTATCAACCTTCTCAATTGCCGGAATTGCAAAAGCGACTGTTTTTCCCGTTCCAGTCTGCGAGCGCGCGATAACGTCCGCGCCCGTTCTGATAAGAGGAATGGCCTCGGATTGGACAGGTGTGGCGAAATCAAAGCCCATCTCGACGATGGCTCTTTCAATTTTTGGGGTCAGGTTAAGCTGCGAAAACGGAATTTTTGTCATTCATTTCCTCAATTCTAAAATAAAAAACGAGACAAAATGCCTCGTTTCAATAAACGATTAATTTGTATGATTCGCCGTTTAAGCTATCATATTCACTGTATATTGTCAAACAAATTGTTGTTTAGCAGGCTATTGGGACTGATTTACCCAGCGGTATGTTGACAGCGGCCATTCTATTTTGATACTATTAAATAAAGTTTTGTTAGGATAGGAGCGTTTTTGCATGGGTTGGATAATTGCCGGCGTTGTTGTTGTCATCCTCATTTTCTGGTTTGTCGGTGCCTATAACCGCTTTGTTTCCCTGCGCAACCGCGTTGAAGAAGCCTTCTCCACGATGGATGTCTATCTGAAAAAGCGCTATGATCTCGTACCCAACCTTGTTGAGACCGTCAAGGGTTACGCCAAACACGAAAGCACGACGTTTGAAAACATCGTCAAAGCCCGAAATATGGCTATGGGTGCGCAAACCCTGGAGGAGCGGGCACAAGGCGAAAACATGCTGACCGGCACCCTGAAATCTCTGTTTGCGCTGACGGAAAACTACCCGGAGCTCAAAGCCAACCAGAATTTCCTCGACCTGCAGGGGCAGCTTTCAAGTATTGAAAACGACATCATGAATTCCCGCAAGTATTACAACGCCATCGTCCGTGAATTCAACATTGCGCGTGAGGCCTTCCCGAGCGTCATTGTCGCCAACATGATGCATCTTGAGAAGAAGCCCATGTTCGAAATCGACGGCGCGGAACGCCAGAACGTCAAGGTTCAATTCTAAATCTGACACAGCGTATACAAAGGATAGCATTGCAAGCAAGCCGCCGCTTTCTGCTGATGCTATCCTTTATAACATGAACGGACAATTTGAGCGAAGGGGATTCCTATGAAGAAGATTTTTGCCATTGTCATCTTAATCGCCGCCCTCGCGGCGCTGCTCATCATGCCGGCGGCAGCGGCGGAATATTTCACGATCTCCAACTATAAAGTGAACGTCAACATTTCCAAAAATAATACATATGACGTGACCGAGGTCATCACCGTCAAATTTACGGAGCCGCGGCACGGTATCTATCGCAACATCCCCTATAATGGCACATGGCAGCGAGACGCGGACCACGGCGGCAATACCGACTGGCGGGCCAAAATATCGAATATCCGTGTGGACGGGGATAATTATTCCGTCAGCAAGAGCGGCGGCGACGTCGTTATCAAAATCGGAGACGCCGACAAATATGTGGATGGGACGCAGGTCTATCGGATTTCTTACAGCATCCAGTTTTATGACGATGGGCTGCCAACGATGGACGAAGTCTACTACAATATCATCGGCACAAAATGGGATACAACGATCGATCACGCCTCTTTTTCGGTGACACTGCCGAAGAGCTTTGACCCCGCGACGCTGGGCTTCTCGACCGGTACGTATGGGACTTCCGGTTATGACACCGCATCGCTGACGTATCAGGTGGTTGGCAACACAATCACAGGCGAGGTCAGCCGGCCGCTTGCCAGCGGGCAGGGCGTCACAATGCGCCTGGAGTTGCCGCAGGGCTACTTTGCCATTCCCTATCAGGGAGGCCCGGACGTTGCGCTGCTCGTCGGCATCGCGGTGCTTGTGCTGCTGGCCTTCGTCCTTTTCCTCCTCTACGGCCGGGACAGCAAGGTTGTCAAAACCGTTGAGTTTTACGCACCCGACGGCCTCACCCCTGCCGAGGTGGGGTATATCATTGACGGCGTCGTCGACAACCGCGATGTCGTGTCGCTCATTATTTACTGGGCGCACCGCGGCTATCTGACGATCGAAGACACCGGCGGGTCAAAATTCCAATTCCGAAAGCTCCGCGAACCGGATGATGATGCCCAACCATTTGAAAAACATATGTTCCAAAATCTCTTTACGTCCGGCGCACTCGTGACGTCAGCGAGTCTGACGAATACCTTTTATACAACCGTCAACAGCACCAAAACGATGGTCAGCACTTCATTTGATCATGAAAAGCGCCGCGTGTTTACAAAAACGTCCGCTGCGCTGCGGCCGCTTGTCAGCTTCATGACGGCGCTGCCCGTTATGCTGACGCTCTTGTTGACGAATTTCCGCCTGTCGCAAGATTTTACAGACACCTTGATCACAACGGCGATTTTTGGCATTCTCATTATGCTGCCTGTGATGCTGCTTGTCAGCACGCTCCGCCGGTGGCGCGGCAAGGGCCCGGTCAGTCGCGTTGCTTCGCTCATTGCCGGGATACTTCTGGCTTTTATCGCCATGATATTTTTCCTCGTGATGACAGCGGATTCCGTGTTCGTCCCGGCGCTGCCTTTGTGCGCCGTCCTGGGGACGGTACTGCTCGGCCTCATCGCCGCGTTTATCGACAAGCGAACGCCACAGGGTACGGAATGGCTGGGCAAAATCAGCGGCTTTCGCGATTTCCTGGAGCTTGCCGAGCTCGACAAGCTCGTCGCCCTTGTCGAGCAGGACCCGAAGTATTTCTACAACATCCTGCCCTACGCCTGGGTGCTCAACGTGTCGGACAAATGGGCTAAAAAGTTCGAGACGATCGCGATACAACCGCCGGATTGGTACTACGGCCACGGAGGCGCCTTCTATCCCGTTATGTTCATGGGCGACCTCAACCGCTCGATGAATGCCGTGCAATCGACGATGGTCTCGCGCCCGTCTTCCTCGGGCGGCGGCAGCGGCTTTTCCGGCGGCGGCTTCTCCGGCGGCGGCGGCGGCGGTGGCGGCGGCGGCAGCTGGTAGAATACTGACTATCTGAAAAAGGACCGCCACCGATTAACGGTGACGGTCTTTTTTGGCGGCGTCTCCGGACTCGTCGGGGTGTCCGTTTGAGGTTCGAAGCGCTGCAACTTAAATTGATATAACCTGCCTGACACGGTCGGACACGATTTCAGCCAGCCGCCGATCCGTGCCGAGCGTTGACCCCATCGTCATTTTAACATGGGGGTATTTTTCGTTAAGCGCCGCGATTTCTGCCGGTATGTCTTCTTTTATATGAATTCCGGCAAAGAGGAAATAGGGGATAACGACGATGTTGTCAGCACCTTTATCAATGAGGTTTTTAATGCCCGCTTCAAGGTTTTTGTCCCGAAACTGAAGATACGCTTCCTCAATCATATCGCTGACAAGAATTTCTTTGACGAAAGACGTGATTTGCGCCATGGTCTTTTCTGTGTCGCCTTCACGGCTGCCGTGCGCTAAGAGCAGAATACCAGTCATTTGAACTCTCCTGTTATATGTTTTTGAAATAGCTTGCCGCTGCCGCCAGTGTTTTATCAAGCTGCTCGTCGGTATGCGCGTCTGACAAAAACATCGCTTCAAATTGCGACGGCGCCAGATAAACGCCGCTTTTGAGCATGTGCATAAAATACCGGGAGAAGCCTTCCGTATCGGCGCGTTGGGCATCATTAAAATTGTCGACAGGGCCGGGCGTAAAGAAAAGGCAGCCCAGCGAACCGATGCGGTTTAACGCACAGGGCGCACCGGCGCGGTCAACGATTTCTTGCAGCCCGCCAAACAGCTTTTCGGCCGATGCTTCCAGGTGCGCGTAAACCACCGGATGTTCCTTTAGATAAGTCAACTGGGCGATACCGGCCGCCATCGCAATCGGGTTGCCGCTTAACGTGCCCGCCTGGTAGACGGCACCGAGCGGCGCGACATGCGCCATAAGGTCTCTCCGGCCGCCGTAAGCTCCGACAGGGAGCCCGCCGCCGATGATTTTTCCAAAGGCCGTCAGGTCCGGGCGGACGCCGAAGCGCTCCTGCGCCCCGCCAAGCCCGAGACGAAAGCCGGTAATGACTTCATCAAAAATTAAAAGTGTCCCGTTTTCATCACACAGCGTGCGCAGAGCTGCAAGGAAATTTTCCCGCGGCAGGACAACGCCCATATTTGCGGCGACAGGCTCGATGATCACGGCCGCAATCTCGCCTTTGTTGCGTTCAAAGATCTCTTTCGTTGTTTCAAGGTCGTTATAGGGTGCCGTCAACGTGTCCTTGGCACAGCCTGCTGTCACACCGGCGCTGCCGGAGATGCCGGCTGTCATCAGGCCGGAGCCCGCCTTTACCAGCATCGCGTCGCAATGGCCGTGATAACAGCCCTCAAATTTCAAAATTTTGTCCCGGCCGGTTGCACCGCGGGCTATGCGAATGGCGCTCATGACAGCCTCTGTGCCCGAGTTGACCATGCGCACCATATCAATGGAAGGGAAAATCGAACAGATGAGCTCTGCCATTGTTACTTCCCGCGCCGTTGCCGCGCCGAAGCTCAGGCCGTCTTGGGCGGCCTTCATAACGGCTTCAAAAATAACGGGATGGTTATGACCGAGAATCATCGGCCCCCAAGAACCGATATAATCGACATACTCGTTTCCGTCAACATCTGTTATCAGGGCGCCGTCGGCGCTTTTAATAAAGCGGGGTGTGGCTGATACCGACATAAACGCGCGCACCGGGCTGTTGACACCGCCGGGGATTACTTTTTTCGCTTGTTCAAACAGGCGCTCTGATTCTGTCATTAGCCAAGCCTCCCCGCGTCAATTAAACCGGCGATTTCCGGCGCGTAATAGGAAATCAAAATATCGGCACCGGCCCTGAAGATGGACGCCGCTGTCTCGCAGATCATAGCCGATTCGTCGACATACCCGGCGCGAGATGCCGCCTTGATCATTGCATACTCGCCGCTGACGCTGTAAGCCGCCGTGGGGACGTTGCAGGCGGCGGAAACACGGTCTATCACATCGAGGTAAGAGAGCGCGGGCTTGACCATTAAGATATCGGCGCCTTCTTGAAGGTCAAGCGCGGCCTCCTTGAGGGCTTCTTTTTTATTGTGATAATCCATCTGATAACCACGTCGGTCGCCGAAGGCGGGTGCGGAACCGGCCGCGTCGCGAAACGGGCCGTAGAAGGCAGAACTGTATTTGACGGCGTAGCTCATGATGGGGATATGTGAATAGGAATTCTGGTCAAGACACGCCCGGATTGCGGCGACGCGGCCGTCCATCATATCCGACGGGGCAACCATATCCGCACCGGCCTGGGCCTGTGAGAGCGCCGTTTTGGCCAAAAGCGGCAGCGTCTTGTCATTATCCACCGCGTGACCGTTTATAACGCCGCAGTGACCGTGCGAGGAATATTCACAGAGACAAACGTCCGTGACACAGTAAACGGACGGATATTCCGATTTGATTTTAATAAGCGCCTTCTGGACGATGCCATCGTCTGCGTAAGCGCCGTTCGCCAGCGCGTCTTTGTCGTCCGGAATGCCGAAGAGGAGAACTTTGTCGATACCGGCCTTCAACAACGGCTCTAAAACTGCCGGAAGGCGGTCAACGCTGTAGCGGAACTGACCCGGCATGGCGGCGATTTCCTCTGCGATTTGATTACCTTCTTTAATAAATAGCGGGTAAATGAGCGAGGCTTTCGATATCCGCGTCTCCCGAACCATTTCCCGCAGCGCCGAGGCACCCCGGAGACGGCGCGGTCTGTGAACAAGGTCCATTTACGCGCCCTCCCGCACAGATTGATGGAGCTCGGCGATTTTCTCGGCAAGGCTGTCAACTGAAATCTCCTTAGAGACGGCCGTTTTCATGCCGAACGTTCGGGCTTCCTGCGCCGTCTGCTCACCGATGCAGACGGCCGTAATCTCCGAAAAATCCGCCGATTCATAAAGCGCCGCAAAGCCGCGGACGGTGGAGGCGCTCGTAAAAGCGACAAAGTCGATTTTTTTCTTCCCGAGGATATCGCGGCAAAGCATATTGTTGGGGTGCATCGTGTCATACACCGGAATGTCGTCGTAAACGATACCGGCGTCGTCCAGTGCCGCTGTTAATTCCGAAGAGCCGATTTTAGCACGCGGGATGAGGAGCTTTTCGCCGGGCTTGACGACAGCGGCCAGCGCCTTGCCTAAATGGGCTGTGTCGTAAACAGCCGGGACGCAATCGACGAATATACCGCGGCTGTTGATCGCTTTTTCCGTTGCCGAGCCGATTGCTGCAAATTTCATAGCGCCGAGCGCCCGAATATCAGTTTTATTTTTTCGGAGGGTATCAAAGAAAATTTCGACACCCGCCTGACTTGTCAAGACGACCCACGCATAATCCTTCAAATTTACAAGAGCTGACTGGAAGGGGGCGTTCTCAGAAATCGCCGCCGTTTTGATCGCCGGGATTTCAAGAACCTCGGCACCAAGCGCCCGAAGTTTTTTCGTCAACTTGGAGGCCAGCTCCTGCGGGCGCGTCACGACGACGCGCGCCCCGCCCAAGGGTCTGTCCTCCGCCCAGTGGAATTTTTCGGACAGACTGCAGACCATGCCGATGATGATAATGGACGGCGTTGAAATGTTTTCACGGCTGGCTGTCTCCGGCAATTTTTCCAGTGTTGAGACAACGCGGCGCTGGGCGGCTGTTGTCCCTTTTTCTAAAACGGCCGCCGGCATGTGCGGGCTCATACCGGATTGGATTAAGCTTTTGCAGATATAATCCAACGCACCGACGCCCATTAAAAATATCAGGGTGCCGTTGAGCCTCACAAGCGCGTCGAAATCGATGTCAGGCTTATCGTCATTTTTAAGATGGCCTGTGATGATGTGAAGGGATGAACAAAAATCCCGGTGCGTCACGGGAATACCGGCATACGCGGGCACCGCGATGGCCGAGGTGACGCCGGGGACAATTTCAAACGGGACGCGGTGTGCATTCAAAAGCTCCAGCTCTTCACCGCCGCGGCCGAAAAGGAACGGGTCGCCGCCCTTGAGGCGGACGACGTTTTGCCCTTTCAGCGCTTCTTCAAGCAGCACCTCGTTAATGCGCTCCTGCTTCATAACAGCGTGCCCGGCGCGCTTGCCGACATTGATACGTTTGGCGCTTTCCGGGATAAGGCCCAGTATCGCATCACCCACGAGGCTGTCGTATAAAACAACGTCGGCTTCCTCCAGGAGACTTTTTGCTTTCAGTGTCAGAAGACCGATGTCGGACGGACCGGCACCGACGAGCCAAACTTTCCCTTTTTTCATTCTCATTCTCCTTTGAGGCGCGTCAGGCCTTTATCTCTTTTAAAAGCAATTCGGCAAGGGTGACCCCAAGCTGCTCGGCGCAGTCTGCCGACATCTCCATGGCGCCGGTCATATGCAGGGCGCTCTTTTCATCATAATGAAGGCCGAAAAGCCGAATCGTCTTCCCCGTTATTTTCGCATACGCCGCAATGGGGGAGGAGCAGCCGCCGTCCAAACGGCGGACAAAGGCGCGCTCGGCCGTTGACGCGAGCCTAGCGTCGCGGTCGTCAACGCAGTGGAGATAGGAATGATCGTCGCCCGCTCTGGCCTGAACAGCCAAAATTCCCTGGCCGGCTGCCGGAATCATTTCACTCTCAGTAAAAACACGCGTGATGCGCCCGGAAAGCCCCATGCGGTTGAGGCCTGCACAGGCCAGCACCGTAGCGGCATAGTCGCCGCCGTCCAGCTTGCTGAGCCGGAGCAGAACGTTGCCGCGGATGCCATTGACCGACACGCCCGGGTACAATTTTTCGAGCTGAAGCTTCCGGCGGGCGCTTGAGCAGCCGAAGGGCTTCGATAAATCAACGACGCTTGCCCCTTTTGGCAAAACAAGGGCGTCAAACGGATTTTCACGTTTTGTATAACTGATGATCGGCAAATCGTCCGGTGTCTGCATGGGCATGTCTTTCAGGCTGTGAACGGCAAAATCAATTTGGCCGCCGCGCAGGCCGATATCGAGCTCCTTGACGAAAAGACCCTTTCCGCCGACTTCGTCAAGATTTCTGTCCAGAATGACGTCACCGCTTGTTTTCATGGTGATCAGCTCAAAATCAAGTTCCGGGTGATGATGCTTGATCTGTTCGATAACGAGCTTTGCCTGAATAACGGCAAGCGCGCTTTCCCGGCTGCCGACTTTAATCAATCGTTTCATAGCTGTTCCCTTGTTTTGATAAATTCGCGGATATCGTCTGTGATGTTTTTCGTCCGGGTGTGATTGTCGCCGGTGCCGCAAATGCCGATAACCCCGCCGTTATAATGAACCGTTGCCGGGAAGAAGAAGCTGCACTCTTCTTTGCAATCGGCGATACTGCAGTGCTGGCCGGCCTTTTCGGCATCGAGCGCAATCTGATGATTGAGCGATCTGCTGTCGGTCGCCGCAATCACTAAAAAGGCGTTTTCAAGATCACGGGGTTCATACGTTTTTTGGTACAGCGTCATTTCATTTCGCTGATGCAAAACTTTGATGTCCTCATGGACATCAGGGGCGATGACGGTGATCCGGCATGGATAGGACAAAAGCGATTTAATACGGCGGCAGGCAACCGGGCCAGCCCCGACAACGACGACTTCTTTACCGGAGAGATCCAGAAAAAGCGGAAAGCGCGGCGGCAAATTGGGCGGAGTGTCGCCCATCGGTTTGAGAGCCGCTTCATCCTGCATGTCGGATATAAAGCTGGCAAACAGCTCGTCGTCGGTGTTTTTTTCAAGACTCAGCAGAATATTCTCAACGACCTTTGAAACAGCCTGACCAGCCGCGTTGTGAACAAGCCGGCGGGCACTGTCGTCAAGTGACACATGCCGCAGGTTGTGGCGTATCCGTTCTGATACCTCCGTCGACGCGGCGACGCCGAGTTCTGTGATTTTCGGCATGAGAGAGCGCACGCGGCGCCAGCGGTCAAATTCCGCAATTTCCGCATCAAGAATCGACAAAACCTGTCCAACAGCTGCATTTTCGGCGCCACGCGCCATGCTCCCGCCGAGATGGTCTATATCGTAAAGCGTTATGTACGGCAGCACGCCGATTTGTGGGTCAATATCACGCGGTACGGCCAGATCAAACAGCATTTTTTCCGAACCGGTAAAATGCGTTTTGGCATCGTCGTACAAGAGCGTATAATGTGGGCTTCTCGTCGCGCTGATGATAACCGCACTCGCACCAAGCAGACTATAACGCGCTTCATAATCAATCGCGCGGCAGCCCGGGGGAGCCGTTGTTGCGCCATTGCTGTATTGGCGCAGCGTGACGGTGACATCGGCGCCCTCGCCAACAAGACTTTCTGCCGCCAGACGGCCCATCTCACCGCTGCCGATAACGAGGCAGGGCAGGCCATTCAGGTCGCTGAATTTTTCTTTCAGGATTTCGACGGCCGTCATCGCGGCGGAGCAGTCAACCGGCGTCAAGCGTACGGCTGTTTTCGCTTTCTTCGCGGCAGTGACGGCGCGGCGGAAGAGAGAATCGAGCACCGGGTCTGACGACCGGCTTGCCCGGGCAAAATCGATGGCTTCCTTGACCTGCGCTAAAATCTGTTCCTCACCGAAAATCAGGGATTTTAAACCCGCAGCAAGCTCAAACAGATGACGGACAGCCTCGTTGCCCACCCGGCAGGTAAAGAATTTTTCGTAATCGGCAGCATCGATGTGAAAAAGCTCGCAAAGGATATCAAACGGGCTGTGTTTGGGTGTCCCCGTATGATGGGTCCAAAGCTCCATTCTGTTGCACGTGCTGATGATGACGCAGCCGGAAACGCCGGTATATGAACCGACGCGGCCGAGCATTGCCGCCTGTGCCGTTTTCGTCAGCGCAAAGCGCTCTCTGTATTCAATTGAGGCTTTATTGAAATCAATGCCCGCCATGCAGATGTTCATAGTTCACTTTCCGCCCATTGATTCGTTTTCTTTGACAACGATTATTGTGAAATAACCAGGCACTTCCGAAACGTTCTCCAACGTGCCATAGACCTTCTCATCAGGCATCCCGCAGCTGACAACCATGTTGGCGTTTATGGTGAGACCCAAATCTGACAGCGCTGCCTTTACGTCGGGAAAGGCTTTGCCGCTCTTCATTAAAACTTTTGTGCCGGGCATGGCAAGATTTTCGCGGAGGCTGCCGTAAGATCCCGGGATGATATGTAGTGGCTGAGATGTCTCGACAAGCGCGTCACCAAGCTTTGCCGAGACGGCACAGAATGACGGTACACCGGAAATAATTTCCGCCGTATGGCCCATTCGCCGGATGAGGCGGTCTACGTAGATATACGTTGAATAAATACACGGGTCGCCAAGCGTGAGAAACGCCACATCCGCCCCGCCGTCAAGATACGTGGCGATCGTTTCAGCCGCTTTTTCATGACAGGCGCGCAATAGCGCCTGATCTCGCGTCATGGGCATGTCCAGCTCAACAAGCTGCTTGTCGACAAGCTCGGGCACGGCTTGCCGCGCGATGCTGAGGGCAACGCGCTCACCGTCTCCCGATTTCGGCACGACGATAATAGGGCATTTTCTGATAATGCGGGCGGCTTTGAGGGTGATGAGCTCCGGGTCACCCGGCCCGACGCCCACGCCATATAAAACTCCTGGCATAACTGCTCCTTACTGATGGTTATGAGGTTCCGCGCCGAGAAGCTCTTTGATGCTCCGGCGCGCCTGCGAGATGGTGGAGGCCGTCGTGTCGACGTCGAGGTTATCCTTATTGTGCAGGATGTTCATCAAATGATTGATACGCGGCAGGCGCAGATTGTGCGCCCGGAGAAAATCCGGCTCTGTGAACAGCCGTTCCGGCGTGCCGCTGAAGATCACCTTCCCCCGGTCGAGAACAATCGCCTCGTCGCAATAGAGCGGGACGAGGTCAATGTCATGCGTGGAGATGATGATGGTGATGCCGCAAGCTACCCTGATTTCCCGGAGCAGGTTTAATATTTCGCTCACGCCTTGCGGGTCAAGCCCGGCCGTTGGTTCATCAAGGATGATAACAGATGGCTCCATGACGAGAACGCCGGCGATAGCCACGCGCTTTTTCTGCCCGAAGCTCAAGGCATGCGTGGGCTTTGAAATGATGTGCCCGATGCCTGTTTGGCGGACGACACGATCAATCCGCGCCTCTATCTCCGCACGCGTGAGACCAAGCTTCATAAGACCGAAGGAGATATCTTTTGTGACGCTGGCGGAAAAGAGCTGGTCGTCCGGGTCTTGAAAGACAATACCGATCTTTCGCCTGATGTCTAGGAGATTCTTTTTACCATAATCAATCGCATGGCCCTCGAAGAAGACACGCCCGCTTTTCGGCGTCAGAACGCCGTTTAGATTGAGAAACAGCGTTGACTTACCGGCACCGTTGCCGCCGAGAACGGCTGTTGTTATCCCCGCTTTGATGTCGAGGCTGACGTGGTCAAGCGCCGCTTCATCGTCCTCATAGCTGTAGCAAAGGTCTCTGACTTCAATGATGTTCATAGATAAAGCCTTTCAAGGATAGCGGCTGCCGTCAGGACGGTGACGGTGGCAAGGGTGAGCGCTGTTAATATCCGGCTGGGCGCCTCTCGTTCGGTTAGAAGCTCAAAATTGCCGTCAAAGCCGCGTGACGCCAGCGCCACATTCACACGGTCAACACGCCGGAAGGCACGGAGGAAAACGCTCGTCACAAGCTCTGCCAAAGACGCCATGCTCCGTTTGAAACCGTCATACCCGAGCCTTGACGCTTGCGCCGTATGAATCTTCCCCGCTTCCTCCCAAATGACAAAAATAAAGCGGTAAATGAGCTCCATCAGTTCGACGAAAAGGCCGGGGGCTTTTCGCCGCAGCAGCGATAAAAAAGCGTTCATCGGTGTATTCAGCGAAAAGAAATAAAGGCAGGTGACAGCACCAAGCGCTCGTAAAAAAATCATAATCCCGGTATCGAGCGACGCGGCGCTGATGCCGTATATTCCGCCGAATAGAGAGATGGAGACAATGGAGACGTCCGTCGGACGAAGGCGGGTGATGATAACGGTTATTGTCCCTGTCACGAGAAAAGTCAGGGGGATCGTCAAAAGGCGCATGTAGCGCTGCCATCGACAGCCGCCCAAGAGGAGCGTAACTGCCGACATGATGATAATCGTTAACACGCTGACGAGTTCTGAGCCGGAAAAGAGACAGATAGCCATGACGGTCAGCGCATACAGGAGTTTCGTGCCGGCTTTGACCGGCGCCAGCTTCGACTGATAGGCGTATTGATCAATATGGCTCAATTCTTGTCGCCCGCTTTGTATTTGGCTGACAGTCTGCCGAAGCCGAAACCAATAATCCCTGCGCCGATAGATGCCTGCAGCGCAAAGAGAAGAGATGCGACTTCGCCGCTCGGCGGCTCAAAAAGTACGTGCGCCCATGGTTTATAGTCCTTGTCAATTTCGGCGATAACAGATTGGGCCTGATCGTCTGATCCGCCGTATTCACCGCGTATAAACACCAATGGGATAGCGGCAATAAAAACAACAAGAATGATGAGAAAAATATTTTTCTGCCAGAGTTTCATCGCTGTCTTATCCCCCTCAAATGGCCTGAAGTTCTTCAAGCTCCGGACGGCTGTATTTTTTAATGCCCTGATAGACGACCACGGTAAGGATACCTTCTGAAATCGCCAGCGGTATCTGTGTTACGGCAAAAACGCCCAGGAACTTGACAGCCGAAACAATAACGCCGCCAGACGGGTCCGGGAAGGCAAAGGCAAGCTGAAAGGATGTAACGACATATGTAAACAGATCGCCGAGGAAAGCGGCGAGAAAAATGGCAACGCCGACCGGCGTTTTAAGCTTTTTAAAAAGCCAGTAGACACCGAAAGCGGCAAAAGGCCCGGCGATGCCCATGGAAAACGTGTTTGCGCCTAAGGTTGTCAGCCCGCCGTGGGCCAGCAGAATCGCCTGAAATAATAAAACAATGATGCCGATCACTGACATAGATGTCGGCCCGAATAATACAGCACCAAGACCGACGCCCGTTGGATGTGAGCAGCTGCCCGTCACAGACGGCAGCTTCAGCGCCGACAGAACAAAAGCAAAAGCGCCGCACATTGCCAGCAGTAAAAGCGTTTTTGAATTACCGGCAACTTTCTTTTTGATCGAGAAAAAACCCTTCACGATAAACGGAATGCATAACGCACCCCAGGCGATACACCAGAGGGGCGGCAGGAAGCCTTCCATAATGTGCATGGCGCCGACGGTCATTGTTGGAAAGGCCAGCAGGATGGATACGATAACGGATGCTTTTAAGGCATTTTTTTCGCATAGCAGTTTTTTCATGTTATCCTCCAAAAAAATTTGCACCCTTCGATGAAAGGTGCATTCGATCGGCCTGCCCTGTGTTGCCCATAGAAATAACCCCTCCTTATGCTTCGTAAGGTATGGTTTTCCAGATCCGGCCGAGTATCCTGACTGATGCGTCATCGCTCGGGCCGCCTTCCCGGTTTCCCAGTGGCATTGTGGCCGTCGCTCGGCAAATACAGTTGCGAGACAGTGTGGGATTCTCACCCAGCTTCCTGCGTGCCAGATTTGTTTCTTATTCAATTTTTATATTTCGACAAAAAAATGCGCACCTTTTCGAAAAGGCGCGTTAAACCGTGCCGATATTCATTCGGCCTCGGAATACCCCCCTTATACATCGTAAGGTCTGGTCTGGAAAAAACTCAACGCAGTATCCTGACTTGGGCATCATCGCTCCGGCCGCCTTCCCGGTTTCCCAGTGGCAAATTGGCCGTTGCTCCGCTCTTACAGTTGCGAGACAGTGCGGGATTTTCACCCGACTTCCTGACGTCAAATTCGTTTATTAACTTGTCGATTTTGATTTCATTATACATAAAGTCACCGGAGAGTCAAGCGTCTTTGAAAAATATCTGTCTTGGCGCACTCAAAACCGGCGGGTAAAAGATGAGCCTTGACAAAACGGTGACCGCCGGGTACAATGGGCGCAAATTGATTCGCCGCGCGACGGAAGTTGGGTGAAAATCCCACGCGGAGCCGCCGCTGTAATGGTACCAGCGTGTTTCACGAAGTCACTGTGACGCCTGTCATGGGAAGACGAAACAACGCGATGACGCCAGAGCCAGAATACCTGCGCTGCGATTATTTCATCACGGGCTGACGGACCTTTGGCCGGTGTAACGATTGCAAAGTTTTCTTTGCTTTTATTGCCCTTTCCGTCCGGGAAGGGCATTTATTTTTTTAAACCACAAAGACGAGACGGGGTGCGCTTTTGCCATTCGAGCATTATATTCAAAAAGGCGCGCAGAAGCTGCGCCTCGGCTACACAACGGGGACGTGTGCCGCGCTCGCGGCGAAAGCGGCCGCCGAAATGCTTCTGACCGGGTTGATGGCAGAGACCGTCAGCCTGACGACACCGAAGGGCCTTGACGTGACGGTTCCGGTGCTCGGCGCGTCGTTTGATGACAAACAGGCCGCTTGCGCTGTCAGAAAAGACGCCGGTGACGACCCGGACGTCACCGACGGCATGCTGGTCTGCGCCCTTGTCAGCCGGGCGGACGAGCCGGGCATTATGATTGACGGCGGTATCGGTGTCGGCCGCGTCACAAAGCCGGGCCTGAACCAGCCGGTCGGCGCGGCGGCGATAAACACGGTGCCGCGGCGGATGATCGCCGAGGAAGTGGCGCACATCTGTCAGCGTGTGCGATACACAGGCGGCCTGACGGTCGTCATCAGTATTCCCGAGGGGGAAAAGCGCGCCAAGAAGACGTTTAACGAAAAGCTCGGCATCAAAGGCGGCCTGTCAGTTTTGGGGACAAGCGGTATCGTCGAACCAATGAGCACGCAGGCGCTGATTGATTGTATCGGGCTGGAACTGCGCGCCCTGGCAGCCGAAGGACATCGAAGCGTTGTTCTCACGCCGGGCAACTACGGCACGGCGTTTTTGTCCCGTTTTCCAAAGCTCCGCGCAGCCCCAACTGTAAAATTTTCAAATTTTATTGGCGAGGCGCTGCGCTTTGCGGTGCAGAGCGGCTTTCAAAAAATCCTTATCGTCGGTCATCTTGGCAAGCTCGTCAAGCTGGCGGGCGGCATTATGAATACGCATTCCGGTGAAGCGGACTGCCGGGCGGAAATCCTCGCAGCGCATGCCGCGCTCTGCGGCGCCGGACAGCTGACCGTGCGCGCCATTATGGACAGCGCGTCAACGGACGCGTGTGTCGATATATTAATGCAAGCCGGTATCCAGGACGAGGTGCTCAAATCGCTCCTGAGCAAGATTGAAGAGCAGCTTCAAAGAAAAACGGGAGAGGTAGCGGAAATCGGTGCCGTTCTGTTTTCAAATACGTATGGCTTTCTCGGTCAGACGGCTTCGGCGGCATCTCTGATCGAATCATTCGGCTGGGAGGAAAACAAATGATCTATTTTGTGGGGGCCGGCAGCGGCGCGCCAGATCTTATCACCATTCGCGGTGCCGAGCGCCTCAAGCAGGCCGATGTCATTATCTATGCTGGCAGCTTAGTCAATCCGGCGCTTTTATCATACGCGAAATCAGAATGTGCCGTTTATAACAGCGCTAAAATGACGCTTGAAGAAGTGCTGGACGTGATGACGTCGGCCGAGGCGGCGGGCAAAAACACCGTCCGCCTGCATACGGGCGACCCTTGCCTGTATGGCGCCATCCGCGAGCAGATGGACAGGCTTGACGCTTGTGATATCGCTTATGAAAGTGTACCGGGCGTGTCCAGCTTCTGCGGCGCGGCGGCGGCACTTCGCGCCGAATACACGCTGCCGGACGTCAGCCAAAGCGTCGTCATTACCCGTATGGCGGGGCGCACACCGGTGCCCGAGCGGGAGAGCATCCGCAGCTTTGCCGCGCACGGCTGCACGATGGTCATTTTCTTAAGCTCCGGGCTGACAGAATCGCTCCAGAGGGAACTGCTTGAGGGCGGCTATCCGGGCGATACGCCCGCCGCCATCGTCTATAAAGCGACATGGCCGGATGAAAAGGTTTATCGGTGCACCGTTTCAACGATTCATCAGACCATGACGGAGAACAACATCAAGAATACGGCGCTGATTACAGTTGGCGGCTTTCTGGGGAATGAATACAACCGCTCAAAACTGTATGATCCTGCCTTTACAACGCTTTTTCGTGAGGGCGTTTCGACATGAACATTGGCATGATTGTCTTTACGGCGCGGGGCTTTGACCTGGGTGAACGCCTGTGTGCGGCGCTGGAGGGGACAGGCCATCATGTGCTGCTCAACCGGTGCGCGAACGGCGCGCTGGATCACTGGACGAAAAATCGTTTTGCAATAGATGACGCGCTTGTTTTTATCGGCGCCGCCGGGATTGCCGTCCGGGCAATTGCGCCGTATATCAAATCAAAAACGAGCGACCCGGCCGTCCTCGTGCTTGATGAAACCGGCCGGTTCATTATCCCGATTTTATCCGGCCATATCGGCGGGGCTAACGATCTGGCACGGACTATTGGGGCCCTTCATGGGGCCATCCCTGTTATTACGACGGCAACGGATTGCAGCGGTGTGTTCGCCATCGACGCATGGGCCAGCAGAAAACAGATGTGTATTCTCAATCCTGAGCGGATTAAATGGATATCCGCGCGCCTGCTGGCCGGTGAGAAAATCGCGTTTCGCAGCCTTTTCCCGATTAAAGGCAAGCTGCCGGGGGGCTTTTCAGAGGACAAAAAAAATTACGACATCGCCATCACGATCAAAACGAAGGGCAGCCATGCGGCGCTGCGCCTCGTACCGCCTGTTCTGACGCTCGGCGTCGGCTGCCGGAGGGGCGTTTCGGCGGAGGATTTAGACCGGGCTTTTGATATGATACTAAAAAAGTCCAGCTTTTATGAAGAAGCGGTCTGCCAGGTTTGCAGCATCGATTTAAAGGCGGAAGAGGCGGGCCTTTTATCTTTCTGCCGGTCGCGTGATTTGCCGTTTCGGACGTTTTCCGCTTCGGCACTGGCCAACGTTCAAGGGAGCTTTACAGCTTCAGAGTTCGTCCGTAAAACAACGGGTGTTGATAACGTCTGCGAAAGAAGTGCCGTGCTCGGCAGCGGCGGAACTTTGCTGACGAAAAAGGACGCCGGGAACGGCATCACCATGGCATTTGCAGTCGCGCCCTATACGGTGCGCTTTTTGGAGGAATAACAATGGGAAAATTATACGTTGTCGGTCTCGGGCCGGGGCATGCTGCGGGCATGACAAAACAGGCGCACTCGGCGCTTGATTGCTCCGAACTCATTTGCGGATATACAACATACGTTGACCTTGTCCGACCGGTTTACCCCGAAAAGACTTATAAGTCAACCGGCATGTGCAGCGAGATTGAGCGCTGTCGCATGGCGCTTTCAGAGGCGGCGGACAAAACGGTTTCGATGGTCTGCAGCGGTGACGCCGGTGTATACGGCATGGCGGGCCTTTTGTATGAGCTGGCCGCTGAGACGCCGGGCGTGGAGATCATCGTTATCCCCGGGGTGACAGCCGCGCAGAGCGGCGGCGCTATTCTCGGCGCGCCGCTGATGCAGGATTACGCCGTCATTTCCCTGTCGGATTTGATGGTCACCTGGGAGGTTATTGAAAAACGCCTACGCGCCGCTGCCGTGGGGGATTTTGCCGTTGTTTTATATAATCCGGCCAGTCATAAAAGAAAAGATCATCTGAAAAGGGCCTGTGATATTTTGCTTGAATGCCGCAGCGGGGATACGGTTTGCGGTATCGCGAGCAATATCGGGCGTGATGGCGAGGCGAGCACCACAATGACGCTGCAAAAGCTGCGCGACACGGCAGTTGATATGTTTACAACCGTTTTTATCGGCAGCAGCACAACGCGCCTTGTGAATGGCAAAATGGTCACACCGCGCGGGTATGAGAACAAAAAATGAAAAAGCTCCTCATTTTCGGGGGAACAGGTGACGCGCCCCCGCTGCTCAGGGCGCTTGCGCCGTATAAGCTTGACATAACACTCTGCGTCGCGACGGAATACGGACGGCTGACAGCACCCGGCAATTTGTCGGGACTGACGGTCAAAACAGGCCGCATGAACGCGGCGCAAATCGAAGAGCTGCTCCGCAGCGGCGGATACGCCTGTGTCATCGACGCAACGCATCCCTACGCGTTTGAGGTTACGAAAAACATCAGGGCTGCCCTTTCAAAAACGGGGGTGCCGGGTTTCCGGCTGCTCAGAGCAGAGAGCACCTGCGCCGGTGCCGTCATCGTTAAAACGATGGCGGACGCGGCAGCATACTTAAACGAGACGACCGACAATGTGCTGTTGACAACAGGGAGCAAGGAGCTTTCGGCCTTTACGGCCGTCAGGGATTTTGAAAAGCGGCTGTACCCGCGCGTTCTGCCGACGGCAACATCGATTGAGGCCTGCCTTATAGCCGGTTTTCCGGCCGAGCACATCATTGCCATGCAGGGGCCGTTTTCTAAAGAGCTGAATATTGCCCTTATGCGGCAGTTTCAGATCAAAACGCTGGTGACGAAAGACGGCGGCACGACGGGCGGTTTTCCGGAAAAGCAGGAAGCGGCGGCGGCGCTCGGCGCTCGGCTTATCGTTGTCAGCCGGCCGGATGACGCCGGGCTGTCGCTTGAAGACGTGGTTTTTGGTGTCACAACGCTTTTGGAGGGGGATTAAATGGGCATTCATATCGTCGGTGTGGGAATGGGTGGCGAGAATACCCTAACTGCGGAAGGCAAACAGGCCATGATGGAAGCGGACGTCCTCATCGGTGCCGAGAGGCTTTTAGCAGCGGCTCCCGCTTATACATCGGCTGTGCGCCACGCGGCGATACAGCCCGCGGATATCCTTCGGGTGATTGAGCAAAACCACGGGCGGAAAATCTGCATCCTGATGAGCGGAGATGTTGGTTTTTACAGCGGCGCAAAAAAACTCGTTGAGGCGTTGGGTGATCAAGACTATGCGCTGATTGCCGGGCTCTCAAGCGTTCAGTATTTCGCTGCCAAGCTCTGCCGTCCATGGCAGGCGTGGAAACTCGTCAGCGCCCATGGTAAATCGTGCGACGCTGTCACACCCGTGCGCGACAACGCCGAAACGTTTTTTTTGACGGGCGGCGCTTTGACGGTGCAGGCGATCTGCCGCGAATTATGTACGGCCGGTTTCGGCGGGTGCACGGTCACTGTCGGCGAGAGACTCGGCAGTGACGACGAGCGCATCATAAGAAAAACAGCTCAGGCCCTGTCACAAGACGAGACGGCGCAGCTTGCCGTCATGCTGGTGGAAAATCCGACCCCGCGCCGGATCGTTTCATGCGGCTTCCCGGACGAAGCGTTTACCCGTGGCGACATCCCGATGACAAAAAGCGAAGTCCGCAGCGTCATCCTTTCAAAGCTGTGTCTGCGGGATGACGATATTGTTTACGACATCGGCGCAGGGACGGGTTCCGTCTCCGTGGAGGTAGCCCTGCTGGCGAAAAAAGGCCATGTCTTTGCTTTCGAAAGGGCGCATGAGGGATGCCGGCTTATTGCTGAAAACGCGCGGAAAATGAAGGTAACGAACATCACCGTCGTCGAAGGCGACGTCCCGCAGACGCTTGAAGGGCAGCCTGTGCCGGACGCGGCGTTTATCGGCGGCAGCGGCGGTAATCTTGAAGAGATTTTAGAGCTTTTATTGGCACGCAATCCGAAAATCCGGCTTGTCGTCAGCGCCGTCGCGCTGGAGACGCTGGGAAAGGCGACAGCCGCGTTTTTTCGCCTGCCGCTTGCTGACGTTGAGGTCTCACAAATTGCCGTCAGCCGGTCGCGGCGCATGGGCGGATATCATATGATGATCGCGCAGAATCCCGTGTATGTTATCAGCGGTACGGGGTCTCAAGCGTGAACGGGAGGAAATAAAATGGACTGGCATACGCTTGCGCCAATGGACATTGAAAAACGAAGCTTTGATATTATTACAGCGGAATTGGGCGAAAAAACGCTCGACCCAGCGCTTGCACCTGTTATCAAACGCGTCATCCACACGACGGCAGATCTCGATTATGCCGACACACTCTATTTTTCGCCTGGTGCCGTCGAAGCGGGGAAAACCGCGCTGTCAGGCGGTGCGCAGATTGTGACGGACACGCATATGGCCGAGGCCGGAATCAGCAAAGCTGCCTTGCATAAGCTCGGCGGCCGCATTCACTGTTTTATTGCCGATGACGACGTGGCCGCGTCGGCAAAAGAGCGGAACGTGACGCGCGCGGCCGTCAGCATGGAAAAAGCCTGTGCGTTGAGCGGCCCGCTGATTATTGCGGTGGGTAACGCGCCAACGGCGCTGCTTCGCCTTGATGAGCTCATTTCGGAAGGACGTATCCGGCCTGACCTCATCATTGGTGTGCCTGTCGGCTTCGTCAATGTAGTGGAGAGCAAGGAGATTATTAAATCATCTGGCGTCCCCTGTATCCTGTCGCTTGGCAGAAAAGGCGGCAGCAACGTTGCCGCCGCCATATGCAACGCCCTTTTATACACGCTCGGAACACGGGCGTAAACAGCGAAAAAAAGGAGCTGCCATTCAACAAGTTGCGTGATACCAATAAAAAGCATGTACCGCCACGAGGTTATACTTCGTGACGGTATTTCTTATTTACTGATTTCGTTAGTCAATGGCTATGCTCAGCAGCCATCGCGTCTGCTCTTGTTCTATGAACGGTACCGGGGGGATGCTGGGGCGGGGCGTATATGGAGTACAGCTTGAGCGGTATGCTCCCCGTGTTGATAAGATTGTGCCATGTCCCTGCTGGCACGAGGATTGCGTCGCCGTCAGCAACTTTTGCCTGCATATTCATGTCTTCGAGGCGATAACCCATTTTCACAAGACCCTGACCCTGCTCAATCCGTAGGAATTGGTCAAGCTCCGGGTGGCTCTCAGCGCCGATTTCCTCGCCGACGTTGATGCTCATCAGGGTTACTTGAAGATGATTTCCTGTCCAAAGTGCTGTGCGGAATGTATTGTTCTGCTTGGTTGCCTTATCAATATTTATGACTAACGGTCGTGGACCATAGTCTTTTAGAACATAGTCGGAACTCATATCGTTTTGATTCGTCATGATGTTCAGCTCCTTTCGTGTCATTTCAGTCCATTTTATGATCAATACATGTACAATGTAAAAAACGGTTGAGATCTTAAACAAATGCCATATTTGTGGCATAATTCGGACTGATAATCTAGATGCAAACAAACCAAGGGAGGCGAAAAAATGTTATTATTTATACTTGTCATCGCAGCGATCGTCTATTTCATAGTCAAGCCTAGATGTCATCATGGTTATGCCCCGTCTGACACCAATGACGCTGAAGTGATTCTCAGAAAACGTTTTGTATCCGGAGAAATTGACGAAGAAACATATAAAAAGATGCTTCAAACACTGAGAAGTTAAAAATAGGAGGTATTTATGATGATGTATTTCAGAGGAATAGGCGGACTAGGCCGCTGCTTTGGCGGCGGGTTTGGCTATATGAGTAACTTTATGCACAGCGGCTGGGGCCTTGTCATGATGGGTATTGCGCTTGTAGTCGCCGCTTTGGTCGTTGTTGCCATCGTCGCGCTCGTCAAGAAAGGGCAGGGGCATCATCCTGTCAATCAAAGCGATGACAGTCTGGAGCTTCTGAACGCGCGTTTTGTCAAAGGCGAGATATCTGAGGAAGACTATATCAGAATGAAAAAAGTTCTGACGGGCAAATAACGCATCCTTAGAATTATTGTACTGGCACGTTGCGGAAGGTATAATAGAGCAGGGTGATCATTGTGGTATATAATATACTTGTTGTTGAAGATCAGGCGGAAATCAGCGGCGTCGTCTCTAAATACCTTGAAAATGAAGGGTTTAAGACCTTCGTTGCTCAAGATGGCTTTGAAGCCCTGGAAATCTTCAACAAGGAAGAAATTCACCTCGCCCTGCTTGACATCATGATGCCGGGTATCGACGGTTTTGACGTGCTCAAACAAATCCGCGAGATTTCGGATATCCCGGTCATCATGCTGACAGCTAGGACCGAAGAGATCGACAGACTGAAGGGCTTCGACACAGGCGCTGATGACTATGTCGTCAAGCCCTTCAGCGTTAAGGAAATTGTAAAAAGAGTGCATGCCCTTATCCGGCGGACCTACCATAATTCTGAAGAACTCGTGTATAAATTCGCCGATCTGAGCCTCCATACCAAAAGCATGAAGCTGTATAAGGACAGTAAGGAAATCCCAATCACAGCAGCGGAGTTTGGACTTTTGCAGGCGTTATTCAGAAATCAGGGACAGGTTTTATCGCGGGAGCAGCTGATCAGTTCCGCGTACGGCTACGACTACGAAGGCTATGACCGTAATATCGACAGCGCTATAAAAAGACTTCGTCAGAAAATAGAGAGCGATCCGAGGAATCCACAAATTCTCCTGACAAAGTACGGCGCGGGATACGTGCTGGGAGGTGCACAGAATTGACAATCAGAAGGCAATGGCTTCTCGTCCTGACGGTGACGGCAGTTTTGGCCATCTGCGTCAATTCACTCATTCTGTCCTCCCTCATTAACAAATACTTTATGTCATACAGTACCGTTTCTTATAATAATCATATCAGCCAAATCGAACAGTTGGCGGTCAGCGCGCTGCAAGACGGCAGTATCTCTGAGCAGCGGCTATCTGTCCAGCTTGAATCGCATCTCGATGACCCGATCATCAGTATCAAACTGTATGATGCATCGGGAAAGCTCGTGGCGAGCGCTGAAAACACAGCGGGCGGCGGCTACGGCATGATGTATGGGATGATGCACAGGAATAATTCCGAAGAGGTGGACACCTACCAGCTCACAGACGGCGGCAACAACCTGGGTGTCCTGAATATCACAAGATACAGCTCTCTCGGAAATTCACAGGTTTCTGTGCTGTTCAGAGTTGCGCTGCTTCGAAACAGTGCCATTTCGATTGTCGTCGTTCTGTTTGTACTCATTATTATCGGCATATTCATCAGCAGAACGCTGAGCCGGGATTTGTCCAATACGGCAGCGCAGGCGCTGCGTATCGATATGGGCGGTTCTACGGATTATAAACCATCAAAGGTTCGGGAAATCAGGATTATTCAGTCCTCGCTTGAAACACTCCAGAACAGACTTAAAATCAAGCAGATTGTCAGAAAAAGAGTTGTCGACGAGCTTGTCCACCAGACGAGAACACCCTTGACGATTATGAAAACGCATTTGGAGGGAATTGAGGACGGCGTCATAAAAATGACGGACGACGAAATCAAAGTCTGCCAGGCGCAGCTTGACAACATTTCGTCCATCATAACGAATATGAGCAGGCTAATAGACGCGGATAAACCGTCAGAGACAGCCTCTTTAGAAGAACTAGATCTGCATTCGCTGATCAGCCAGATCATCAGCGGCTTGAAGGTGCAGTTTGAGAAAAAGAAAATAAGCCTTCAGCTGCTGAGCAGCCAGAAAGTCCGGGTTAAGACAGATAAATATAAGTTAAGTCAGAGCGTTTACAATCTGTTGACGAACGCATACAAGTTTACAGCGCCCGGCGGGAGAGTCGAGGTTTCCTATAAGGCGTCGGATTCAAAAGTTGCAATCATCATAAAGGATACCGGCACCGGTATCGCGGAGGAAGACCTGCCGCACCTGTTCGACGCGTATTTCCGGGGCCGTAATACCGCTTCGATCACAGGGGATGGACTTGGGTTATACGTTGTCAAAGAAAATCTGGAGCAGATGGGCGGTTCGGTCATCGTTTCGTCAAAACAGGGCGTCGGCAGCGAATTCACCATAACAGTTCCCGTTTAATAACCATACACAAAATCCCGCCTCCTGTTTATTGGAAGCGGGTAAAAAATTTTTTCAACAAAATAATCCAAAATTCGCTTTGTCAATCGTATTATAGGTGGAGCCTATATTTATGATGGAGGCGCAGCATGAATGAGGATTCAATTAAAGAGATATTAAAAGACCTTAGCAGCGAACAAAAGCAAGCGCTTAATTCAATGATTTCCAAGCTTCTATCTGAGCGAGAACAAGACGCTTCTCGTGATCTGTCAATTTCATAAACCCGTCAATAATGCGCTTGTCGATTTCCGAAAGCTCACGGTTTTCATCCGTGGGCTCTTTTTTTATTTGACCGGCTTCAAGTTCATCGATGGATATATGCAGATAATCCGCTATCTTCTTTTTGGTTTCGTTGAGCGGCTCTCCTCCCGATTTCCAATGCGAATATGAGCTTTTGCTGATTTTTAAATTGCTTAATAATCTGGTTGGCGAAATACCTTTTAACATGCATATTTTCATGTAATTGTCAATAAACACAAAAACACCACCAATTAATTGTTGAAACAAATCATCTAAATAGGACGCATTGGTGCTTGACAGCAGGTCACACTAGTATTATTATAAACACATTAGGACATAATGATAATTATTAGATCGTGATTCGAACTTGGTTAATTGCTATAGTATCATCAATACACTATTTTGTCCATCATGTGTCCTGATGGAAGGGTTATTTTTCTAAAGCATATAATTGAAACTTAAAATGTTAATAGCAAACTTATCGAAAGATAAGGACGCAAAGCTAAAGGGTCTAAAGTTTCTGACTAAGACAGCCAGTTGCCATTTTGTTAAGGTTATAGGATTCTATCGGGGGTTCCCGGTAAAATCATGACCTTGAGACTCTATTGGGAATTCCAATAGAGTTTTTTTGACTTACGTCTCCGCCGGTTTTTGACCGGCAGTGATGGCAATTGGACTCTATTCGGAAATTTTCCGGTAGAGTCTTTTTTATTCTAAACGCTGTTTGCTGACGGCCGCTGTAAGGAGGATTTAAATGAACGTTACACTGGCTCTTATCATGGGTGCCTTCGGTATGGCGTCCGGCTGGTTTATACCGCTTATCGCTTTTAAAATCGCAAAATATAAGCTGAATAAGAGCGGCGGCGTGCTCATTCCTGACACACGGTTTACATCGCGGCTGCTGAAGCTCTTATGTCTCTTGGTAAACGGCGCATTATGGGCGGCAGTAGGGTTGTTTGCAGAAAACCTTCTGCACGCTGCATTACTGGCAGTTATCCTGTTTGATGCTGAAGTCATCACCATTATCGACATCAGAATTAGACTAATTCCGAACGAGGCTGTGCTCACGATGCTGCTGGCGGGATTCATCATGCAGATCAATTTAGGAGGTGCACCATCCTTAATCGCCGCAATCATAACGATGATAGTCGTCATGGCAGTCTTCATCGCTTTAGGCTCGGTGCTGGGTTTTACGGCCATCGGGGCGGGAGATGTTAAGCTGGCCGGGGCAATGGGCCTCATACTCGGTTACCCGCACATTATGTATGGAATGATTGGAATGAGCGCCGTGATGCTTGTTTGGTGTTCCGCCGGTTTGATCACAAGGAAGCTCACTGTGAAAAGCATGTTTGCCTTTGCCCCTTTTATGATGGCGGGAACGGTATTTGCAATCATTACCAGTGTTCCCGGTTATTAGAAATAGACATCAGTATTGGTTACGAAGAAAAATGATAAAAGGATTGGAGCGTGATGAACAGCATTCTATAGGGTAACTGATCAGAGCAAAACCTTGAACAGGTCAATCGTCAATACACAAAATTAAAGGGAGGAAAAATTAATGAAAAATATGATCAATTGGCTGGGGAAAGAAGAAAGCGGGCAGGGCATGGTCGAATACGGACTGATTATTGCCGGAATCGCTATTGTTGTCATGGTTGCTATTTTCGCGTTGGGCCCGCAAATCAGCGCTCTCTTCACCCAGGTTGGCACCGCGCTTTCCGGCGGCTAATCAGCAAGTTTTTTTGATGAAAAAACTTCGTTGGTTAACGCGAGAAGAGAGCGGGCAAGGCATCGTTGAATACGCGCTTCTCATTGCGGGTATCGCTCTTGCATTAATGATTGCTGTTTTCGCACTGGGACAGCAGGTAATAAATTTCTTTTCAGGGTTTGGTGACAAAATAACCCATCCGTAAGGTTAATGAAGTTTTATCAAGATTCTTTCATTGAGCCAGACTCCGACCCCCGGGACGGGGTCTGGCTTCACCAGCTATTGAGGAGGTGTTTGGCATGGGGATTAAAGGCGAAGAAGGACAATCCGCCGTTGAGTTTGCGCTCGTTTTACCGATCCTGATCGTCCTTCTCTGCGGCATCATCGACTTCGGATGGCTTTACAGCTGTGATATCGCGGCCACCAACGCGGCCAGAGAAGCCGCGCGATATACTGCCGTCCATTACTATGACAGCAGCGCAGACGATGACCTGTCAAAGGCAAAAAGCATCGTTCTGGAAGACGCGCCGCAATTACCGGCCGGCTCAACGCAAATTGAGCTTTTAAGCCTTGATACGGACAGCGACGGCATTCAGGAATCAGTACAGATCAAAGTAACCACCCCAATTCAATTGCTTACAGGTTTGACATCAATGATTTTAGGAAAAAGCGCCATCACGATTTCCGCCACCAGCATCATGAAATTTGAATAATAAGACGGGAAACTGTCTGTTAATAGATATGATTTCGGCCCGCCGTTCGCCGGTAAAACGGCAGCAGCAATACAAGTTATGTATATTTATTGGGCATTTTGTAAGCTGCAATGTATGGAGATAAGATGAAAAAAATAAGATTGCTGGCTTTAATCCTGGCTGTGATCACAGCCGGCGCTTTGTTTTACTATCTCAGTCTGGCAGGCAATATAACAAAAAACACACCCAAATCAAACGTTATTGTCGCCGCAGACGACATTCCTGAAAATACTGTCATGACGGCGGATATGCTGAAACTTGTTTCGGTTCCCACCGACACGATCCTTCCAAATACATATGACAATGCAACCGATATCGTCGGAAAAACCACAAGCGCCAAAATCATAGCGGGAGAACAAATACTCAGCATCAGGCTTGTGGATGTGGGGAGCACGGAAAGCGGGACGCTGGCTTATGCCATTGAGCCCGGTATGCGTGCTATTACAATCGGCGTTGGAGATACCTCAAGCCTGAAATATATGATCCGGCCCAATGACACAGTAGACATCGTTGCCCAATATCAGGTTGAAGCGGAGAACAAAGCAATACCCACCGCAAAGCTTCTCATGCAGAATATCAAGGTGCTCGCCGTTGATCAGGTCATGCAGAAATCCGGATCAGACAAATATACGACATTGACGCTTGAAGTTACGCCGACGCAGGCCGTAGAACTCAGCTATTCAGAAAACGCCGGTCTGTTAAGAGCAATACTCAGGTCACCGCTTGATAAAAACGACATCTATGTACCGGTAATAACGATTACACAAATCCTCGGCTGATTAAAAGCAAAGCGATTATTAAAATACGACATCATCGGCGGAAAGGAACCGGGAATGAAAATCAACGTTTTGCTTGTCAGCAAACTTGACGGCACACTGCAAAATTTGAGGCAGCTCATTCAGGATGAAGAGATTTCGATCGTGGGCGAATCTCCCGGCGGCGTGAAGGCGCTGGATAAAATCGAAAATCTGTCGCCTGACATTATCATTATAACGCTCGGAATTGGAGAACCGGATGTCCTCAGCCTGACTGAGAGAATACTGCTACAAAGGCCCAGAACATTTATCATTCTGCTATTGGAGCAAATGAACATCGAAAGCCTGCAAGAGGCCACCCGTGTGGGCGCGCATAATATCATGGAATTCCCCACCTCCG
This sequence comes from Oscillospiraceae bacterium ZGZL, assembly GCA_038405045.1. Classification (GTDB taxonomy): domain Bacteria; phylum Bacillota; class Clostridia; order Oscillospirales; family Oscillospiraceae; genus Sporobacter. The sequence continues at coordinate 76,381 of JBBZIV010000003.1, read as the reverse complement.
CCAAGCAGTTTTCCGATTATATAAAAACGGTATATGCAAGCGAAACAACGAGATTAAAAGCGTTAAATGAAAAAACGGACCTCACTTGGATGTCGAGGGTTATTACCGTTTTCGGTTCAAAAGGTGGTTTGGGGAAAACAACCATCGCCGTCAATATTGCAGCCAAGCTGGCGGAAAAGAAGAAAAAGGTCGCGCTTATCGACCTTGATCTTCAATTCGGAGACGTACATATTTTTATGGACCTTGACCCTAAAGATACGATCGCCGAATTAGTACAGGAGGTCTATACCCCCAATATTGACTCTATACGGAGCTATATGGTTGTGCACTCAAATGGTGTTCATGTTCTGTGCGCGCCGAAAAGCCCGGAATACGCGGAGGTTGTCACCGCCGAAAAAGTTCAGAATCTGCTGAGCCTGCTCAGGACATATTTTGACTATGTTATTATCGATACCGCGCCGTCATTCAATGAAGTGACTTTAACGGCAATAGAGAGTTCGTCAACCGTCCTTTTTGTCACAGGACTTGACATCTCCATCTTAAAAAACTCCAAGCTATCCATGACGATATTGGATTCGCTTCAGCAGAAGGAGAAAATCAACGTCATTGTAAACAGGATGGTCGATGGAAACACAATTACGTTGGACGATGTTCATAATATACTCGGCTGCCCCATCTGGGCCAAAGTACCAATTGATTATAAAGCGGCGATATCGGCGTTGAATCGCGGAATTCCTATCGTGACCGCGGCCCCGAACACAAAGCTGACACAGGCCCTCTCAGAGATAACGGAGCAGCTTCTTCAGGGGAACGAAAGTAACGATGCCCAGAAGATATCTATGAAGAAAAAGAAAAAGCTGTTTAAAGACCGCAGAGCAGTGCGCAAAACAAAAAAAGGTGACGGGCAGTGAAGCTTTTTCGGCGAATTAAAAATTATTGGTGAATACATATGAGTTTGCTTGAGAGACTTGAAAAGACAAAGACCGTTCAGGTTCAGACGGAAAACAATGAAAGCTCTGCCGCCAAATCCATGCCCCAAAATACGGATGAATTCTCCGAGCTTAAAGAAAAGCTGCACGCGGAACTCATAGAATTCATTAACAATGATTCTTCTAACAGCACCAATAACGGAGCGGATAAAGAACAATACATCATAAACGCGCTTGATTCTCTGATCAGCAGCAAGGGCATCAGCATAACCCGTGCCGAGAAATCAAGGGTCATACGTGACGTTTATAACGACGTCATTGGTCTGGGCCCCCTCGAACCCCTTCTTGACAGCTCAGATATCAGTGAAATCATGGTCAACGGCCCATACAACGTTTATGTCGAGAGAAAAGGCAAAATAGAGTTATCGTCGGTAAAATTCAAAAACGATGACCATGTCCTGAACGTCGTGCAAAGGATTGTCACATCTATCGGTAGAAGAATCGACGAATCAAGCCCCATGGTCGACGCAAGGCTATCTGACGGCTCGCGCGTCAATATTATTATCCCGCCTCTCGCGCTGACCGGCCCGACAATCACGATCAGAAAATTTTCCAAGAACCCACTGACGGTGAGCGACCTTGTTAAATTCAATTCCGTCTCCCCAAAAATGATGTCTTTCCTCGAAGCCTGCGTCAAAGGAAGGCTTAACATCATTGTGTCAGGAGGAACAGGAAGCGGCAAAACAACGCTTTTAGGCATTCTGTCAGGCTACATTCCAGATAACGAACGCATTGTCACAATTGAAGACGCGGCAGAACTGCAGCTCCGGCAAAATCATGTCGTCACGCTTGAATGCAGACCGGCAAATATTGAAGGGGCAGGCGCGGTCTCAATCCGCGATCTTGTACGAAACTCCCTGCGTATGCGCCCAGACAGGATTGTCGTCGGAGAGGTTCGATCCGGCGAAACGCTGGATATGCTCCAGGCGATGAATACCGGCCACGACGGTTCTTTGACAACAGCCCATGCAAACACGCCCAGAGATTTGGTATCAAGATTAGAAACGATGGTGCTGATGTCAGGAATGGAGATTCCGATTAAAGCAATACGAGAACAGATCTCTTCCGCGATTGATTTGATCGTTCATCAGGCACGCCTCAAGGACGGTTCAAGAAAAATCACCAATATTACGGAAATCGTCGGTATGGAGGGAGATACGATTACCCTTCAGGACATATTCGTCTATAACCCGGACGGCCTGAACACGCTTGGTATGCTTAAAGGTAATTTTATCGCAACAGGAATCAGGCCGGGTTTTACAGAAAAACTAGCCGGTTCAGGTATTCTTGTCAGAGATGATTGGTTCTCTAATTGAGGTGCAAACATGGAAGTAATTTTATTACCGGCATTAGGCGCATTTACCGTCTACATCATGATTATCGCTTTTTTCGGTGCCGGAACGGCTGATAAAAAAGTCAGTAAAAGAATAAAGAGCCTAATAAATCAAAACGATATCGACCAAATTCAAGACGCCGTGATGCGAGAAAAACGCCAAAACGCCAAAAACAAAAAAACCAATGCCATAATAAGCAAGAAATTTGAAGAAGAGCTTACAGCATCAGGCATCTCTCTCAATGCCAGGGAATACCTCATGATATGGATATGCGCCTCGACGATTCCTGTCTTACTGCTGGCACTGCTCGGTAAAAGTTTTATAACAATTTTCAGCGCCGGTATAATTGGTTTTATTGTACCGCCGCTGCTCGTCAAGCGGGCCAAGAAAAAAAGGCAGCAGCTTTTTAATAAACAGCTCGGAGAAACACTCGTTGTCATGGGTAACTGTATGCGGTCCGGATATTCATTTCAGCAGGCTATGGAAAGTATAGCAAAAGATATGCAGCCTCCCATTTCAATTGAATTTTCCAATACGATTCGTGAAATCCGATACGGCGTCAAGATGGAAGACGCGCTGCTCAACATGGTGGAGAGAACTCAAAATCCGGATTTGTCTCTTCTGGTTTCCGCCGTCATAACGACAAGCCGGGTCGGCGCAAACCTCACCGATATACTGGACAACATTTCCGCAACGATTAAAGACAGAATCAAGATAAAAGATGAGGTCCGCGTGCTGACGGCGCAGGGCAGAATGTCCGGCTTGATTATAGGTTTGCTGCCGGTTTTTATTACACTGATGCTGATGCTGATGAATCCAGGTTATATTATGGCTTTTTTCAACAGCGTTCTAGGTCAGGTTATGGTTGGTGTCGGAATATTTCTTGAAATAATCGGATTTTTATCAATAAGAAAAATCGTCGATATCAAGTATTAAAACAACGTAGTCAGCAGAAAGGAATGATTGTTTTGAATATCCTGTTTGCTGTAGCAGTGGGAATCGTGATTTACTTATTGATCGTTATCCTGTTTTCCCGATCCGGAGAGCAGCGCGACATACTCCGGCGCAGAATAGACATGATCGACAGCAAGACAAACGCGAAATTTACCCCTGATGAAGAAATGGGCAAACCGTTTTCGGAGAGATTCCTCAAGCCAATAATCCGTTCTCTTGCCAAAAAGATCGGCAGTGATACGTCTGCGGATGCGAAAAAAAATCGCCAGGCAAATCTCCAAAAGAAAATGCTGTACCAGGCAGGCTTCACGTTTACACCAGCAGAATTCGGAATAATTAAATTATTAGTCATCAGCGGGACCGCCATTCTTCTAGCTTTAATCATACTTGCGTTAAGCAGATCGCCGAAAAACGCACTGCTGGGCGCCGCTGCGGGACTTTTTATCGGTTATACCGGCATGCGCTTTTTCCTGACCAGCGCAATAAAAAAAAGAAAAAGTCTGATGGAGCGGCAGCTCCCAGACGTGTTGGATCTCTTAAGCGTCAGCGTTGAAGCCGGTCTTGGCTTTGAACAGGCTATAAGCCACATCATAAGCAATATGGAAGGGCCGCTCATTGACGAATTCACCGTTACCTCCAGAGAGATGAGTATGGGAAGGCCGCGGCGGGATGCTTTGATGCTTCTTGGTGAACGGTGCGAAATAGAGGAGATCAAAAGCTTTGCAGGGGCGCTTGCTCAGGCTTCGCAGCTTGGAATATCGATTAAAAATGTTCTCAGATCCCAAGCTTCGGCGATGCGGCAGGCGAGAAGAGCAAAGGTCCAGGAAAAAGCCATGAAGGTATCAGTTAAAATGCTATTCCCGATGGTCGCGTTTATTTTCCCCGTGATTTTCATTATGCTGCTGGGTCCGGCAATCGTTAATGTTCTCAAGATATTCGCAGGCTGAGAAGCGCGTCGAATAAAACGGAGAAATCTATGAAAGTTTTTTGTGGAGATACTGTTCTGGCCGATAAGGTCATTCTGGCGGACAGCTTTTTTAAAAGATTTAAAGGCCTAATGGGAAAAAAGTCACTTGAAGACGGCGAAGGGCTTTTATTAAACACCGCATCAATTCATTGCTTTTTCATGAAGATAACGATTGACGCCGTCTACATATCCAAAAACTTAACCGTGCTTGGCAAAGAGACATTAAGCCCCTGGCGGGTTGGCAAATGGTTCGGCGCTGTTAAATACATCCTGGAGCTGAAAAAAGGCGCGGCAGCGTCCATTTCCGTCGGTAATCGCATTATATTGGAATTTTGACCGGTAAAAGGAGTGAATAATATGGCGGTTAACTCAAAAGAAAATTTACTCGGGATGCTCAGGCAGCGCACCGAGGAGGAAGAACTTAAGCAATATCTGAAAACAACAGTCGGTGGATATACAAAAAGTTCGGTCATGGAATACCTATCCGAACTCCGTCAACGTCAGCAATCTTCAAGTGAAACGTTCAACGAGAATATGCAAAGCCTTTTGGAAGAAAAAGAGAACCTGAAGACAGAGAATGAAAAGCTGTTAATGCAAATAGCACAGGCCAAAGCTGATTTTCTACGGCTTGCGGAAGCCAAAAAGCAGCAGGAAAAGCTAAAAGCGGATACGGTAAATGACAACATTGTATATCTGAAAAGTAGCATCCCGGCATCAGAAACGTCAAGTATGAATCCACAGACTGTAATCAACGCGCTTGAAAATAAGACAGAGACTCAGAAATACGAAATTTCCGAGAAGGAAATCAATCTTGAAAATGAGATAGAAGCGCTTAAAAACGAGATTTCCGACAAAGTATCCGAGCTTGAAAATTCAAGGCAGGAAATCATAAAGCAAAATGAGCTTCTCGCATTAGAAAGGCTTGAAGCAAAGAAACAGCGGGAACGCATATCGGAGCTCTCTGCTGTCTCACAGGCGCTTGGGGAAGAACTTTGTTGTTTGAAGGAAAAGTATTCAGAGGATACGCTTGAAAAACTCAATGAGCAGATTGCCGACTTAACTGCCAGTGTTGAGCAGCAGGACGAAATGATCCTACACTTGAAAAATCAGACGGCTGATAAAGACAATAAAATTAAAACGCTTCTAGATGAAAACGTCACGATGATGAAAAGCTTGGAGCTCATGTCAAATTCTCTCGATGTTATGTCGATACAAAACGAAAAGCTCCTGACTGCCAACAATGCTTTGGCGCAGGCATTTGAAGATGAAAGCAAAAAGGTTGTTAAGCTGATTAACGACATATCAGAGGAAACCGTTGAAAAGCTTATTTTGGAACGGAAGCTGGAGGAGACCATCAGTCATTTATCCTTGGCGGAAAACAGCACGTGTCAATCTGACAAGAATGAAAAGCCTAAAGAGGCAGACTCTCAATCATCCATTGCTTAGATCAATTATGGGAGGTGTGCAGAAATGAAACAGTTAACTGAAAACAAATCAAGTTCAGCCGCTGTACTTATAACGATGACGGCCGTCGCGTTGATCGGCTTTTCCGTTGTCGCTTTTAACAACGGCAGCCTGGAGAGCTATCTGCATAAGAGAAAGTTGAAGAATAAGGATAGGATTGGCGCCATTGACAGCCAAATTGAAGTGATATTAGCAGAAAACGAATCCCTGAGACAAAACATGGAGCTTATGTCAGCTTCTTTGGACAAAATGCTAACTCAAAATGAAAAGCTCCTGACCTCGAATAAAAATATGGCGCTGGCACTTAAAGAAGAGCACGAACGGGTTCTAGAGCTTATGAACGTCATAACGACAGACAATGAAGAAAAGCTGATCTTAACGAGAAGGCTTGAAGAGGCCAACAACAAATTAACGGAATATGCCGCCATAATATCCGAAAAAACAGAAATGTTAAAAGATGCAAGCGCCAAGGAGATTGCTTAAAATAAGAGCTGGAAGTGTTTTAAAGTGTTACGATCAATCAAGAATGAATCCGGCGCCGTTGCTATAGTCGTCGCACTTGTTATGGTCGTTTTGATCGGCTTTTCCGCGATTGTTATAGACTACGGCAGTATCGCTATCCATAAAAGAGCGCTGCAGAACGCTGTTGACGCCGCCTGCTTAGCCGCTGCGCAGGAGCTGCCTAACAACACGTCCGCGGCTGAAGATGCCGCCGTAAAATATCTGACTGCAAATGCCCCGAGCGCCATATTAAAATCCGTTGTTTTTACTAATAGTAATAAAAAGATAACGGTTACGGCGACAATCGACGTCAAATATGAGATGGCGAGGGCTTTTGTGAGTGATGCCAGTACGACGGTAACAGCAGCAGCTTCTGCTGTTAAAACGAACGTATTCGGTCCTTTTGATTACGCCCTGTTCTCGGGCAGCGATATCGATCTACTCCAGTTTACAGGTCAAAACTACGTTTTTGGCGACGTCCATTCCAATAACAGCGTGAAAAACAGTGCCACCGTTGACGGCACGGTGACGGCAGCCGGAATCATCGACGGAAAGATTAACGCCACGGACAAGGTGCCCGGATATAATGTTCTCGCAATGCCGGACTTTTCAAAGGTTATGGATCTGACGGCGGAGGTGAGCCAGGCCACCTTATTGTCCTATGGGGTTACATATAAAAAGGGAACGTATTCGATGTCGCCCGACCAGTTTAATGTGATTATGGCGGCTTTTTCCGATAAAATGATCTACATTAACGGCAATGTTACAATAGACGGTTCAGGCGTATGTTCAACTGGCTGCCTAATCGTATCCGGCGATATTACATTCAACGGCAGCGGCGTCAATATGGGTGGCGGTAATAAAATGTGTATGGCTTCGATGAACGGCAACATCACTTTTGACGGCGGCGGCGGCGAGTTCAACGGGATTCTTTATGCGCCAATAGGAGAAATTAATTTTAACGGTCAAATTAATAGCATCAACGGTAGTGTGATCGGCAACGTCATAAGAGGCAACGGCGGTCTGTATATACACTATGATCCGGATGCCAAAAACAGCGTCCCGGATACAAAAATCATGCTTGTGGAATAATTAATGACTCTTCAAAGCGCTTTTATTATGGCGACCTGCTTTTTGAAAAAACAGAGCCGTTGTGGCTGCTTTCGCAGTCATTCCGGCTCTGTTTTCTTGGCTGTTTGACTACAGCCCTTTAGATGATTTGTAACATTACGCCATGGGCATTCCGCCGCCACCAAGCAGAGCAGGGTTGAGCATGCCAAAAATCATCGCGATATGCGCCACCACTAAGAATATCCCGACGAACGTTGCGTGAAGCTTTAATCGGGAGACGTCGTCCCTTTTCTTCCCGATGATGCCGGTGTCCAGGAGGAACATGCCGACAAAAGGAATGACGCCGGCGAGATAGAAACCAACGGCGATCACGTCAAAGGGGCCCCGCCACCCGCCGGTGGCTGTCAGGGGGATGACGGCATTGATAAGCAGGTAAATAAATATTCCTGTAAAATACAGGCCCGCAAATATACCGGTGACCTTACTGATCCGTTTCGCAGTACCCGCGAGGTTTCTCGTGAACAAAATAACAAGTTCCGAAATAGCCAGTGTTTCCGCACAGATCACGGGGATTGCCATAAAGATGAGCAGATGCCAGGGTTGGCTTGTTGCCAGGAGTTCCATGTAATGTGTCATACTATCTTCCTCTCAATGATATTGCACCATGATCATACCGAGAAGTCGTGAAGATATTATGAAGATGTGCTATTAATCTTACTTTTTAGGTAGGAATACCGTCAATTTTGTTCCTTTGCCCACGTCGCTTGAGACGATGATCCGGCCGTTATGGGCATCAATGATGGCCTTCGAGATCGTCAGCCCCAAACCAAGCCCCCCTGTCAGGCGCGTACGCGATTTGTCTGCCCTATAGAACCGCTCGAATATAAAAGGAATATCTTCAGCAGGGATACCGACACCGGTATCGCTGACGGAAAGCATAATATACTTTTCTGTATCTTCTAGCTGCACGTCCACAGCGCCCCCATCAAGCGTATACTTGAGGGCGTTTGATATTAAATTAATCACAACCTGACTGAGCTTATCCTTGTCGGCCCATATGCTGACCGTGTCACCAGAAAAGGAGAGGCGTATATTATTCTTGCGATATTCCGGCTCAAAGTTTGCAATGATTTGGGCGATCAATTTGGTAAGGTCAAATTCGGAATAATTCAGGACGCTGTTTTCCGCCTCAAGACGTTCGAGCTTCTCCAAATCACCGACAAGCCTATTGATCCTGAGGATTTCCTCATGGCAACTCATAAGCCGCTTTTGATCCGGCTGCCAAACGCCGTCTATCATGGCTTCAAGTGAGCTTTGAAGCGTGGCAAGAGGCGTGCGCAATTCATGTGCAACGTCAGCCGACATTTGCTTTCTGAGCCCTTGCTGTTTTTCGAGGGAGTCAGCAAGATTATTAACGGTTTCAGTGAGTTGGACGATCTCCCGCGTTCCGTGCTTTTCCTCAATCCGCTCGCTGTAATTGCCTTTTGCGATTTCCCCTGCGGTGCTGACGGCTTTCGATAACGGCCTGCTGATGCGACGGGCCATATAGGTCGCAAGCGCCAAGGCTGTGACGAGGGCGAAGACTGCAGCTATGATCAGGATTCTGTTAATGTTCTGCAGAAAATATATATCATTGTCAGTAAAATAATACGGGCCAAAATAACCCGCCGTCATGCTCCCGACAACTTGCGAGCCAACAACGATCTGGTAGTCGTTCTGGACATAGCCGCCCTTGAAATTGGCGTTGTACCTCTGCATATTGGCGGCGATGTCCTGCAGCATCTGGACGCACATGCCGCTGTTATGGACCGTCGCGTCCCAAATCATGTTCCCATTGCCATCCTTGACTTTCAGGATGATGCCCTGCTCAAGAGCCTCCATGCCGACATTTTGGACCGCAGTGATATTCCAGGTGTTGTTCGAGGCCTGATACTGATTTTCCAGCAGGTTCACAAGACTCTGGTTTTTATGCTGCTGCTGGCTGATAACGTAGTTCTTAAACTGATTTTGAAAAAGGTAATTGATCATGACACTTATGACCGCGACAAGCAGCAGCGCCATGATGGCATATGAAAGAGACAGTTGTGTACGAAGGCTTCGCTTCATCTTAGCAGCTCCCGAATCGGTAGCCGACACCGTGAACGGTGAGGACATATTTAGGATTTTTTGTATCCGTCTCAATTTTTTGGCGGATGTTTTTTATATGTGTATCGATAATTCGGTCAAATCCTTCGTAATCCTCGCCGCTCACGAGGTAAATCAGCTCATCGCGCCTATAAACCTTGTTTGGATGACGAGACATTGCACATAAAATTTTGAACTCATTTGGCGTCAGACTGACAGATTTACCGGCCTTCATCACTTCATAGTTTTGCAGATTTATGAGCAGATCGTTGTTATTAAACGACAGGATATCCGACGTTTCCTTGGACGTTCTCCTCAGCACCGCTTCAACCCGTGCGACCAGCTGCCGGGGACTAAACGGCTTCGTCACATAGTCGTCTGCCCCAAGATTCAGCCCATGAAGAATATTCTCTTCATTGACCTTTGCCGTCAGCATGATGATAGGGATGTCAGAATTCTCGCGCATCTTTCTGCAAACCTCCTCTCCGGAGATATCCGGGAGCATTAAATCCAGAATGACGAGTACCGGCGGTTGAGACTTGAATTTTTTTAAAGCGTCGTCACCCGAAAACGCTTCTATCACGTCGTAACCGCTTTTTTCGAGATAAGATTTCACCACTTCGACTATTTTGATCTCATCGTCGACGACAAGAATTCTTTTTGTACTTTGCTTCAAGGCTGTCACCCCTCGCTGTTTTCCTTCGTCCATTATGCCATCCATGCGCAGTTCTGTCAAAAGCAAGAAAGTCCGTGTCCGGACTCTCATGCTGCGGTGTATTTGTATGATGTTAATGCCCCAGCATCATCAAAATGCAACCGGCAAGATTTTGACCATGGACGCCGCATTCATGAATACAGCTTGAAATAAGTTGGCCGAGCACGAAATCACCTCCTGCTTTATTGATTTTATCGTATCATGAAACCGTGAAGATTATATGAAGATTATTTGAATATTATATAACCCATCATTCGGTCATTTATGCCACTTCATATCCTTGTTCTGCAATGGTTTCTTTGATCTGATCGAGCGAGACCTTGCCGGATTCATAAACGACTGTGACCTTCTTCCCGGCCAAATCGACGAGGACGTTTTCCACACCGTCAATCGCACCGACGTGCTTGATGACCGCCCGCTCGCAGTGGCTGCAGGACATGCCGTTAACGCTTAGTATCTCTTGTACTTGTGACATAGATTTCTCTCCGCAAGTCATGTTAGACGCAATTGGAGCAATAGCCTTCTTCAAGTCATTTTTTGGCTTTTCAAGAATCCATTCTGGATGAAGGGTTGCCGAGCGGACATTACTCGGGTTATAGCCCTTAAGGCTCAGTGAGTTCGAGACAACGGAGACGGAGGAAAATGCCATCGCGCCGCCGGCGATCATCGGGTTCAAAAAGCCCAGTGCGGCGAACGGAATGCCGATTATGTTGTAGAAAAACGCCCAGAACAGGTTCTGCTTGATTTTGCGCATAGTTTTTCTGGACAAGCGAATGGCCGCCGGAATCGTCCTCAGGTCACCGCGCATCAGCGTAATGTCTGCCGCCTCAATGGCGACGTCCGTGCCGGTGCCGATAGCCATGCCGATATCCGCCGTGGCCAGCGCCGGGGCGTCATTGATGCCGTCGCCCACCATGGCCACAACCTTGCCGGATCTTTTGAGTTTTTCGACCTCTTCGGCCTTGTGTTCCGGCAGGACCTCCGCCAAAACATTCGAAATGCCGACCTGCCGCGCGATGGCGCTTGCTGTCCGTTTGTTATCGCCGGTAATCATATACACGTCAACACCCATTTGCTTGAGATCGTCTATTGCTTCTTTCGAGGTTTCCTTCAAGGTGTCGGCAACGGCAATAATGGCCTCGATTCTGTCGCCCACCGCCATGATCATGGCGGTCTTACCGTTATCCTCGAGCGTTTCAAGGGTCTGATTGATTTGTGCGGTTTCGAGCCCTGTCTCCTGCATCAGCTTTCTGGTGCCGATGAGGACTGCGTTGCCGTTGATGAGCGCTTTCACCCCTCTTCCTGGGATCGCTTCAAATTTATCGGGGTCTGCTATTGGACCGAAGTCCATTTTGCCGCGCTCATAAATGGCACAGCCCAGCGGGTGCTCCGACGTCTTCTCCGTGACGGCGGCCAACTTCAGGATATCGGAAGGGTTCATTTTGCCGAACGAAATGATGTCTGTCACCTCGGGCTGACCCTTTGTGACGGTGCCCGTTTTGTCCAAAACGACGGTATTGAGCTTGTAGGCCGTCTCCAAGTGCTCGCCGCCCTTGATGAGGATGCCGTTTTCGGCACCTTTGCCGGTCCCAACCATGATGGCTGTCGGTGTTGCCAGCCCGAGGGCACACGGGCACGCGATGACAAGGACAGCGACGGCGCTGATAATGGCTTTTGTTATATCGCCGGTCGCAAAGAACCATATGAAAAAAGTTGTAAGAGCAATTCCGACCACGACCGGAACAAAGATACCCGCGACTTTGTCTGCGATTTTTTGAATAGGCGCTTTAGAACCCTGGGCGTCCTCTACCATCTTGACGATCTGGGAGAGGACTGTGTCTTTGCCAATTTTCGTGGCTTCAAATTTAAATGTGCCGAATTTATTAATAGTGGCGCCGATGCAGAGATCGCCGGGCTTCTTTTCGACAGGGAGGCTCTCGCCCGTCAGCATGGATTCGTCGATGGATGAATTACCTTCTATAATCTTCCCGTCCACCGGAACCTTTTCTCCGGGGCGAACAACGACGATGTCTCCCGTCTCGACCTCTTCAATTGGGATATCTATTTCAGCGCCGCTTCGGATCACCCTAGCCGTTCTGGCCTGGAGGCCCATCAGCTTTTTAATAGCCTCTGAGGTCTTGCCTTTTGCGACAGCTTCAAAATACTTGCCCAATAGGATCAGCGTGATAATCACGGCAGCGGCCTCAAAGTAAAGGTCTTTCATGCCGCCCATTTTCGCCGGCTCAAAGAAAACGTTGTATAGGCTGTAGAAATAGGCCGCCGACGTACCGAGGGAAATGAGGACGTCCATGTTGGTGCTTTTGGCCCGGAGCGCGTGAAATGCGTGCTTATAAAACCTGAAACCGATGATAAATTGTATCGGCGTTGCAATAGCCAACTGCAGGAATGGATTGTGCAGGAGTGGTATGTTAATGCTGACAAGTGACAGGAGCATCGACAGGACGAGAGGAAAGCTCAGAAGAATTGAAATTATCAGCGTTAGCCGGAGTTTTTTAATCTCCTTATCACGGGCCGCTTTTTCCCTGTCTTCGCCGTTGAAATCCTCTTTAATAACGCCGTAACCCAGCTTCTTGATGGACTCTTCGATCTTCTGCAGGTTTGTGACGGTATCATCTATTTCAAATGTTGCGCGCTCCAAGGCAAAATTGACATTTGCCGAGCGAATCCCGGCGAGCGCGCCAAGACCCTTTTCAATCCGGGCCGCGCAAGCCGCACAGGACATACCCGATAATCCGATCGTTTCTTTACGAGTCATAGTTTCCTCCTATATCTAAACTTAGCTAAAATGAAGATTGTCAGCGCACCGTGCCGCCGCCACAACATCCGGCACCGCCGATGCCGCTGCCGGGAGCGGGCCTGTAGTTCTGGACGGCCTGCCTGACTGCGTTCATGTCAACCTTGGTGATGTCGTCCACGACCTTCACATATCCGTGAATCATATTCATGCCGCACTGGAATGTGAAATCCTTTGTCACTGGAAGGAGCGGCGTTACCTTTTCTGTGCTGAGATTCAAACCGCCGCCGTAGTCGGGGAAATATACCGTGCTATTACAGGAATTAAGGCCGCTTGTCGTAAAGGTAATTTTAACAGGAATCCCCCTTTGTACCACAACCACCGCCGGGGAATAACCTTGGGCACCAACATCAATCGTCACATCCTGCTCGTCCCCATTGATTTTCGCTATACCGATGTTATCTGTTGGAATCTTGCCGCCCGCAAAAGCAGCCGGTGTGTTTCCGCAACAACCGCCCCCCAACACACCGGAGCCGGAGGAAGAAGAGCCAGAAGATTCTTGGCTGCCTGTCGAAGCTGTCGCTGCCCCAAGATCTGAAACGACCGTGATGGTACTGCGAATCATACCCATCCAACAGGAATACGGAATCGTACCTTCCTTATCCGGTGTAAAGCGGATAACGTTGTCACCCGGGTGCAGCTTCTGCGTGATATTGTACTGCGGAATTTCAATTGTCTCGTTGCAGCCGTTCAATGAATTGCTGTCAGCCTTAATTGTCCAACTAACGGGAATCCCCTCTTGGACGGTAATCGGTGTGTATCTGCCTGATTGGAGCGTTGTCGTAATAACCTGCTCCGAGCCGTTGATGGTGGCTTTGTTTGCGGAACCTGCCGCATTTGCCGAGCCGATACTCGGCACAGCGAAGCCCGAGAGCGCGAAGCCGCGGGTGAGCATAATGACGCCCAAGAACATGACGAGGGCGGCGCTAATTTTCATCATGTTCTTTGTAAATTTGCTGCTCAAGAAGGAGCTGGCGGCTCCAAGCCCGAACATCAGAGGGACTGTTCCGAGGCTGAAAAAAAGCATTGACGCCGCGCCGGCCAGGGCACTTCCCGTACCGAGGGCGTAAATCTGCATGGCTTGAAGAGGACCGCAAGGCATGAGACCGTTCAGAAGGCCAACGACGAACGGGCCGTATGTTCCGCTAGTTTGCACTTTGTTTGCAAACCGCTTAGGCATATGAGGAACGAATTTCCGCAGCCCCGGGAAAAGACCCGTCATGTTAAGACCCATGATCAGCATAAATAAACCGGCCAGGATAGCGACGATGCCTTTAGCAGTATTGGAGAAGCTGATGATAGAGCCGATCCCGCCGACGATCCCACCGATAACAGTGTAAGAGATGACGCGACCCGTGTTATACAAAAGGCTCGGCTTCAGCTTTGACGCATTAGAGTCGGTTTCAGATGCTTTATAAGACACGCACTGCGAAAGGTTAATCCCGCCGCACATCGCAACGCAATGCAATGACGTGATGAGGCCCACGACGAAGAGGAGTCCGTAGCCCATATTTTGAGAGACCTGCGGGATAAAGTTGAAGCCGACTGTATTCTGGATGATAAAGTACAGCGCGAATATGATAAGGCCGATGGCAACGAGCTGCGTCGCGCTGAACTTACTGGACTCGCGCGCCGCTTTGCCGGTTGTCAGATTTACGTTTTCAGAACTTTTACTGACTTTGTAATCCAGTTTCTCGATCAAATCCCTTATTTCATTCAAAGATATTATGTCGGGATCGTAAGAAAACGTCACAGAAGATTTAGCATAACTAGCCTTAACGTCACGGATGCCTGCCTTTTTCTTCAGACTGTTCTCAATCTTCATCTCACAGCTTGGACAGGACATGCCGTCAATTTTCATCTCTTCAGAAATCCATTGTTTTGCCATGATATATCTCCTTTGCTTGAGAGCTATTTCGGTTGGGTATCGATGGTCAAAGTCTATCTGCTGGATTTGAAGATTTGATGAAGATTGCCGACAAAATTTTAAATTTACAAATCCGTCATATATCCTGAGCCAGTAACGGTATTGACTCAAAAATCATTAACCGATTATTTGACGGCCGCTCAACAGCAAAAAACCCCTTGAATAAGGGGTTTTTTGTTCTTTGAAATTGTCTCAAAGTGACGTCTATTCCTGGTTGCGGAGGCAGGATTTGAACCTACGACCTTCGGGTTATGAGAGGATAAATAGCATTTAATTCTATTGAGAACTGAAGCGACTTGTTAAGAATTGCAACGGTTTGTGGGCGTGGAAGTCAATTATAAAAAGGGCTATGAAGGACTGTTTTGGTGTTCGTAAGCACCAAATAAGCACCAGAAAAATGAGCGGTCCGCACGCCGATCATCGAGACGCTTCTGCCTTATTGCGGGCTGCCAGCCATAGCTCATAATCTGCTACAACGGCAGGATCCTCAAACGCTTTGCTAACGGCTTCCAAGAGGGTACGAGCATGGTATTTTAATACCTCAGGCGGTATTTTGCTTGCATCAATGTCAATCGTTTGGCAGTTGCATCGCGCCGACACATCTGTTCCGCATGTTGGACAGACGGCCCTAAGCATTTTCTTCGACATGGTAGTCTCATAACCTCCTTTTGTTGACTCAGTCGTCAAGCGACTCGCCGCAGTGTCGGCAGACGTTTCCGCCGATCTCGCCATTCATGTACCTCTCGAGGGCCTTCCTCGGGATCATATAGAGGAAGTCGCCGTTTGGCCGCTGGTAAACCGTTCCGAAGGGTAGCGCACCATCCCTCATCATCTTCTCAATGGTCGCCTTGCTTCGGCCGAGCATCCGGGCGGCTTCCCTGACGGGGATGACCTGCTTTTGCTGATTTGGCATTTCCGGCCTCCTTTCATCGTTATTTACGGTTTTATGATAGCATGGGCACAGATGAACGAAAAGGATGTCATTTTGGATGACACCCTCGTGAGCCATTGCTATCATCCACCGGACATCCGACGGACGTCCTCGGGATGCTCGCTCGACATCTTCAGGCTGTCGAGGCGGAGAAACGCCTCAGAAAGCGTTTTGCTATTCGAGTGAGAGCAGTAAAAAAGAGCGGCCAGAAGGCTGCCCTTTTTTGTCATCCGACTGTCAATTACACGAGGTGCTGCTTCGATCCTTCCTGAAGCATCGATGAGAAATGCTGAGAAATAAATCAGTTAAAATATTAATCGTGGAAGCGGGTGTCAACTAATCTCTATTTGTTTTCGACCATAACCCTATTCACATTACGGAGCTCAATGGGAGTGAGGTTTTGATATGTTTGCAAGATAGCGTCATAAAGGCTCCCGGGATACTTGGGCACAGAAATCGAGACTGCAGCAAAGTACTTGATTGGACGAGTTTCGCAACCACCTCGTCCAATGGCGTGAAGAGATAATGAAGGATTTAATAAAGATGTCGGTAGCATTGATACATGTTTTTTAATTACCGTGTCCCACTTGAAGTCATTTTGCCTGAGATCAGCCTCATCAAAATTCTTTTTGGCAGAATGGGTTATTGGATTTTCAGATCGCTTATAACCTGTTCTCAGTAACTCGGCGGCATCGCGTGCCTTTTCGGGATCCGTTAGATCTAAATTGTGGGGAGTAAACCCTCTCTTTGTAAAACGAAAAACCATATCATTTGGTACGAATGTGTCTTCGATACAGTTGTTAGTATATGCGTCAGTATCATGAACGCTTGGTTCGACTATCGTGGTTACAGTCCAAGATATTTTAACTTTCCCTTTAGCCATGTTGATCTTTGGAGAAAAAATCGGTAATTTCGCACATTGGGTTGACGTTAACGTTCCTTGATATAAAACAATAACATTATTATCATCGCAATTTAGAACATCATCAATATTTTCGAGACAAAAACCATTTCCTTGCTCTGTACGTAAAATATCGTTCTCAAGTGCAGCTGTATGAATAATTAAAGTCCTGCCAAGATGTGGCGTAATATTTTCACTTTTTGCCATCATCTTGCCGATTTTCCCAATTACAAGCGGTGTAGCAAAGCTAGTGCCTGCTGATGCCGAAAGAGTTCCGGGTTTGTTACCGACAAGAACAAACGGCCTTTCAAGACTTCCGCCAAATTCTAAAATGTCCGGCTTGATTTTCGCGCCTTCACGGCCGGTGCCAATGCAGCTATATGATGCTCTGCATTTCTTTCCATCGGAGGTAAATGCATAGGCGCCTACTCCGAGACCGTTAACCATATCAGAAGGTGACTGTATTCTTCGATCCTCAATAAATGGCATATCGCCGTCGTTGCCAACGGCAACACCAAAAAGGGGATTTTCTTCACCTTCTGGTACATTATAAGTTAGTCGATCGAGTGCATATGTAAAACGATTTATTGTATCATCCAAAATGGCTCCCGGTGGACCAAATGAAATATTATATAATTTTGTTTTTGATTGACTCGGAACGATACTCTCGATGGCATCGATTGCTTCGTAAAGCTCAAAATCATCTTGGTCGATCAATGGCAAAACTCTATAGCTATTTATTGACACGCAAGGAGGTGGTAAGATGGCGTCTTTCCCCAAACCCGCAAGATTTCCGTGAAGAATTGCACCGCATACGCCACTACCGTGAGAAACAAGATTCGCTTCTTCAGGAGTTGGTACACATTCAATTGAGTTAACGTAGCCGTTTAGCAGAGGCAATGAATCATCGGAGCCGCCATCAAAAACGCCTACAGATATTTTTGATTTCTTTTTTGACGGTGCAATTTGTGGCGCGGTTACACCGGGAACGCTTCTAATTGGAGTGATGTCGATATGGCCCAATGGGTGAATGGCCCTCAACGGATTAAATCGTGCGATACGATCAATCTCTTCAAAAGAACATTTTGCGCTGATAAAGGTTAATCCATCTTCGTATCGACCGACTTTCGTGTTCTCAACGTTAATCCCGCTTAAATTATAAAATCGATTAATCATTTCATCGGACTCTTCGCGCATAGGGTGCAATACGATCTCGACGGTTCCTCTTTGCCATTCTTCCGAAAATCCCATTATTTTTTCCAAAGGATCTAAAAGGTCTAATGTACTAATGGACCGTATTTGATCATTCCATCTTTTTTCTGAGTCCTTTGTTCCGTCCTGAAGAACTTTCTTTAATTGTTGAACCCCAATAATATCGGTGCGTATAAAGTATAATTTAGCCGGTGTATTTGTGCCGGTATTATCCAAAAAAGAATACTTTCTTCCGCCAATAATCTCAATTCGTTTGTCGGGAGAAGCTGTTTTTAAAACATCTGGTACATATGACTTGGCTTCAAATTTCGGGGCCAATCTAGCGCAAATGATTTTTTTATCAAGAAACTCGTCTGGACTTTCGTCAAAAGCCAGACTGATTTCGTCAAGGTCATGAAGCAACCTCTGTTTGGCTTCATTATATTCATAGGGAAGATTTTTTTCCACGGGTGTTGAAGGCTTTTTTATTGGTTCAATATAGAGTTCTCCGTGCGCAATTATCGGGTGTTTATTAGGCATCAATATTCTCCCTACTTTCTTTTAAGTATCTGGAAACCGATGCTAAAGGAATTTGTGTTATCTGTGCAATATCGCGCTGACTAAGATCTGAGAACGACTTATTTAAATATTTACATAGCCGGACTTTATCTTCTCGAGAGGATAATGAAGTAACTTTAAATAATTCTGATAATGCAACCTGATTTTTGGGAAGTTGGGGATTTAGTAAGGACTGGCGCTTGATATGTTCACAGAGTTTACAAATGTCCGCCGCATTCACGCCAGAAGAATATCTTGACAAGTAATTAATTGATTCCTCGTCCAATTTATTTCCAAGATGCCTCAAAAATAGTTGTTTACGTTCGTGTTCATCAGGCATATTAATCGAAAGCGTCCGATCAAACCTGCGCCAAATTGCTTTGTCCAAAAGCTCGGGATGATTCGTTGCGGCAATAATAATGCATGAACTCGGGCAGGATTCTAGCTCTTTAAGCAAGACGTTCACCAATCGTTTTAACTCTCCTAAATCAGCTGTATCATCTCGTTTTTTTGCAATGGCGTCCAACTCGTCAAGGAAGAGGATAGAGTTCTGAGATTTAGCGTAGTCAAAAATGCTTCTAATGTTTTGCCCAGAACGTCCCAGATAGCTCGATATTGAGGTGGCTAGGTCAAGCGTAATTAATGGTAGATTTAGCCTCCATGAAATCCAATGTGCAATATATGTTTTTCCGACTCCCGGTGGACCACTAAGCAGCAGACTATTTGGGGGGATAATATCCTCCTCCAAAAATTTGTCAAGCATTTCTCTTTCGATAATAAAATCATCAAGTTGTTTCATAACAAAATCATCTAGTATTGGCGCGGGCATTTCGGATGGTTCATCCAAATTTACTAAAGAATATCGCGTTTCCCTGTCTACCGGAAGAGGCTGCAAATCTAACGATCTAGCCGCTGCGTTGTCGAATTTTGAGTAAGCCAAAATTTTTGATATTTCACCAGCGACTTCCGGATAATCCTTCTTAATTTTCCTTGCAATCATTATTGAGGTTGCTTCAATCGTTTTTTTGTCGCCTTCATAGCTCGAACGAATGAGTTTTGGGATAAGTTCTATAGCGTCCACCGTCTCACTCTCCAATAATCATAAAATATGGAACAACGAAATTATATTACTAATTAAAGAGTTAGTCAATATTTTGTCTCACAAATAATAATTAATATAAAATGATACAATACGCAGGGAATATTTAGCGCTTGATTCGTATTCATATGTACTCAGCCTATGGAACGTAGAAAAAGCCCGTCAGAGTTAACTCAAGACGGACTGATTTTTGTTATTTCGCCACCAGTTGAGGCATAATCAGCCTGAACGCCAATGCCATGACAGTGATAATGATGATATTTGACGAATATCAACGGCAGTCTTGCCGCACGAGAAGGGCGTCAAGTTGTTTTACAGCTTCAACGTGGATTCTAAATGTCTGGCGCTGGTAGTTTTCACGCTTTAGCTCATAGTCATCGCGATCTTCAAAAACGGCCTCACATACCTTTGGCCAAGTGAGCAGGTCCAAGTATCTTAGACGTAACACAGCTCGATGTTTCGGTCCGGCTAGACGATCGACGAGATCGCGCAGGGTGGCTCCACGGGACTGCTCCATTTGGATTGCTACCGGTAATCGCTCTCTTAGTTCTCTTATTCGCGCCCGCTGACTGAGGCTAGGTTCTTCCATGGCCTCCAGCTTCTCTAGGCGTCGGATCTGGAGATCATTTTCCTCGAGCAGATCGGCATATGCCTTCAGCTTTTCAATCCCTAAGGTGTTATCGATTTTCGTCATCATAGCCACGACCCCAATTATGCTATGGTTATTTCAGTCGCATGGTATGTACTGGCTGACGTATCGGGGCTGATCTTCTCATATACTCATTTCGAAAAGCCGACCACAAATAACGCTCCGTGTAAGTCACGTAAATTACTGCGAGAAGGGTGCCCCTTTCACTGGTCTGAATAAGTCTTCTCCAATCATGCCGGCATGTAGGCGATCCGCGAGAGTCTGCCGATTGATGCCGGTAAGCCGGGAGGCCTCGGCAATCGTCACGAGCTGGCCGTTGTACTCGAGCCTGACATTGTTTCGGCGCCTCGACTGCTGATCAGCGAGCGGAATCCACACGCAGTTTTCCGGGTCGTATCCTGTGTCGTTATCACGGCGGCCCAATGTCAGATCGTCGCGGTACCCACTCTCGACGGCCCACGCCCTGAAACCATCAAAGCGCTCCCACTCTGTGCAGACAGTTACCACGTCCGCGCAGGGGTTTTTCTCAGACTTCTTCCGCCGGCGCCGCATATGGTCCCAGATCCTATAGAGGCGGGATCCGGTTCCGCCGTGCTTGTGACTGTCCGTGACAAGGCGCTCGACCTGTTCCAGAGTGCGAGCACCGCTCAGGCAGCCGCAGCTCTTGACCTTGCCACCCGTGAGGTGGCTGACCCGGACGACTTTCGTTTTCCCGCACTCGCAGCGGCAGAGAGCCCGGACGTGGCCGCTGGCGTCTTTACCTGTGACCTCAAGGACCGACAGGCGCCCATATTTCTGGCCATACTTGATGTTGGTTTCCATGTTGTCCTCACCTTTCTCGGCGGTTTTTTATCTCCCGGGAAAGCAAACCAGACCGAAAAAACTTTTTTGTGTCTATTCAATTCGAGGGCTCGCAAGCACCGCAGAGCTATTTTTTCCTCTGGAAGTACCTACGGGATTGCCGTCGCATCGCTTGTCGGGGCTGGAGGTCGTGTTCGTGGCCTCTCTTCCTCTCACGCGCTCTATTTCATCCGCAGCGTGTCAACACTGGGCAACCTCGTGCCTGAGCCACCGTGCTCCCCTTCTGGGGCTTCTGGTGGCGTCTGTCAGCGGTCGTCCGGGATGTAGCGCTTGGATCATGACGCCCGACCTGCACGCGCCTCAGACTTGCAGGGGCCTGAGTAGGCCCCTTTCAGTCCGTGCAGCACCGCGCTGCTAATCTAATATTCCGCCGAGGTAGTTGCCGCGCTCACGAAGCGCATCCTTGTCCGTCTCGGTCATGGTGTAGCCCGTCTTGACGACCAGCTCCTTCGTGTTGAAGTAGCCGGCCACGTAGACCTCGGCGTTGACGTCGGCGCTGGTGCCGATCGCCGTGTCGTCGGCAAGGATGCACTCGGCCGTCAGTGTGTCGCCCTCGTCGGCTACAGTTCCGAGGATGTAGAGCTTGCCGTTGTTTTCGGACTTAGCAAGCAAGGTGCCTCGGGTGTATGTCGTTTCTACATCGAGCTTTGAAATGGTGCCGGCGGCTACCTGCGCCGGCGGGTTGATGCCTGCGATCAAATTATCAGTCATCACTTCGTTGCTGTTTATCATTTTTAACCTCCTGAATTTTTATTGCCTTGCTGGTCATGCTGGTATTTGATGGCGTTCCGCCATCCCTTCTCATAGCCGTACTTAAAAATTTTGAGCAGATGTGTGGATAGGCTCCATCGGTCCATTGTGCGCAGCTGTTCGAAAAGTTCGGCCGATATAACCCTCTGCTCAAGTCCGGGGTATTCTTCGGACGATTTTCTTCCCGGGAACTGTATGACCTCGTTGACATTCTCTGGATCAGACATAGCATTCCGTCTCCCTAATGCGGATAAATTCATCGAACCAGTCGAAGAACTCGGCCTCGTTGGCCTTTAGCTTTGCCATAATATCGATGTCGTCGCTTCCTCCCGTCTGGAAGGATGGGCTGTAAACCGTGCCGGAGAGGTCGTAGTTCACGATGTAAGTGTTTCCGCCGCTGTAGTCAGACAGTGAGAAGTCGTCGAGTCTCAGGAGCTTGCCGGCCTGCGCTGTCAATGACGTGTCGGCGCCGAGCATCTGCCCGGCCTGCTGCCAGATCTCAATATTGCGGCCCCTCACCGACGGGTCGAAGCTGATGACGGCCTCGGTGCCGGCCTCGCCCGCAATGCTGATGCCGTCCGTGAATCCGCCACTGGCGAGGTATGCGATGTGTGCGATGTTGAAGCCGACTGTTGCACCAGCGTATTCTCCGAGGATGTCCCAGTCTGGCAACGGGCCGATGCTGATGGTGTTGATCTTGTCAATAAACCAGTTAAGTAGTGTGATAATGCCGTTGATCGGCATTTTAATAACGTCGACGATGCCCCCCCATATCGCACTTATACTGTCGACAATACCCTGCCAGAGTCCTTGCACCCACGCTCCGAAGGCCGAAAAAGCTACTTTTATCGACTCCCATGCACCAACGATCCCGGCGATGGCGACGCTGACCGCATTTGTAATACCGTCCCACAAGCCGATCCAGAACTGTCGGAAGCCTTCGCTGTTGTTCCATAGATAAACGAACGCCGACACGAGTAATCCGATGACGAGGATAATTGCCCCGATCGGTCCACCCGCTGCATCTATGGCTGCGTTAAGTGCCCATTGTGCGACTGTCGACCCTTCCTTTACCGCTATATTTGCCGACTCTACCGCTGTCGACGCGACTGTGGCCACTTTGTTCGCAACTATGGCGGTCGTAATCGTTCCGAGTATGGCGGCCAATGTGGGCCAGTTGGAGATACCCCATGCGATCACACTTTGGAGGCCGTTGAAGGCTTTTGCTACTCCATCAACGACCTCGGACATATCCATCCCACCGGCGAGATTGAGCGCCGTCTGAAGGAGCCCGGTCATGCCTTCGTTGATGGCCGTCATAACAGGCTCCATCGTCTGTCCGAGAGCGGCCTGTGCCAGCTGCATGTCCGCCGTCGCCTTGTTCGCACCCATGATGCTGGCCGCCGTTGTTTCATATTGGCCTGCGGCGTCGCCGTACAACGAGGTCAAGGTTTCAGTGATGAGCTGCTGACGTTCCTGCGTTGTATTGCAGTCGGCGAGCGCGGCGTTGAATGCGTCCTCCGCCGTTGTCACGTCTCCCCCCATATAGCTGGCGAACATTGTGGCCGCTTCGCTGGACCAGTTCAGCGCGTCGGCGAGTGTGCCGGTGACTTGGCCTGTGTTTGCGGTTTCGGCGGCGGCCTCGGCCAGGCTCTCGACGGGGAGCGCGTCCTGATAGGTACCCCAGACGCCCGTCGTGATCGTGACCCACTTGCTGAGATCGCCCTGATTCTGTGCGATCCTCGCGATGTTGTTTGCTGCCTCAACGGCTCTGTCATCCTCTCCGAATACGGAGTAGAGATTTTCCCACGTCTGGGTCGCCGTTTCTGCGGAATAGCCTGCTTTACTGAAGGCTGTCTCGAGTGTCCCTTGGTCCTGCCGGAACTCCCGCGTTTCTTTAGCGAGTCCGGCGATCGAGGAAATGCTCTCTCCGACTTTTGAGATCAGGGTCTCGATTCCTCCAGCCACAAGACTACCGAGCGCGATGTCCCATGTGTCCAGCCCTTCGCCCGCATTCTTGACCGCGGCACTCCAACGATCCGTCGCGTCCTCAGCCTCTCGCAATCGCCTTTTGTTGTTGATGTACTCAGCGTTGACGGCGTCGATCTGTTTTTTCAGACCCTTGGCCTCGGCAGAGCTCTGGTTCTGGTCGATGACGAAACTCGCGTACTGCTTTTTAAGTGCTCGCAGGGCTTTTTCCTGCGCGTCCATCTCAACCTCCAGCTTCTCATATGAGCTGGCCGAAGCCATGACGCCGTCCTTCAGACTATCCAACGCGCCGACGGCGTTCTGTATCGCCGACTCGAGGCTCGGGCTTAATGACCCGGCAATCTCGATGATGGCCTGCATCGTCTTAGCGCTTGCCATGTCGTTACCTCCTTTTGTGATGTTTTGGAGAATACTTAGGTGTGGCGGATTTCTGTTTTTCCTGACGGCGCTTGTGCTCCTCGCCGAGTTGCTCGGCCGCCTCGGCGTATTCGATCAGAAAGTCACCCAGCCGTTTATTCTCTAGGTCGGTCACGCTTGTGTGGAACTCTCGGGCGTAGTCTCGAATTGCTCGGCGGAGCTGTTTTCCAGTAACCCCTCCGACTTCAAAATAAAATTTCTGCCCACCGCCATAACCGAAACGATGTCGTGGCCTTTGATCCGCTCGAGATCTGAGAGGTCGATCTCGTGGTTGACCGCGGTGATGGCGGCGAAGCCGAGATAGATGTGCAGCCCGAAGTCGAACTCAGCAGCCGGCGCGATGCTCGTGTTCTTGATTCCGGCGGCCGCTTTGCGCTTGGACTCGGCGGTCACGAAGTCGATGGCCGTGATCTCACTGGTGTCGTAGGTCAGCTCTTTAACCTCTTTTCCGTTGATTATGATGCTTTTGTTGAGCTTAATGGATCCCTTCATAATGTGTTCTCCTTTCAAAATTCAAAACCCCGCGCGGATAATACCGCGTTCGAGGAGCTTGTTGTGATCGGCCACTCGGCCGCTGTCGATGTTATTTTCCCTGTCGTGCATGTTGCCGTCCCAGCTCGTGACGCTCGGCCGGTGTCATGGTTTGGCCCGTTGCTGGGTGCGATATGGAGCAATCCCCGGCCAGATCCATCCGGTTCCGAGTTTCTGCGTCCCGCCCGGCATGCTCAGCCTGTGCGAGCTTTGCATGGTATCGCCCAAGCAAACGGTGATCTTCAGGACTGAGCTGTGAGGTATCAGTCATCTGACCGCTGTTAATGTCGATTTTCAGCATTTCGGACATCTTGATGAACTCCAAGCTTTCCTTAGCTGAGAGAGTCCCCGCTTTTCCGTAGTTAAGCAGTTCGCTGTATCTGGAGACGACTACATTGATCAGGGCGTCCTCCTGCTGCGGGCTCAGTTTTTGCGTATTTTCCATCATATCCGTCCTCTCGGTTCTATTCCTGAGCTTACCCACATCACGAGGTCGGCGTCGCTGTCCACGGTAAGGGATGTGATACCGCCAGCAGTTCCGGCCGGGCTCTGGATCGTGACGCCGTGCTCAAATGTGCAACCCATCGGGCCGGACTTAATGGGTTTGATCTCGAGACCATTGACATATGCTCGGGCCGGACCATGTACCTCGACGGTCACACGCTTGGCCGGTATGCCTGTGATCATGTTTTGATCGGGCGTGACTTTGGTCATCCCGGAAGAAGGGAAGCGGTAGCTCCCAGACATCTGGGTGCTCATAGCGCCGCCCCACTTCTGAAGCTCGTCCAGATCTTGAAGCCCGGGGTGTTGTCGATGCCGGCCGAGTGCCCACGGACCAGACGGATCTTTGCTCTCTCCGGACCGCCGGCGTTGTTCCCGGTCATGTCCAGATTGCCGACCATCGCCTCGGCCGCGGCGACCATGGTGTTGTCTGCCGGGCTACCCGGTACAGTGCTGAATCCATGCACTCGCTCCCTTGCCAGCTGGGCGAAGTCATGCAGGAGTTTCTCCTGATCCTCGGCAATTCGGGCGAGCTCCTCGAGTGCGGCCACGGCTTCGTCTGACGTCCGGAGGCGTGTTGTGTAAGTGGCCAGCATGTCCTCGAACAGGTCACGATCTCCGCGGACCTTGACGTCCTTCATGAGTCCGATCCGGGACTGTAAACCGTATTCCTCCCGGCTCAGATCCTCGAGCTCGGCCTCGATCTTCTGCGCGGTACTGACGTCCGCCCCGGAATAGGCGACGCCGATCTGATCGGTGAGCTCGGTCTTCCTGCGCTGAATTTCCTGCCGGCGTGCATCCGTGCTGCCGACACTCTGGCCGATGCCGTTCCTTCGCAGTGCGAGGTCGCGCTCAAAGCGTTCCCGGGCCGTGGCGAAGTCCTTGGCCCCTGTGGTGGCAGGCTCACAAATCCGCGTCAGCAAATCCTCGGTAAATCCGGCTGCCGCATTTTTCAAGCCCCCTGTGTCGATGTGGTTCATATGTACCTCCCTAATTTTCTGCCGGTGATGCCGGCGTTGTATTGAGATCGGGCTGGCGCCCGCTATCTCCTATGTACAGGACAGACATCTGTTTTCCGCACTTGACGCAGTTGATAACCGCCTGCTCATTAATAACATTTGACCGGTGAACTGTTTTAAATCCGCACTCACTTTTAGTGTTTATTTCCATGAGGCGCTCCGGAAGTTTAGTTGAGATGCCGCACGCTCTGCACGAAAAGTATTGAATGGGATCCTTTTTGTAAAATGTTTTGGTCGCGCCGCATTTGTAGCAGCGGAGGTGTAAAAAGTCACAGTTCCCACCGCGGGCCTTTTCGGCTTTCGGCTACGTCGGTGCCACTGTATGCCGGTGAGCAGCGTGCCCCTGCTCCGGTTTCCCAGCGGGTGTTGAGCGCTGGGTTGTAGTCTGCTTGCCCATGCCGCGGGCTTTCCCACCGATCAGCAGGCTGCCCGGGGAGGCCTGTGTCGACGCCTGAGTGCTGGCCGCTGAAAGAATGCCGATGATCCGCGTGAGGACGTGTCCAGCCTGATGCTCTGGGATCTCGGAACTGATAGACTTGTTTGCTGCAATAACAACGATTTTCATAAAACTCCTTCTCAGCGGTCGTTCATTGGTAGGGTTGGCCAGCTATATTCTCGTGACGTGTTGTCCCGCTCGCGTGGTAGGACATGCAGATCAGGCGAGGATATGAGCTCACGCGGGCTCACAGTTGCCGGGATTGGATCTCTGATCATGGGATTATCTGGCCTGATGATTGTCTGGCCTGCCTTTATATTGTCCATCTGCTTCACCCCCTTCCGTCCGGCGGACGTCACGCGGATGTCCGGTGGATGTCCTCTGGATGTCCGTCGACTGTTCGGTGTTGCCCCCCTTAGCAACCCCCCGGCGGGGGGCTTGGGGGGGTATTTATCTCCTATTACTATGACCACTACAGCAACTATTACATCTACGCTTCATTCGCTTGCATTGCTTTACATTCCGAAGCAAATGAAGCAAGTGATTCGTCTGCTTCATTTTGCTTCGCTTCTTCTGCCGACGCTCTGCGGGATTGCCCGCTCTTAATGCCGCCCTGCTGCCCGGCTCTGACTTTTGCCTGCCGTGTCTCCTCCCACTTGGTAGCGTCTCTGTCCATCTGGGCCTTGATGAAGGAGAACGCCATTTCCGCAGAACTCCCGAGATGTGCAACTTTTCCGAACTCCCCATAGTCCAGCAGGGCCATGAGCAGTCGCCCGCGATCCTCGTCGCTTAAAAGGGCGAGCGGCTCGCGATAGCTGTAGTAGAGCACAAAGCCTTTTTTGTCCTGTGCCATGGATATCATCCCCTCTCTGCCGATCCGGCTGTTTTATGCCCGGACCTCACGGATCGTACCCGTCTCCGGCTCGGACTCATGGGCGAGACATGCGGATCCGGCCGATGGGTGTGATCTCTGAATATTGATGCTGCTCTGGATGTGCAAGATAATTGAGTAATGCGTCGACGTTTACAAGATGTCGTCGGCCGATCATAACAACAGGTATTTTCCCTGTCTTTGCCAGCGTGCGAATATAGTTCACTGTGATCGATGTGTCAGGATCCTCCTGACGTATTAGTTCAAATGCCTGCTCCGGGAAACGCATGCGATCCACGTAGCGCACCTCCTTCGTGTCATGTGGATACCCTAGCAACCAATGGTAAAAAGCTCGGATATGGTCTTGCCCAGAGCGTCGGCCAATTTTTTGGCTGTCTCAGGGGAGGCGGAGAGTCCCTTCTCGATTCTCGTTACCGTGGGGCTAGTCACCCCAGCGACTCTGGCTAAATTAGCGCAGCTCCAACCTTTGTCGATCCGTGCCATCTTTAATGAGGCGGGTTTTGCTGTGATCATGTGTTTCAGCTCCTTTCTGTCTTATTTGGAGACAGCTCAAAGCTCGGCAAAAAGAAAAGAGCTCAAGCTGTCCTTTCGATCGCGCATATACCGGTGCGATCAATAGGTGACAGCTCGAGCTCTTTACATTCAACAGCGGCCAAAAGATGGCGCCGGTGTATAGTTTGGTCGAGTCGGATTGGTGTCCCGTCCCGTAGGGGATCCGCATCCTTTAAGTCAGGCCGGACATCCTGATATTCAGGAGCCGTTCCTAATGCAAAGCGGGGATTTTGTGCCGGTGTGGCCGGCGAGTGCCGTGATTATTGTAAGATGCTTAAGTCGATACAGATTGCAGTGTAGATTGAGAATGGCCACTCATCGACGTTGCCGGTTGACTGTTTCTGAACACATTGAGGGCGTCTAAAAATGCACTTTCAAGCTCCTCGTTGGATTCTTCGTCAAAAGTTATGGTGATTTGGTATAGGCCGCCTATGTGCTGAGCGCGTTCAGGGTCAAGCGCCATATTGCGTATTATTTTCATTATGCTACCTCCCCCTTGTCATTGTTAATCCCGAGCTGCTTTTTAACACGGGCTTTTTCAGCGCGCTGACCTTTAATAAATCCTAGTTTAAAAACTGAAATCATTAAACTAAAAGAATCACAAGAACGCTCAGAGAGAGCATTGTACTCATCGAGGCGAAAATCATAATGCCCGGGTTGAACTCGTTCTATTTGTTGGAATAACCGATCAGTATACGCGTTCTGAAATGCGTCGATAGATTCGGCTTCTGCGCTAATATCTCGTGTTTTAGAATCGTTCATGCTGACAGCCTTTAAGAAGGCTTCATTAGTGCGCGGTTGGTGATTAGTTGCTACGTTCTGGTTCTGTTTCATATGTGCTCCTTTCGTTTCTATATTTCGCACTTTATCTCCCTTCTGGACCGGAATCATGACGTCCGTCTTATGTTTCTGTCGACCACGCTGGTCATTATTCGTGCATTTCGTATTATTATAATCCGCGTATCCTTTGGCACAATAATAAACTACGACGATAACAATGTCAACAGTTTCTGTATTATTTTTATAATTTTTTTATCATTGTTTAATTTATTCTTGCACATCGCACGATTGCATGCTAACATTGAGAAAATGAAAGGAGGCGCGGATAAATGATTGGCGATAGAATCAAGCGCCAGAGGGAACTCCGGGGCATGACTCAGGAACAGATCTCAGCCGACCCCGCCTTTGGGATCAATCCGAACACTCTGGCTGCCTATGAACGGAACGGACGGGAGCCACGGATTGAGACGATTATAAAACTTGTCAAGTATTTCGGCGTCACGTCTGATTATCTTATTGGGATCACAGATTACGAGACCACGGTCACCGCGGCAGTGGCGGAGCAGATCCCACTCTCTGATAGTTCAATTAAATTTCTGAAGGAGTGTAGCCCCGAACAGCTTGAGGTGATTGATTGGATTCTTTCCTCCCCCAGTGTGTCCGACTTTCTCGACGCGATGAGAGAATATGGGGTCAATTCCTTCACTGATCCCGAAGGGTTTCCCGATCCATTATCAAACATTCTTGTGAGAATGGCCCAACAAATGACGCATCGAGATTTTATGGCTTACGTTGACCGATTAAAATGGGAAAATGTCAGCATGTCACTCGAGGCCGTCTACCGAGATATTAGATACAGATTCGATCCAACACCGAGTTCGAAGGTTGGGCGTCCCCGAAAACGAGGCCCCTTTACGAAAAAGGCCCCGTCCACAACAGACGGAACAAAGTATGACAACTTAGCGATTATAGATCAAAGAGGTGCAGACGATGGCGACAGCTGTTAAGCGTGGAGACAGCTACAAGGTCACGTCCTCGTGCGGATATGACCTTAATGGCAAGCAGCTCCGACGACACACCACATGGACGCCAGACCCGGGCATGACACCGAAGCAGGAGGCAAAGGAGCTGGAGCGCCAGAAGGTGCTTTTTGAGGAACGCTGCCGGAGCGGGCAGGTGCTTGAAGGTTCAATGCGCTTTGCTGACTTTGCTGATCAGTGGTTCGTGGACTATGCCAATAAGCAGCTCCGGGCGAAAACATTGGCTCGGTATAAAGCCATGATGCCGCGGATTAACGCCGTGCTCGGTCACCTCCGGCTCGACAAGATCCAGCCACACCTACTTCTCTCGTTCTACGATAATCTGGCCGAGGCCGGGATTCGAAGCGATGTAAGATACCACTGTATAGTCGATTTCAAGGCGCTGCTCCAAGAGCGGAAGATGACCAAGGCCAGATTCGCCCCGACGTCAGGCGTCAGCATGGCCGTGCTCAACTCTGTCACGCAGGAACGGAACGTGGCACGCACAA
This sequence comes from Oscillospiraceae bacterium ZGZL, assembly GCA_038405045.1. Lineage (GTDB taxonomy): Bacteria > Bacillota > Clostridia > Oscillospirales > Oscillospiraceae > Sporobacter. The sequence continues at coordinate 45,935 of JBBZIV010000003.1, read as the reverse complement.
GCGCCGAGAATATAAGCAAGGCGCTCGAGCTGCCGATGACTCAGCTATTTAAGCCAACCGAAGAGGAGGGCACCCTATCGGCCAAGACCATCCTACACCATCACCGGCTGATCTCCTCGATCCTTGCGACGGCCGTGCAGTGGCAGGTTATTTTCTCCAACCCCTGCGAGCGGGTGAAGCCGCCCAAGGTCGATAAAAGCACCCCTCGCTATTTGGACGAGACCGAGGCCTCCCGGATGCTGAAACTGCTTGAGGCCGAGGACATCCAGTACCGCACCGCGATCCAGATCCTGCTTTATACAGGCTTCCGGCGGGGCGAGCTGCTCGGACTGGAATGGCCGGACATCGACTTTAAGAACGAGGTCATTCATGTACGGCGTAGCTCCCTGTACCTACCCGATAAAGGGATATTTGAGGACGACACAAAGAACATCACCTCCGAGCGGGCGATCAAGGTGTCGTCGCCTGCGTTCCAAGCTCTCGAGGATTTCAGAGTATGGCAGGCTGAGCAGCGTATTCAGCTGGGGGATCGGTGGCAGCAAAGCAACCGGCTATTCACCGCTTGGGATGGGAAACCGATGCACCCGGACACGCTGACCGGGTGGTTTCACGACTTCGTAGCCCGAAGCGATCTGCCGCAGATCAGCATCCACAGCCTCAGGCACACCAACGCCACGTTGCTGATCGCTAAGCGCCTGCCGATCACGACGGTGGCCAGCAGACTGGGCCATGCGAACGCCTCCACGACGACAAAGATCTACGCTCATGCGCTCCAGTCGGCCGACGCGGCCGCGGCCGATGTCCTCGAGAATATTCTGGCGCCGACATCGAGTAATGTGGGCAAACTTGGATAAAAATAATCAATATGAACGTTTAAAAGTAAGCGGGAGCCGGTGTATTGGCTCCCGCGAATATTGCTATTATTTGTAAAAGAATGTTGCGCACGTAAAATAAAAAGAATATCATATATTTAACTTTATTTAAGGAGATGGACAATGAAAAGTTTATGTATATTTAATCACAAAGGCGGCGTAGGAAAAACCACACTCACATATAATTTGGGACATATTCTTGCGGATAAAAGTAAAAAAGTATTATTGGTTGACGCAGATGCCCAATGTAACTTGACCTCCATGTGCCTTAATAAAGAGCACTTAGAAAAAGTTTACGCTCATGATACAAAAACTATATACAAAGCGTTAGAAGGGGTTATTACGGGTTCGGGTGACATTAATGTTGCGATAAACCCCATAGAGATTTCGGAAAATCTATATTTATTACCCGGACATATTGGTATTGCTGAATACGAGGCTCAGTTATCGACAGCTTGGACAGAATGTTTTGCTGGCTATGAAAGGGGATTCAGAGTACATGGCGCGATACATAGACTCGTTGAGCAACTAGCGGAATTTGATAATATTGACTATGTTCTTTTTGATCTTGGACCAAATATAGGGCCATTGAATAGGTCGTTGCTTTTATCATGTGATTACTTTGCGTTACCTGTTGCGCCGGATTTATTTTCTTTGATGGCAATCAAAACTGTAAGTAATAATATCTCGAAATGGCATGATGAATGGGGCGTTGTGCAAACGCGTTTACCTGAAAAGCTCGAGTTATCTATTCAAAAAGGTACCCCAAAATTTATAGGATATATACCTCAAAGGTTTAATATAAGCCGCGGAAATCCGACTCAAGCGTTTAATTATTGGAACTTACAATTTAAAAGCGAGATAGAAAATCAAATAATAAAAAAGTTCCCAAAAGAGCTAGTTGTTGAAGGAAGTGATTATGCGCTCCGTTCAATTAAAAACTACCATAGTTTAGTACCTGCGGCGCAAAGATATAGTAAACCGATTTATAAACTAGAAACACCCGAAATCAACATTGGGCATATGGGTAAAGTTAGAAGCTGCAAGGAGGACTTTATCGCATTATCAGATATGATAGAAATCAGGACTACTGCATAATTCTTGCATTTTCATTGATTTTTAAGTGAACAAGCACCAAATAAGCACCAAAGGCAAATTGTTGACGATAAAGTGCAACCAAATAAAAACCCTGTAATCATTGCGATTACAGGGTTTTTATTTGGTTGCGGAGGCAGGATTTGAACCTACGACCTTCGGGTTATGAGCCCGACGAGCTACCGGACTGCTCCACTCCGCGATATTCACTTTTGGAAGAGGTGAATTCAATACTAACACAATCGATCCATAATGTCAAGGCTGGTGAGGCAAAATCAACAAAAAGTTCGGGGGTGGTCGCACCATATTGGACAAGAGGCATCTGCAACATCAGACAAGAGGTATCTGCAACAAAACTGACTGTTCTCAATAATATATGTTAAACCGATACTTTAATTCGGCATTTGAAGGAGAACAGGAGTTTTATGCGCACCCACAACTTTAACTATTTGAATAAGGCTTATCAGACGGGCGGGCCTCATCTGCTCCGGCGCGTTTTTAATGACACTGTTAGACATGATAAGCAGGAGGCGCTGAATCAGCTCGATGACGACAGCCTTCTTTTCCCGGTTTTTTTCCTCTTGCTGCGCGATGTTGCCGCGCACGATATGAGCGGTGATTTGAACGGGCGCAACGCGATTGCCTATGGGCTTTGCGCCGATAAAATAAAAAACCTTCCTGGGCCGAGAATGGCGCCGGATGCGGCTGATGAAGACGCACTTGCTTTAACACTGCGCTGGATACTTGAGACAGGCAAAAACGAGCCGACAGACCCTATCCTTAGAAACGAGTTTGACGCTGTTATCGACTACGCAGCGGCGCTTCTTATTATCAAATTTGATGATAAGACTGCGCTGCCGCTGGTTGCCGACCTTATATTCCGCCGTAACAGACAAGGGCTTCTCATACACGACCTCGTTTGGAGCTTTTTTCAAACGCTGGATACCGCAACGCTGCTACATATCGCCGACAATTTGCTTTCCTCAAACCCGAAGGACGCGGCGCTGGCGCAAAAGCTTTTACACGTTGAGGCGGCCGACCCCGGGGAGGACAAACGAGCACTGCACAGGCGCGTTACCGACTGGATCCGAGAAAACGGACCGTACCTCTATTTGACGGGAGAGCATCTGCAGCAGATCACAAACCCAGTCCATCTACGGTGTGACAGAGAAGCAAAATATCTAAATAAAGAAATTTCCCCTCGGTACAGGGCACCACTGGAGCCGCTGAGTACGGCGGAGCGTGCCTGCCTGAGCCGTTATAGAGAGGCGAACGATGACGAGCAGCAGATTCTGACGGATTACTCTTATCAGCTGCGCGGTCGCGATACGCGTTTATGGGATGTATGGCTGCAAAAAGAGACGGCCGAGCAGGTCATTGCCGCCGGAGAGCGGATGGAGGCGATTTGATGATAACGATTGATCACAAACCGCTCGATGGACCTTTTGTGAACGCCTACCCCGAAGGCAGTACAGAACGTCATATCCTCAACACCATGTTGTCCAGCGCGGAGACATATGACTATGACACGATTGAGCAGCTGAAATTTGAGCTGCGGATGCGACACGAAATCATCACGGCGGCTGAAGACCTCGGCAGAAGCGGCATGGACTTTGAAGTTTTCAGAGAATCAAAAGCTAATCCGGCCTTCTGGAGACGGCGCGGAGACGGCGGCTTTGAACTGAAGAGCGGCGTTAAGCCGTATGATGCCATCACGGATATTTACAAAAACGGGCAGGACTATGGAACAGAGTGTGCCACGGCCATCCAGATCATCTATTATAAAGCGCTGGCGGAAGTTTTCGGGCCGGAGGCGTTTAATAAAACTTTTAAAAACATCACGCTGATGAACTGGCACGACTTAAGCGCCGCACTGCGCGAGACGGGCGCGATGCACCGGGAGAAAGACTATTTTCCGGGTGACCGCCGTTATTTTTCAAACCCAGACGTCGACCCCAAGACACCGGAGTGGCAAGGTGAAAACGTTATCGACTTGGGCGGCGGGCTCTACTTCGGCCACGGCATTGGCAAATATGACGCCGACACGATTATCGATGCGCTTAATGAAAACAGGCGGGAGGATGCCGACCGCGACGCATCACTTCAGGATGCAGCCGGAAGGCCCGACTTTAAATACCTGTATAAGCTATATGCCAGCACCGGCGCGTCAGCGTAACGCGCTTTAAAAAAACGACACGTTCTAAGCGCCCGCCCTTTTGAGCGGGCGTTTCAATTACGATGTAAAATTGTACCGCAAAAAGCCGTATTTTTAGAGAATTAGTGCCAAAATTCGTGGTTTAAAAACGGACGGGCCACAGGAAAGGGCCACGACGGTACCGTAAAAACGGCCATTTTATTTATATATATTAGACAAAATGGCGGGGGAATATCAGAGCGTTTAGCACATTGTTTGCGTCAAACCTACCAAACTTTAGGATGAGAGGCAAAATTAGTGTTTCTTTTTGTAATCAATTGCTCTATAATAGCTCGAAGAAACGAAAATTTGTAACTTATTGTTACCGTTTATGAGGTGACGAGATGCCTGTCAAGATTCTGCATGCCGCCGACCTTCATATGGATTCACCCTTCGAAGCGCTCACAGACGAGATGGCGGCGCGCAGGCGTCGCGAGCAGCGCACGCTCCTTGACAAGATAGCAGATCTTACAGAAGAGGAGGGCGTGTCGCTCGTGCTGTTATCGGGCGACCTGTTGGACAGCGCGAACTCCTACTATGAAACGCAGGAGGTTCTGCAGCAGGCATTCTCCCGCATGAAGGCGCACGTTTTTATCGCGCCGGGCAATCATGACTATTACTGCCCCAAATCGCCTTATGCCTACGTCCGATTCCCGGACAACGTCCACATCTTTACGTCGCCGCTGATCCGCTTTGTCGACCTGCCGGAGCTCGGCTGCCGCGTCTGGGGCGCCGGATTTAATGATACGTGCAGCAGGCCGCTTTTGAGCGGCTTCTCAGCACCGGACAGTGGTTATTTAAATATTATGACTCTGCACGGCGATACGGCGGGTGATATGTATAACCCGATCCGCGAGGCGGAAATTGCCGCATCGAATCTTGATTATCTTGCGCTCGGTCATATCCACTTTTTCAGCGGCTTTCAGACGGCCGGAAAAACAACATACGCCTATCCAGGCTGCCCGGAGGGCAGAGGCTTTGATGAGACGGGAGAAAAAGGCGTCATTCTCGGCAGCGTGTCAAAAGACGGCTGCAATCTCAGATTCAAACCGCTCGGCGGCAGAGCCTATAAAATCCAAACAGTTGACCTCACAGGGGCGCTTGACACCGAAGAAGCCGTTATTAGCGCTTTGCCGAATGAGACAAGCCGCGATATATACAAGCTGATCCTGACCGGCACAACAGACAGGATAATTAATCCGGCGACGCTCAAAAGCCAATTGGCTGATCGGTTTTTTGACCTGACGATAAAAAATATGACAAAACCCGCCCGCGACATCTGGGCCTCGGCGGGGGACGATACCCTGCGCGGTATTTTCCTGCGGGAACTCAAAAATGCTTATGATGCCGCCGACGAACAGGCCAAAGATACCATCTTGCGTGCTTTGCGCTATGGCATATCAGCCCTCAATAACGGGGAGGAGCCGGTATGATTATCAAACGATTATCCGCCTCGTTTGGGCTTTTACAGAATAAAACGCTTCTTTTAGAAGACGGGCTGAATATCATTTACGCGCCGAACGAATCCGGCAAATCCACATGGTGCGCTTTTATCCGGACGATGCTATACGGCCTGAAAACGGCCGACCGCGATAAGGCGGGATATCTCTCTGACAAGACGCGCTACCGCCCCTGGAGCGGCACAGCTATGGAAGGGACGATGGAACTTGAGATTGACGGCCGGGCCGTCACCATTCAACGCACGTCAAGCGGCAGACTCCCGATGAAAGACTTTTCGGCTGTTTTTACGGGAACAAACGAGTCGTTTCCCGGCCTTTTTCCCGATACGGCCGGGGAGACGCTGACAGGCGTCGGCGAAGCCGTCTTCGAGCGCAGCGCATTTATTTCACAGGCTGGTATGCACATCGGCCAGACGCCGGAGCTTGAAAAGCGCATTTCGGCCCTTGTCACAACCGGCGACGAGACAGATTCCTTCAGCGAAAGTGACGAACGCTTGCGCCAATGGCTGCGGAAACGCCGTTTTAATAAATCCGGTACTATACCGGCCCTTGAAGAGACGATATCGGCGCTCGACAAAAGCCTCTCCCGGATTGAAGAAAATCTGGAACGTGCCGCCGACGCGCGCCTTGAGGCCGAAAACCTTCAAAAACGGCAGACCGCTTTCAAGAATGCCCTAAAAGCATGGGATGATTTTGACGCGTCTCAGGCCCTTCGACAGGCAACGGAAAAGAGCAAAAGCGCCAAAGCGGCCTTTGATGACAGTACTCGGGCGCTCAGTGGCGCCGGACCAGCCCCGGCGGAAGCGATTGCCGCCGTCCGCGGCGATTTAAAAGCCCTCGAAGCATTAAAAGCTGTAGCGGAAAACGACCGGCTGCGACTTGATGAAGCGCGGGCCCACTTGACTGCCGCTGAGGCAGAATGCCGAAAAGGCCCATTTAACACACATGGCGGTACTGCCGATATCGACGTGGTCGTGGCTTTAGAACGAGCCTTGCGTCATACTGCCGCGCGACGCCTTGGCGTTATGCTGCTGGGGCTTCTGACAGTGGTAGGCGCACTCCTTGCGGTTTTTCTTCTCGGCCCCCTGCGATGGGCAGCCGCTCTGGCGGGGCTTATCGGCGTCATTTTGCTCATTTGGCTCTTTGTCCATGAAAATGGGCTGAAGAAAAAACGACGGGCTCTCCTCGCGCCTTACGGCGTCCAATCAGCTTCGGAACTCCAAAGCAAATTTATCCGCTATAACGAAACGGTCAAATGGTGCCAAGAGGCACAAGGAGACGTTATAGCCGCCGAGAAATCCATACAAGCGTCCGAGGCTTCTTTGAGCGCAGTGCGTGAAAGCCTTATAAAATCACTTCGTGCCCTGTCGCCGGACGCTGCTATTGACAACGCGGAGGCGACGCTGGCAGCCGTTGAAGCGCTTTTATTAAAGCGCAGTGCCGCAGAGTCTGCTTGGCACGCCGCGCAAGGTGTTGTTGAAACGCTGGCCGTCGACCGCGCGGCGGGAGAGGCCGCCCCCCTCATAGATGGTATGGCAAAACCCGAGCACTCCCGACAGGCCCTGCAGAATGAACTCCAGATCGTCTCTCAGCGTTTATCAGACCTCACAAACCGCTATAACATGATGCTCGGCGAAACGCGTGCCTTCGGAGACCCTTTGATCCTGGGGAGTGAAAAAATTGCGGCCGAGTCGGCACTTTCGGAACAGCGGGCGCAATATGAAGCCCTGACGCTCGCCGTTGAGACGCTCCATCGCGCTAACGCCGAGCTGCAGACACGCTTTTCGCCGCTTTTGAGCGAAACGGCCGGCGCGATCATCAGCAAGCTGACGGCCGGGCGGTATGAAAAGCTGGCCTTTGACCGGGCGCTTGATGCGTCGGCCAGAACGGCCGATGAAGCAGTCAGCCGCAATGTTCTGGCGCTGAGCGCCGGGACGGCAGATCAGATTTACTTAGCGCTCCGCCTTGCCGTCAGTGCACTGATAATGCCAAGCGGCAAGACCGCGCCGCTGATTCTTGACGACGCGCTGTCAAACTTTGACGACCGGCGCGCGGCACTTGCCCTCGACTATCTCCTTGGGCTGTCAAACGAGCGGCAAATTCTTCTGTTCTCCTGCCATCGGAGAGAAGCCGATTATTTTAAAGAAAACGGCTCGGTCAATATAATTTCACTTGTGTAATCAAAACGTCTTGAGATGTTTTTGATGATAAACGGCACAAACGGGATCTCGGCGAAAGCTGAAATCTAAAAATCCCGTGTGCATAACAGTCAGCCTCTGTGACGGCGCTCATTTGCGCCGGGCATGGATATCAGGTGCCGTCCACTTCCTCTCGGCGCCTGGTAAAAACGAAAGGAAAGTAATTATCATGAAAAAGCACTTACTCGTGTCTGGCATTCTGATTCTGACACTTCTGACATCCATGTCACTGGCGTCGGCGGAAGTTATAACGCCCGACACACAGCCGGAGCGCGCCGCCTTCTACATTGACGGGCAGCCGACCCAGCTTGGCACAGACCCCTTTGTCGTCGGTTCCACAACATATGTCTCCGTCCGCGCCTTCTCTGAGGCAATGGGTGCAGACAGCGTCACTTGGGACAGTGGCACCGCCACCGTCACAGCACCCGGCCTCACATTAAAAGCGACGGCGGGCAGCATTTATCTAGAAGCAAACGGCAGATACCTCTTTGTGCCAAAGGGCTGTTTTGTCATCAGCAACAGTTTGATGGCACCAGTTCGCGTTCTCGCCAAGGCCTTTGACGCAACAGTCTCCTGGGATGCGGCAACACAGGCTGTCTTTATCACGAAAGGCACCGGCGCGATTAAGCCCGGCAGCGAATTCTATGACGAGACCGACCTGAAATGGCTCTCCCGCATTATCAACGCGGAAGCGCGAGGCGAAAGCATGACGGGAAAAATCGCCGTTGGCGGCGTCATTATGAACCGCGTTGCCTCTTCAAAATTCCCGAACACCATCCATGATGTTATCTTCGACAGACGCAATGGCGTCCAGTTCACGCCGGCATATTCCGGTGCGATCTATAACACGCCGTCGGCAGAGAGCATCATCGCGGCAAAAATTGTTCTGGATGGCGGGAATACAGCGGGTAATGCGCTCTACTTCGCCAGCACCAAGAATTGCTGGGCCGCCAAAACGAGACCTTATGCGATGACCATCGGTAATCATACTTTTTACGCATAAGGATGAAGACAGAAAAAACGGCTGTTAGCCGTGACTATAAATAATAATAAGATTCTTCGTTTCTGCTGCGAAACGAAGAATCTTTTTATGTGCTTATTAATACTGCTGATCGGATACGTTAACCAAGCAGGATCAGCGCTGAGACGAGGTTCATGGCTGCGTGCAGTAAAACAGGCGGCCAGACGCTGCCGGTGCGCTCATAACACCAGCACAGGGCAAGAGCTGGCGGCAGATACTCCAGAACATATAAAAGCATCTTCCAGTCAAAGCCTGTTGTATAGACGTATTGCCACAGATGATAGACTGCAAATAAAAGTGCGGAAATGATATAGGCGAGCAGTCTGTTTTTTTCCAGCAGCGTGCCGAAAAGCGCGCCGCGAAAAAGCGTCTCCTCCACGATCGGGGCGAGGACAACGGCAATGAGTATAATGGTTCCGGCGTTCTGGCGCGTCTGGCTGATGACCTGCGCCGTGTTGGGGTTTGCGCCCTCCAAGTTAAAAACAATCAGCAGCAGAGAGATTAGGCCCATGAGGATAAAGCTGAACAAAATGCCGACAGCTGCCGAAAAAAGCCCCTTTAAAAAATCGTCCAGAAAGGCAAAAAAAGACGCTTTCATAAAATGGAAGAGAAAAAACAGTATAAAAAGGAAGCTGACAATATAGTAAATGAGGTCAATACTCGGCCCGGTCAGGACAACGTTCATATTGCGCAGAACATTGGAGTAGGCGTAATTGAGAAGCCACGGCAAAAAGAAGACGTGAATGGGGATATATCCAAGACCGAGCACGCGTTCGGATGTCGACATCGGGGATACAAACTGCTGCTTCACCATATCATCCTTTTGACAGCCGTCATAGATTTTTTTTCAGTTCATACAGGAGATTGAGCGCCTCAAGCGGTGTCAGCGTGTTTAAATCGGTCTTTTTCAGTGACTGGGCAATTTGGCTGCCTGCCATATCCAATAGTGACAGCTGATCGTCGTTTGCTGAAACGGGGCTTTGCGTCTTCGTACCGTTTTGTGCCTCCAAGTCGGACAGGACGGTTTTGGCGCGGCGGATGATGCTCTCCGGGACACCGGCAAGCCCGGCGACTTCGATGCCATAGCTGTCGTCCGCGCCGCCGGGGACGATTTTTCGCAAAAAGATGATGTCCCCACCGCGTTTTTTGGCCGATATGTTGTAGTTTTTAACGCCGGGCGTCTCATTTTCCAGAACCGTCAGCTCATGGTAATGCGTTGAAAAAAGCGTTTTTGCGCCGAGCTTTTTCTTGTCGGCGCAGTGTTCTAAAACGGCTCGGGCGATTGACATCCCGTCATACGTGGACGTACCGCGTCCGATTTCATCTAAAATGAGAAGGCTTCGGCTTGTCGCTGCCTTTAAGATCTCGGCGACCTCCGTCATCTCCACCATGAAGGTCGACTTACCGGACGCGAGATCGTCCGAGGCACCGATGCGCGTGAATACACGGTCAACAAGCCCGAGACGGGCGCTTTTGGCGGGTACAAAAGAGCCGATTTGCGCCATTAAAACGATGAGGGCTGTCTGGCGCATGTATGTCGATTTACCAGCCATATTCGGGCCCGTGATAATCAGCGTTCGGGCGTTATCCGTATCGAGATGCGTATCATTGGGCACGAAAAGTGTTTCCGTCTGCATCTTCTCAACGACGGGATGACGGCCGTCTTGAATGTTTACCACACCGGAAACGTCTGTCTCCGGCATGCAGTAATTATTTTTAACGGCCACGTCCGCGAGCGCACACAAAACGTCAACGGCGGCGACGGTAAAAGACGCGGCTTGAAGGCGCCCGACCTCCTTGGCAACGGTTGTTCTCAAGTCTTCGAAAAGAGCGTATTCGAGAGCGGATAGCTTATCCTTCGCCGTTAAAAGCGCCGTTTCAAGCTCTTTGAGCTCTTGCGTGATAAAGCGCTCGCAGCTTGTGAGTGTTTGTTTTCGGATGTAATCATCTGGGACATTGTCGGAGGCTGAGCGCGGGATTTCAATGTAATAGCCGAAGACCTTGTTGTAACCGACCTTGAGCTTTTTGCCGGTTCGCGCCCGTTCTTTGGCTTCAATGGCGGCCATCGCGCCCGTGCTGTCCTTTAATAGCCCGCGCAGATAGTCAACGTCCTCACTGACGCCCCGCCGGATAAAACCGCCTTCACGGACGGAAAACGGCGGATCGTCTTCTATCGTTTCCCGGATGCGTCTTTCAATATCGGCCAAGTCATCTATTTTTCGAAGCTCCGCTAAAAGCGGTGTGTGCATGGGTGCCAAAAGCGACAGGATAGACGGCAGGTGCCGGAGGGCTGATTCCAGCGCCTTTAAATCCCGGCAGCCTGCGCTGCCGTACGCGATTCTGCCGACAAGGCGCTCCATATCGCCCACATCGCGCAGGATATTCAAAAGTTCCGAGCGGGTAACGGTATCTGAAAACAATTCGCAAACGGCGGCCTGGCGCCGTTTGATTTCCGCCGTGTGCAAAAGCGGGCGGAGAACCCAAGCACGGAGGAGACGCCGACCCATCGGCGTTTTTGTTCTGTCAAGCACCCAAAGGAGGCTGCCGCGCTTTTCGCCGGTCTTCTGTGACGCGACAAGTTCGAGGCTTCTGATGGTCTGAAGATCGAGCTCCATAAATTTGCCGGCGGTGTTCACACGTAAGGTGTTCAGGTGGGAGAGGTCTGTTTTCTGCGTGTCCGTCATATACGACAGCAAAGCACCGACGGCGCTGACAGCGGCACTGCTGCCGCCAAGACCAAGCTCGTCAGGACTGGACACGTCAAACTGTGCGCAAAGGCGCATAGCCGCCTGCATAAAATCAAATCGGGCTTCACTCTGCTGCACCAGGCAGCCAAGCTTATCAGTCAAGAGGCTTAAAATATCGCTGTTATCATAAGCGCCGACGTTTAAAACGGCCTCGGCCGGTGAAAAGGCGCTCAGTTCATTGAGCACGTGGGCAGTGTCACTGCCGCTAAAGAACGAAACACCGATTTCACCGGTAGACACATCGGCATAACAGACGGCGTTTTCAGCGTGCAGCGCACAGACGGCGCACAGATAATTTGACCGCCCTTCGTCCAGCATGGACGTTTCAATCAGCGTCCCCGGTGTGATGATGCGGACAATATCCCTGTCGACGAGCCCTTTGGCAAGCGCAGTGTCTTCCATCTGCTCACAAATGGCGATTTTATACCCCTTGGCGACGAGACGCGCGATGTATGCCTCCGCCGAGTGATAGGGGACGCCGCACATCGGGATCCGCTCGTCGGGGTCTTCCGTCCGTCTGTCACGGGAGGTAAGTGTTAAATCGAGCTCTTTCGACGCTGTCAGCGCATCGTCCCCAAACATTTCATAAAAATCGCCAAGACGGAAAAAGAGGATGCAGTCGTTATTTTGCTCTTTTATATCAAAATACTGCCGCATCATCGGTGTGATTTCAGCCATGTCCGACGTCCTCCGTCAAAATTTATGCTCGTTGCCCTTACTATAACACAGACAAACAGGGCGTACAATATGGGTGCTTGATTGGACGGGTGCTTGAGCGTCGGCATTTTGCCTGTTTTTTAACAGATTCTTAGAGTGAAATGTGAAAAACAGCTGTAAAACCGTTAAGAATTCTATTGTTTAAAATGTCATATTTTGATATAGTTGAAAGATACAAACGGGAATGGTTCGTGGTTTATGATGAAATTCGAAAAGTGGGAGATAAAAGGGTACGACAGAGCGGTCGCCGCCCGTATGACTCGAAGCGGTTTAAACCCGCTTGTCGCCGTCACCCTCGTATCCCGCGGGATCACGACGACCGAAGAGGCTGAGGTATTCCAGTGCGATGACTTCAGCCTGATTGCAGACCCGTTTCTCCTCAAGGATATGGACCGCGCCGTTGATCGGATTCAAAAGGCTATTGATAACAGCGAGCATGTCGCGATTTATGGCGACTACGATGTTGACGGTATGACGTCCAGCTGCCTTTTGGCCAGCTATTTCCGTGCAAAGGGCGTTGAGGCTGAAATTTATATTCCCGGCCGCATGGACGAGGGCTACGGCTTGAACGCCGCCGCGCTGGACGCGCTGGCTGCGCGCGGCGTGACGCTTGTTATTACGGTCGATTGCGGCATTACGGCCTGCCGCGAAGCCGACTACGCCCGCTCAATCGGGCTTGACCTCATCATTACAGATCATCATGCCTGCCAAAGCGAGATGCCTCAGGCTGTTGCCGTCGTTGACCCCAAGCGGCAGGACTGCCCGTCTCCCAATAAATCACTTGCAGGTGTCGGCGTTGCCTTTATGCTCGTCTGTGCGCTGGAAAAAAGCCGGAGCATGGAACATCTGCTTGAGGCATACGGCGATCTTGTGGCCATCGGTACGATTGCCGACGTGATGCCCGTTGTCGGTGAAAACCGCGTGTTAATCCGGCGTGGTATGATGGCACTGAACAAAAAAACACGACCAGGCCTGCGGCGCTTGATGCGGGAGGCCGGCTTGGAAAGCCGTACCGTCAGCGTGTCGATGATTGGCTATAATTTGGCACCGCGCTTGAACGCGGCCGGTCGAATGGGGCGGACGTCTTTGACCGTCGATTTGCTGCTGACGGAGAATGAAGACGAGGCCGATCGGTTGGCATCGGAATTGACGGGCCTCAACAGTGAACGACGGCAGCTTGAAGCGGATATTTTTGAACAGGCGCAGGCGGCGCTGGCGGCAACTCGCCCTGTCGGCCCTGTGGTTCTGGCAAACAGGGGCTGGTATCAGGGTGTTATGGGCATCGTGGCGGCACGGATTGCCGAGCAGTTTTTTTATCCAACCATCATGATCAGCGTTGATGATGACGGGATGGGCCGCGGCTCCTGCCGCAGCATCGGCAGATTTTGCATGTATGCAGCGCTAGAAAGCTGCAGCGACCTGTTGGAAAACTACGGCGGCCACGAAATGGCTGCTGGGCTCACGATTGCCGAAGAAAATATTGACGCGTTTCGCGAGAGATTGCTGGCTATATACAGCCAAATGGTGACGAAGCCAGGCGTCCCGGCGCTTTTTATTGATTTTGAGGTTGTCAAGCCTGAGCTTTTGTCACTTGAAAATATCACGGCACTCGAGCGCTTTGAGCCATTTGGCAACGGGTTTTTGATGCCGATTCTCTGCCTGCGGGCGGCAACATTAACGTCGGTAACGCCTGTCGGCGGCGGCAAGCATACGAAAATGCGTGTTTTGAAAAACGGCAAGGTCTTTGACTGTATTCTTTTCGGCACGTCGGCCGATGATCTGGGTGTCAGCCGTGGGGCGCTTGTTGATCTCGCTTTTGAGGCGCAGGTTAATGAATACCGCGCCATGCGGAGTGTTCAGCTGCATGTTCTCGATATCCGGCCGCATATGGAGTTGGGCTAATGATGGAAGAACTCGAAGAAAAATATCGGCATTTTGAGTCGATTATCAGGGAAAATAACCCGGCTGCCGATTTGGCGCGCATCCGGGCTGCTTATGATTTTGCCCAAAATGCCCATCAGGAGCAGCATCGCAAGGACGGCACACCTTATATCTCCCATCCGCTGGCTGCCGCCGCGATCATTGCCGAAATGGGCCTTGACGAAGAGGCAATTATCGCAGCGCTTCTCCATGACTGTATCGAGGATACCGGTGTCACACATGAGGAGATTGCAAAGCGCTTCGGCGCGAGTGTTGCCGACATCGTCGAGGGCGTCACAAAGCTCTCCCGCGTGACGTATACGAGCAAGGAAGAAGAGCAGATGGAAAATCTGCGCAAAATGCTTCTGGCGATGGCCAAGGATATCCGGGTTATCCTGATCAAAATGGCCGACCGGCTGCATAATATGCGCACGATGGAATATCAGACGGCGGACAAACAAAAAGAAAAAGCCCTTGAAACAATGGAGATATACGCGCCGCTCGCACACCGCCTTGGTATGCAGAAAATCAAGTGGGAGCTTGAAGACCGGTCAATTTATTACCTCGATCCCATCGGTTATGCGGAGATTGAGGAAGGCTTGCGCCGCATCCGTATTTCAAATGAGACGTTTATTCAGTCCATTCAGCAAAGAATTGCCGACCGCCTCCATGAAAACGGCATTTCTTGTGACGTTTACGGGCGCATTAAGCATATTTACAGCATCTATCGCAAAATGTACAGCCAGAACAAAACGCTCTCGGAAGTGCTGGACCTTTACGCCTTCCGTGTCATCGTCGGCGATATTGCCGATTGCTACAACGTTCTCGGTTATATTCACGAAATGTTCCGCCCGATTCCCGGCCATTTTAAAGATTATATCGGCACGCCGAAGCCAAACATGTATCAAAGCCTTCACACAACGGTCCTCGGCAGCGAAGGCATTCCGTTTGAGGTTCAGATCCGCACATGGGAAATGCACCACACGGCGGAATATGGTATCGCCGCCCACTGGAAGTATAAGCAGGGTATCAGTGGTAAGAATGCCGATGAAGAGAAATTCGCCTGGATCAGGCGCCTTTTAGAAACACAGCAGGATACCGATGCGCAGGACTTCTTTCAGGAACTGAAGATTGATATGTTTTCAGACGAGGTCTTCGTCTTCACGCCGCGCGGCGACGTTATTAACCTGCCCGCAGGCGCAACGCCGATTGACTTTGCGTATAATATCCACTCGGCTGTCGGCAACAGGATGACGGGGGCCATTGTCAACGGGCGCATTGTGCCCTATAACCACATCCTCGCAAATGGCGATATTGTTGAGGTGCTGACCTCCAATTCCTCCAAAGGGCCAAGCCGTGACTGGCTGAACATCGTCAAAAGCCCGGAAGCGCGAAACAAAATCCGCCAGTGGTTTAAAAAAGAAAAGCGCGAAGAGAATATTGCGCACGGCAAAATGGCCTTCGAGTCCGAGCTCAAGCGCGTGGCGCTGCCCATGGCGGATATCATGCGTGAGGATGTGCTGCCGAAGCTTCTTAAAAAGCTTTCTTTCGCATCTCTTGACGAGCTGTACGCCGCCATCGGCTACGGGGGCATCACATCGCAAAAGGCGGTCAACCGGATTCGGGACGAGCTGCGCACAATGGACCGCATCAAGAAAAAGGATGAGTCAGACCTTTTATCGTTTGAGGCGCGGCCGGATAAAAAGCTCAAACCGATTCACGGCATCCTTGTGGAGGGTATCGACAACTGCCTTGTCAAGTTCGCGCGGTGCTGTGCGCCAGTCCCCGGCGACGAGGCCATCGGCTTTATCACGCGCGGCTTCGGCGTGTCCGTGCACCGCAAGGACTGCAAAAATTATCTTAAATCGATCGAAGAGCCGGACGAGTCCGGGCGCTGGGTACGCGTCGCTTGGGCCAACGCGGAGACGGACGTCTACTCAACAGTGCTTTATTTAGTTGTCAGGGAGCGCAGCGGCGTTGTCCTCGACGTGACGACGATTTTAAACGCCCTGAAAATTAAGATGACGTCGATAGCGGCCAAGGATGTCGGTGATGTCACGACGGTGTCAATTGTCATCGAGGTTAAAAACCGTGACGATTTGAATACGGCCATCGCGCGCCTGGCGACTGTGCCGGGAGTCATTGAAATTAAACGTGGTGACGGCTGAGGAAAGGACAGATGAGTTTTGCGCGCAGTTGTAACACGCGTCAGTTCGGCGTCCGTCACCGCTGACGGCACCATGACGGGCCGGATTGACAAGGGGCTTTTGGTATTGCTCGGTGTTGCGCCAAACGACACGGCCAATGAAGCCGCGCGCCTTGCCGATAAAATCACAGGACTTCGGATTTTTGAGGATGACTGTGGAAAAATGAACTTAAGTCTCTCCGCTGTCGGCGGCAGCTTGCTCGTCGTTTCTCAGTTTACGCTCTTTGCCGACCTCAAAAGCCGACGGCCCGGCTTTTCCGGTGCGGCAAAGCCTGATATCGCTATGGCGCTGTATGAGTATTTTATTGCGCAGTGCCGACAGGCGGGCTATCAGACCGAAACGGGCATTTTCGGCGCCGATATGGCTGTTATGTCCGTTAATGACGGGCCTGTGACGCTTGTACTGGACACAGCTGCAAATTAACTTCCGAATTTCGAAGGAGCCTGACAATGCTGATAAAAACACTGACCGTCGGTCAGATTGAGACAAACTGCTATATCGTCACCGACGAGCCGACGCTCAAATGTGCGGTGATCGACCCGGGTGATGAATCGACGATCATTCTTGATTATCTTGAATCAAACCGGCTGCAGGTGTCTGCCATTTTGCTGACGCACGGCCATTTTGACCATCAGCTGGCCGCCGAAGCCATCGCCGAGGAGACGGGCGCGCCCATTTGGGTCTGCCGCCGCGATGCGCTGCCGGATGGCGGCGACATCTTTAAGCTGACGGTCAGTGATAACGTGTTATTTTACGGCGAAGGCGACACGGTGACGGTCGGCGGCCTCGTTTTTTCCGTCATGGAGACGCCCGGCCATTCGCCGGGCTCCGTCACAATCCGCTGTGAAAACGCCCTTTTCACCGGCGACACGCTCTTTCGTGATAGCTGCGGCAGAACAGATTTAGGGGAAGGGGATGTCAAGGTGCTCATGCGGTCTTTATATCGGCTTTATGCGCTCGAAGGGGACTATGAGGTCTATCCTGGGCATATGGATGCAACAACGCTTGAGCGGGAGCGCGCTTTTAATACGTATATGAAATATGCCAAAGAGGAATACGGCCGCCCATGACGCTGACGCTGATAGGCCATGAGTATCGATACGCCATTGAGCAGATTTTACTCATGATGTATCCGACGGAAAAGCCACGCTATGATGCGCAGGATCCCTCCGGCCTGTCGGCTTGTGTGGCGCTCTCCTTCGGCGGGACGTATGCCGTTGCCGTGACGCATATTGTTTCGGACAAGGGCCGTTTCCGCGGGACATCCCGCGCTAGGCGCGCTTTACTGACCGACAAGCTGACGACCGACCGGTTGCTCCAAAAAATCATTAAGCTCTCATTTTTTAAAGCGGCAACGGCCGAAACGGGAAAAAGCCCCGTCTGGGGGGCACTGACCGGTATTAGACCGGGGAAGCTGGCAACGGCCCTCTTTGAAAGCGGCCGAACCGAACATCACATTCGCCGTGTCTATACGCGGGAATACGCCGCTATGCCGGAGCGGGCCTCTCTCTGCATTGATACGGCGCGGGCAGCCCTCCTTGTCAAAAACACGTTATGCGAGAAGGACGTTGCGCTTTATATCGGCATCCCGTTTTGCCCGACGCGCTGCCACTACTGCAGCTTTGTCAGCCACAGCATTGAAAAATCAATGAAGTTGATTTTGCCGTTTCTGGACGCGCTGAAGCATGAAATCAGCGCGTTGTCTCAAACGGTGCGGGCGCTTGGCCTTCGTATCATTGCCGTCTATATCGGCGGCGGCACGCCGACAACGCTCTCGCCGGATGCGCTTGAGCAGCTGATGCAGGCGCTTGACAGATCGTTTGACCTCTCCGGCGTTCGTGAATACACGGTGGAAGCGGGGCGGCCCGACACAATCACACCGGAAAAGCTGGCTATTTTGCGCCGCAACGGTGTCGGGCGCGTCAGCATTAACCCGCAGACAATGTCAAACGACGTCCTGCGCGCTATTGGCCGCCGTCATACGTCGGAAGACGTGCTGGCGGCCATGCTTCAAGCGAGAGAGGCCCGGTTTGACGCCATCAATATGGATCTCATCGCCGGTCTGCCCGGCGACACGGAACAGGGTTTCCGCGAATCGCTGGACAGCGTTTTAAAGCTGTCACCTGAAAATGTAACGGTTCACACGCTGTCGTTGAAAAAGGGGACGCGCGTGACGCTGGAACAGACGGCGATACCGGGGGCCGACGCTGTGTCCGGAATGCTCAAATATGCTGAGAAAACGCTGCGCGGGGCCGGATATCGCCCGTATTATTTATATCGGCAGAAATTTATGTCGGGCGGGTTTGAAAATGTCGGCTGGTGCCGCCCCGGGTTTGAAAGCCTTTATAATATCCTCATCATGGAAGAGCTATGCACCATTCTGGCACTCGGCGGCGGCGGTGTGACAAAGCTTGTACGCCCGGAGACAGGCCGGATCGAACGGATATTCAACTATAAATATCCATATGAATATATAGATCATCAGGAACGCGTGGCAGCCGACAAAAGCCGGATTGAGGCTTTTTATCGTACGGTATAGCTAACGGTCCTGTAAAACTCGGCGGGCCGCGCGCCGGTAAAGCGGCAGACGCGGGGCGCCCTAAGCGCACCGCGGCAAACGGAGTAATATGGGTTACGAACTGTCAGTCATCAACAGCAAAATCAGCAGCGCCCCGTCGGCATACATCAATGCCTGTGAAGCAGCCTTCAACAAAAGTGTTGAGGCGGCGGCACAGGTGGCCGCCCAGAATCTCGGCAGGAGCCCGATCATTCTGCTATCCGGCCCGTCCGGCTCCGGTAAGACGACAACGGCCAAGAAGATCACAAACGCGCTCGAACAGCTTGGTATCACCGCCCACAACGTCTCGCTGGATAATTACTTTCTGACGATTAATGCTGAAACGGCACCGAAGACACCGGAGGGCGAGATCGATTATGAGTCTCCGAAATGCCTGGACATGGACCTGTTGAACAAGCATTTTGCACAGCTGGCGGCCGGTGAAGAAATCGCCATTCCGCATTTCAGCTTTCAGGAACAGGAACGCATTGACGGCCGTGTCGTACCTATGAAGCTTAACCATAATGAGATGGTGATTTTTGAAGGAATTCACGCGCTGAACGACTGTATCACATTTGAGCATCCTAAGGCATTTAAAATTTACGTCAGTACAATGACGGACATAGTTGACAACGGGATTATCATTGTTGAAGGCGCAGGGCTTCGCCTCGTTCGGCGCCTTGTCCGCGATGCTTTTTTCCGCGGCGCCGAGCCGGAATTTACGCTGCAGATGTGGAAAAATGTCCGCCGAGGCGAGCAACAGAATATTATTCCCTTTAAAGACACCGCTGATTTGAAAATTGATACCGCCCTGCCTTATGAAATATCCGTTTTGAAACGGTTTTCACGAGGCGTTTTCGACAAGGTAGACGAAGGAACAGAGCATTTTAAGGAGCTTGATCAGGTTATGAATGCCTTCCCCTGCTTTGAGGAGATTGACGATGCGGCCATCCCGGCTGATTCCATCCTGCGCGAATTTATCGGCGGCAGCAGCTTTACTTACTGAAAGTTGTAAAATTACTGTGAAACGGATATGATTTTTCACAGGCCGTGTTATAATTTTGACAGAGCTTTGATGGAGGAATACACGTGATCATGAACTTTCTTCGAAAATTCATGGCAGGGAGATACGGCCCGGATCATCTCAATACAGCGATGATCCTCTTGGCGCTTGTCATCAGCCTTATAGCCCGGATTGTCAATGTTTCCGTCCTTGTTTTTCTGTCATATCTCATCTTGGCGCTCGCCGTTTATCGCATGCTCTCGCGCGACATCGTCCGCCGCCGCGCCGAAAATGACAAGTTTATCCGGTATTACTGGCCGGTCAAGCAGAAAATAAAAGCATTTTTCCAACGGCTTAAAAGCTATAAAACACATAAGTTCTTCCGCTGCCCAAGCTGCCGCAATCTGCTGCGCGTGCCGCGCGGGAAGGGCAAAATGCAAATCACCTGCCCGAAATGCGGCGAACGTTTCGTCAAGAAAACGTGACAGCTTTCGGATTAGAAAAAACAGACGCTATCATGCGTCTGTTTTTTTATTGAGGAATATGTCAATCGGCGCCGACATTCAGGGGGCGCTTGTTGTCTCGTCAAGCCACGGGATTTCAAGGTGCAGGTTCCCGTCCGGCGTGTAGACGATATAGCGGCGCAGGCCGAAAAATAGAGAGATGGTGGTAATGAGAAAGACAAGCAGGAAAGAGACGATCACGACAATGACGATTTTTAAGGGGCGGTGGCTTTTATACGTTTTTGGGTAATTGCGCTTCATGCGACGGCCTCACTTCCCGGTTTCCAGTGTGCGGAGAATGTCAATGCGGCGCTGGTGGCGACCGCCGTCAAAAGGCGTTTGCAGAAATGTCTCCACAATTTTCAGGGCAAGGCCGGACCCGACGACGCGCGCGCCGAGAGCCAGAATATTGGCATCGTTATGTCGGCGCGTCATCTCAGCTGAGTAGGTGTCTCCGCACAGTGCGGCTCGAATGCCGGGAATTTTATTGGCCGCAATCGACATACCGATGCCGGTGCCGCAAATAAGAATGCCTTTTTCAAATGTTTTGTCCGCAACGGCGCGCGCGACAGGTTCGGCAATCACGGGGTAATCGCAGCTGTCTTCCGAAAACGTCCCAAAGTCCTTATAGGGGATATTGTGCGCGTCGAGATAGGCCATCACGTCGCGCAGCAGGCAAAAGCCGCCGTGGTCACAGCCAAGAGCAAGCATAGAAGCACCTCCGGAAAATGATAATTGTTAAAACGGCCACTTGGTGGGTAGCCATTCGAGGAAAAAGGTCGTGTATAGCTTTGAGACGGCAAGGCCTGTTAAAACGGGATAAAACGCGACGAAGAGCAATACGGCCGAGCCGGTGTAACCAAAAACAGCAAGCTTATACCGGCCTTGTGCCCGCTCCCAAATCGTATTAAAAACATGTGCCAGCGCGAGGACAAGGAACAAGGTGCTGGGGAAGTAGTGGTAAATGAAGACAATCCGAGAAACGAACAGCCAGGGTACAAGCTGGGCCAGATAGCCGATGAGGATGAACAGTGCTTTCCCGTCACGCCGGGCAAAGGCCTGATAGGCCATGGCAATGACAGCCAAAATGCCGCCCCACCAGACAATGGGGTTGCCAAACGCAGCAAAAGCCGACTTAAGGCCGCCGCCCATAGACGTGTCAAGGTAATAGAGAATGGGGCGAATATCTAAAATCCATTGCCACCAGGTTGAGGAATAGGCGTGCGTCGCCACAAGCTTGCTGTGGTAGTTATACATGAACAGCTGGCTGTCCCAGATGAGCTTGTAATATTTAGGATCCCACAGCATGCCGTTTTCGATGCGCATGTCGTTTGCAAGGCCGTTCGGGATATACGACAGGCAATAGATGACGGCTGGGATTACAAGGAAAAACAGGCCGGTCATAAAAAGCGTTTTGAAGAAATAGCGCGCAAAACCGGAATAGGCATTCTCTTTGTAATATTTTGCCCGCAAAATCAGATGAATCACATATAAAACGAACAGGCCGCCTCCGGCGTATACAACGGTCCATTTACTGGCACAGCCAATGCCGAAAAAGAGGCCGGACAAAAACAGCGGGACAATCGTCTTCTTAAAAGGTGTATCAGGGTCCTGAGTGATGTAGCGGTATAGGAACATGTATGATAGCAGAATGAAAAATACGCCGTATGTATCAATCGTTGCAATCCGCGTCTGGACAAAGCGCATAAAATCGAAGGCGAACAGCATGGTGCCGCAGGCGGCAATCGCTGTCTTCCCAAACATGTTTTTGAGGAAGATATATAAGAGCGGCATCATGAGAACACCGAACAGCGTGCCCATAAAGCGCCAGCCGAAAGGCGTCATGCCGAAAAGGCTGATGCCAACGGCAATGATCTCTTTACCAAGCGGGGGGTGTGTCGTCTCGTACGGCTGAATGTTGTTGAGATTTTCATAGGCGGTGCGCCCATGATAAATCTCATCAAAATACATGCTGTTCAGATAGCTCGGTGCCGCCGGGACGAGGCCCTGCTCGTCAAACAGCGCGGGCGCTGCGGCACAGGAGATAGCCGACGCCGGAACCATACTGCCGAATTTTGTGTAGATGGCGATTTCACCAAGATCCATCGGTGTGTTAGAGGCGGTAATGCGGATAAATTTTGTCGGGACGTTATAGCCGTTGATGCTGGCATATCGCCATTTGAACAAATCCGAGTGCGGCTGATTCATGGCGTAGAAATTATCGTCGGGGGCATACTGCGTCTGCCAGTTGACGCCGTCGTCTGAAAATTCAAGGGAATAATCACCCGTCCATAGGCCGGTATAGTACATGATTGACCCGATATCGGTCGGCTCATCCAGTGTTATAACGACGGACTGATTCACGTCTGTAAAACGGAAAAAGTGCTGGGGTGCCTGCGTATCGCCGAGGTTAAAAAAGCCTAGGACAGCCGTTACGAGTGTTATTGCAGTCATGGGCAGCACATCGCGCCGCGCCAGACGGTGGCGTGGGAAGGCAAATGTCAGCCGCGGCCTGTTGATAATCCGGTCAATCCATTCGGTTGTCCCGGACAATGGCTGCGTCATTTTCCAGTAATACAGAAAGAACAACAAAAGGCAAATAACCGTTATGACAGGGAATACAATCGTCAGATTGGCATAATACAAAACAGTTACCTCCGTGCCGCGCCGTTTCATGAATTTCTTTTTTGCCTTTTAATGATAGCGCGAAAAAAGGGAAAAGTACAGAAGAAAATTATCAGCGCGGCCGCCTTCAACAAAAGGCGGACACGAAAAAACCGCTTTCAGGATTGCCTGAAAGCGGTTCTGAGTCTTGACGCGCGGATGCGCCTTCATTCGTTCTTACAACAGCTTTTTCTTCTTTTTGACGCCTTTGGCGCCGCCCGTTGCTTCGGCGAACTGACGCAGTAGTTCTTTCTGCTCACTTGAAAGGCCAGTCGGCGTCTGGACGCGGACGGTGACAAACTGGTCGCCGCGACCGCCGCCGCGGAGGTTCGGGATGCCTTTGCCGCGCAGGCGGAACACCGTGCCGGTCTGCGTCCCCTCCGGGATGGTGTACTTGACCTTGCCGTCAAGCGTCGGCACTTCGACCTCTGCGCCGAGGGCGGCCTGTGCAAAATTGACAGGCATGTCGACCATGACGGCATTGCCTTCGCGCTTAAATTCCGCATGCGGCAGAACCGCCACGGTGATGTACAAATCCCCGGCTTCGCCGCCGTTTATGCCGGCGCTGCCTTGGCCGCGCAGGGAAATCGTCTGCCCGTCGTCAATGCCGGCCGGTATGGTGACGGTCATTTTTTTGTTCCGGCGAATAAGCCCGGCACCGCGGCAGGTATGACATGGCTGATGAATGATCTTACCGCGGCCGCCGCATTTGGGGCACTCGGCAGAGGTTTGCACAATGCCGAACGGTGTGCGCTGTTGGCGCGTCACGCTGCCAGCGCCGTTGCAATCCGGGCACCTTTCCGGCGTCGTCCCCTCCTGACAGCCGGTACCGTGGCAGCTGTCGCACGTTTCGACGCGGGAGACGGAAATTTCCTTCTCGCAGCCGAAAGCCGCCTCTTCAAAGGTCAGAACAGCCTCCTGGTGAACCCGCTCTCCCTTACGCGGCGCGTTGCGGCTGCGCTGCGTACTGCCGCCACCACCGAAAAATGAGCTGAAAATATCCCCTAAGTCGAAATCCATGCCGCCAAAACCGGAAAAGTCCCCGTATCCGCCGCCGGAACCGAAATTCGGATCGACACCGGCATGGCCGAATTGATCGTAACGGGCACGCTTGTCGCTGTCGGACAAGACCTCATACGCTTCATTGACTTCTTTAAATTTTTTTTCGGCTTCCTTACTGCCGGTGTTTAAGTCGGGATGATGCTTTTTAGCCATTTGCCGGAACGCTTTTTTAATCTCTTCGTCGGAAGCGCCTTTTTTTAGACCCAGCACCTCGTAATAATCGCGTTTATCGGCCATAAATTTGTCCTCTCCATTCTTGGGGTTATCCGCAGAGGAAGACGGTGCGTCTGCCCGCCGCGCTGCCCGCGCAAACAGGGCGAACACTAGGTTCGCCCCGACTGCGCTTAATTACGTCAATAACAAGACGTCTTTATTTTTTGTCGTCGTCTACGACCTCATAATCGGCGTCGTAGTATTCGCCGCCGCCGGGATTTGTCCCCTCGGTGCCTGCACCGCCATTACCGGCCCCAGGATTCGCCCCTGGATTCGTCTCTGGATTAGCGCCCGCGTACAGCTTTTCGCTGACGGCGTAAAAAGCCTTCTGCAATTCGTCGGACGCGGTCTTGATCGCCTCAAGGTCTGTGCCGGACAGCGCCGTTTTGACCTTTGAGAGGGCGTCTTCAACAGGCTGTTTGTCGGCAGCGCTAATCTTGTCACCCACGTCGGCAAGCGTTTTTTCGCTTTGGTACACAAGCTGGTCTGCGTGATTGCGCGTATCAGCCTCATCCTTGCGGCGGGCATCCTCCTGCGCGAACTGCTCAGCCTCTTTGACAGCCTTATCAATATCGTCTTTAGACAGATTTGTCGACGAGGTAATGGTGATGTTCTGCTCTTTGCCGGTGCCGAGATCCTTAGCCGAGACGTTGACAATGCCATTGGCGTCGATATCAAACGTCACTTCAATTTGCGGAACGCCGCGGCGGGCCGGGGCGATGCCGTCCAGGTGGAAGCGGCCGAGTGTCTTATTATACTGTGCGATTTCACGTTCACCCTGCAGGACGTGAACCTCAACTGAGGTCTGATTGTCTGCCGCTGTTGAGAAGACCTGACTTTTCTTCGTGGGGATCGTTGTGTTGCGCTCAATGAGCTTTGTGAACACGCCGCCCATCGTTTCAATACCGAGTGAGAGCGGTGTCACATCAAGCAGCAGAATGCCTTCCACGTCACCGCCGAGAACGCCGCCCTGAACGGCCGCGCCGATGGCAACGCATTCGTCGGGGTTTATGCCTTTAAACGGGTCTTTGCCGGTGATGCGCTTAACAGCCTCCTGCACGGCGGGGATGCGCGTCGAGCCGCCGACCAGCAGGATTTTGGACAGCTGCGAGGGCGAAAGACCGGCATCCGACAGCGCCTGATTGACGGGGCCGATGGTGTTTTCGACGAGCTGTGCCGTCAGCTCGTTGAATTTGGCGCGCGTGAGCGAC
The DNA here is from genome assembly GCA_038405045.1 of Oscillospiraceae bacterium ZGZL. Lineage (GTDB taxonomy): Bacteria > Bacillota > Clostridia > Oscillospirales > Oscillospiraceae > Sporobacter. Next base: position 20,291 of record JBBZIV010000003.1, on the reverse strand, counting down.
ATTTCCAAATGCTTCGGGCCGGTGGCGTCGGCTGTGATATACGGCAGATTAATCGATGTCGACGTCACGCCGGAGAGGTCGATTTTAGCTTTTTCAGCCGCTTCGCGGAGGCGCTGCATGGCAATTTTGTCAGCCGACAGATCAATGCCGGTGTCATTCTTGAACGCGCCGAGCATGTATTTGACGACACAATCGTCAAAATCGTCGCCGCCGAGGCGGTTGTTGCCCGCTGTGGCGAGCACCTCAATGACGCCGTCGCCGATTTCCAGAACAGAGACGTCAAACGTGCCGCCGCCGAGGTCATAGACCATAATCTTCTGGTCGGTTTCCTTGTCAAGGCCGTAGGCGAGCGCCGCGGCTGTCGGTTCGTTGATGATACGCTTAACGTCGAGACCGGCGATTCTGCCGGCATCCTTCGTCGCCTGGCGCTGTGCGTCGGTGAAATACGCGGGGACGGTAATAACAGCCTCCGTCACCTTTGTACCAAGATAGCTCTCCGCGTCTGTTTTGAGCTTCTGCAGGATCATCGCTGAAATCTCCTGCGGTGTATATTGTTTGTTGTCGATATTGACCTTATAATTTGTACCCATCTCACGCTTGATGGAGATGATGGTTCGGTCGGGGTTTGTGATGGCCTGGCGCTTGGCGACCTGGCCGACCATGCGCTCACCGTCTTTTGAAAAAGCAACGACCGACGGCGTTGTGCGCGCGCCCTCCGCGTTTGCGATAACGATCGGTTCGCCGCCTTCGATAACGGCGACACAGGAGTTTGTCGTACCTAAATCTATACCGATAATCTTACCCATGAATGATGTCCTCCTTTTAATTCATATGAACGGTTCTGCCGGGTTATTTAATTGGCGACCTTGACCATTGAAAATCGTATGACCTTGTCGCCCAGCAGGAAGCCTTTTTCAAATTCCTCAACAATTTCGCCGTCTTGATATGCGGCGTCTTCAATATGCATGACGGCGTTATGGCGGTCGGGGTCAAACGTCTCGCCGACGGCCGGAATTTCCGCCACGCCCAGCTTCTGCATGATTTCACGAAGCTGTGTCATCGTCATTTCAACGCCCTTGTAAAACGCCTCGTCTGCGCAGGCCTGTGTTAAGGCGCGCGCTAGATTGTCATAAACAGGCAGGAAGCGGACGATGGTTTCGGCGCGGAGTTCATTATAGAGACTTTCGCGCTCCTTGATGGTTCTCTTTCTGTAGTTATCAAATTCGGCGGCAAGACGAAGGTATTTATCTTTTTCAGCTTTCAGAGCCGTTTCCAGTTCGTCTGCTGCTGCTTTTTCTGTCGATACGTCCTCAGGGGTCGCCGCAATATCCACGGGCTCGTCCGGCAGCGTTTCATCATGTTTGTTTTTGGCCAATCAAGTCATCTCCTTCATTTGCGTCTTTTTTTCTGGCTGGTGTCGGTGTTTTCAGTCAAAAGGGCCGTTTGAGCGTCACCGCCCGCCAGAAGATGGCTGAGGCCCTGCGCAATATACGACAGGCGGGCTGCCACCTTGGAATAATCCATCCGTGTAGGGCCGACGACCCCAATAAGGCCTTGCAAATCGTCCCCGGCGTCATATCGGGCAACAATGACGCTGGAATCTTTAAGCTCCTGCGCCAAATTTTCCGGCCCTATTGTTATTTTCATATTGCCGTCCGGCGCGGGGAGCTTGGCAAGCTCGTTCTCATCCGAAAGATAGCGAAGCAGGCGCTGCGCCTTGTCAACATCCCTGTATTCCGGGTATTCAAAAAGATTGGAAGCGCCAGTTAAATGCGTCTGCTGCAGTTTAAGGCTGCTGAGCAGCTCGATGATAAACCCGGCGATGACGGCGACAATGCCGGTCGTGTCGCCCGAGGCCCGCTCGGTGGCAGAAATCAGCGATGGGGTAATCTGTTCCTCCGGCATATTTGTGAAGCTGGCGTTAAACAGTGTTGAGAGCTTGACGAGCGTTGCCTGTTCAACGGAGAAGGGCAGCGTGACGAGCTTATTCTTAACCGTTTTGTTGCTCAGCATAACGACAATGATAAATGTGTTTTGATCGACGAGAATGAGGTCAAACCGTGTGACGGTGGCACCGGCGGCTGCGGCAGCCAGCGCGTAAGCAGGATAACTCGTCAGCTGCGAGGTCAGACGGCCGGCGTCGGCCAAAATCTGGTCTAGCTGTTGCATACGGCTTTTAAGCGCACGGTTTATCGTGTCCGTCTCCGCCAGAGAGAGCTTATGCTGGTGCATGAGTTCATTGACATAGACGCGATAACCCAGCGGCGTCGGCACGCGACCGGCCGAGGTGTGCGGCTGCTCAAGAAGACCCATTGATTCAAGCTCCGCCATTTCGTTGCGAATAGTAGCGGATGAAACAGACAGGCCAACGTCACTGGCGATGGATTTTGATCCAACCGGCTCGGCAGTATCAACATACTGATCGATAACAGCCCGAAGGATCTTTTTTTTACGCTCGCCAAGGTCCATGCTCGCCCATCCCTTCAAAGCGGCGTTTTTTGATGCTGTTAGCACTCTCGAAGCACGAGTGCTAACCATAATTTAGCACCGTGGCGCGCCGATGTCAAGTACCTGACCAATTGTTTTTATTTTATTAATAATTCGCAAAAAAATGCCAGCCCTGTTACTTTTGTAATTTGTTGTTGTTGCATTTTTTTGTCTCTTCCAGTATTCTTGCAGCATAAAACGAGACAATTTGTCATCGGCGGCCTGAGAGAAAAAAACAGATTGGTTCCGCTGGTTTTCTGTGAAAGCAGGTGAATATTTGAAGAAAATTTTCCGATCCCTGCTGCTTGTTCTGCTTGGGGTAGCCGTTGGCATCACAGCATCTCTGGCATCGTATTACATTTCCGGTGACACTGTTTTTAAAAAAATAATCGGTTCTGGTGGGGGGCTTTATGATTCTGCGCCAATCCGAACAGATGCGTCAAACGCTGAGCTCAAGGCCTATGCTGATAGAATTCTGGAAGATATTAAAAGTGCAGATTATGAGGCCTTGTCTCAGGTCATTCATCCAGAATACGGCCTCGTCTTTTCACCTTACGCGACGATTAATCTGGCGGCGGCCAAGCGATTTACACCGGCGGAGGTCGCTGCTTTTTCGGATGACCAGAACAAATACGTCTGGGGTAAATACGACGGGAGCGGCAATCCCATTGAAATGACGCCGGATGCGTATTTTAAAACCTTTGTGTTTGATAAGGATTATACAGCCTATTCAGCCGTCGGCGTGGACTATATCATCAAGACCGGCAATGCGCTTGAAAACATCAAAGAGGTTTTTCCGGACGTGCGCTTTGTGGATTATTATATAGACGGCACAGCCGGTAACGGCGGCCTTGATTGGAGCTGTTTGCGCCTGGGATTTGAGGAGGACGGCGGCCAGCTCAAGCTCACGGTCATCGTACACAGCCAGTGGACAATTTAAAATCTTTAAATGGTTACAAAGACAGACGCCGCCGGGGTTCCCCCCGGCGGCGTCTGATTCACAAATTATGACAATCTTTTTTAAGCCTTTGCGGCACATAATAATTTTTGCCGGGCAGCATGCTAATTTGTACGGCCGCCGAGCTTCTCGTTATGAATGATGTATTTGGAAACGGACTTGTAGACAATAAAGGTGATGATGGAGTTGCCGCCCGCTTTAATCAGGTTGAAGGGCAAGACAGTGACGAATAATCCGGCATCGATATCAGCGGCGGACACACTGGGGAAGAAAAGCGGCGTTAAAAAGTGGTTGGCGACAACCATGATGAGCGCCATTGCAACCGTGCCTGCTGTCAGGCCGATAATTGCCCCAAGGCGTGTGTGCTTCATGCGGTATATGACACTGGAGACGGTGACCAACGTCGATGTTGCTAAAACGTGCATGACAAACCCAAAGGGGCCGCCGGCAACGCTGACTGTCAGCGCCTGAATCGCACTGGCGACAATTGTAATCATAATACCGACAAGCGGACCAAAAGCAAAGCCGCCGATTAAGATCGGGATGTCTGCCGGATCATATTCAAGATATGGGGCCGCCGGGAAGATCGGAAAATGAATTATAGAGACGAGTGCAATGGAAAGCGCGATAAAAACAGCCATGATGACGAGTTTTTTTGTCGTGAACTTCAAGGAAAAAACCTCCTGAAAAAAATAAACACCCGAAAAATTGCCTTTCAGGTGCACGCACAGCTAAACAGACGTTTAGCAATCTTCTTTCATCCAGACTTTAACTGTCGGTATTGGAATTACACCAATTCATACGCCGAAGCGCTCGCGGACTATACCGCCGGTCGGGAATTACACCCTGCCCCGAAGACATCATCATTCAAATGTCACCGATAGTATACCACGAAGCGACTAAAATGCAACTTTAATTTTGACAAAAATCGATTCTACGGTTAAAATGGAGCCATATGACAACACTGAGATTAATTGGAGCGCCTATGAGACCGATCATCACGCGTGAGAACACCTGCTGCTTCTCCGGCTACAGGCCTGAAAAGCTCCCGTGGGGACAAAACGAGGACGATGCGCGTTGCCAAAGCCTGAAGGAGAAGCTTTTTGACGTTGTTACCGCCGTATACGACGCCGGGATTCGGTATTTTGTCTGCGGGATGGCGCTCGGCAGCGATATATATTTCTGTGAAACGGTGCTGCGCCTGAAGGACATGTATTCGGATGTGACGCTTGAGGCGGCGCTGCCCTGCGAGGAGCAGGCGGCGCGCTGGACGGAAGCGCAGCGCAGCCGATATTTCCGGCTCCTCCAGCAGTGCGACAAGGAGACATACGTCGGCAGGCGGTATACGTCGGACTGCATGATGCGCCGCAATATGTATATGGTTGACAAATCGTCGCTGCTCATCACGATATACGACGGGCGCTTCGGCGGGACGATGCATACGGTCGGCTATGCCGAATCAAACGAACTGGAAATCATCCAGCTCAAGCCATGAAAAAAATTCAAAGCGCCGCCGGGTCCGCCCGGCGGCGTTTTTCTTCTCTCAGAACCGGGCTTGGGTGCGATTTTTCCCTGTATACGGACAAATAGCGGCAGAATACACTATACAAGACTCTTGATCTGGTGGTGTGTATATGCTGTCTGCCACATTCGCGATCTTTTTAATGAGCCCGTTTCTCATGCTGCGCATGTCAGAGGGGGCGGGCTCTTTCCCAAAGCCGCTGTCAGCCGCGGAGGAGCAAACGTATATCGAACTGTTCATGACAGGCGATATGGAGGCCAGAAACGTCCTGATTGAGCGAAATCTGCGCCTTGTCGCGCACATTATTAAAAAGTATTATACGCAGACGAGCGAGCAGGATGACCTCATCTCCATTGGGACGATTGGGCTGATTAAGGGAATATCGACATATAAGCCCGACAGGCACGTGCGCCTGGCGACTTACGCCAGCCGTTGCATCGAAAATGAGATACTGATGCATTTCAGAAGCCTGAAGAAGACGGCGGGCGACCTGTCCCTCTCTGATTCCATCGACACGGATAAAGACGGCAACAGCCTGTCACTTATGGAGGTCATCAGCGTCGAGGACGATATGCTGGAGAATTTAAGCGCCAGAGAGACGTGCCAGCAGCTCTGCCAATACATGAATGATGTTCTGACGCAGCGTGAGGCCGAAATTATAACCATGCGTTATGGCCTTCAAAATAAAAGCCCGAAAACACAACGCGAAATAGCCATTATCTGCGGTATCAGCCGGTCGTATGTGTCCAGAATTGAAAAAAAGGCTTTGGAGAAACTGCGAAAATGCTTTGAAGCAAATTCATAAAATTGTTACAAGGATGTTTCCAAATCAAACAGGACTCGATTTAGTACGACAAAAAAAGAAAACCGAATTAGGTGAAAACGAATACAGAAATTGTACAAAATGCATAAAATGACACGCCTGAAAGAGGGGGTGTTTTTTCTTTTTGAGCATTTTCCGGAAAAATTTGCTTGACAAAACTGGCAGATTTATGTATCATTCAAAACGTTACAAACTGTAACCAACTGTCAAATAGATGTTGTTTGAGCGTAGAGGTGATTTGTTGAAACTGTTAGATCGTAAGACCGGGTTCTCCATCAAGATACCAGTCGTTTGCGCCCGGTCATTTTTTAACAGAACCTTATCCCGACGGCATAAAACACACCGCGCATGGACAATGGCAGCGGTGACAATTTTTCTTGTTCTGGCGCTGACGGTCATTATGCTGAATTCACAGGTTGGCTTTGCCGTTTATTTCCGCGGTGAAAAAATCGGCAATGTAAAAAGCATGGCCGTCGTCACGGCAGCCGTTACCGGCGCTGAAAATCAGCTCGAAGAGATATACGGTCACGACTATTCGCTTGATAAGGCCATCTCCGTGACGGCCAATGTCGGCGGCGGCACCGTCAATCAGGAAAGAGTGCAGGACGGAATTCTCGGCGGGATTGACGGCCTCGTGAAGCTGTATGTCCTGGAGGTTAACGGCACTGCCGTGGGCGCGTCTGCCGACGAGGCAACCCTGGATGGGGTACTCAATGATATATTAAAGACGTATGCAACGGAACAGACGTCATCCGTCCGCTTTGCTGAGACGGTAAACATCAGCCACCGATTTATCAACGAAGATATCACACAGGATGCCGCAGCAATCAAAGCGGCCATCGATCCAAAAAATGAAGCGGCGGCACACAGGCTGACCGTTGAGAGCACCGAACAGACACAGCGCATTGAGGAAATCCCCTTCGACGTTGAATACTACAGTGATGACACAGTTTATGAAGGCAATCTCAAGGTCAAATCACCCGGCGTCTGCGGTGAAAATGTCATAACAGAAAATTCAGTTTATCTTAACGGCGTTTTGCAGTCTTGCCAGATGATCAGCACGGTCAAAACGAAAGACCCTGTAACGGAGCGCGTAGCGGTTGGGACGGCGCCGCGCCCGAAAACAGCCTCTTATGATAAATATATCTGGCCCGCTGAAGGCGTTATAACATCCGGCTTCGGCCCGCGCACTGGCTTCGGCTCCGCCAATCATCAGGGGATCGATATCGCGGGCGCTAGCGGCTCGGATATTGTCGCTGCCGACGGCGGTGAAGTCATTCTCGCCGATTGGTACTTCGGATACGGCCTCATGGTGCAGATTCGCCACGACAACGGCGATATCACCTATTACGGGCATTGCAGCGAGCTTCTCGTTTCGAAAGGCGAGCGCGTTTATCAAGGACAGACGATTGCCTATATGGGCGAAACAGGAGAGGCCAGCGGCGTGCATTGCCATTTTGAAATCCGTGTGAATGGCGTACCGGTCAACCCAATTGCCTACCTGCCTTAACCGAGGGAATATGGCTTTAACATGCATAAACAGCGGGGCTGCGTCACAAGACGCAGCCCCGCTTGCTTTTTAACGAGATCACCATAAACGCTATGCCAGGTTGATCACATCGAAGCCCAGCAACGCAATTTCATCCGGCTGATGAAGCGTTGCGATGATAGGGATTTGAACCGTATGGATAAGCGATGCTATTCGCCTTGTCAGGGCGGGGTCCAGTCCTTTAAACGGCTCGTCAAGGATAAGTAGCCCACCGCCATATGCCAACGCTCTGGCAAGAGCGACGCGCCGCTGCTGCCCGCCGGATAAGGCCCCCGGCAGGCTGTCGGCCTGCTCAGTGAGCTCGACGGCGGCAAGCCATGACATCGCGCTGCCCCGCTTCATACGCGGCAGCACCGCAGCTACATTTTCGCGTGCTGTTGCCCACGGCAACAGACGGTCCTCCTGGAATAAGAATGAAACTTTCTCCGGTACGCCTGTGATGGCACCACCCTGCGGCGTCTCTAAACCGGCAATCAGGCGCAGAAGCGTAGACTTGCCGCAACCGGAGGGGCCTGTGATGCAGATGCTGGCGCCGATGGCGAGGCTGAAAGCATTAAAGATTGGCTTGTCGCCATAGGAAAAGGTGATGTCTTTAATCTCAATCATCAGGATGCTCCGTTTTGCGCAGGCGCCCCCCTGACGGGCTGACGGCTGACGCCGTTTTATGTGCCAGTCGCTTCCTGATAAGCAACGCAAGGACTTTTTCAAGAAGAAGGCTGAGGATGATAACAACAGCCGTCCACGCAAAGAGCGCGGGCGTATCAATATAGATTTTGGAATAATAAAGCTCGGCACCGATCGTTGGCCGCGCGAGACAGATAACCTCTGCAGCGATACCAGACTTCCAGGCAAGGCCCATTGATGTGGCACAGGCGGCCGCCCAGTCGTTACGGACGGATGGGACGTAGACAAGGCGCAGTGTGCGCAGCCATCCAAAGCCAAACTGGCGCGCCATCTCCAGAAGATTCTTGTCCGCATCCTTCACGGAAGCGCTGACGCTCTGCCAGACGATGGGGATTACCATCAGTGCCGAGCAGAAGGCGGGCACGCGCATTTTGCCGATCCATAAAAGGGCGAGGATAATAAACGAGACAACGGGCGTCGCCCGAATGACACGGATGAGGGGCGATATAAGTGTGTCACACAATGTGCTCCACGATGTCAGCGCGGCAAAAAACGTTCCAAGCACGACGCCGCTCGTAAAGCCAACAAAAACATTCAAAAGAGAATGCCCCGCGCTCTCCCAAAAGCCGGGCGTAACGCCTAGCACCAATAGTGTCGCCCAAACGTCAGCCGGAGCAGGAAGAATCAGCGCTTTGCCGATGGCGTATGACGCCGCAAACCAGACAGCGAGCCAGAAGAGGAGCGCTGCGGCGGCTTTTAGAAGCTTTTTAGCCCCCGTAATAGAAGTTGTCATTTGGAACGGCACCGCCGACGGATTTGGGGTCGGCCTTGAACAGGACGTCTAGATAGCCGGCAAGAGCAGCCTTCATATCGGCAGCACCAGCAATATAGGTGAGATGGCACTGCGGAATGGCGGCCTTAGCAATCTCCACACTGCCGACCATACCGTGCTTATAAGCCAACTGGGCGGCTGTGTCCAGATTGGCATCATCGAGCATAAAGTTGATGGAAGCCTGATATTCGCTTAAAAACTGCGGGATGATCACGTCAATGTCCGGTGCATCCATCCGCGCAACGATGCAGCCCTGCGTCAAGACGCTGCCGTCAGCCCCTGAAAGCGCCGACCATTCTTTGCCGAAGTCAAGGGCAATATGGACATCGGGGTTTTTTAAGAGGACGGTTGTGGCGTTCGGGACGGGCAGCATGGCAACATCAATCGTCCCGGCGGCCATTTCGGTTGCCAGCTGGCTGCTGTCCATATACTCAATTGTCACATCAACACCCGGCTTAAGGCCGTTTTGCTCCAGAATATAATTTAAGACGTATTCCGGGTTTGCCCCCTGGCCTGTTGCATAGATCGTTTTGCCGCGGAGGTCTGAGACAGATGCAATGGCTGTGCCGTTTTCAAGGAGATACAGCACGCTCATGGTGTTGATAGCAATGATTTTTACATTGCCCTGTGTCTTGTTATAAAGGACGGCGGCCACATTCGTCGGCACGGCGGCGAGATCTAAGCTGCCGTTAATCAAACCGCTTGTGATGTTGGCGGGGTCGGCTTCTGTTGTAAAAGTGTAGTCAATATCTGTTTTACCTTGATCACGCTGTTCCATAAGGAAAGACGCGCCAATGCCCGTCGGCCCTTTTAAAACGCCGACGGAAGCAGCCAGTGGCGGGTTTGACGTTTCCGACGCCTTGGGAGATGCTGTTGAGCACGCAGTCAGCGCGAACGCCATCAGCAGGACGAGCAGGGCACTTAATACTCTTTTCATAACAGATCATCCTTTATTTTATTTCTCTATGTCACAATCAGCATAAAAGCGTGACTCAAGGGCTAATAGCGCCCGTTTGCAGGCAAGGCCGCCGGCATAACCCGTGAGCGTGCCGCCGGCACCGAGCACGCGATGGCACGGGACGATAATGGCTATAGGGTTTACGTGGCAGGCATTTCCGACGGCACGACAGGCGGCCGGTGACCCGACGGCATGGGCAAGTGCGCCGTATGTGCGCGTACGCCCGAATGGGATTTGCAGAAGGGAAGCCCAGACAGCGCGCTGAAATGGCGTGCCTGTCAGTTCAAGCGGCACATCAAACTGACGGCGATGACCCTCGAAATAATCGAAAAGCTGGTCGGCCGCCAGCCGAATCAGCGGCGTTTCCTCAAAAACGTCCGATTTAGCAGGCGTTAGAGACACACCGATAATATGACTGCCGTCCGCCGTGATATCAAGCGGCCCGACAGGTGTTTCGTAACGAAACGAATATCTGATACAGAGCCCTCCGCAAAAAAACCGGCACGCAAAGCGGCCGGTTTTAAATCATTTAGAATCCGAGATTGAGACCGCCGGTGAACTTTGACATGTTTTCGTTCATCACCGAATCAGCCTGGCGCATTGCCGCATTAACGGCAGCGATGACCATGTCAGAGAGCATATCGATATCGTCAGGGTCGACGGCCTCCGGCTCAATTTTAAGTGAGATAAGCTCATGCTTGCCGCTGACGACAGCCGTAACGGCACCGCCGCCGGACTGCGCCGAATATGTTTTTTCCTCCAGCTCCGCCTGCATCTTCATCATGTCCGCCTGCATTTTTTGCGCCTGCCGGATCATATTCATATTCATGCCGCCGCCGAGGCCGCCGTGAAAACCGCCTTTTGCCAAGTTGGTCACTCCTTCATTCATAATAGCTTTTAAACGACTGATGGCCAGCCGATTATTCAAAGGTGATGTTTGGATAGCGCTTCAATGTATCAAGCTTGTCGCTCGTGCCACCCTGTGTGCCCTCATCAAGGATCACGCGCACGGCGGCAGGACGCCTGAGCGTAGCTAGTGCCGCATCCCGGATTGCCGCAGTGATGGGCGGGACGTTTAACATCGACAAGGCAAACCCGTTCTTCACACGAACGGTCACAGCGTCTGCTGAAATGTCGCACAAAACGTGTGACGGATCACTTAAAAACGTAAAGGGCGGGATATCGATTTGCTTTTTTATCAGAGCCAACATCGCCGGCCAGACGTTTTCTGAATCTCCCGTCAGCGGACCCGCCGGGTCATCAGCGACGGATGCTTTATTTTGAATCGTCAACTCAACCGGCGCACCGTTTCCCACTGGAGACATCGCTCGCTGCCCGTCGGGATCGGCTGAGGGCTTTTGTACAGGCACAGGCTTTGCAAGCACGGGCTGCACCGGCGTTTGAGCGGACGCGGGGACAACCCCGCCTTCAAGCTTTTTTTCAAGCGCTGAAAGGCGCGTTAAGAGGGTGGCGGGGTCGTCGCAGAGGCGGCTGTCACACAGGCGGACGAGGCAGAGCTCGGCGGCACCGCGGCCGCCGGCACTTTTTGACATACCAAGTTGCGTCTGACGCAGAATTTCCATCATCGACAAAAGGCGCTCCGTCGGCATGCGCGTTGCAAAATCCTGTAGAACAGGCGCGTCATAAAGACCGCTGAACAGAACGGTATTGTCAGCCGGGGAGAGGGCGGATAGAAGGATATCTCGGAGCAGATCGGCCATCTCGCCCAGCAATGACGACATGACCTTCCCGTCGTGATAAAGACTGTCGAGCTGGGTAAGCGCCGACCCAACGTCTCCGTCTGCCACGGCGGATAAAAGACGCGCCGTTTCTTCACTTCCGGCTAAGCCGATGGCGGAGAGAACTCTTTCCGTATCAATTGTCTCATCGGATGCGCATTGGTCGAGAAGCGACAAACCGTCCCGCAGGGCACCGTCGGCAAGCCGCGCCAGCAGATGCGCAGCATCATCCGTCAACGGCATATTTTCCTGTGCGGCAACTGTCAAGAGATGACCGGCAATCGTTTCCGGCAAAAGACGTTTAAAGGAAAAGCGCTGGCATCTAGACATGATCGTCGCCGGGACTTTGTGGATTTCCGTTGTCGCCAGGATGAAAATGAGATGCTCGGGCGGCTCCTCAAGAATTTTTAACAGGGCATTAAAAGCAGCGGTAGACAGCATATGCACTTCGTCAATAATGTAAACGCGTTTTTTGGCGGAAACAGGCGTAAATACAGCCTCTTCGCGCAGCGCGCGGACATTGTCAACGCCGTTGTTGGAGGCGGCGTCAAGCTCCAGCACATCGAGAATGCTGCCGCTGTCGATACCCAAACAATGAGCGCAGGCGTTGCAAGGGTTGCCGCCCTGTGGGCTGAGGCAATTGACAGCTTTGGCCAGAATCTTTGCGCACGACGTCTTACCGGTGCCGCGCGTTCCGACAAAAAGATAAGCATGCGACAGGCGCCCGCTGACAACCTGACGCTTGAGCGTTTCGGATATGACCTCTTGGCCGACAACGTCGTCAAACGTTTTGGGGCGCCATTTTCTGTATAAAGCTTGGTACATGGCTTTGCCTCCGCATCGAGATAACTGACGTTTTCCGACATGCAGCCTGGCACGTTCTTTCATGCCGGTGAAAAGCGATAGCATGGGTGCGCTTACCGCATACGGTAAAGCAAGTAACGTCATCCGCATGGAAGCGGCGCAAGGCAAGGCCGCACACCGGCCGTTGAATGTATGATATGTCCGAAACGCCGGCAGCCGACTCAAAGCCGGTCACCTCGCGGCACACGCCAGTTTTCGCTTAATGCTGCTCGGTTCCCCGCCTGACATGGTTCACGAATTGACGTTGCGCGAGACCGGCTTATCAGCGCCACTTACCGGAATCTGATAACACATCACACACCCGAGGGTCGGAATTCATCCCTGCTGTAGCGGGTTGCAGGTAACAGGGCACCGCTGACTCCCCGACTAGTGCGGCCTTGCCCCGCGCCGCTCTGGCCGCGGGGAAAGTGTTTATATTATACTACTTCTAACCGCCATTATCAATAACCATCCTATTGCTGTTGGCGACCGGCGAGACGTTTTGCCGGTTTTAAGCGCACATCAAATGTAACAGCGGAAAAATAACAGGCCTTACGGCCCGTCAAAAGCATATGTAAAGCCGGATGGCCAAAGGCCTCCGGCATATTTATTTAGACGCGTTAACACGCATTGTTGCAGCCGTTGAAGCCGCCAAAGCAGAATATGATAACAAGGATAATGACAAGCCAGGAACAGCTGTTGTTGCCAAGAATACCGTTATTGCCGCACATATTGTTTCCTCCCGAAAAGATGTGACCCTGTTGGGATCACTTTATACTATTCCGAGGCGGAAAAAGTGTTCCTCAGTCACAGCAGCTGTTAAAGCCGCCGAAGCAGAAGATGATGACGAGAATAATAATAAGCCAGGTGCAGTTGTTGCCACCAAAGATACCGTTATTGCAGCACATATATAGACCTCCTAAATCGATATGGCCCTTTATCGGGTCAGTCCATTTTATTCGGGAGGTCAAAAAGCGTTACAGGATGTTCTGGCAGAAGTTATAGACGATTTGGGCGACCTGCGCGCGAGAGGCTGTATTCTTCGGCAAAAGCTTTCCGCCGGAGCCGCTGATGAGACCATTGTTGACGGACCACGTCATTGCGTCGGCAGCATAAGCGGAAACGCTCTTCACGTCCGGAAACGACTGATAAAGCGTGTTGCTCCCCGGTGCCGTATCGTAGCCGGATGATGCGGCATATCGGTACATGACGGCGGCCATTTGTTCGCGCGTTATAATGTCATCGGGATGAAATTTGCCGTCGCTATAGCCAGCGACGATGCTCTGGCTGCTCGCCCAAATGACGGCCTGATAATAATAAGCGGCGGTAGAGGCGACATCTGAAAACGACGAGGCCCCCGAAACGGCTGGTTTCCCGGCAAGGCGATACAGAACGGTGACAAACATACCGCGCGTCATCGATGTCTGGGGCGAGAATGTTGTGGCCGTTGTGCCGGAAAAGAACCCGTTATCACTGACATAAGAGACGGCGGTCACAAACCAGTCTGTACTCCGCACGTCGCTATACAAAACAGGCTGCACGATTGTGCCGGTGGTCTGATAGTACCCGTCAATCTGGCAGACAGTGTCCGCTGTGGCAAGCAGCGTTGCCGTTGTGTCTTCTGCACAGAGATAGCGCCCGTTTGACGTCAGCGCGGCGGGCGATTTGAGCTCTGTGCCGGTTGAAACATCGATGATGGTGCCTTTTGTAACGGTGAGCGTTGCCTTTCCGGACACAAGTGACACCATAGTGCCCGTGACGAATGATGCCGACGTGCCGGACGGCAGGCGCAGCGAAACAATTTTATCGGTAAATGCATAGCCGCTGTATCCGCCCAGCTGAGAGAGCGCCGCGTTGTAAATAGACTGCGCGTTTTGCGCAGCATTGTCATAGAGGGGGGCAAGGCTGTTGCTGATGAGAGTCTTGCTGCTGTTATTCACGTCGGGCGCGAACGTGCTGTTCAGATAACTGAGAGACGCGAGCGGGTCGGTAGACGAGCCCGGCCCCGCGGCTGTCGCCGTTGAAAAACAAAAAAGGGCGCATAAAACAAGCGCCGCTGCGGCCAGCCGTTTCATTAAAGCCCTCCTTTAACAAATCCCAAGAAAAACCTTTAAAAGTTTCATTCATCATACCATGAACAGGACATAATATCAACACGGACCTGTTGACAAAAATTACCCCGTAGTATACATTTATTTAAATCAGCAAAAAGCAAAATATTTCGCCAATCGAGACTGGAGACCGTTATGAGACACGTTTACGCAGACAACGCCGGGACAACGGCGCTGTCGAAAACGGCGCTGGACGCTATGATGCCGTACTTGACAGACGGCTACGGCAACCCCTCCGCCATATACAGCCTCGGCAGAGAGGCAAAAAAAGCGCTTGAAGCATCAAGAGCAAAAATCGCGGCGGCCATTGGCGCGCTGCCGGAAGAAATTTATTTTACGGGCAGCGGCACCGAGTCTGACAACTGGGCGATTCGCGGTGTTGCCGAAGCGAAAAGCAAGAAAGGCAAACACATTATATCCTCGGTCATCGAGCATCACGCCATATCGCACACGCTGGCGTATTTGGAAAAGCAGGGCTTTGAGATCACATACCTGCCGGTGGACACGCTGGGCAGAATCTCGTTGGACGATTTGAAAGAAGCCATCCGCGAGGAGACCATTCTCATTTCCGTTATGACGGCCAATAACGAAATCGGCACGATTGAGCCGATTGAAGAAATCGGGAAAATTGCCCGCGAAAAAGGCGTTTTGTTCCATACGGACGCTATTCAGGCTGTCGGCCACATCGCGATAGACGTCAAGGCGATGAATATCGACCTGATGTCGATGGCCGGGCACAAGTTCCGAGGACCCAAGGGCGTCGGCGCTTTATACATTAAAAAAGGCGTCGCCCTGCCACCGCTTCTCTTCGGCGGCGGGCAGGAGCGCAAGAAGCGCTCATCAACCGAAAATGTGGCCGGAGCTGTCGGTATGGCGGCGGCGCTTGAAGAAGCGGCCAAGAATATGTCAGGGAATGTCGAAAGAATCACGGCCATGCGGGACAGGCTTATTGAAGAGCTTTTGAAAATTCCGTTTTCCCGCCTGACGGGCGACCCCATCAGAAGGCTGCCGGGCACAGCCTCCCTCGTTTTTGAATGTGTCGAGGGTGAGGCGATGGTGCTGACGCTGGACAATGCCGGAATTTGCGCCTCCTCCGGTTCGGCGTGCTCTTCGGCGTCGCTGGACCCCTCGCACGTTTTGCTGGCCATCGGCCTGCCACACGAGATTGCGCACGGGTCGCTCCGGCTGTCAATCAACGAAACGACATCGGATGCGGATATTGACTACCTGCTCGAGACGATCCCGCCGATTATTACAAAGCTCAGAGCCATGTCGCCTCTTTGGGAGGACAAGATGAATGGCAAGTTTTAATGACCTTCAAAATCGAATACGCGCACTGAAAAAAGAGAAAAATGCGCTCATCTTGGCACATTACTACGTTCCGATTGACGTTCAGGATATTGCCGACCATGTGTGTGACTCGTTTGAAATGGCCAAACGCGCCAAAGAGGCAAAGGAGCAGCTCATTATCATCTGCGGCGTCCGTTTTATGGGAGAGAGCGCCAAAATTCTGTCGCCCGATAAAAAGATTCTGATCCCGGCGCTCGACGCCGGCTGCCCGATGGCGGATATGGTAACGGTTAAGGACGTTCGCCGTCTGCGGGCTGAGCATCCGAACGCAGCAGTCATGTGTTACGTCAACTCCTCGGCGGCTGTCAAGGCGGAATCCGACATCTGCTGCACGTCGTCGTCCGCTCTTCGAATTGCCAAGGCGATCAAACAGGATGAAATTATCTTTGTCCCGGATGTGCATCTGGCCGAGTATACGGCCGAAAAGGTGCCGGAGAAGAAATTTGTTTTTCATACGGGCTTTTGCCCGACGCATCACCGTATCACCGAGCAGGATATTATCGCTGCGAAAAAGGCGCACCCGAAGGCTAAATTTGCCGTTCATCCGGAATGCCGGCGTGAGGTGCTCAGCCATGCCGATTTTATCGGCAGCACGGCGGAAATCATCAAATATGCCCGTGAGACGGACGCGAGCGAAATCATCATTGGCACAGAGATGGAGATTGCCGCCCGCCTGCAGCGTGAAATGCCGGACAAAAAGTTTTATTCGGCAGCGTCGGCATTTGTCTGTCCGAATATGAAAAAAGTGACGCTCGCGGCAGTTTTGAATTGCCTGGAGCAGGAAGAGTACGAAATCAAGCTGGATCAAAAAGAGGCGGACGCGGCACATCAGAGTTTAGAACGCATGGTGTCCTGCTGACGACAGAAAGAATTAGGAGAATTGACAATGTATTCAGAAAAAGTGATGGAACATTTTGCCAACCCGCGCAATGTGGGTGAGTTGGAAGGCGCCAATGCCATCGGCCAGGTCGGCAACCCCAAATGCGGCGACATTATGAAGATTTACATGAAGATTGAAGATAACATCATTCAGGATGTTAAGTTCAAGACGTTTGGCTGTGGCGCCGCCATTGCCACGTCATCGATGGCGACGGAGCTTGTCAAAGGGAAGACGATTGAGGAAGCCCTGCAGCTGACGAATTCAGCCGTTGCGGAAGCCCTTGACGGGCTGCCCCCGGCCAAACTGCACTGCTCCGTTCTTGCGGAGGAAGGCATTAAATCAGCCATTGCCGATTATTACAAAAGACAGGGAATTGACCCCGAGCCGATCGTCGGCTGCTCGTGCGACTGCGATGCCTGCCATCACGAGCATTAATCAGCTATCATTGAAAGCCGGTTCCGAATTTTGTCGGAGCCGGCTCTTTTTTGCGCCTTTTTGCCCAGTCACGCGTGCGGGGCGCGCGGAATAGAATGTACGGAATCTCGGATAAATTGCCGTACATATAAGTCGTATTGATGATTGAAGACAACAGGCAGCCGGAAAACGCAGAACGCCCAATGTGAACGGGCGTCGTCGGTGGTACCCGGCGGGCGGCCCCGGTGTGCTGCGGCCCGGATCGAGTTAAAGGAGGATATCCATGCGTTTTTCTGTGATTGGCGGAGATATGCGTCAGGCAAAGCTCGCCGAACTTCTGGCGGCTGATAATCACGCGGTTTCCGCTTTCGCGATTGACAAAATACGCTTTGAAAACGACATCGTGCAAGCGGAGGGATTAAAGGATGCCGTCGTTTCTGCCGATTGCATCATATTACCGCTGCCGCTGACGTCTAAAGAGGGGCTCTTGAACACGCCGCTCAGCGCTGAGCTGACGGCAACGCGCGAAGTGCTCGCCGCGCTGCGCCCCGACCAACTCATCTGTGCCGGAAGAATCGACTGTACGGCTTATGAATTGGCTGATGCCATGGGGCTGACGCTGATTGATTACCTTGAGCGTGAGGAGCTGGCTGTCGCCAACGCCGTTGCGGCAGCTGAGGGTGCGATTCAGCTCATGATGGAGGAAACGCCGATTACGGTTTGCCACGCAAAGTGCCTTGTCATCGGTTTCGGGCGGATCGGCAAAATTTTGAGCCATCGGCTGCATGCCCTTGGTGCATATGTCACGGCAACGGCCAGAAGCTACCCGGACCTTGCGTGGATTCGCGCCTATGGGTATAACGCGACCCCAACGGGCAGCATTGATACCATTCTGGCCGACTACGATGTCGTGATCAATACTGTTCCGGCCAGAGTGCTCGGCGAAAACCGGCTGCGAAAGTTAAAGCAGGGCTGCCTCTGCCTTGACCTTGCCTCAAAGCCGGGCGGCATGGATTTTACGGCGGCCTCGAAGCTCGGCATCAAAGCCGTCTGGGCGCTTAGCCTGCCGGGCGAAGTGGCGCCCGTGACATCCGGTGCGATCATCCGGGATACGATATATAATATATTAAATGAAAAGGGCATTAAAATATGAACAGCAAGACGGTTGGGTTTGCCTTTTGCGGCTCCTACTGTACCTTTGAAAAAGCCATTGCTGCGCTGGAAAAAATCCGGGACATTTATGGAAACGTCAAACCGGTTATGTCGGAAAGTGCTTGCCGGACGGACACGCGGTTTGGAACGGCGCAGAACTTTATCGATCGAATCGAAACGATTTGCGGTGAAAAAATCATTGGCACCATCAAAGAAGCCGAGCCGCTGGGGCCAAAAACGCCGCTTGACATACTGGTGATTGCTCCCTGCACGGGTAACACGCTGGCGAAACTGGCGTCCGGTATCACGGATACAAGCGTCACGATGGCGGCCAAGGCGCATTTGCGCAATGGGCGGCCTTTGTTAATCGCCTTGTCGACAAACGACGGGCTCTCTGGCAACGCGTCAAACATCGGTGCGATGCTCAGCAGAAAAAACGTTTTCTTTGTGCCGTTTTATCAGGATGACCCCGTCCATAAGAATTTTTCCGTCACCGCTGATTTTGAGCTTTTGCCCGAAGCCGTTGACGCGGCGCTCAATGGCATTCAGTTGCAGCCGGTTCTCCGGGGAACACCGGTATAAAGCTGGGTAAAGGTATATAGAAAAATCAGGCCGCTTTTGCGGCCTGATTGCTGTTTTATACTGCCTATTCGTTGCCGATATCATCGATGTCGTACGGTGTTGTCTGGTAGACGTAGTAATCGAGCCAGTTTGAATACATCAGCTGTGCGTGGGCCCGCCACGTGACAAGCGGGGCCTTCGAAGGGTCGTCGTTCGGGAAGTAGTTTTTCGGAATGTCAATGTCAATACCCCTGCTGACATCGCGCAGGTATTCAAGCGCCAGGGTCTCCGCGTCGTATTCCGGGTGGCCGGTGATGAAAAACCGGCGGTTATCCTCGGATTTAACGGCGAAAACCCCGGCCTCGTCTGAGACAGAGAGCAGCTCAAGTGACGGGACATTGAGGATATCTTGCTCTAAAACGCCGGTATAGCGTGAGTGCGGCATGTTAAAGGCATCGTCAAATCCTCTGAAGAATGGCGACTGAGGCTTGAGGACTGTGTGATGATAGATGCCGGAGAGCTTTTTCGGCAGCGGCACCTTGTCAATACCATAGTGATAGAAAAGACCAGCCTGTGCGCCCCAGCAGATATGAAACGTGGAATGGACATTGTGCGACGACCACGCCATAATGTCGCAAAGCTCCGGCCAATAGTCGACATCTTCAAACTCAAGATTCTCGACAGGGGCGCCCGTAATGATCATGCCGTCAAAATGGCGGGCCTTGATGGCGTCAAACGTCGTGTAAAAAGACGTTAAATGATCCGCGTCAACATTCTTGGCCTCGTGGCTGATTGTCTGCAGAAATTCGACCTCAATCTGAAGCGGTGTGTTTGACAGCTTGCGCAGAAGCTGTGTCTCCGTCACGATTTTCGTCGGCATCAGGTTGAGGATGAGGAGCTTTAAAGGTCGGATGTCCTGATGAAGAGCGCGATAGTCTGTCATCACGAAGATGTTCTCGTTCTCTAAAATATCTTTTGCCGGAAGCTGATCCGGAATTTTAATCGGCATGACCGCACTCCCTATCATAAAGCCGCTGTGTCGCGGCAGAATATTTCATATTATATTGTATGTATTTTTGAAAAGCAAGTCGGGGAAAACAGGGTTATTAGCGTATCAGGAAAGAAATGAAAAAAGCGTCGAAAAAGGGGTTGACAGACTATGGTCGCGGTGGTATATTAACGGGGCGTCTTCAAGAGAGGATGCGGGAGTCCGAAGCGGCGGATCGTCAGGAATAAATTGTTTTCTCGAATTTGCAAATGGGCGCTTGACAAAGAATAACCGACGTGGTATTCTAAACATCCGCGCGTCACCCCGTGTGACAGCGGCAGGCGAACAGAGCAAGCAGAAAATTCGGTTTTAGCTTGACAAAGGGTACTTGGTATGGTATTCTTAGAGTCCGCCGACAAAGGGCGAGTGTACCTTGTAAATTAAACAATGTAAGAAAAGAACGCACCAAACAATCGTCTAAACGCGTTTTAACCGACGAC
>JBBZIV010000002.1:0-465859 GCA_038405045.1 Oscillospiraceae bacterium ZGZL | reverse complement strand
CCTCTTGCGGGCCGAATACCAGTTCAATCAGCTTCGTCAGCAGTAAGTAGCCGCCAATCACCGTTACAAGCGTCGCCAGCGTCCTGTTCCGCTTCTGACCCTTCGTCGGCTTCTCTGCGCCCGCAATGACGGACACCGCCCGCCGACGCCACACGTACCCGCCTATGAGGGCCAATATGGAGATTATTATCGTATATTTGTCACTCATTGTTTTCCTTTCGTCCTCTCTGAGGGCACGGCCGGAAAAGCGGCCGCGCCGCTACCGTCGCTGCAAGTCGACAGTTTCTATCCCGCCCCGCCGACACACCTTTCAGTGTGCCGGCGACTTCCTTAAGGAAGCTGTGGGCGGTATTTCATGGTTCCTTGGAAATCTTAAGCTTTCTTTAGAACCTTATCAGTTTTGACGAACGGTGTTGATCGCCCCTGTCGGGCACTTGGTAACGCAAGTTGCATCACTGCATTTCTCAACGCAGATAGCCGAATCGACAATGGCCAGATTGTTCTCAAGCTTAACTGCCTGATACGGGCAGTTTTTCACGCAGAGGCCGCACCCGATGCAGGCAGCCGAGCACGCTTTCTTGGCGACGGCGCCCTTATCCTTCGAATTGCAGTCAACCTTGACGTGCGCGTCAAGCGGGAGCATAAGGATAACGGCTTTCGGGCAGGCCTTTTCACACGCGCCGCACCCGGTGCACTTTGCTTTGTCGACAACGGGCAGGCCATCATCATTCATGACAAGCGCGCCAAAATTGCAGACCGCCACGCAGTTGCCGAAACCGACACAGCCGTATTTACATTCCTTGGGTCCAAAGTGGAGCATGCTGGCAGCGCCGCATTCTTTCACGCCGGTGTACTCATAGGCAAACTTCGCTTTATCCTTATTGCCCGCGCAGCGGATATGCGCCACACGCGGGGCAACCTTTTCGGCGACCTTACCGGTTATATGGGCCACTTCGTCGGCGACGGCCTGCTTGCCGGGGATGCAGAGGGTCGGGGCGACGTCAGGATTTAAAACGACGGCTTCAGCATAGGCTGCGCAACCGGCATAGCCGCAAGCGCCGCACTGACCCTTCGGGAGAATCTCTTCGACCTCTTCAATCAGAGGATTCGCTTCAACCTTGAATTTTTTGTTTGCAATCGACAGGACAAGTCCGAAGAAGATGCCGACCGCGGTCAGGATAATGACTGTAAATATTGCAGCATTTAAAATTATTGGTTCAACCATGTTCATTCCGCCTTTCCTTACAGGGGTATCATCCCGGAGAAACCCAGGAAGGCCAGAGACAGCATACCCGCAACGATAAACGCAATGCCGAGACCCTGAAGCGGCTTCGGTACATCAGCGTACTCAAGCTTTTCACGGATGCTGGACATCAAAATCATTGCCAGTGCAAAACCGACGCCGGAGCCGAGCGCGTTGACAATGCTCAGGCCGAGGTTATAGCCAGCTTCAGCGTTAATCAGCGGAACGCCGAGAACGATGCAGTTTGTGGCAATCAGAAGCAGGTAAATACCCCACATGCCATACAGCGTCGGCGCGAGCTTTTTAATAATCATTTCAAGCATCTGGACGAAGCTTGCAATCAGGATAACAAAGACAATCGTTGTGAGGAACTTGAGGCCAAGCGGGACAAGAATGAGTGAGTAAACAACCCAAGCGAGAATGCTCGAGAGCGTCATAACAGCAGTAACGGCCATGCCCATGCCGACCGAGGCGTCAAGCTTCTTCGAAACGCCGAAGAAGATACACAGGCCGAGAAAACGCGTCAAGACAAAGTTGTTAACGATGGCCGCGCCAACAAAGAGCAAAATATATTGTGTCATGCAGCTTCACGCTCCCTTTCACGGTCTTCCTTCTTTTTGAGATAAATCTTTGTCAGGCCAACGAGGTAAGCGATGACAAAGAACGCGCCCGGCGCCATAACAAACAGAAGCGGGGCATTGTACCAAGAGCCGAGGATTCTAAAGCCAAGGAGAGAACCGTTGCCGAAGAACTCACGGATCGCACCGACGGTGATCATGGCCAGCGTAAAACCGAAGCCCATGCCTAAACCGTCAAGAAAGGAAGGGAACACCGGGTTTTTAGACGCGAACGATTCGGCTCTGGCCAAGATGATGGCGAACACGACAACGAGGCTCAGGTAAATACCAAGCGCCTGATACAGTTCCGGCGCGAAGGCCTGGAGGATTAAAATCGCCAATGTGACGATCGTGGCAATGCTTGTGATGTACACCGGAACACGAACCTTTGGATTGACAAGCTTCCGGATAATCGATACGACAATGTTATTCATTGAGATAACGAAGGTCACCGTCAGGCCCATTGTTAGCGCCGTCAGGACTGACGACGTTACAGCCAGGGCTGGGCAAAGGCTGAGCGCCAAGACAAGAATGGGGTTTTCGTCAATAAGACCTTTGCTGAATATTTTCCACAGACTCATTTGCTGTTACCCTCCCCCAGATAAGCGTTAACTTCATCAACGGCTGCTTTAACGCCCTTTGTCACAGCTTTTGAGGTAATCGTTGCACCCGTCATCGCCTGAACATTAGTTGTGTTAGAGGGGTCCTTTGTGACGACGAGCTGCTCTGATGTTTTGCCGGGGAACTGATCTTTAAACGGGGATTCAGAGGCTTTTGTCCCAAGGCCGGGCGTCTCGTTTGCGCTGAGGATTTTAAAGTTATAAACCTTTCCTTCCGGTGTCACGGCAACAAGCATCTTGATGGCGCCGCCATACCCTCTGGACTCCACTGAGACGACATACGCGACGATAGAACCGTCTTGCGCTTTGGCGACGGACATTTCTTTTTGCCCTTCGACTTCTTCAAAGGATGCCGCATCAGAAACGAGCGCCTGTTTTGATTTTTGTTCCATCAGAACTTCTTGCTTTGCGGCGATGGGTCGTGTTAAAAAGTACGCTCCTGCAAGGATCGCGCCGGACACGAGACATGTAACCGCGAGATTCACTGTTATTTTCAGAATGCTCGAATTATTATCGGTATGTACCGCGTGCTCAGACATAGCTCTTCCTCCCCGTGCCGTAGATTCTCGGTTTTGTGACCCTATCGATGAGCGGCGTCACGCAGTTCATCAGGAGGATCGAGTAGCAAACACCTTCAGGATATCCGCCGACAAAACGGATGAGGGTCGTGATGACACCGCAGCCGAATGCGAAAATAATCTGGCCTTTGATCGTAATCGGAATCGTGACCATATCAGTCGCCATAAAGAAGGCGCCGATCATCAGACCGCCTGCCATCATGTGGAATAGCGGATCTCCGGAGAAAAGTGTGCCGGGGCCGCCGTAGAAAAAGCCGCCGAATACCCAAGCAAGAATACCGACTGTGCCGATCATCACGACAGGGACCTGCCACTTGATATAGCCTTTGTAGATCAGGTAGATGCCGCCGAGAATCAGGAGCACCGTACACGTTTCGCCGATACTGCCGTTTCTCGTGCCGAGGAACAGCGCTTTATAAAGCGCTGTTTTATCGCCAAAGAGATTGACAACAGTCTGATAACCCTGCTGCTTGGCGATATTGAGGACCGTCGCGCTTGATACCGCGTCTGGGCTTGTGATGTTGGCTGCCCAGGATGTCATGAGCGCCGGCCAGGAAACCATCAATGCGGCGCGGCCGATGTGCGCGGGGTTAAAGACGTTGAAGCCGAGGCCGCCCATGGCCATTTTCGCAATAAGAATGGCAAGCACCGCGCCGAACGCCGTCATGTACCATGGCAGAGCCGGCGGCAGGCACATCGCTAGGAGAAGACCGGTCACAACGGCGCTGCCGTCTCCGACCGTGACTTTGGCTTTTCTGAATTTCTGAATGAGAAATTCGGTCGCGACCGCCGCAACGATGGCAACAACCATTGTAATGATTGCGGGAAGGCCGAACCAGATGGCTGCAAAAATCGCCGCCGGCGCAAGCGCCAGATTGACATTCCACATAATCTTCGGAATGGAATCGTTATTTTTAACGTGCGGCGAAGTAGAGACGCTTAAAAGCGTTTCTTCAAGTTTAATATTTGAACTCATGTGTCGCCTGCCTCCTGTTTAATGGTGTCCATGACCGGCGTTTTTGGCCTTGGAATATCTGATGTACTGCAAGATCCGGCGCTTCGAGGGACAGACAAAGGCGCAGCTGCCGCATTCAATGCAGTTGAACACGCCGTATTCTTCACGCGCTTCCGTATGTCTGCCGCGCTCGGAGAGAATGCTCAGCATGCTCGGAACGAGCCCGGCGGGACAGGCGTCCACACACTTGCCGCAGCGGATGCAGGGATACTCTTCGTCTTCAGCCACAGCGTCCTTGCTCATCACAAGAATACCGGCCACGCCTTTGATGACCGGGATATTGAGATCGGAAAGTGCATAACCCATCATCGGGCCGCCGTTAATAATCTTTTTGGGTGTTTTGGAGTAGCCGCCGCAGTATTCAACAATGTCTTTAAAGCTTGTGCCGATCCGAACACGCAGGTTTTTCGGCTGGGCAATGGCGTCACCGGAAACGGTGATGACACGTTCGATGAGCGGGATGCCCTTCTCGACGGCATTGGCAATGGCGACGATGGAACCGACATTTAAACCGACTATACCGATATCGGAATGGCGCTTGCCCGCGGGAATCTCACGCTCTGTGAGAACTTTAATGAACATACGCTCGGCACCCTGCGGGTATTTCGTCGGCAGGGCGACAACAGTAACACCGTCCACATTGGCAAAAGCCTTTTTAAAGCCTTCAATCGCTTTGGGCTTGTTGTCCTCAACACCGACGAAACATCTTTTGACGTTTAAGGACTTCATGGCGATTTTCACACCCAAGACAACACGGTCCGTCTC
This sequence comes from Oscillospiraceae bacterium ZGZL, assembly GCA_038405045.1. Classification (GTDB taxonomy): domain Bacteria; phylum Bacillota; class Clostridia; order Oscillospirales; family Oscillospiraceae; genus Sporobacter. The sequence goes on along the minus strand of JBBZIV010000002.1, from coordinate 461,021 downwards.
TTCGACCATAACCCTATAGTCTGAGTTGAGGTAGGGTTCGCACTCAGCGGCGTTGATCAGCAGAGTGTCTATGTGCTTTTCGGGGCCGTAGGTCAGCTTAAAGTGCGAGGGGAAGTTCGCGCCGCCAAGGCCAACAAGACCGGCCGTTGTGACGATTTTATGAATCTCCTCGACGCTGAGCTTTTCAAAGTCGCGCTGCATCGGGAGGCCGGGGGCCCACTCGTCAAGACCGTCGCTCTCGATGACAATCGCGAGGCTCTTATCTTTGAAAGAGCTTGGATACTCAGCGATTTCAACGACTTTTCCGGAGATGGACGCATGCACCCAAGCTGTGAGGTGCACGTCGGCGCTCGCAATCGGCTGGCCTTTTTTGACGGTATCGCCGACGTTGACCATCGGGACACCCGGCGCGCCAATATGCTGGCTGACGGGGATAATGACTTTTTGCGGCGGTGGCATAAACTCGGTATGAAGTTCTGCCGTAATGTCCTTATGCTCTTCTGGGTGGACGCCGCCGCGGAAGGTTTTTAACACACGCAATCACCTTTTTCTATTTTAGTTTGCTCTATGGCAATGATTTACCAGGGTATTACTTAACGATTTTGAGAATGGCCGGCAAGCTTGACAGCGAGCGGCTGATCTTTTTCTCCGACACTCTGATGGCAACGATGGAAAGGCAAAATAAAACGGCACCACCGGCAATGTTCCCAATAAGCATCTTCCAGCCAAGTGCCGCCGCCGCAAGGCCGCCCAGCCAGACACCGAGGAACGCCGCCGCGAGTGGCAGAACGAAAATCAGGAACGCGCCTTTGAGCGACGACTCTTCCTGCACTTCAAACTCAACGCGCTGGCCGATGCGGGCGCCGATCGTATTGCGGACCGTTACAAGGGGGGCGTTATTGCCGGAGCAAGCCCCGCAACTTTCGCATTCGGTGTGCCTACCGGCTTTGACGGTCGCAGTTTTACCGTCCGTCTCAATGACAGTGCCTACAGACGTTTTCATGAACATGCACCTCCGAATATTATAATATTGCCGCCTGGTCCTGCGCATTTATATGAAGTGATCTACGCATTTTTAATAACACATTTTAGGTGTGTTCCGGCGGTTCTTACTTGAATTATTGTATGACCGGTAAAATGCGCATGATATGCCTATGGTTAAGGATAAGTAAACATATTTTTAATAGAGTGTCAATCGCATTTGGGCGTTATCAGTTGAAAATACCAAATATCTAAAAATAACTGAAACATATTACTAAAGTCACCGCTTGTTTATTTTCATTTTTTTAGACACAACATCTTGTTATCCATGGCCGTTTCATGACAATTACTGTCAGGTTGACTAAATTTTCGGCCATGCCGGTCGCAAAAAGATCGCCGCGGGCTTTGCTGCCCGCGGCGTATTGCATCTTATTTTTAACCGAGAAGAACGCCCGAAGGTGGCGCTTATTTAAAAAACCTCTTTATTTCAATTTCGCCGTTTTCCGGCGAATCCGATGCATGAATCAGGTTGCTTGATGTACTTTCGGCATAATCACCTCGGATGGTGCCGCCTCCCGCCTCTTCAAACTTGGTGGCCCCGACGAGAATGCGGACGCCGAGAACAACATTTTCTCCGGATACCGCCATACCGAAGACGGGTCCCGACATCATATAACGGGCAACGTCTGGGAAAAAGGGTTTGTCTGCAATGTGTGCGTAATGTTCCTCCAGAAATTCATGTGTTAAATTTCTCATTTTAACGTCAAGAATTCTGTAGCCTTTCCGCTCGATTCTTCTGATAACCTCACCAATAAGGCCTCTTTTGATACAGTCCGGTTTGAGCATGACGAATGTTCTCTCGTCTGCCATCACCCGTTACCCCCTTTTCGGCGCGCAGCGCCAATTATTTTTCCGCTAGATAACTGAAAAACCTCTCAATCTCAATTTCACCGATCTCGGCCGTATCCGAGCAGTGAATGAGATTGTTGATCGTGCTGGCTGCGTAATCACCGCGGATTGTACCGGCCTCGGCATCTTCAAATTTTGTGGCACCGACAAGGATGCTCATGCCGAGCACCGCGTTCTCACCGCGGACATTAAGACCCAGAACGGGGCCAGACAGCATATGCTTTAAAATCAGAGGGAAAAACGGCTGCTCCGCCAGATGCGCATAATGCTCATACAGGAAAGGGGCCGACAATTTGGCCATTTTTGCGTCCATAATCCGATAGCCCTTCCGTTCAATCCGCGTCACGATTTCACCGATGAGCCCTCTTTTCATACAATCCGGTTTCAGCATAATAAAAGTATTTTCTTCTGCCATTGTCTTCTCCCCTTTGCCATTTCATTTTTGTTTGAATGCATTTTAAATTTTTACAAAAACAGCGGCGCGTCATACGACTTACCGCTGAAATTGGTCATTTAAACAGAAGGAGAGGCCAAACCTCTCCTTCTGCGTCATCGTCATGTTATTCTGTGGTCAGGGCTCTTGACGACCCGGAGCGCTTTATTAAATATCCGCGTAATCGGTAAACTCTTCACTATGGAATAATTTTGTTCTCTTTGCCTCGACTTTTTTTGTAAAATCCATCAAGCATTCCACAATTTCGTCTTTAAAATAGACAAGCGCGGAAATTGCAGCGGCAATGGCTAGAATCGCGGTAACAGCGAAAAATACCATCCGGAAAAACTTCATGATTATGCCCCCCGCTCATTTGTGATTATTAAATATTTTACACCAATTGAATCGGAATAACAACACAAAATTTTCTCATAAAAATTATTGAAATCGTGCAAAAAAGCGCAGCCGCCCCTTTCGAGCAGCTGCGTCTTTCATTATTCCGCTGATATCAAGAAGTAGTATACAGGCTGGCCACCGTCAACCAGTGAAGCCTCTGCCTGCGGAATGGCCGTTGTCAGTCTTTTGAGCACACTGTCCGCCGTCTCGGCGTCAACATCCTCGCCGGAAAAAACCGTTATAAACTCCGGTGAAAATGCCGCTAAAGAAACGGCAACGGCGTCGACTAGGCTAGCCGTATCCTTTCCGGTGGCGACAAGCGTATCTTCCAGCAGGGCGATATAGTCGCCCGCCGCGATGACATGCCCGTCATACGACGAGTCACGCGCGGCGTAGGTGATCTGCGCCGTGTGAACACGCCCGGCGGCCTGCTCCATGAGCGCAATATTTTCCGTCACCGACGTGCCGACGTCCAGCGCGATCATGGCGGAGATCCCCTGCGGCATCGTCTTCGTCGGGATGACGACAACCTTTTTCTCAGTCAGGCGCATGCACTGCTGCGCGGCCATAATAATGTTTTTGTTGTTCGGCAGGACGAAAACCGTCTGCGACGGCACCGCTTCGATTTTCGCAAGGATATCGGCTGTAGAAGGGTTCATCGTCTGCCCGCCAATGATGATCGCGTCGGCACCCAGCTCGCGGAAAACACCACAGAGCCCGGCACCGGCACAGACGGCGACAACCGCGAAATCCTTTTCCGGCTCGCTCAGAACGTCATCGTCGGGCGCAACGACCGCTGTTTCATCCGGCACACTTTCTGCCGGCGGCACATCCGCAACGCCTGAGTCCCAAAACGATACAGCTTCTGACTGCTCGGGTATCGTTTCCGGCACGAGGGCTGGTTCGGGCATTGGCGCCGCTTCGCCAGCTTCCGGCAGCGCGGCGGGCTCCGGCTGGGGCGCCCGCGTTCCGACAAGCTTACCTGTGTGCTGCTCTTTCATGTTTTCAATTTTAACGGAGAGCAATGGGCCATACGTCAGCGCCTCTGTCAGGACGGCGCCCGGCTCGTTGGAATGCACATGCACTTTTATAATTTCGTCATCATCGACGACGACAACGCTGTCGCCCAGCGCGTCTAAAAACGCGCGGAGCAGGCCGACGTCTTTCGTGCTGGCCCGTCCGGCGATAAATTCCGTACAATAGGTGAAGCGTATATCCGCTGTTTCAAAATCCGAAAAGTCGGCTTTTTCGGCCCCGACCGAGCCCGTTTCGTTTTGAAAGACCGTGACGCCGCGCAGGGCTTTGAGCATACCCTCCATGATATACAAAAAGCCTTTTCCCCCGGCATCGACAACGCCGGCTTTCTTTAATATCGGGTTTTGGTTGATGGTATTTGCCAGCGCCTCGCCGCCCGCCTTGAGCGACGCTTCCAAAACGGCTTCAATATCATCCGTCTTTTCCGCCTCCAGAACGGCGGCCTCGGCCAAAAGGCGCGAGACGGTTAAAATCGTCCCTTCCGCGGGCTTCATAACGGCTTTGTAAGCCGAATCGACGCCGTCGGTTATTGCTTGGGCAAAATCGGCCGCGCCAGCCGTCTCCAAATCCTTGAGGCGGCGTGCAATACCGCGGAATAAAAGGGATAAAATGACGCCAGAGTTGCCCCGTGCGCCGCGCAGAAGCGCCGCGGCTGTGACGTCTGAGGCTTTGCCGACGGTTGCGCCGGGCGCAGCCGACAATGCCGCAGCACCAGCCCCCATGGTGAGGCTCATATTGGTACCCGTATCCCCGTCCGGGACCGGGAAAACGTTGAGCTCATTGATTTCGCCCTTATGGTTCTCAATGGCCGCCGCGCCATTTAAAATCATGGATGTCAATAAGGCACCGGTAATCTGACGTGTCAAACAGCTTCCCCCTCGCTCAGCCTATAATCATAGAGTCGACAAAAACGTCGACGCTTTCAATGTCCACGCCGGTCGCCAGGGACACCTTGTAACGAACTTCCTCAATGATGCTCGTACACAGGACAGGAATATTGACGCCCTGATCCACAGCAATATGAAGCTCGATTGAAATGGTGCCGTTATCATTATATGTGATATGGACGCCTTTGCCCATGGACTCTCGTTTCAGCAAGTGAACAAGACCGTCTGTCATCGAGCGGACGGTCATCCCCTTGACGCCGAAGCAATTCGTCGCGGCCGTCCCGGCGAGATTTGTAAAGACGTCGCTGGCAATGCGGATATATCCCTGTTCCGTCTGAAGCGTTATCATCGACCCAACTCCGTTCTCATGATGATTGGCCTGCGAAAGTGCAGAATTTGCGCCCATATTATATTACACCGGTAAAGAAACTACAAGTCCGAATCATCGCCGAGCCATGCCCGAACGGCAGCGTTTTGCGCGCCAAACCGCCTTTCTGACGCCTTGCACACCACATCCGGTGATAATTGCCGTCAAAATTCCACTTATAACAGCAAAACTTTGTTTATTTTGCGTGTTTTTTTAAATTGACTGCCTTATATCGGTGTGCTAGAATGACGTCACCGTTTATTCTGGTACAGCTTTCCCTTTCATTTTATTATGTGTGGGGCTTTATATGTCTACTGAGACCGCGCGCGCTCATTTCCGCCAGTTTGGCATCGAGGACAGAATCATCGAACTTGGCCCGTCAACTGTGACGGTTGAAACGGCGTTCAAAGCGCTGCGCGTCTGCACAGCCAGAATTTCAAAAACGCTTTCCTTCCGCACCGATAAGGGCTGCATGCTCATTATCTGCGCGGGCGATGCGCGCATCGACAGCCGGAAGTTCTGTGATTACTTTTCCTCAAAGGAATGCTTCCTCTCTCCTGAAGAGGTGCCAGACATGGTCGGCCACGGTGCAGACGGCGTCTGCCCCTTTGGTATCAAGCCCGGCATTCCCGTCTATCTCGACGAGTCCCTGCTCCGGTTTGATACCGTTTTCCCGGCGGCCGGCAGCGGGACAAGCGCCATTGAGCTGACGATTGACGAGCTGTTCAAATTCTCCAAAGCCAAAGGCTGGGTGGACGTCTGTTTCGTCCCCGAGCAGGACGCTGCCGTTTAAAAGATAATAATAATTTAAAGTAAAACCGCCGGAAAGTTTCCGGCGGCTTTGTGTTTGTCAGGCTTCCTCAAAGTCCGCCGCGCCGTGCTTGCAGACGGGGCAGATAAAATCGGGCGCGAGGTCTTCCCCCTCGTGAAAATACCCGCAGATGCGGCAGCGCCAGCCTTTGGCGGCCGGTCTCGGCGGCGCAGGCTTGACGTTTTTCTGATAAAAAGCGTAGCTCATCGAGTCGGCGGTGGAGAGCACCTCTGCGTCCGTCACATCGGCGAGAAAAAGCGTGTGCGTGCCGATGTCCGTGGCTGTGACGACTTTACCGGAAATGAACGAATTGGCCCAGCGTGTGAGATACAAAAGGCCGTTCTCGCTGCGGTAGACGTCTTTAAAATCGGCGAACTTGTCGGCCGTTTTACCGCTTTGCATCCCAAAATTCTGAAAAACGGAAAATGGCGCGTCCTTCGAAAGCGTTGAAATGTTGAACGCCCCCGTTTTCAGGAGCATGTCGTGCGTCTGGTTCTGCTTGTTGACGGTCATCATCACACGGTTGGGCGCCGTCGTTACCTGCAGGGCCGTATTAATGATGCAGCCGTTGTCCTTTTCACCATCCTGCGCTGTCAGGACAAACAGGCCGTAAACAAGCTTGTACATGGCTTTGTTGTTCATAAAGGCTCTCCTTCCCCCGTGCAAAATGCCGGGCTGTCTTACGCTTATTGTATCATCCCTAATGCGCCGCTTCAAGATGAATAAGGCCGTAAAAAGCCGCATTTTTGCCTTGACAAAAAGCGGCCTCCTGTGTTAACATGACATCCACGGCAACGAGCGCCGGGACAAAACGGCACACCACACCACAACTGCATATGGGGGTATAGCTCAGCTGGGAGAGCGCTTGAATGGCATTCAAGAGGTCAGCGGTTCGATCCCGCTTATCTCCATTAAGCAAGAAGCCTGTAGTTTTAATAACTACAGGCTTTTCTGTTTTTTGTTTGGCTGGAAGACTTTCAACATTAAAGCTTTAAGCGCCATGAAAGGCATTAATGGCGTTGTGATTGAGGTTGCGCATCCTAGATTTTGCCTAAAATTGGATACAAATAAAAACTTTGAGCCTATTCATTTGTATTGGAACTATTTAGTAAGACATCATAAAAAAACCGTGTTAAGCTGATAACATGAAAAATTAACAAGAGAGCATTTGCCACCTTGGTATATGCCCTCTTTTATTTTTCAGTAGATACTCGGTATTGGTTTTATATAAATCTTGAAGGTGGTGATTGAAGAAAAAAATAAACCTATATATCGGAAAAATAAACACAGGTAAAGGAGGTTAGAGATGTTAGAAGAAAAGGATGAAGAAATTGAACGCCCGTTGGACTCAACAATTATTTCAGAAGTAATACTATATATACAAACGTGGATAAATAGCGAATCAATATTAGCAACTGAGCTTTATTTAGATTATGTTGAAGATTCCGGTGGCATAGGATTTTGTATTAAAACAGATTACGGACAGATCGTTGAAGAAGACATACTTGGAAATATTTCAGCAGAAGTAGTCTTCTTTATATATTACAAAACCAGTGCTACACCGGATGGTGATGGTCTAATTTATAAGCCCCTTAATGACCTATCAGAATGGTTCGTTGAAAATGATTTCACCTATCTTGACTTGGGCACACGACGAACTCCAAGAGAGATCACGACGATTAATGGGCCCGTTGATACATCGGGGCAAGACGAATACGGTAATACTACTTTTTATAGTACTTACAAATTATTATTTTATGAGGAGGCAGAATAAAAATGGCAGACACAAGAGTTAAAAGAAGTCAGGTAGCAGCATTTTTAAACACAGGTACAACTGAAACCCCAGTATGGTCACGTATCGGTAAAGGCGTTATTGGTCAGACAATCACATATAATCCGCAGGTTACAACCGAAACCTACATCAATGAAGACAACGCAACAACCTCACTTACCAGCTATCAGGTAAACATCGCCACCCCCCAGACGGCATATGCTGGAGACCCCGTATTTGATTTCGTAGACGCTCTGAGACAGGCACGAGCTGTTGGAGACGACGCAGAAGTTGAAGTGCTTCTTGTTTATCTGTACACAACAAGTCCCTACCGATCGGAAAAGAATACAGCTGTTATTCAGATTGATGATTTCGGTGGAGATGGTGGAACGCCAGTTGTTATTAATTATACGTTGAATCTCAATGGTGATCCTATTGTTGGCACCTCGACAATCACGAGTGGGCTTGTTGCCTTTACTGCATCTTAAAGAATTATTAGTTATCTGAGGGGAGCTGATGCTCCCCTCAACTTGAGAGGATAATATTATGGTTAATAGTATTCGCGTACGTTCCGCGACAGAATATATCATCGAAGTCAGTGACAATGGAGATACAATTTCTTTTGACACTTCAGACACGGGGTTGACATCAAAACTGGCAAGCACGTTTGATAAAATCAACGCGCTCGTAAAAGAGTATGAAATAAAAGCGTCAGAAATTGAAGCGCAGTCGGATGAACCATATAGCACAACAACAATAAAAAACAATGAGACCGGACAGACTGAAGTGAAAACCCTAATTACGAAAAATCAATACGAAAGCTCAAAATTAATTGACAGGTTTTATGTAGATGCAAGAGCGGCAATGGATACGTTTTTAGGCGAAGGAGCCTGTAAGAAAATATTTGGTGACAAGAATTATTACAATATGTTCAACGATCTCACAAAGCAGCTTGAGCCTCATTTCAAGAAGATGGGTATAAATGCCGAAAAACTTAAAGAAACCGGGGTTCAGAGACATTCGCCAAACCGGCAGCAGCGCAGGACACTGAAATGAATAATTATCCTGAACTCATGTCGATTGAAGATGTTGATTATGAGATCAACACAGACTTTAGATATGCCCTTGCTTGTTTCAGTTGTATCAATGATATGGAATTAAGTGACTATGAACGTGCTTACGGCGTCATCGGGATTCTATTCAAAAAGATGCCTGAAAACGAAAACGAGGCGCTTAAAATGGCAATCAAATACTTGCGCTGTGGTAAAGACGAGGAAAATCTGTATAGCAAGACAGATATGGATTTTGAATTCGATATGCACTATATTAGGTCGAGTTTCCGATCAGATTATTCGATTGATCTCAATAAGACATCAATGCACTGGTTTGAGTTTTGTGAATTGCTGCAAGGACTTACGGATAACAGCATACTAAACAGAGTGCGAGATATAAGAAATTACGACCTATCAACGGTAAAAGACGCAAAAACACGACAGAAAATTATACAGGCGAAGCAGGATGTGGCGCTGCCAGAGCGCCTAAAAAAAGAGGAACAAGATATTGTGGACGAATTTTATGAACAATTAATTTAGGTGGTGATAAAATGGCCTCTGCGGACGGTACGATACGAATATCTGCAGATTTCGACGCTAGTATAGTTCAAAATGAAATAGATGAAATAACAATTGGATTACAAGAACTTGCTATACGTGCAAATACATCTTTTGATAATTCTATAATCTTAAACTTTGACCAATCATGCCTTTTATTAGTAGCAGATCTTTATGAAATACAAAACGTTTTATCTGGGATTTCCAGTGTGCCATTAAATTTCAATGTTGCAGATATTTTTTCTTGGATTGGAGCAGTCAGTGATGTATTAACAATTCTAAACTTATTAGGTACTGCTGAAAACATTGCAGCAATTGCTCAAGGTGCCATGACAGTAGCAACGGGAATCTGGGAAGGCGTATGTATGGTTGCGACTGGCGTGACCACAGCGTTTGGTGCAGCTATGCAATTTTTGTTAAGTCCAATCGGACTAATTATCCTTGGCGTCGCTGCTTTAATAGCGATTATTATACTACTTGTAGAAAATTGGAATTTTGTAAGAGAAACAGCTGTCGAGATTTGGACGGCCATCTCGGAATTTTTCATGGAATTGTGGGCTACTATCACAGAAGCAGTTTCTGTCGCATGGCAAGCCATCGTCGACTTTATCGTTGGAGTGTGGACAGGAATCATCGGAACAGCAATTCAAATCTGGTCGGCGATAGCCGTCTTTTTCAGCGAATTATGGACGGGTATCAACGATACGATTACATCAGTATGGAACGGAATTGTTGAATTTTTCACGAACATCTGGGGAAGCATTCAAGAGGTCTTCACGGTTGTTGGGACATGGTTTATGGATAATGTTGTAACACCAATACAGGATGCTTTTCAGGGTTTAAAGGATAAAGTCCTTGAGATTTGGCATGGGATCTGGTCGGGCATAAAAGGTGTCATCAACTGGATTATCGGCGGAGTAGAAGGTTTTGTTAACGGTGTAATAAACGGAATTAACTCGTTAATCAAAGGGTTGAATTCAGTGATCGGCGGAGCTGGGGATTTGATAGGCGCCGAGATTAGTATCCCGCTTATTGCTAATATTTCATTGCCGAGATTAGCAAAAGGTGCTGTCATCCCACCAAACCGTCAATTTCTGGCTGTACTAGGAGACCAGAAATCCGGAACAAATATTGAAGCGCCGCTTTCAACGATTGAAGAGGCCGTAATCAATGCAATAAATAAAGCCGGTGCTTACAGTACAAACGATGTCAACGTCAGTATTGAATTCAAAGGTGCGCTTTCTAAGATCGGGCAAATTTTAGAGCCATATGTAACAGCTGAAACAAGACGAAGAGGCAACAGTGCAGTAAAGGTAGGCGCATGATATGGCAAATGACCTAATAATAATTGATGAAACATCATACGCGGTAAACATCGTTTCCATTGTAGAAACTTCAAGATTTGTGGATAAGTATTTAAACCAAACTGAAGATTGGGATATAAAACGTGAATTAGCCGGAATTTTCTTCGATTATGAAATCACACTCGGAGAGATTCAAGATCAAGCTGTTATGCTTGCCTTGTATGCGAAAATCCATGAGTTTACAGAATTCCATACCGTATCCCTTCCGCACAATAATGGCACTCAAACGTTTCAGGCATACATAACGGGGACATCCCGAAGCTTGAAGAAAAAAACAGCCGGGGATAACAGATGGAGCGGGTTTATAATTAAATTTATTGCTAAAGCCCCTCAGATCACCGGATAGGAGGTGACTTATGCCGAGGGTTACATATGCTGAAATCAAGCATCGTCTTATTGATGAAACGGCAAAGCCGGAAGCGATATATAATATGTCAGACAAACTGCCGGTATCATCATACAATCAAATCAAAAACGACACCTATATCGTCGATACAGACTCCCGGGCAATGCTTGAGAATAATTATTGGGTACTTGATGGTTCATTGCAACTCGTACCCGAAGACCCATCTGAAATAACATGGGGGTTATGGTCAAACTCGTTGTCTGATGACAACGGGGACTTTACGATCAATCCTGAGCTGAATGTGACGTTTGAAAACGTTCACACAAGCTCCGGAATTAAATTTACTTTTTCAGGCGATACGTTCCCGAAACAGATTGTTATAACCTGGTATCACAATGAAACAGCTTTAACGGAAAAAACGTATTTCGTTGTCAGCGCAATGTCATGCTTTGCAGATCTCACGGTTGAAAACTACAATGCGCTATCTGTTGAATTCATTGGTACAGCGACACCAAATCGAAGGGTAAAAATCGTAGAAATTGATTACGGAGAAACCAAGGTATGGGGAAAGGGTTCTCTTATCAGTGCGAATGTTCTAGAGGAAATCAATCTTGCAAGCAATGAGGTCAGTATAAACACGATAGATTTTACAATCCATGATGCGGATGCGGAATTCAACATGCTCAATCCATCGGGGGTATATTCTGCTCTGCAGCAAAAGCAAGCGCTTACTGTAACGGAATATGTAAACGGCGAGGCATTCCCAATGGGGAAGTTTTATCTGGATACTTGGAAAAACTCATCCAGTGTCGTTGCGTCGTTTACCGCATTTGATGCCATTGGCCTATTTGATACCATTACGTATAAAACCAGCGCTTTGTGGTCCGGTACAGCGGCAAGTGCGGTCTTTGCTGATATCTTTGCCGCTGCCGGATGGACGGATTACACTATTGAGGACGAGATTGCTACTGAACTGGTATACGGGTATATTCCTGTTGTAACAGTCCGCGAGGCTCTGCATCAGCTTTGCTTTGCACTTCACGCTGCTTGTATACCTAACCGAAACGGTGTTGTTGAGATCAAGCGGTTGCCGTCTGATGCAGATGCAGTAACAATTGAAAAAAGCCAAAAAAGTGGCAGTCAGTCCATCACGCAGAACGCGCTTATCAATAGCGTTGCAGTCACGGCATACTCGTTTGAAACCGGCAGTTCCAAACAATTGTACAATGAATCACTTGCTGTGGGTACTTATGTCATAACTTTTGAGTCACCTGCAACAGGGATAAGCGCTTCGGGAGCAACCATCAATGCAAATGGCGTCAACTACGCAAGCATTAATGTAAATACTGCCGGTACAGTCACGATCAATGGTTATGAAATAACTGCAAATGCTTCAGTGCATATCTATGAAGCACCAGATCTGACCGATATATCGCGTGCGCAGGCAACTGTTGATAGTATTTACCTGATCAGCAGCTACAATGCAGCGGCTTTGGCACAATATCTCTATGAAGACTATCAAAGGCGTATCGTACAAAGCTTTACACTGGCACTTGAAGATGAAACGGCCGGTGATAACGTTGATGTCGATACAATGCTGGGAGCGCGAAAAACGGGGGTGATTACAAAGCTGGATATCGATTTAACCGGCGGATTTTTAGCAGATTGCGAGGTGAGAGGATAATGGCATTAACACTCATTACAGACCGCACCACAGCGGATGTAACGCGAGTGAAGACTTTGCGTTCAAAAATAAACGCCGAAGGTTGGACGGCGTTAACACCTGTCGAGCAGATGGAATGGCTGGCAGGAATGAAAGGATCGTATAACTCCAATGACCTGAATCGGGTGGGTGAAGCGGTTCAATATCTTGCAGGGCTGCTGAATGGTTATGGGTACCCAGTCACAGTCAATCCAAAAACCGACTGGGTGCAGGGTAATATCCCAACATCAACTCAGATGGCCGCTTATCTCACTGATGTGGCAGCCATTAAAGCGCGGTTTTATGGGACTACGGAGATACCGGGCGCTATGAATAATCTGGCCTATGAACAGGCCAACAACATCGAGCTCCTGCTGCTGGAGGTTGATACCCTCATCATAGGAATGGTAACAGCTTTCCAATATGCAGGCACATTCTACGCGGAGGAGTGACATAAATGATCGAACACAAAAATAGAGTGCCGGGATCAGGCAAAGCAAACAGAAAACTCATAACGCCGGAGGGCGGCGGTGCGGCCTATTACGCTACGGTAGAATACGCGGATGACCCTGTTGATGCTGGGACACCAATTAACAAAACTGTCCTTGATGAAATGCTAGCTGCTTCGGGCATGACGGCGGGAACGCCACCGGCCTTCACGCTCGCGCAGGCGGGATTTTCGCTTTTTGACGGTGCGATAGTCCGGGCGAAACTCCATTCCACACCGAGCGGAGCGGCAACACTGAACGTCAACGGTACAGGCGCAAAAGCGGTATTAACGCCGAAAGGTAAGCCAATGCCAGCGTATCCTGCGGGGACGTGGGTAACAGTTATCTATAACGCAACAACTCAAAATTTTATCTTGCAGGGTGACGGGGGGAGTGTTCCAGGACAATGCGGAAACGGAATAAATCAGGTCAGCTCTTTTATGTGGGTGGCCTGCGGCTGGGGTAAAAACTACACCATTAAGCCTATTAAACTACCTTAAAGGAGGGTAATAAAAATGGGAATGCGGATTGTTAGCGCTACTGAAACGTGGTTACCCAGTAGCATCGGATTGGAAGTTGGTAATACCGTTAATGCCATTCTTGTTGGAGGTGGCGGCGGCGGCGGGTCGGGTGGTATGTGGAGCTCCACTTATGCTGGAGCCAGCGGCGGCGCGGGAGGACAAGGCGGGGCGGTTGCAGGAGTGGCCGGTACCGCTGGAGGTAGCGGCGGCTCTGGCGGAGGTTACGGCGCAGGAGGTGGCGGCGGCGGCGGTTCTGCATACAACTCAAGTGGAAACTATAACGCCGGTGGCGGCGGCGGGGCCAGTGGCGACGTCAAATATATTTCATACCAGCTGGTGGCGGCTGATATTACCAACGGCATAGCACTAACTATCGGCGCTGCCGGGACTGCGGGTATAGTGCCCGCGTCGCAAAACGCGACGGGCAACAATGGAGGCGTTGGCGGAACTACTTCTTTCGGGGCATATTTTTCTGCGCTTGGTGGCTCCGGCGGGCAGGGCGCTCAGTCCAATACAGGCGGGACAGGCGGTCAACCGGCGGCGACCAAGCCGTTTTCCAAAGCAGGCGGCAACGGAGGCGCGGCTCCGACGGCTTCAGGTGGTGGCGGCGGTGCTGGTGGTGACGGCTTTTGGTTTGACTTGACCCGTAACAAAGGCGGTAACGGCGCAGCGAGTAACGCAGGCAATACAGGAGGCGTAGGTGCTTCTGGAAATGCAGCGGCAGGAAATGCTGCAGGCGATACCTACAGCATGAGCGGCGCGGGCGCTATATTCTTATTCTGGTAAGGGAGGCACGACCATGAAATACATACTTTTGGATGACCGCAATAGAGTTGCGGAGATAATACCCGAAGAAAATACGCTGCTCCCCGGTGTACCGATTGAACGGAGATACCCAGAAGAATTTTTGAGAAGTCTAATAGCGGTTGACGATGCGGTCGACGTTCAAAGTACATGGGAATATGATTTTGAAACAAAGGAATTTTCTCCCTCAAAACAACCTGAAACCCCCGCCGGTGGATATGACAAGGTGCTTGATTTCACGCGCAGCGCAAAGATAGCTGAAATATCCGCGGCGGCGGAGGTGGCGAGGGTCGACGTGAAGACGCCATACGGCGAGGAGCATTTCGCTTGACGATCACGTAGACTAAAATTACATACGATATTTGATTTTTGGTGAGGAAAACCGATATTAAATCTAACCGCCTTATGGCGGAATTTTTATTATAAAGTGAGGCGGACAGATGACGGTTGAAATCAGCATACTTATTGCGGTAATTGGTTGCTTTGTTGGGCTGGGCGGGTGGCTTGCCGGGCGGGATAAAAAAATCGCTAATGACGCAGAGTGGAAAGGTGCAGTAAACGCTAAACTGGACGCTATTCGTACCGACATAGGAGGGGTTAGTGGCGATCTTAAATGCCTCCAGACAACTCTAGCCGAACACGGGGAGCGCTTGATTGCTGTGGAAGAAAGCGCGAAGCAGGCGCACAAGCGCATTGATGAGCTCAAAAAAGGCGGCACATCATAAAAAGGGTTTACCAATAGGCGGTGGTTTTCGTCCTTCTGGAAGATGCCGTCGTCACCGCCTTTAGCCTGTTCCTGTGTTACCTCTGCATCATACAAAGATAACTGGAACCCTGATATTTTTGTCCGCCCTCATCGGGCTGCAACAGGACCAAGCGCGCTATGATCATCATGGCCATAGTCAACAAAAGCAAAGCGGAAAACATCGAGGGCGGCATTTTCTACGATGCCGCCCTCAAGTATTCACAGTGCAACCCGCAACAGGATTACGATAATTAATAAGGAGGGCAAAAACAAACATGAGCATCATTCTTAAAAAGCTGTCCAGCCGTAAGCTGTGGGCGGCCATAGTGGGCATCGTCACAGGGTTGAGTATGGTCTTTGGGCTGGATGAGGGCATCATCAGCACCGTATCCGGCGCTGTGATGGCCGTGGCATCTGTCATCACCTACATCATTACCGAGGGCAAGGTGGACGCTGCCGCAGTCAAATCGGCTGTGGAGAGTGTGCAGAAGGCTGTGAGTTCGGTAAACGAAGATGGCGGAGATGAATAAACAAGCCGCTGCCTTAATCACGACAGCCATGAATGAAGTGGGCTATTTAGAAAAGGCGTCCGACACCCAACTAGAGGAAAAGACGGCTAATGCCGGCAGTTCCAATTTTACCAAATACGGTGAATGGTACGGCCAGAATGGATATGCCTGGTGCGCCATGTTCGTATCCTACTGTGCGGCAATGGCCGGGATAAGCACTGACATCATCCCGAAACACAAGAGCTGCACGTCGGAGGGCGTGGCGTTCTTCAAAAGGGTTGGACGCTGGCACCTCAGAGGTGCGTACACCCCAATCCCTGGCGACATCATCTATTTTACAAATGACAATGGAGCTACGGCCGCACATGTTGGTATTGTTTACGACGTAGATGACTCCAAGGTATACACCATCGAAGGCAATACCAGCGGCGGTTCTACACTCATAGCGAATGGGGGTGGCGTCTCTAAAAAGCGTTACCCGCTGTCCTATGAAAGCATTTTCGGATTTGGCAACCCTTTCTACACAGAGTCGGAGGAAATTATGACAAAGGACGACGTGCTGGCAATCATCAAGGAGTATGAGGCCGAAAAGGCGGCAGCGGAACCATCGGAATGGAGCTGGGAGGCGCGCATGTGGGCCGAAGGCAATGGCATCATTACCGGTGACGGCAACGGAAATATGCAGTATCAGAAAGACTGTACCCGCGAAATGATGGTCGTATTGCTTTATCGAATGTTCAACATATTGAGGGATATGTTTGGGAAATAAGCTGAAGATTTTGGAGGCTTTTGTTAATAGGTTATTTTCTCGATTTCATAAAATTAGAACTCAGTATACGGACTCTAGGACAGTGGTTTTGAGATAATTAAGTTAGTTTGATATGGTCGTTGTATTGACGTTTATATTACTCCTTTGTTAATAATACTTTGAATTTGTATAAATAGTAATGTTCTTGTTATTCTTCACGAACTCATTTATATATAGATAGTTAAATATAGAATGTTTGGAATAATTTTGTAAGACTTGGAGACATTTCGATGTTATCATTTGAAATACAATTATACAATTCAAAAGTTTTAGTGTGTTATGACGAAAGGAGCTCAAATAAACATGAATTGGAAAAAAGAATCAGAAAGTGAACTACGGGATTTCAAGAAAAAACAAGAAGCGTTGAACAACATTCCCAGTATTATAGAACATATTAATTTTGAACTCATGTTATTTAATAACAGCATAAATAATATTAACAATAATAATGATTACCGATGGGATGATACTGTTATTAACAGTATTATCAAAAGAAGCGAATTAGAGAGAAACCTTTTACTTATAAAACATAGGGTTGAACTTGTAGAGCGTGGACTAAGCAGTATTACATTTGATGAACGCAGAATTTTAGAATTATTCTACATTGATCGTCCGATTGATCACCTACAAAAATTAAGTGAAGAGCTTTGTTACGAAAAGAGCAGTGTTTACAATAAGAAAGACGTTGCAATTCGTAATTTCACTTTGGCTATGTATGGCATTAATTAGCTAAAACAAAATTGTTACTACTGATTGATATGTTAACAAGTGGATGGGTTTCCATATTTCAAATGAAAGGGCAAAAAATGAACTGGCGAAAAGAAGCGGAAAACGAACTAAAAGACTATGGTAGATATCACGAATCTTTAAAACACTATTCAGATATGCTGAAAGATATTGACAACGATATAACATCTATAGGGGCTGTGAAGTTGGATGTTGCTCCAAATGGTGGCAGCTCAACACATTCTCGTGAAGATTGGTTTATTAATAAGCTGGAGAAGAAGAATGAGATTGATACGAAAATTACCTTAGTAAAAAAACGCATGGAGCTGATCGAACGTGCTTTACAGACAATGTCACGTGATGAAAAACGTATACTGCAACTGTTCTTTGTTGAAAGACCTAAGAATTACATAGACAGGCTGTGTGATGAATTAGGATACGAGCAGAGTAATCTGTACTATCATAAAGATATCGCGTTGCGCAAGTTTACTCTAGCCATATTTGGCGTCATAGATACTTGAGGCACTGGCTCACTGAAGTCGCATAAAGTGAACAGCGTTTTAACGTTCTCCGGTTACGAGATTCCTTAACAATACAAACGTTTACCAGTGCGCATTGAACAGAGGTACCACCGATTTTTCCACTGAATGGATTGACCGACAGGCCCAAACATAGTTCAATGTGCAAAAAGGTACCGGGAAGCGGGTTTCACCCGTTTCCCGGCAGACTAATACTTCAAAGACTTAGGATAATCATTATATCTCTATCGCTTTAGGAACGAACAGTGTCCGCCCGAACAAACTTTCACACTTTTTATGGCTGATCTCCGCCGAATTATTAGAGTTGCTTGCGGGCGGACACCGTTGGGATCCTAAAGCATAGCTTGTTAATTCTATCGTCTTAAACGACGAGACGATAGAACCGACACTTTGTTATTTAAAATGTAGTGTCAAGTAATGGCATTTAAGCAGTCAGCGGCGGCTTCCCACTTATCTCCGGGGCAGTAGCAAAATGAAAATTGCTACTGCCTCTTTTTTTCTTACATTGCCGGGTTGTGATATAGTTACAGCAAGATGGCAGGCAGTATGATATTGTTTATATACACTCATACAACAAGGAGACACATTATGACGAGCGGCGAGGATTTTAAGGCGGCGATTGAGGGGCTGATCGGTGATTATCCCATTTGCGAATACGCGTTTTTGAAGCCGGAGGAGCTTGTATATTCCGATAAGGTGCGCTTTATCTGCGAAACGACATGTCCGCGGTACGGCAAGTCGTGGGCGTGCCCGCCTGTTATCCCTTCTGTTGAAACGTGTATGGACGCCTTCAAAGCTTACGAGCACGTCTTTTTGTTCTCCACCGTTGCCGAAGTGTCCGACAGCATGAATAACGACGTGTGCCTTGTGGCCAAGCGCGACCATGAACAAGTGACACTCGACCTGCGCCGGGCGTTTCGCGACAGGTTTGGGGCGGTGCTCGCGCTGTCGACCGGGTGCCGGATCTGTGACGACTGCACATACCCCGATACACCTTGCCGCTTCCCGGACGAGCGCCTGTCCTCCGTTGAAAGCCACGGCGTTCTGATTATGGAGACGGCCTCAAGCCTTGGCATCTCGTATGACTGCGGCAACAACATTGTCACCTATTTCAGCCTGATCTTTTTCAATACGAAAGCGTCTTAAATTGAAGTCTTACCCAGACCATGATAGAATGAAAATAAAAAGGAGGCCTATGATGCTTAGTCCGGAATTATTTAACCAAATCAACGATCAAATCAACATGGAGCTGTATTCGGCGTATGTGTATCTCGATATCCACACGTTCTATGCCGACAGCAACCTCAACGGCTTTGCCAACTGGTTTTATGTGCAGACGCAGGAAGAGCTCGCCCATGCGATGCTCTTTATGAAATATCTGCAAAACAACGGCCACCGGGCGACGTTTGGCGATGTCAACGCGCCGGGCCTGACATATGAGGACTTCCGCGCGCCCGCGCAGGCCGCCTATGAGCACGAGCTCAAGGTGACGGCCTCCATTAACAGCATTTACGCCACGGCCTATGAGCAGAAGGATTTTAGAACGATGCAGTTTTTAGACTGGTTTATTAAAGAGCAAAACGAGGAAGAAAAAAACACCGATGAGATCATCAAGAAATATGACCTCTTCGGCAGCGATGCCAGAGGCCTTTATATGCTTGACGCCGAGCTTGGCGCGCGCGTGTTCACGCCGCCGTCACTCGTTCTCTAAAACAGACACATAAAAAGCAACCGGGGCCAAAAGGCCCCGGTTTTGTTTGCTTATTTATGCTGTGACGTGCCGGTCTTCCCAGAGGGGCGACATGTCGCGCAGGCG
Organism: Oscillospiraceae bacterium ZGZL; assembly: GCA_038405045.1. Lineage (GTDB taxonomy): Bacteria > Bacillota > Clostridia > Oscillospirales > Oscillospiraceae > Sporobacter. The sequence continues at coordinate 441,453 of JBBZIV010000002.1, read as the reverse complement.
GGAGATGATCTGCGGAATTTTTTCGAGCATGACGTCAACCTCCGCGTCCGTATTGTCCTCATTGAGCGTCAGGCGCAGCGAGCCGTGGGCGATTTCATGCGGCAGGCCGATGGCCAAAAGCACGTGCGAGGGGTCAAGCGAGCCAGACGAGCAGGCCGAGCCGGACGACGCGCAGATGCCGTTTTGATCGAGCATGAGCACCATCGACTCGCCTTCCACGCACTCGAAGACAAAGGAGGCCGTGCCCGGCAGCCTGTTCACCGGGTCACCGGTGAGGCGCGTGTACGGAAGCTTTAAAAGCCCTTGAATCAGCCGGTCGCGCATGGCGCTAACGCGCGCCATCGTCTCAGGTAGGTTTGAAACCGCCTCTTCAATCGCCGCGCCGAGGCCGACGATGCCGGGGACGTTTTCGGTGCCGGAGCGCGTGCCGCGTTCCTGCCCGCCGCCGTGCAGAAGCGGCGGCAGACGCAGCCCTTTTTTGACATAGAGGGCGCCCACGCCCTTCGGACCCTTGAATTTGTGCGCGGTGAGGGACAGCATGTCGACATTCAGCGCCTTCACATCCACCGGGATGTGCCCGACGGCTTGAACGGCGTCCGTATGAAAGAGAATACCGGCCTCGCGCGCGATGGCCCCGATCTCGGCGATCGGCAGAATCGTCCCAATCTCGTTGTTGGCCATCATCGCAGTAATAAGAATTGTGTCCTCCCGGATGGCGTTTTGAAGGTCGTCAAGCGATATATTGCCGTTTGAATCGACCTTCAAAAACGTCACGTCGTACCCCTCTTTTTCGAGGAATTGGAGTGTGTGCAAAACGGCGTGGTGCTCAATGGCCGTTGAAATAATATGCTTGCCCTTGTTCTTCTGACGCGCAACGGCGGACTTAATGGCCCAGTTGTCGGCTTCGGTGCCGCCCGCCGTAAAATAAATCTCCTCCGGTTTTGCCCCGATGGCGGCAGCAACTTGTATACGCGCTTCCTCTACGGCACGCTTGGCACGCCGCCCGTAAGCGTAAACGGTGGACGCGTTACCCGGTTCGCTTGTCAAATACGGCAGCATCGCCTCCAGCGCGTGTTTTGATAAAAAAGTCGTCGCGGCGTTATCCGCGTAAATCACGTTTGACATGAATACCACCCACTAATTCATAGTATTTTGATATGATTTTAGTTTAGCACGATTTTTTGAGAAATGCAAGGTCTCTTATAAAATTGTGCCGCCACCAAGGACGGTGTCCCCGTCATAAAACACGGCGGCCTGCCCCGGCGTTACCGCACGCTGCGGCGCGTCAAACACGACACAAACGCGGTCATCCCCCAGCGGCGTGAGCGTCGCTACGGTCTCCTTTTGGCTGTAGCGTGTTTTGACCGTTGCCCGCGTCGGTTCATTGAGCGCTGGGACGGCGATGAAATTAACGTCGCCGACCGTCATATCGGCACTGTATAAATCGTGCTCCTCCCCGATGACGAGGGTGTTTGAGAAAACATCCTTCCGGACGACGTAGCGCGGGCTGCCGAAGCCGATATTCAGCCCGCGGCGCTGGCCGATTGTATAGTGGAGAAGCCCACGATGCGTGCCGAGAACGTTCCCAGCCGTATCCGTCATGCGGCCGGGCGGTGAAACAAGACCCATCACATCCGTTAAAAAGGCGGCGTAGTCCCCGTCCGGCACGAAGCAGATATCCTGGCTGTCCGGCTTGTCGGCCGTCACAAGGCCGCGCGCGAGCGCTTTCTCCCGCACCTCGCTTTTTAGAAGCCCGCCGAGCGGGAATAAAATCCGACCCAGCTGCGACTGCGTCAGCATATACAAAACGTATGTCTGATCCTTTGTGGCGTCCGCGGCTTTTTTGAGAAGATACCGGCCTGTGCTTTCATCCCGCTCAACACGTGCGTAGTGCCCGGTGGCGATGGCGTCCATCCCCAGCAAAACAGCGCGGTCAATCAGCCTGTCAAACTTGATGTAGCGGTTGCAATCGATGCAGGGGTTGGGCGTTTGGCCTGTCTTGTAGGCTTCGGCAAACCGGCCGATGACGTCTGACTTGAAGGGTTCTTTGAAATTGAAAACAAAATGCTCGATGCCGAGCTTATACGCCACACGGCGCGCGTCCTCCACGTCCGTGAGAGCGCAGCAGGTGCGAGAGGGCGCTTCACTGATATCTTCATTTGAAAAGAGCTTCAGCGTCGCGCCGCAGACCGAGTAGCCCTGCTCTAATAAAAGCGCCGCCGCGACGGAGCTGTCTACCCCCCCGCTCATGGCCGCCATGACCTTTTGTGACATACGAATACTCCTCAATTTGTTCCGTTTGCAACATTATAACCGATCTGCCGCTTGGAGGACAGCCTTTTTGTATCTCCTCTGCCGATGGTGCCTTAAATCCACTGTCTCAACATAAAATTTTTTTAGGGTTTTGAACAAGCGGCGGCGGCGGAATAATCCGCCGCCGTGTGCTCTGTGGTGTGCTTCGTTATGAATTTAGATTGCGTCAAACGCCTGTTTAAGATCGTCAAGCAGATCGTCGATATGCTCCGTGCCGACGGATAGGCGGATCGTATTCGGCCTAATGCCGGAATCGAGCAGCTCTTCTGCTGACATCTGTGAGTGTGTCGTGCTGGCCGGATGGATAACGAGCGACTTAACGTCGGCCACGTTGGCGAGCAGCGAGAAGATGCCCAGCTTGTCGATAAAGGTTTTAGCCGTCTTATCGTCGCCTTTAATTTCAAAGGTGAAAATCGAGGCGCCGCCGTTCGGGAAGTAGCGCTCGTAAAGCGCATGATACGGGTTGTCGGAGAGCGACGGATGGTTTACTTTGTCGACCTTTGAATGGTTCTTCAAAAAGTCAACCACCTTCAGCGTATTTTCCACATGGCGCTCGACGCGCAGGGACAGCGTCTCAAGCCCTTGCAAAAACAAGAACGAATTAAAAGGGCTGAGCGCCGCGCCCGTATCGCGTAAAAGCGTCACGCGCGCTTTGATGATATAGGCGAGATTGCCAACAGCCTCGGTAAAGCGGACGCCGTGATAACTCGGGTCGGGCTCCGTCAGATACGGGAAGTGGCCGGAACCTGCCCAGTCAAACGTGCCGCCGTCGACGATAACGCCGCCGATCGAGGTGCCGTGGCCGCCGATAAACTTAGTGGCGGAGTGAACAACGATGTCGGCCCCGTGCTCAAATGGGCGCAGCAGATACGGCGTTGCAAACGTGTTGTCAACAATCAGCGGCAGGCCGTTTTTATGTGCAACTGCGGCGACGGCCTCAATATCGATCAGGCTGGCGTTTGGGTTGCCGATGCTCTCGATAAAAATTGCCTTCGTATTGGGGCGGATCGCTTTTTCAAAGCTACCGGGGGCGTCCGGGTCGACAAAGGTGACTTCGATGCCGAAGTCGTGCAGCGTGTGCGCAAAGAGATTGTATGTTCCACCGTAGAGCGTTGCGGCCGATACAATATGATCCCCCGCGTGGGCGATATTCTGGATGGCATAGGTGATGGCCGCCGCGCCGCTTGATACGGCCAGCGCCGCCGCGCCGCCCTCCAGCGCGGCAATCCGCTTTTCAAAAACATCAGACGTCGGATTCATGATACGCGTGTAGATGTTACCGCCTTCCGTCAGCCCAAAGCGGTTTGAGGCCTGCTGCGAATCGGCGAAAACGTAAGACGTCGTCTGGTAGATCGGGACGGCGCGGGCGTCCGTCGCCGGGTCCGGTGACTCCTGCCCGACGTGCAGCTGCAGCGTCTCAAATCGTAATTTTTTATTTTCCGACATGTTGCTCACTCATTTCATTTTTCATATTTTTCTTATTTACTTAGTATGATTTAATTCAAACGTCTGCCGTCAGTCTCACAGGCTTGACTGATGACGGTTTAGCGCTCAGGCGTCGGTGACGGTGACGCCATTGTCTTTTGCTTCTGGACGAGATCAAGAAGCGTGATATGATCCACCACACTGCTGACAGCCTCGTCAACCTGCTTCCAAACGTCGAGCGTTGCGCACGTCTCGCACCGGGGACATTGGTTCGGCTCATCCTCCATGCAGGCCACCGGGACAAGGCTGCCTTCAATCAGACGCAGAATGGAGCCGACGGTATATTCTTCAGCGGGGTGCGCGAGTTTATAGCCGCCCTGCGCACCGCGAACGCTTTTGACAAACCCCGCCCGGCTTAAAACGGAAATAATCTGCTCCAGATATTTTCCGGATATATCCTGCCGCTCGGCAATGCTTTTGATGGTGACATACTGATCCGGCTCGCTCATGGCAAGCTCCAGCATCATGCGGATGGCATACCGGCCGCGCGTTGATATCTTCATACGACATCATCCTTTCCAATATCCGTATTTTACAATATGAATAATAGGAATTCAAGACGTTTTACAGAAGAGACGCTAATGAACGCCCAGCAAGTCTCTCACAACCTCGGATGCAAGAATCAGCCCCGCGACTGATGGGACAAAGGAGACGCTGCCCGGAATCTGGCGGCGGATGGTACATTTCCGTTTTGTCCCCGGCGGACAGATACAGCTTGTTCTGCAGCTCTGTTTTGCTTCTTCGACAGGCTTGAGCGCCTCTTCGCGGGAATAGACGACTTTTAGCGCCCTGATGTCACGCGCTTTCAGTTCCCGCCGCATCACACGGGCCAGCGGGCAGACAGAGGTTTCAAAAATATCGGCAACTTCAAGGCGCGTCGGGTCCAGCTTGTTCCCGGCACCCATGCAGCTGACGAGCGGTGTCCCGGCAAATGTCGCTTCTTCGATCAAAATAAGCTTTGACGAAACGGTGTCAATCGCGTCAATAATATAGTCATAATCACTCAATTCAAATTCAGCGGCCGTCTCCGCGCCGTAAAAACACGCCCGGACAATGACGCGGCACATAGGGTTAATGTCAAGTATGCGCTCTTTCATCACGTCAACCTTTTTTCGCCCGATTGTGCCGTGCGTTGCGATAAGCTGACGATTGATATTTGTCAGGCAAACCATATCGTCATCGACAAGTGTCAGTTTGCCGACGCCGCTCCGTGCCAGTGCCTCCGCGGCATATCCCCCAACGCCGCCGATACCGAACACAGCGACAGAGGCGTCTTCTAAACACGCCATGGCTGCCCTGCCCAGCAGAAGCTGCGTTCTTGAAAACTCCTGATGCATGATAATCCCCCGGTCATGTCCTTATCGTTCGTAGAAAAGATTCATATCAACCTTATTCAGCAAACACAGGCGTCGAGAGATAACGCTCGCCGGTGTCCGGCAGAATAACAACAATTGTCTTGCCTGCGTTTTCAGGGCGCTTTGCCAATTCGGCCGCTGCCCAGAGGGCGGCGCCAGACGAGATGCCGACAAGCAGCCCCTCTGTTTTTGGCAGTTCGCGTGCTGTTGCAAAAGCGTCTTCATTTTTGACGCGGATAATTTCATCGTATATGCCGGTGTTGAGCACCTGCGGCACAAAGCCGGCACCGATGCCCTGAATTTTATGCGGACCGGCGCGCCCTTCGGATAAAACCGGCGAATCCTCCGGCTCGACGGCAACGATTTTAATGGCGGGGTTCTGCGATTTGAGGAACTCGCCCGTACCGGTAACCGTCCCGCCTGTGCCGACACCGGCAACAAAGATGTCGACCTTGCCGTCTGTATCCGCCCAGATTTCCGGGCCTGTCGTCTCCCGGTGGACAGTTGGGTTTGCCGGATTTATAAACTGGCCGGGGATAAAAGCGTTCGGAATCTCGGCTGCCAGTTCATCAGCCCTGGCGATGGCACCCTTCATGCCCTTGGCGCCTTCCGTTAAAACAAGCTCCGCGCCGTAAGCCTTTAAGAGGTTGCGCCGCTCAACACTCATCGTCTCCGGCATTGTCAGGATGACGCGGTACCCACGCGAAGCCGCGACAGAGGCCAGCCCGATGCCTGTATTGCCGCTCGTCGGTTCGATGATGACAGATTCCGGCGTCAGCAGTCCTTTTTGTTCGGCATCGTCAAGCATTGCTTTCGCGATTCTGTCCTTGACGCTCCCGGCTGGGTTAAAGTATTCCAGCTTTGCCACGATAGGCGCGGCCAAGCCGTGCTTTTTACCGTAGTTTGCCAGCTCCAGAAGCGGTGTTCTGCCAATAAGAGCCGACAGGCTTTTATAGATTTTTGACATGTCGTTGACCTCCATAAATTTATATTATATTTCATATATGTTTGATATGCTTTATAATATGCTTCCAGATTTTATTTGTCAAGACCTTTTGAAAAAATATTTATACTAATTTTATATGATTAATATGTCTTGACAGGGACGGTCATTTATAACTATAATACATATATCTAAAGTATGAATTGGTGGTGAGGCGATGAAGTTGTCGGCGAAGGGGCGGTATGCGCTAGTGTCGCTCGTCAGTCTGGCGCAGAAATACGATTCCGGCATTTACACGACTGTTTTAAGTATTTCCGAAAAGCTTGACATCTCAAAAATTTATTTGGAACAGGTTTTCTCCCTCCTCAAGCGCGGTGGCCTTGTCACCGCCGCCAAAGGCGCGCAAGGCGGCTATCAGCTGTCACGCGAGCCGCGGCAGATCACGCTTTTCGAGGTTTTATCCGCCGTGGAGCTGCCGCTTTTCGAAAAAAACGACGCGACAGTTGCCGATACGGCCCCGGAAATTGAAAACGCCGTCCGGGGACTCGTCTATACGCGGATTGACAGTGCTCTTGAAAGCGCCCTCAAAAGCGTGACGCTTGAGGACCTAGCCGCTGAATCGGAAAGGCTGAAAAATGACAACACCAACATGTTTTATATCTGACAGAACAGGCATCACGAAACTTCTATGAGCGGATGGTGACTTGATGGATTTTGAAACAATGTGCGTTCACGGTAGTGTGCCGCTTGCCGACCCGACTGGCGCCGTGAGCGTCCCGATTTATCAGACGGCGACATTTGCCCACCCCGGCGTCGGGCAGAGCACGGGTTATGATTATTCCCGCGTGCAGAATCCGACGCGGGCGGCTCTTGAAAAAACCGTAGCCGCACTGGAGGGCGGCTGCGAGGCGCTGGCATTTTCGTCGGGCATGGCGGCCATAACCGTCATGCTGGCGCTCTTTGCCCCGGGCGATCATATCGTCGCATCCGACGATCTCTACGGCGGCACGGTTCGGCTGTTTAACACTGTCGCATCAAATTTTGGGGTCATTTTTGAGTATGTTGACACTTCCATTCCGTCAGCCCTTGAAAAGAGCCTTCGTCCGGAGACGAAGGCCATCTATCTTGAAACGCCGACAAACCCTAAAATGCTTGTAACGGATATTGCCGCCGCCGCGCGGCTGGCACGGGCACATGGCCTGATGCTGATTGTCGACAACACCTTTTTGACGCCTGCTTTTCAAAAACCGATTGCCCTTGGGGCCGATATCGTCATTCACAGCGGGACAAAATATCTCGCCGGGCACAACGATACGCTGGCAGGCTTTCTTGTGACGAATAACGCAATACTCGCCGAGCGCCTGCGCCTGCTGTATAAAACAATCGGCGCCTGCCTGTCCCCTTTTGACAGCTGGCTTGTGCTCCGCGGCATCAAGACGCTGTCCGTCCGCCTACATCAGCAGCAGAAGACGGCCCTCGAACTCGCCGACTGGCTCGGGAGCCACCCGAAGGTGCGCGCTGTTCATTATCCCGGTCTGCCGTCGCATCCCGGTTATGCGGTTTCCCTCCGGCAGTCAACCGGCTTCGGGGCAATGATCTCGTTCGAGACAACGGATGAGGAGACGGCGCGGCAAACCCTGGAGCGCGTGCGCCTTATCCAGTATGCCGAGAGCCTTGGCGGCGTGGAATCGCTTATAACGTACCCCGCGCTTCAGACACATGCAGACCTGCCCGAACAGCAGCGCGCATCGAAAGGGATCGACGGGCACCTCCTTCGATTGTCTGTGGGGCTTGAAACGGCTGACGACCTGATTGCGGATTTGGAATATGCCTTGGGAGGACATCGTGAATTTGGATTTTGACGCGGTCATCGACCGAAAAAACACCGACTCAATTAAGCATGACTTTGCCGTGCGGCGCGGCCTGCCGGAGGACGTTCTGCCGCTTTGGGTCGCCGATATGGACTTCCGGTCGCCGCCAGGCGTCATCGATGCGCTGATCAGCAAGAGCCGCCATGGTATTTTTGGCTACAGTGACAGCAGCCGCGACTACTTCGATGTCCTGCACCGCTGGTTTTCCGATCGGTTTGGCTGGGATGTTCATGAATCGTGGCTGATTAAAACGCCCGGCATCGTCTACGCGATTGCGCAGACCATCAGGGCTTTAACGGGGGAAAACGACGCCGTGCTCATACAAGAGCCCGTCTATTACCCATTCCGAAATGTGATAGAGCGCAACAAACGGCGCGTCGTTGTCAACGAACTGGCCTATTGTAACGGTGTGTATACGATCGATTTTGAGGACTTCGAGCGAAAAATCGTGTCTGAAAATGTTCGTCTCTTTATCCTTTGCAGCCCGCACAACCCGGTCGGCCGCGTTTGGACGGCAGCGGAGCTCTGCCGCCTTGGCGAGCTGTGCCACCAGCACGGTGTCATCGTTATTTCTGATGAAATCCACGCCGATTTTGTTTATACAGGCCACCGTCATTCTGTTTTCGCCGCTTTAAAACCGGAATTCGCGGACTTTACCGTTACCTGCACGGCACCGACGAAAACGTTTAATTTGGCGGGGCTTCAGATTTCAAATATATTTGTTTCTAACAAAGCCATAAAAGCTGCTATTGAAAGCGAAATTGACAAGAGCGGGTATAGCCAGGTCAACGTGATGGGCCTTGTTGCCTGCCGCGCCGCATACCAAGACGGTGCGCCTTGGCTCTTTGACCTTCTGGGCTATCTCACCGGTAATCTTGATTATTTGCGGCATTTTCTGGATCAGAAGCTGCCGCAGGTTCGCCTTGTCGAACCGGAGGGGACGTATCTCTGCTGGCTGGACTGCCGGGCGCTCGGCCTTGATGACGCAGCACTGGAAAAACTCATTGTCCATCAAGCGAAATTATGGCTTGACGGCGGAACCATGTTTGGCCGGAGCGGCAGCGGCTTTCAGCGTATTAACATCGCCTGCCCCCGGCCTGTGCTCCAGCAGGCACTTGAGCAGCTCCGGGCGGCCGTTATAAGCCTTGTGTGAGTACGTCAAGCAGAAATGGGTATAAAAAAAGATTCTTCGGTTATCGAAGAATCTTTTTGTTTACGGCGCTTTATCAGGATTTTTCTTTTTTTGATTAATGGGGCGGTATTCGGAATGCGCCGCCATCATATTCTCCTGCCCGATCTCTTTCAGCAGCTCTTCCCGGATGACGCGGATGTGCTTGGGCGCGTCAATACCGAGGCGGATTTTATCACCGTCAATACTGATGACGGTCACAACGATGTCGTTGCCAATGAGAATGCCCTCGTTTTGTTTTCGTGTCAGTACTAGCATAGCTCCATACCATCCTTGCCGGATTTGGCAAGCAGATCCGAAACGGGCACGCGCACCCTATACTTCCTGTCGTCTAAAACAATCTGGCAGCCGCGGCTGTTGCGGACGTTGACAATGATCGGCGCGGAGAGGTTTATAGTCATGGCATTGGCGTTTTTAGGGATGACGAGAATGCTTAAAACGTAGACGTCTTTAATATCCTCAATGGCCAGCACCTCAACGTCATCCTGCGAGATATCAAAGGAATAATCCGGGCAGATGAGAAACGGGTCCATCACCGGCAGGGATATCTCTTTATGGTCAAGCGACTGCAGCCAGCTCACAGGGCGCGAGTCCTCATTTGACAAAAGGGCAAAACGCCGGTCCTCGTCAAGACCGGGCAGGCCTTTATCAAAATGGAGAATTTTATTGTCGTCTATTTCGACATCTCCGAAATGCGCTGTCGGTATAATCATTTATTTCACCAAACCTATCTGTGATGGTGCAGCCGCCGTGTGTTCTGCGTGTCTTTTTACGCCTCTTCGTCAATGGCCTGGCCCATTTCTGGCGGAAAAGACTGTTCAATCACCTTGAATTCCAAATGCGGCTCAGTAGCGAGATAGACGTTAACGGACGCTTTCGGTTCTACCGTGATGACGGGTGCTTGATAATCATCCCAACTGATCGTAACGTCCTGAAATTTCCAGTTAATACTGAAAGAGCCGGGTTGGCCTTTCAAAACAGGCCGCTGCACTGATTGGCGCACAGCTGACTGCCCGATTTTACTGGCTGTGTTTCTAGAGATATGGATTATGGGATTTGTTTTACGCAGCGATGCAGCAGCTTGGCTGCCTGCCGGTGATTGAGAAATCGCGGCCGGATGGGCCGAAACAACGCTTTGCTGGACCGGCGTCACAACGCGCACCGGTTCCGCCGATCCAGAAGATATCTCTGAAGCGACCGTAAGGCTGGGGTTTTCACGCTTCACCGTCATACGGGCGGTTGCCTGCGAGACGCTTTTTATACGCCGCACCGGTGAATCAATTGAAAGCCGCGCCATTTTTGTTTCGACGCTGATACGCGCCAGTTGCATGTCTTCGAGCTGAAGTCTTCGTACTTTCATACAAATCCTCCTGACGAGCGTTGCGCTTTTATCTTTTATTTGAGAAAATCAATCAGCGATGTCTGCAGGATTTTCGCGCCACCGGCCAGTGCGGCATTGTAGACCGACTGTGCCGTCGCCAGGTTCATCGCGGTCTCTGCCATGTCGGCATCCTCCGCGTCGGAACGCATTTTCGTATAATTGAGCTCGTTCGTTTGGTAACGGCTTCCAACAAGCGTCAACCTGTTCTGCGAAGCGCCGATTTTCGTCTGCAGGTTTAAAACTGACGACTGTGCCGACTGCAGCGCTGTCGTCATGCCATCTAAATCGGGCGTCATACCGCCGTCGAGCATTTTAATGCATTTTGTCAGCACATGATAGATATTGTCTTTCCCTGTTCCAAAAAGGTCAAGGCCTGTGAGTGTCATGTCAATCGTCTGTGATGTGCCGATCTGCATTGTCGTCCTGTTGGCGGCTTCTGCAGTCATAGCCGCCTGTGTGGCGGCCGGGATCGTCACAACAGTGCCGAGCTGTGCCATGGCGTTATCGAGTGCCGAGCCAGTGCCCGGGTCGGTCAGATAAGCGGCGGCATTATTCAGGAGCGTCTGAACAGCCGTTGCGCTGAATTTGTTTGTGGTGTCGGCCGGGTCGGCCGCGAGTTCTTTCGATGTTTCGGTGTAAAGGTCTGCCGCGATACCCGCCAAGCCGTCGATGACTGTTTTAAGCCCCGTATATTCCGCCGAAGCGGGGTCTGCGCCGAACGACTTGGCCGCGTTTAAGGCGGTATTTCCTGCCGTGACAAGATCATTGAGGTCGCCGAGCGCTGTTGTGGCCTGCGTCAGGTTATAGCTGTCGGATGCAGTCGTTGAAAAGGCGGCGATAATGGCATTGGCTTTGCCCTGTAAGTTCGTCATAACAGAAACGCCATTGTCAAAATCGTCCTTCCAGGCGACCTGTGAGAGATTGATGCCGTTATAGAGGACATCCCCCGTTGCGCTGCTGGTGGAAAACGGCGGTGTTTTTGTAACGCCGTTTGTGCTGCCCGTATAATTGAAGCCGCCGAAAATATAGCTTGTTCCGAGCGTCGTATTGCCGATTGATAAGACCTCATTGCGGAGGTTTTTCAGGTCTTCCGAGATGGCCGACAGTTCGCTTTGGGTTTTTGACCCGTCGTTTGCCGTAATAATATCACCATATGCCGATTGAATAATCTCATTGAGCTCATTGGCGACTGACTCAGCTTCTGTCAGGTAACTGGAGGCCGTTTGAATGTTGCTTTGATAAAGTGCCAGATTCGTCAGCCTGTTGCGTGCCCGCAGCGTTGCAAGCGTGGCATGCGGGTCATCTGAAATGCCGGAGATTTTTTTAGACGTATCCACCTGCGACTGATACTTACTGACTCTGTTGAGCGCATCGTTTGACTCAGACAAAAATTTGCCCGCCATCATGGCATTTGTGATTCTCAAAGCAAAACACCTCCTCCATCATCTGTTAACGCTGTTCGGAAGCTAGCGGCCCATTGCGTTAATTAGCGTATCGAGCATATTGTCCAGGACGGATATGGCTTTCGCGCACGCGGCGTAAGTCTGCTGGAAGATGATGAGATTCGTCGTCTCCTCGTCTGTCGAAACGGAAGACATGGACTGCCTTTGTGTATCGACACTGTCAAGCACTGATTTTCTAGTGCTCGTGACACTCTCCCCTGTATTGGCCACAACGGCGAGATTCAAAACGATACTGTTAAGCTTGTCGTAATAGCCGCTGTCAGAAAGGTCATTGATAAGAGCCAGCGCCTTGACATTATTACCCGAATTCGATGAACTGCCGCTTAAAGAAATCTGCTGCGACGAGCCTGCAATATTGTATACACTGGAAAGCACATCACTGCTGAGCGTAAAGTTGCCCGCATTGACCTTTGAATAGTCGTATACGGTGTTCCCCAAACCGTCCACAGAGGATGGAACGTTAAAAAAGCTGACGCCTGACCGGCTGGCTGTCGTCCCATCAGGATATGTCCAGCCGCCTTGATGAATCGTGTTAATATGCTCTGCCATATCCCGCACGAATGAATTGACCTGCGCCATATAATACGGAATGCCCGGCGTTCTCGCATCCTGGCTTTCCACCATTTCCATGTTGGCGTAGAGCTGGCCGCCTGTCAGCGTCCCGCTTTGGATGCTCAAGTCGCTGCCGTCAAGTGCCAGATTGCTGCGGTTAAATTCAACCCAAGCCGTCAGGTTATTTGCAACGGCGTCAGCCGCTCCTGTTGCCGTCGTACCGCTGACGAGGGCAGCGCCGTTAAACGTCACGTCGGTCAGGTCCGGATTGTCGGCGTTTAATGACGATGAAACAGTCATGTACTGGCCGAGCTGCGTCACGAGAGCGGCGATAGCCGTTTGGCCATCGGATGGTGTTACAGAGCCGGCCTCAACCTGTGAATTGACAGCGGCAATCTGTGCCGTCAGGCTGTCAATGTCCGCCACATGTGATGCGGGGCTGTCGGCGGTAATGGGGTTTGTCGTGACGCCGTCAACAAGCAAAAGGCCGCCGATACGAACATCGAGCATACTGTCATTGCCCGCGTTGAGACTGTAGGATATGTTCGCGTACCCGGCCAGCTCGTCCAGCAGAAGGTTGCGCTGGTCATTGAGCTCGTTGGATGAACCGCCGGTCTGAACGGTTCTGGCAATGGCATTGTTTAAATCAGCGATCTTTTGGGCGACGGAATTAATCTCCGAGGCGACGGTCGTCATGCTGTCGTTCTGCTCTTTCCAGAGGCTTTGCATTTCCTCATAGACGTTGTTGAAGCTCGACGTCATGGCAAGCGCCTGCTGCTGGACATTCGTCCTGTATTCCTTGCTCGACGTGTCCGCAGAAAATGAACTCAGTGCCGAATAGAAGTTCCCGATGGCCGTTGTCAGGCCGCTGTTCTCATCAAGCTCGTTGACAAGGCCCGTGAGATATGTCAGCGCGCCGTCGCGCGTTGTGCTGTACATATAATTTGTGTTGAGCGTTCTGAACTGCTGGTCGAGATAATAGCTTCTGATCTGCTGAATTCCTGTTGCCGCAACGCCCTGTCCGACGTTTGCCTTATTGAGCTGGCTGATCAAGTAACCGTCGCTTGAGGAGGATTTTGCTTTCGTCAGAAGTCTTTGGCGCGTATACCCTTCCGTGTTGGCGTTGGATATATTCTGCTCCGTCACGCTCAACTGCTGCATGGCGACGGAGAGACCCGACCGTGCAATTTCAAACGAGCCGAAGGTAGATGACATATGGTCCGTCCAATCCGCCGCTGCGCACCGGCTGTGTCTTAAACCGTTTTACCACGCGCAGGTGCTGATAAAACGCCTTTATTTCGGCTGATTGAGCCTGTCAAACATGGAAATCCAACAGCCCCAAGCTGCCCGACTCTTCCTGGCGGCTGCCCTGGCCGTCGTACGTATGCGTCGTTTTTTGTGGGCGGATGAGCAGGTTGAGCATAAAATCGGTATAGCCAATCTGCTGCTGCAAAAGGGCCTCGAGCCGATCGTTGCGAGATGTCAACACCGAGATGGCTTCGACGAGACGCTCTCTGGCCTTGTCGAGCCTTGATCGAAGCGCAGTATCTTCGATTTTTTCAACAATCTCCTTCAGCCGTGTGTTTTTGTCAAAAACACCGACGGCCTGTGACAGTGCCTCGGCATTCTTTGCTCTCTCTTTTTCTTCATGATTCAGGACTTGCAGAAGCTCTTCCTCCTGCTCCGTGACGCGGCGCAGCCCCTCAATGTCACCCGTCGTCAGGCAAGTCTCCTTCTCGGCGGCAATTTCCTGAAGCTGACACAGAAGATCGTATGACCCTGCCATACCGTCAAGCAGCGTTTCTGCAATTTGTGATAATTCTTTCATCAGCGCACTTAAATATGCGTCGGAATCCCGCTCATGATGCTGCCGACGACATCCCCTGTCGGGACATTGTAACTATTATTGTTCATCCGGGCCATAATGTCGGCCGCTCTGGCCTCCTCCGTCCCCGGGCTGTCCATCGAGTCTTTCGCCGCTTTCAAAAGCGCGGCATACTTCTGCGCGCCTTCAGACAGCTCGACGCTGTCGTTAATCCCCGTTTTGACGGCTGCCGGTGTCGGCTTGCTGTTGACGGTATGGACGTATTTTGAGATGGCGTCATTCTGCGAGACAGAATTAATTTTCATCATCAATCACTCACTTTCCAAGATAATGCTCTTTCAAGGCACCAAACGACGTTGGGATTGTTTTTTTCCTGTCAGACGACGGCACTTGCTTTTTCTGATCTTCATTACTCTCCGTACCGGCCTTTATCTTCTCGGCCATTATCTTTCCCAGGCACGACTGACAAACGGTGCCGGAACTGATTTCCTTTCCGCAGGCGCGGCACTTACCGGCCCCCTCGCCATTTTTCCCGCTGATTTCAATCCGGCCTTTGTTGATCAGATAGGAGAGCGCTTTTTCCGCAATGCCCGTCTCCTCAGTAATTGAAATGAAATCCGCCTTATCCGGGTTCATGTAAATGAATTTCCGGGCTTTAAGATACGCCTCGTCAATGGTCTTTGAGCAGTCGGCGCACAGTGTTGCGCCGTAGCTGTTAAATGGTTTTCTGCAGTATTCACATACACTGATAGCCACAGGAGTCCCTCCGAATAGAATAATACTAATGCATATTGTTTGCAAGACCCAGCATATCGTCTGAGGTTTGAAGTGCGCGGCTGGCGAGCGAATAAGCGCGCTGCGCGCGGATTAAAAGCGTCATTTCCTGGGCGAGATTGACGTTGGAGCCCTCGAGACTCCCTTGGACGATATGGGCATCGGCAACAGGTACGCCTTGCCCTGCGGCCGCCGTTGCGGTGAAGCAGGTTGCGCCGGCCGGTGCCAAACCGTTCGGGTTTGCGAAATCTACAATGCCGAGTGTTGCAAAAGGCGTACCCGAGTCCGTCGATAATTCGCCGTTTGACGCAACCCGAAAGCTCGCTGCCCCATCCGGCAGCTTTATTTTCTCACCCTTCTGATCGAGAACGAAATATCCTTCCGGTGTCACAAGATAATTGCCGCTATCCGTCACCGAAATCTGAAAACTGCCGCTGCGTGTGTAAAAAACCTCGCCGCCGCTGTTTTGCACCTGAAAGAAGCCGTTCCCCTCAATGGCCATATCGAGCGGCGAACCTGTCTGAAGGAGTGCGCCGCCGCTGTAATCCACAGCGGTGTCGTTCACAATGACACCGCAGCCGGAGAGCAAATTGTTTTGGGCGCTGTCAAGCAAGACGGGATCGGTCATGCTATTATACAGCGCATCCTTAAAATCAACGCGCGCGGCTTTATAGCCCGGCGTGCTCGCGTTGGCAACATTGGCTGCCAGTGTTTCAAGACGCTTTTGCTGGCTAGATAGGCCGGATGCGGCCGTGAATAACGATTGCATACCGCTTACCCTCCAACTCTGCCGAGGTTAACGGCCATCTCGAGCGATTTGTCTGTCATACTCACGAGCTTCTGGTTAGCCTCATATTTTCGATATACAGAAACCATGTCAACCATTTCACCTGAAATATCGACGTTGGACCCCTCCAGCACGCCTTGGTGAACAACCGTGTCCGTAGCGGTAACAGGCGCAGCACCTCCGTAGGGATAGTAAAGGTTATTGCCCGCCTTGCGCAGAACTGTCAAATCAGTGAACGTGGCAAGTCTCAGTTTGTCCGGCGTTGCCGCATCCCCCGTCACATCTCCCTGCGCGGAAACAGAGAAGTCGCTTGAACCGACTTTAATACGCCCCTTCTCGCCGAGGACAAAATCACCATCCTGGGTGACGAGATAACCGTCGGCATTGACCGTGAAGTTGCCGCTCTTTGTATAGCGAATCTGGCCGTCGGCTGTTTCAACCGTAAAAAAACCGTTTCCCGTGAGGGCGATGTCCGTTGACCGGTCCGTCACTTCCAGCGTGCCGCCCGAAAAATCGGTGACAAGCTCGTCAACATGCGTGCCGTAGTCGTACCCCCCGACATCGGGCGCGCCGAGAATGTTGATGTTCGGGTCATTAATGCGCTGGAGCATCACCTGGTCGAAGGTGGAGGTGACGAGCGTGTCGGCCTTGAAGCCTGTTGTCTCGGCGTTGACGATATTATTGGTCAGGACATCCATTTTGTTGCGCTGGACGTTCATGCCTGTTGCCGACGTATATAAGCCGCGTACCATAAATACCTCCCCCGGTATGACAGCACGGGCGGCCTGCACCCGTCAAGGCAGATGCTAACCAATCCATACCATACATATCGTTATTTTTTTCCTTTATAAATATTGTCACTGAGAATTTTTTTACTATTTGTACATTTTGCTTAAATTTAGTCGCTTAAAATAGACTTTATTTGTCTTGTTTGAATATGCCCTACACTGTCGTAATCAATTGTCAAGAACTAATCGCATTTCCATGAGAATACGGGAGTGAATCTGCGAGACGCGCGACTCGGATATCTGCAGGATTTTGGCGATGCTCTTCATCGTGAGCCCTTCGTAGTAATGGAGCGTAATAACCATTTTCTCCCGCTCCGGAAGCGAATCGATGAGCTTTTTAAGCGCCTCTGACATGACTTCGCTTTCAATCTTCTGGTAAGGGTCGTTTTTTGTCGGTTCCTGAAATCCTTCTGTCTCTTTTTCATAGAGCATGGACTCGAAATAGACGAGGTTGAACATGTGCGTTTTGTGCATGACCTTTTGGATGAGCGATTCCTTCACGCCGAGGTAATCGGCAATTTCCTCCTCCGTCGGCCTTCTGTTAAGCTCCGCTTCCAGGCTTTCATATGCCTTTTGAATGCTGCTGATTTTTTTCCGCAGGCTTGACGGCGCCCAGTCTTGCTTTCGCATGTAGTCAATGATTTCACCGCGAATGCGCACGGTGGCGTATGTCTGAAACTTGACGCCGAACGAACGGTCAAATTTATTGACCGCGTCGATAAGCCCCAGAACACCGCAGCTCATCAGCTCATCCTTCTCACTGTAATCCTTATACTGCGGCAGAAGCCGCTTGACAATAATGCCGACGATATACAGATAATGCGAGATGATCTGATTTTTGATGTCAGGGTTTCCGGTATCAAAATATTTTTCCCAAAGGTCATCAACATTCGTCAAATCCTCTGTTCCCATTTGACGCCCCAATCTGCCGTCACCGCGGCACAATAGTCGGTTTGACGCTTTTCCGCCGTCCGCCGTTTTCAAACGTGCCGGTCAATCAGCGCAGCTTTTTGACGTTTTTATAAGTCAGCTTGTTACGCTGGCTTAAAACAACGAGCCGGATAAGCGCATCTCTTGCCTTTTCCGGCAGATCCTCGAACTTAATGCCGAGAAGGTAGCCAAATTCTTTGTTCCGTGTTGAAACACAGCGTACAACCGTGCCCTTGACCTTCGGAATAACTTCGTTGATCCCGAACATATTGATGCGCAGAGACAGCTCCATCTCCTGTCCATAATCACAATTTTCATCAAACCGAAGAAGTAAGCCAAGTTCGGCGATATCAATCGTATTTGTTTTGACCCATTTGCCGTCCGGATTTTTATCGGTGGATTTTATACGCGCGTTGACGGCGATATTCTCACGGACGCGGAATGCCTGCCGCCGCTGAACGCGCCGGACGTCTCCCATAACGCGCAGGTGAATGACCATGACATGAGACGAATCATCTATCGTTAGTACTTGCGCCTCAAACATATATATCCCGCGCTCTGTGACACAGGAGAGGGAAAATGTCTCGCCCTGCTTCACCTGAAGCTGATGCCCCTTGGCAAACGGCGTGAGAATCGTAAACGTCGTCTCACCGGTAATGTCGTCGATCGTTGAAATAAATGTCTCCGTCCCGCTTTTGACACGAACCTCATTGCCGGTTTTTAAAATATTCTCCAGGTTCAACCGCTTCACCCCGATTTTTTATTATCATGCAATCTCGTGACATCACGTCAGCCTGATGATGCTTTCAATGTGCAGTTCCATGCTCTGTTCGACTTCAGCATATGAGAGAACCGTCAGGTTCGGGGCAATCTGCTCGATCAGCTTTTTAAAGCGCGGCCGGATGGCCGGGGCCGTCAGCGCGACGGCTTTTTTGCCCTGAACAGTCAGATCGTCGATCGTCTCCCGCGTGTTTTTGAAGATACTTTGCAGTTGGGACGGTTCTAATACCGTCACCATGCCCGACTCCGTCCGTTTTGTTTTCTCGGCGATGAGCTGTTCGACCTGCGCGTCGAGCGCGATAACGCCGACATCCTCGCCCGTTAAAAACCGGTTTGTGATGACACGCGCGAGGTTCTGGCGGACATATTCAGTCAGCTCGTCGGGATTTTTCGTCATGCTGCCGTATTCGGCGAGTGTCTCGATAATCGTTGCAAGGTTTTTAATGGGAATATTCTCCCGCAGGAGCCGAACAAAGACCTTCTGAATATCGCCGTATGAGAACATTTTCGGCACGACCTCTTCCACAAGGGCCGGCTGCTGTTGGGAAAGGTTCTCAATGAGCATCTGAACCTGCTGGCGGCTCATCAGCTCACTGCTGTGGGCTTTGATAACCTCCATCAAATGCGTTGTGATAACGGACGGCGGGTCAATCGTCGTATAACCGAGCAGCTCTGCTTTTTCGCGCTGTTTTTTCGTAATCCACAAGGCGGGCAGGCCAAACGTCGGCTCGATTGTCTCAATGCCGGTGATCGTCTCCTCGACGCCATCGGAATTGATGGCTAGATAATGGTCTGGCATGATTTCGCCACGGGCGACCTCAATACCTTTGATAAGTATTTTATATTCGTTCGTCACGAGGCGCACATTGTCCCGCATGCGGACTGACGGAAGGACGATGCCGAGGTCGATGGCGCACTGACGGCGGATCATGATGATGCGGTCTAGGAGATCACCGCCGAGGCTGACATCCACCATCGGGACGATACCGTACCCGAACTCCAGCTCAAGCTGTTCCACTTGAAGAAGGTTTAACACGTTTTCTGGTTTGCGCTTTTCATCGGCGCGCTCCTTGACGGCGTCGGGCTCAGGCGGCTGCTCCGTTTTTTTACGGATACTCCGGCGCAAATACAGGCCGCCGCCGATCAAAACGGCGGCAATGACCAGAATCTGTACTTTTGGAAAACCCGGGATGAGGCACATCGCGAGCAGGATACCGCCGCAAATGAGCATGGCGTTGGGATTTGACAACAGCTGCTTTGTCAGGTCGACGCCGAAGCTTGCGTCGGACGCCGAGCGTGTAACGACGATACCGGTCGAGGTGGAAATGAGCAGCGCCGGTATCTGGCTGACGAGACCGTCACCAACGGTTGCCAGCGTATAGACGCTGACGGCCTTTGAGATGTCCATATGCTCCATCGTCAGGCCGACGACGAGACCGCCGACGATGTTGACGATGATGATGATGATCGAAATAATCGCGTCACCTTTGATAAACTTGCTCGCGCCGTCCATGGCCCCGTAAAAGTCGGCCTCGCGCTGAATATCCGACCGCCGTTTTCTGGCGGTGGCCTCATCAATGGCGCCGGTGTTCAGATCCGCGTCAATCGCCATCTGCTTGCCGGGCATCGCGTCAAGCGTAAAACGGGCGGCCACTTCGGAAACACGCTCGGCACCTTTCGTAATGACGATGAACTGAATGGCGACGATGACGACGAACGCGACGATACCGACGACGAGATTGCCGCGGATGACAAAAGAGCCGAACGTGGCGATGACTTCTCCGGCATCACCCCCATTGCCGAGAATCAGCTTGACGGAGGAGAGGTTGAGCGAGAGACGGAAAAGCGTTGTGATGAGCAGCAGCGTCGGCAGGACGGAAAATTCGAGTGCTTCTTTTATGAGCAGCGTCGTGAGCATGATGAAAAGAGATATCATGATGTTCATGATGAGCAAAGCGTCAAACAACCACGTCGGCAGCGGCAGAATGATGATCATGATGATGCCGAGGACGAGGACGCTTGTTGCGATATCTGATCTCTTCATTGCCACGAACCTTTCTATGTTTTAATCATCTTATAGACGTATATCAGGACGTCGGCGATGGCCTGGTACAATTCCGGCGGAATTTCATCGTCGATGTCACAAGCGGCGTAGAGGGCACGCGCGACGGGCTTGTTCTCGACAACGGCGATTTTGAGCTCGGCGGCCCTTTGCTTAATCCGCTGTGCCAGATAATCCTCGCCCTTGGCAATAACAACCGGTGCTTTGTCAACATTTTCGCGGTAGCGGAGCGCAACGGCGTAGTGATCGGGGTTTGTGACGACGACGGTCGCCTCCTGCAGGCGGTTCATCATACGCTGGGCACTCATTTTACGCTGTTTCTGGCGAATTTTTCCCTTGATCTGGGGGTCGCCTTCGAGCTGCTTATTTTCCTCCTTGACCTCCTGCTTTGTCATCATGATGTCTTTTTCGAATTTCCACCACTGATACAAAACGTCGATGGCGGAAAAGGCAATCAGCACGATTCCGATCATGATTCCCATGGAAAACGTCTGTGAGAGGAATTTTGAAAAAGCCGTCCCAACGTCCGTGTTGATCAGACCGACAAAGCCTTTGATGCCTTTGGAGAGGTACGCGTAGGCAACATAGCAGAGAATAATGATTTTAATGATCGCTTTTACCAGTTCAACAAGTGACCGCGAGGAAAAAAGTCGCTTAAAACCGGCAATCGGATTGATTTTGCTGAAGTCCGGCTTGAGCTTGTCGGTAACGAACATCGGTCCCGTTTGCACAACATGGACGAGCGCACCGCCAATCATTGCCACAAGCATCAGCGGCAAAATTATTGGCATAACGGATAAAAGGATGTTTTTGTAGTACAAAACGACCGACGCGCTGGTGACATTTCCGGCGTTTCCGGCAACGGTGCCCGCCGAGAGCATATTGGCCGAAAAGTCCCGCATGGAGCGGATAAAGCCTTCATACCCGATTTTCAGTGTGCCGAACATGATGAAAATCATGATTGCCGAACATAAATCGGCACTTTTATGAACATCGCCCTTCTTGCGTGTGTCTCTTCGCTTCTTTGGCGAGGCTTTTTCTGTTTTTTCGCCGCTGCCCTGCGCCATAAAGCCAAGTTCACCTCTGCTATCTGAAAATTATTTGCGCCATTACGCCTTGCCCGCCAGGTGATTAAACATCAAGCCAATCTGGCTGAATATCGTGGAAAAAATATCTTTTGTCACGATAGCGAAAAGTGAAAATGTCATCAGTAAAACAACGAGACCAACGACAATTTTAATCGGGATGCCCACGACGAACATGTTCATCTGCGGGACGGTTTTAATGATGGCTCCCAGCGCAAATTCCATCATGATCCCTGCCGCCAGAACCGGCATCGCCACCATGACCGACAAGACAAAAGACTTTGTCATCACCTCGGCCGCTACCCATAAAATCTCGGCCGGTGCCATAGCCGCGCCGACGGGGATTGCTGTAAATGTCCGCCAAATGAGGTCAATGAGCTTCAGGTGCCCGTCGTACAGGAAGAAGAGCAGAATCATCATGATATTGAAAAGGCTGCCTGTAATAGGCGTCTGTGCGTTGTTCTGGGCGTCGTAGATGCTTGCCATGGAAAAGCCGATCTGATAATCCATGATGGCGCCGGCTGTCATCGTTAAATTAAACATTGTCGTTAACACGAAGCCCATCGCAACGCCAAAGGCGAGCTCGCGGACTAAGACAAGCGCGTAGACAACCAAATTGTCATAAACAGGGTATGAGACCGGTGCCGGGAGACCGGCCATGAAAACAGCGGTTAAAACAGCACAGAAGCCGATTTTTGCAATGTTCGGGACGTTCCGGCGCCCAAAGATCGGGCTTGATATCAAGAGCCCGCTGATGCGGACAAACATCAGTATCACATAATCAAGATGGTTCCAAACAAATGACAGCTGCGCCATACTCGCCCCTTATTTCAGCATAACGTTAATCGAATTGTAGAGCTCCACCGTGTAGTCCGTGAGCTTGGAAATGATCCAGCCGCCGAAAAGAAGCAGCGCCAGGAGGATACCAATGATTTTCGGGACAAAGGCCAGCGTCTGTTCATTGATTTGCGTGGTGGCCTGAAAAATGGAGACGAGGATACCGATGATGAGCGCCGCGGCAAGCATCGGTGCCGAGCCGAGGAGGACGACGTAGACAGCATCTTTAATGACCGTCAGAATTTCCGGTTGTGTGATCATTTTTTCCCCCTCTAGCCGAAGCTGCTGACGAGCGTCCCGATTGTCAGGCGCCAGCCGTCTACTAAAACAAACAGCAGAATTTTAAAGGGCATGGAGATCATCGCTGGCGGCAGCATCATCATACCCATTGCCATCAGCGTGCTCGCCACAATCATATCGATCACGATAAACGGGATGTAGATAAAAAATCCGATGGCAAACGCGTGCTTGAGTTCGCTTGTGACGAACGCGGCGATGACGACGCGGTCGGGAACATTTTTAACATCCGTCTGCTTATCAACGCCGGACAGGTCTTCGAAGAAATTCAAATCCGTCGTGTACGTCTCCTTCAGCATAAACTCCCGGAGCGGCACCATGGACTTCTCCGAAAACTCGGTAAACGTGATCTGGTTTTTAACGTAAGGCTGATAAGCGACGTCGTTGATTTTAACGAGAACAGGGCTCATGACGAAATATGTAATAAAGAGCGCCAGGCCGATGATGACCGTATTAGGTGGCATATTTTGCAGCCCGATGGCGTTGCGCACGATGGATAAAACAATGACGATCCGCGTAAAGCCGGTGAGCATAATGAGTGCCGTCGGCACCAGCGTAATGGCCGTTAAGATCATAATGATCTGCATGGACTGCTGGTTATTGTCTAAGAGGGACTGGACCGAATCGATGGGGGCCGCCGCCACGCTGTGCGACACACCCAAAAGCAGCATCAAACCGAGAACAAAAATGAAGCTCGTGGCCGCGCAGATTTTTGCGGTTTTGAAGAGCTTTTGATGTGCCGGTTCAAATTTTCCAGGGTCCGGCAGCCTTTCTTCAGATACCGGTATCCAATTAAATCTGGGTTTTTCGCATTTAGTCATCTTTGTTAAACCTTTTCAACCGTTTATTCAGTTCGTCCTTAAAGCTCGCAGCGAAGCTTGGCAGGACGGGTGACGGCTCTTCCTTGGGAAGGCCGAGCTGCGCTGTCGGCTGCTTGTCCAGCAGCTCAACGCGCTGCGCGCTGACGCCGAGAATATACGCGTTTTCCCCGATCTCCACCACGAAAACAGATCTGTCCTTCGCAAGCGGCTGTGAGCCAAGGATGCGGATACCGGTGTTTCTGCGGAAGGAGCCGGTGCTCGTTCTCGCCACAAGCTTCGTGACATAATACGCCCCGAACAAAACGGCGACGATGATGGCGATCGCCTGGACGTAATCCCAAAAATTCAGCACTGTGCGCCCCCCAACGGCAGGTCAGACCTGCATGTTCATAATTTCTTTATACGCCTCTACAGCCTTGTTCCGAAGCGCCACCGTCAAATTAAGGGAAATTTCGGACTTCTGGGCGGCAATCATGGTGTTGGACAGATCATCTGTATTGCCTGTTAACAAATCCAGTGTGGATTGCGCGTTTTCGTCTCCGACCTGCTCAAAGCGGTCAAGCGCGCTGGAAAGCGCCTGCTTGAAACCGGAATCGGATGTTGTTTCCGATGATGCTGGTTTTGATGTGACCGTATTGGAGAGATTGCCCAGACTACTGATGAGAGACGAGCCGATACTGACCATAAGTGGTGCTCCTTTCTGCCGTCGGCGTTATTTGCCGATTTCAAGCGATTTGATCGCCATGTCTTTGTACGCGTTGAAAGCCGTGACATTTGCCTCGTAGGAACGGTAAGCCGAAATCATGTCGACCATCTCCTGCGTGATGTCAACGTTCGGCATTCGGACATAGCCGTCGGCACCGGCGTCGGGATTCGTTGGGTCGTAGACAAGCTGGTAGGGCGTTGTCGTGTCTTCCCCGATTTCGGTGACGCGGACACCGCCTGAAACACTGCCCGAGGTGCCGCCGGAGGCATTTTTCAAAACACCAGCAAAATCGCTGCGTTCAGCCAAAACAACGTATTTTTTCGTATACGGCGTTCCGTCGGCTGTGCGCGTCGTGTCGACGTTGGCAATGTTATCGGAGATGACATCCATCCGCATCCGCTGTGCTGTCAGGCCGGAGCCACTAATATCCATGCCGCTTAAAAAGCCCATTTGGTTTCCTCCGTTCCGATTTATTTATGCCTGTACCGCAACATCTTCGTCATTTAGTTGACGTTGATGGCTGTATTGAGCTTGCGGAATTCAGAATTGATCTTTGTGACGGTCGTATAATAATTAATGGAGTTTTTCGCCAGCTCGACCATCTCGTTTTCGATATTGACGTTATTGCCGTCAAGACGCGTTGACGTCGTCTCGTCGGTCACCATCTGCGGCTCGACACTTGAAATTGACGCGCCGCCCGAAAAGCCGAGATGCTTTTCGTTTGTCGTTTCCAGAGATAATGTGCCGCCGTCCGACCCGGCTGCCTCAGCCATGAGATCCTCAAATTGGACGTGCGAGGCCTTGAAACCGGGGGTGTCAACGTTTGCGATATTATTGGCGATGACCTCGTTGCGAAGCCATGAGGCATTTAGGCCTTTCTGGAGCGTGTTGACCGAGGAAAACATATTGTCTAACACAAAATCACCTCCTTTTATTTCAGCAGCTTGTTTGCGTCTATCATCGCTTCGATGTAAAACTGGTTCGTTTTGCCGGAGTCAACGCCGCATTTGGCGGCATATTCCCGCGCCTCGTCCCATTCCGCCCGCTCGATATGGGTAATGATTTTTAAAAGCTCGGCTTTTTCGCCCTCGCCCGTTATGAGCGGCTTTGTGATTTCCTCGCTCAAATGTGTTTCTTTCAGGATCGCGTCAATGGGCGTGTCCATGATGGCTTCAGCCAGCGAAAACAACCCGACAAGAAAATACTCATCCCTGTATTTCCGCTTTTTTTGTGAGATGGCGATCTTCTCCATGAAAATCCCGCGGACAAGCGCCGCGCGGATCAGCTCGCTCGGTTTCGTCGTTTTGATCTGGTTTAAAACGATCAGGGAAATCCATTTCTTTATCTCATTGAGACCTAGAATTAAAAGCGCATGCAGAATGCCGGTCACGGTGTATTTGAGCCCGTAATAGGCGGAATTGACGATTTTTAAAAGGCGGTATGACAAGACGAGATCGCGCTTGATGACGTTGGCGAGATCAAAAAAGCTGACCTCTGGGTCGGCAATATATTTAATGAGTTGAAGCTTGCTGACCTGCAGCGTCTCGGTGCATTTGGCGTTTGCAATTGTCGGCTTGCAGAAAAAGAAGCCCTGGAAGAGGTTGAAGCCTAATGATCTGGCTAATTCAAGGTCTTCATACGTCTCAATTTTTTCCGCCAGCAGAATTTTTCGCCTGTTGCGCGTGATTCTGTAAACGCTTTTTGCAATACTGTCGACATCGCACTTCATAAAGTCGATTTTTATGATATCGGCCAGGTCAACAAGCGGTTCGGCGTCCTCCGTATAAATGAAATCGTCCAGTGCGAGGAGATAGCCGCGGCGCTTGAGCTTTCGGCAGGCGGCCAGCACCGCCTCCGTCGGCCGGACATCCTCTAAAAGCTCGACAATAAGAATGTCGTTGGAGAGCATGTGTGGCACTTCTTCTAAAATGAGGTCCGCCGTGAAGTTGACAAATGCTTTGCGCCCGCCGGTGATGGCCTCAATGCCGATATCACTAAACGCCGTTACCAAAACATCTTTCGTCGCGCTGCTGCCATCGGTGGCGTCATATTCTACCGAGTCCTGCCCTGCTCTGTATAGCAACTCATATCCGAATATTTCTTTTTTAATATTAAATATCGGCTGACTTGCTACACATTCAAACACATTTACCACTCACAATTCTTATCCGGACAAAGCCGATTGATCTGGGAAACTCTTTTTTACCGAATGATTTCCGTGATACGGACGCCGTAATTATCGTCAATGACGACAACCTCGCCCTTAGCAATTTTCTTGCCGTTGACGATGACGTCAACAAGTTCTCCGGCCAGCTTATCCAAAACGATAATGGAACCGATACCAAAATTCATAACGTCGCTGAGGCTCTTTTTGGATTTGCCAAGCTCAACGGTGACCTGCAGCGGAATGTCGTTGATGAGATCGTAGTTAATATGGCTGATGTCACCCATCGAAGCCATTCCCGGCTCGTCGAAAGACTGATACGCGGCTGGTTTAACCGACTGCACGCGCTTCGGCTCTGGCGGCGGTGCCGCGGCAGGTTTCGGCGCGGCAGGTACCGGCTGCGCGGCGGGAGCAGGTGCTTTCGCCTTGGCGGGGCTCGTCTCTTCGCTCGGCATGAGTTCATTGATCATTGATCGCGCCATCTCGACCGACATGATCTGCATCAGCTTGCTTTTGAGCAGTCCTTCAATCTCCATATCAAAGCTGATTTTAATGACGAGGGGCGTGCCGTCCAAAAACGAGGAGACATCATCGTCGGGTGTGGCTCGCTCAATCTGTGGCGGCGCGATATTGACATAGCGGCCCATCATATTGGCCATGGCCGTTGCCGATGAGCCGACCATCTGATTCATGACTTCGCTCATGGCACTTAAATGAATCTCGTTAAGGACAATTTTATCTCTGTCAACGCTGCCTTCGCCGCCCATTAAAAGGTCTGTGATGACAGCCGCGTCATAATCCTTCAGGATTAAAAGATTTTTGCCGAACATGCCCTCCGTATACTCCACGCTGATGGCCAGAAACGGCCATTTAAACGCTGAGAGCACGTTTTCCGTTTTAAACAAGCCAACCCTCGGTGTTGTGATTGTCACCTTTCGGCCCAACAGCGCGTGCATGGTCGTCGCGGAGTTCCCCATACTGATATTACCGATTTCGCCCAGCGCATCAACCTCATCCGGTGTAAAATAGGTGGAAATATCCTCGGCGACGACGGCGTCGACCTCTTCAAGCGCCTGGAGGTCTTTCATATCCTCTTCCGAATAATCCTGCGTCATTGCCGTCGTTGTGCCGCTGACGAGGGCGTCTATCTCTTCCTGGGTCAAATCACTCATTCTCGTCGTCTCCTCTGATTTCGTCAAGGATTTTCAGGGCCAGATTGTTTTTGAGCTTGCCGATTTCGGCACGATATTTCGGTACCTGCTGATATTTGATGATCAGCGGCTCGTTGAGGCGGTGCTGAAGCTGTATCACATCGCCCACGTTGAGGCTCGTTATGTCCCGAACCGTTGCCTCCGTCGGGTTGAAGACGGCACTGACGACGATATCGGTGCTCCCGATGGTCTTGATGATGCCAAGCGGGTCGGCATCAACTTTTTTTGTGGCGTTGCCGGTATACATCTGCTGTGTGTTCAGCTTCTTCGTAAACGGCTCAAGCGCCTGATGCGGCAGGCAAAAACCGATCAGTCCGCTCTCGCTGCCGATCGTCACGTTGAGCGTTACCATTAAAACAGGCTCGTTATTGTCGACGATCTGGGCAAACTGCATGCTGGTTTCAACTTTCTCCAGCGAGGAGCTGACATCCATAATTTTGATCCACGCCTCGTCAAAGTTTTTCAGTGCCTGCCAGAGCACACGCTCGACGATGGCCAGCTCAATATCCGTAAACTGCCGGCCTTCGGCGGTAATCTCTTTCGTCCCGCCCAACACACGGCTGATGATGGAATACGATATCTCCTTTGTCATTTCCATGATGAACGACCCCGTAAAGGGAATCGTATTAATAATCGCGATTATGACGGGAGACGGCACCGAGTTGTTAAATTCGTTGAAGGATATCTCTTCAATGGAGAGCACTTCCGAATCACAGCTGGCCCGCAGGGATCCCATGAGATAATTCGATAAGAGGTGCCCGAAATTCTTGAAAACGACGTTGATGGCGCGAATCTGCTCCTTCGTAAATCGGTTGGCGGTCTTAAAGTCATATGTTTTGACAGCATTTTTTGACGGTTCGTCTGTTTCATCCACCTCACCGGCAGCCAAGTCACGCATGAGCTTGTCTATTTCGGCCTGCGACAGAACATCCAGCAATATCGTCACCTCCTTATTGGCATATATTAATAGCGCGTCAGTGGATCAGCTCGCCGTTTTCATCCCGTTTTTTGAGAACGGCTCTTTTAACTTCTGTGATCTTTTCCGCAATCTCTTCAGCCGTCTCCGCAACGGCATATTTATGGCCTGACACCATTGTCAAAATCGTATCTGGCGTCTCCTCGAGATATTCAATCTGATTCTCGTTGACCCAAAAATGGTCAACCTTATTGATGCGCGTTACTTTAATCATTCATTCACCTGCTAGCGCTTGAGATTGATGAGCTCTTCGAGCATGGAATCCGTTGTCGTGATAACGCGCGAGTTAGCCTGAAAGCCTCTTTGCGTGATAATCATATTTGTCAGCTCTGTCGACAGATCAACGTTTGACATCTCGAGACTGCCGCTGTTAAGCGTTCCGCACTCATTACCGACGAAGCCGTATTTGGCCGAACCGCTGTTGGAGGATTCAACGTAATAGCTCGACCCCGTCTTCTCTAGACCGCCGTTATTATTGAATGTCGAGAGTATTATACGTCCGATCGGCACCTTTGCACCGGCGCTGTTGACGGCGGTGATGACGCCGTTTGCGTCAATGGCGTAGTCGGAATAATGGTCTAACAACGTTGGGGGCGTTGTCGTATTGTCATAGATATCGCCAAGGAGCTGCACTTTATTGAACAGCGGGGCTCCCGTCGTCGTATCAACAACGGGATCGGTATTAGCAATATCTGGAACACCGTTTGAATCGTCATCCTGAGTGACGGCCATAACATAGTCGCCGTTTGCCGTAACGAGAAAGCCCTGAGAGTCGAGCTGCAACGCGCCGTTTCTTGTGTATTTGTAGGAGCCGCTGCCGTCATCAACAACAAAGAAGCCTTCGCCGGAGATGGCAAAATCCAGCGGGTTGGACGTTGACTGCGTGCTGCCCTCCGTCATGTTCATGCCGATCGTGGAGATGCTGACACCAAGGCCGACCTGCTTGGGGTTGCTGCCGCCCGTCGTTGCCGTGGGGGCCGTGGCGCTGCTGATCGTTTGGCTGAAAATATCCTGGAAAATCGTCCGGCTCGTTTTATAGCCTGTTGTGTTGACGTTTGCGATATTGTTGCCGATGATGTCCATGGCCGTTTGATTGCTCTTCAAACCGGAAACAGCCGAGAAAAGTGAACGCATCATAAAGCATATCTCCTCTTAATAAATTTATATTTTTCTTTTTTACTTCCGGACTTATCCGAGCGTTGCGCTGTCTGTTGTGCTGTTCGTTGAATTTTCTGTTGTGCTGTCTTGCTCCGGCGCGGGGAAAACCTGCTTGACGTCGGATACACGGATGGCCGTGCTGCCAACGACGATATATGGAATCCCGTCTCGGATAATAACGCTGTCAACAATCCCGACATAGGCGTTCGTCACGCCCGTCGTTTTGTCGAGCACCTCGGCGTAAATGTTTTTTCCGATCATGTCGTAAGCCTGAGAATTCTGCAGCGTTGATTTCATATCCTGCATCTCATTGAGCGATGACATTTGCGCCAGCTGCGTGACGAAGGCCGTGTTGTCCTGCGGCTCGAGCGGGTCCTGATATTTCAGTTGTGCCACGAGCAGATTGAGAAACGTTTCCGTGTCAACCTTTGAATTTGTTTTTGAAGTGTCTTCGCTGTTGGAAGTATACGTGATGGCATCCGATGCGCCGACCGTACCGACAGACATTTTTTCACCCTCCTTGACCGGCTGCCGCCGGCTGATGTCAGACCCGATAATCTACCGTTGAATCACTTGCACTCGTCGTGCCATACTCCTGCCAGACGTCGCCCTCCGCGCCACCACCTGTCAAACCTGGCTGCCTTCCGGCCGCGCCGTCTTCCCGGCCGCCCGTGAAGCGCTGCTGCGTAAAACTCTGCTGCGACGAACCCTGCTCGGTAAAGCTTGCCGTGCTGTCATTTTTTGTATAGACGACGTCGACATTGTCAACGGTGATTCCTTTCGTTTGCATAGCGGCAACGAGCTTGTGAAGATGGCCGGAGATGGCCCCAGCCACCTCTTTGTTCTCTGATTTGATTTTCGCCGAGACCCCGTTTTCCGTCCGAAGAACGGATATTGTCAAAATCCCGAGCGACTCTGGCTCCAAAACGATTTTGATTTCCTGCGCGCTGCCCCGAATACTTCTGACATCATCGACAAAGCGGTCAAAGGCGTTTTCAATAGCGGGCGTCACAACATCCGCCGTGACGGAGAAAGCAGTATCGTCTGTAGCAGCTGTGTCGCTCTTCTGGATGGCAGCGGCTGCTAGGGGCGAAACGGTCTCTTTTGACCGATTGAATGAAGCCGACTCGCCGAAGCCGCCGTCAGCCGACGTATGGGCTGCCGTGGGCACGGTTTCTGCCGCACTGGCTGAAGTCATTGACGCGTCGGAAAAGAGGGAAACCGGTGCGTCACGGTGCTGCTCTTCTTGTTCGTTTTTTGCGCCGCCCAGCACTGTGGCATTAGGTACCGCAGGCGTCGCTGCGTGCGGCGACGGCTCCTGCAGCGCGGGTGTGACTGCCGACACCTGCCCGGCATCTTGCATGGCCTGTTTGACCGCAGTTAAAAATTCTCCGCTTCCATCGACTGCAGATGCAGTGTCTGCACCGGCTGTTGGCCGGTCAGGCAGAGCCGCTGCTGCAGCCGTCATGAGCCCTGTATCAGCGGGTGCCAAAATGGCCTCCTGACCGATAGCCGGGACTGTGCGGGAAACGGTGCCCATCACAACAGCAGTTTGCGCCGTTTGAACAGCTTGAGAAGCTTGAATTGCTTGAGCCGATTGAAGCGCTTGTGCCGCTGGTACGCCGTCCGTTGCCGCCGGTTCCCCGGGCAATGTCGGGGTGTTAACGGCCAGCACCATCAGCTGCGCAACCAGCCCGCTCAAATCAGCCTCCCCTGCATTGTCTTTATTGTCCGTCGTGTCACCGAGCGCCGTGAGCAAATCGGCGGAAAGACCGCCTGCCTGAGCGCCGGTGTCTTTACCGATTTCCTGCTGAAGGACTGCGTTAAAAAGCGTTACAGCCGGCTGTGACCGGAGTGCTGAATTAACCTTCAGCCCCTGCCCGGCCGCCGTTTCACCAGCCTGATCGGCAATTGCCGGTGTCGCAGTCATCATTGGAATGGATACAGCCTGCATAGTATCCTCCTCTCACACACAATCATTTAAGCCTCAGCTTGCCAGAATCTTTGTGACGTCCGCAGCCAGCTGAGGGTCCAGTTTCGACAGAAGCAAGGCTGCCGCGGCTGGCTGCATGTAATAGACAATAACGGCAATCTGCTGCGCATCATAAACCTTTGTCATAATCGCGCCCGCCGAAACAGCATCCATTTTGCTATAAATCGAGCCGACCTGCTGGAGCTCCGTGAGCTTTTCAGTGGACAGCCCAGTGAGCAGTTCTTCAAGCGTCTGTGCTGATGTCGTCGTCGTCGTTGTCTGCCCGCCCGATCCGGAAGGACTCGTCGAGGGTTGCGCACTGCTTTGCGCCGCTTGGTCATCAAGCTGCTTCTGCAAGTCGTTAAGCGCCTGTTCTCTGGTGTTGAGTGCCGCCTCGCGCGCATCGAGCGCCGCCGCGCGGTCACCCTGCGACGTATCGACAAGGCTGCCAAGGCCGACGGCTTGCAAAAGTGGGTTCATGTTTCCTGTTAAATAAAGCCCAGCAACGCCGCCTGCCATCAAAACAAGGATAATCAGAACAATGACAACCGTTATGAGCGGCGATTTCTTCTTTGCCTTCAGCACCTTGTCGGGGGGAACATCCTTCGCCCCCGGCTTGAATGCCTCTTCAAATTCCTTATCACCTAGTTTTCCGGGCTTTCCGGCCGTGGACGCTGGACTCATGCGCTCATCTCCCGATGTCGTATTATGGTATTACCGCCCCCGGCTCGCGGCCGCCCGACTCCGTCACGTTGTAGGAGACGATATCGTCAACCGTTTTTGTTTCACTCTTTTCAAGCTCTTTTACATACTCGGCATACTGCTTGTCATACAGCTTTTCAAGCACCTTGATTTCCTTGTGCACGGTCACAAGCTCTCCGCGCCGTGCTTCTGCCTCTCTTGCGGCTCTGTCAACCTCGCGCCCTGACTTCTGAATGGTCTCCAGCAGCTCTTCAAAATAGACGGCATAGCCTTTAAAGTCGCTGACGGTCATACCGGCCTTTGCCTGTTGTTCATATTGCGCCTTTTTCTCTTTATGCGTTTTTTCAAGTGCTTCTTTTCTGGCCTTTGCGGCTTCAAGCGCCGCCGTTGCGGCGGCAAACTGTGCCTGCCGTGCATCCTTTTCGGCTTTTTTAACGTCGTACAGGGCACCGAGGGAAAATACAAATTTTTTCATGCACGCGCCCTCCGAAGCCGTCGTTATTCAATCGCATACAGGCCTTCTTTAACCGCGTCGTACGTCGCCGCCTCGTCAACTGTCTGTCTTAAAAATCCGGTAACCACAGGGTTTAATCGGACGGCCTCGTCAATTTCTGCGCTGGAGCCTGCCTTATAGGCACCAATATCGATGAGGTCTTTCGCCTTGCGGTAGACGGCCATCGTGTTTTTGATGAATCCGGCCTTGTCGTACTGCTCCGCCGGAATAATATCCTTCATAACGCGGCTGATGCTTTCCAGAACGTCAATCGCCGGATAATGGTTGGCCGTTGCCAGCGCCCGCGAGAGGACGATATGCCCGTCAAGAATACCGCGGACGGTGTCGGAGATTGGCTCGTTCATATCGTCGCCTTCGACAAGAACGGTGTAAAGGCCTGTGATCGAGCCCTTATCCGACGTTCCCGAGCGCTCTAAAAGCTTTGGTAGAATCGAGTACACCGACGGGGGGAAGCCGCGCGAAATCGGCGGCTCGCCAACGGCCATGCCAATCTCCCGCTGGGCCATGGCAAAGCGCGTGACGGAATCCATCAGGAGTAAAACCTTCAGGCCCTTGTCTCTGAAATACTCGGCAATGCTCGTCCCCACAAGCGCCGCCTTCAGGCGCAGAAGAGCGGGCTGGTCGCTCGTTGCAACGATGAGAGCCGTTTTCCGCAAGCCTTCCGGCCCCAAGTCTTTTTCTATAAAATCCTTGACCTCGCGCCCGCGTTCACCGACGAGGACGATGACGTTGACATCCGCCACGGCGTTGCGCGCAATCATGCCGAGAAGCGTTGATTTACCGACGCCGCTGCCGGCGAATATACCGAGCCGTTGCCCCTGTCCGACTGTTAAGAGTCCGTCAATGGCACGTACACCGAGCGGGAACTCCTGCGAAATGCGCGTGCGCGTAAGAGGATTTGGCGGCATATTGTCAACTGGATAGCAAATATCGTCCGGGATGGGGGGGCCGTCGTCCATGGGCTTGCCAAGCGCGTTCAAAACGCGTCCAATGAGTTCGTCGGACACCGCCACACGCAGGGAGTGGCCCGTTGAAACAACCCGGCTGCCGAAGCCAATACCGGTCATGTCGCCGAACGGCATTAGCAAAACGCGCTGGTCGCGAAAGCCGACGACTTCGGCTTCAACGTAATCGTCACCGACGGAGGGATAGATGCGGCAGATATTGCCGATGTTGACGGCAGGGCCGTTTGACTCCACCGTCAGCCCGACGACCTTCATGACCTTGCCGCTGTGCTCAACGGTGTTAAGGTTTTTCAGAATATCGTGAAAGCTTTGGAAATCGCTTTGCATCGGCTGTCCCTCTCAGTTTGAAAAAGCCTGTTCAATCAGGTCGAGCTGCCGGTCGATGGAGATGTCAACGACTTCCCCGTCCGACTCGACGACAAGGTCCCCCGGTTTGAATGCCGGGTCCTCAACGGCAACGATGCGGGCGTCACTGTTCTCCGGCTCGAGCTCGGGCCGTTCAGCCCCGAAATATCGGGCGTAATCTTGCGGGCTGACGCGAATGGTTATCGTCCCCGTTTGCTTCAGGCGTTCTAAAGCGTCTTTAATCAGATTCAGAAAAACGGCATCGGATTCGTCAAGCTTATACCCGATGATTTTTTTAGTGATATCCATCACAAGTGTCACAAAGTCGCCGCGCATTTGCTCAACCATAACCTTGTAGCGGCTTTGCAGGTCACTTTCCATTTGAAGCAGCCGGTTTGCTTCGTCACTTTTGCGTTCGGCTTCAGCCGCTGCTAGCGCCTGCTCGGTTTCCGCACAACGGCGATCACTCTCGTCCTGCGCCGCGCTGAGCATATCGGAGGCTTCTCTTTTTGCCCTGTCAATGATTTCCTGCGCCTCTTCCTTGGCTTTTTGCAGCATTGTTTCGGCCTGTTCAGCGTGCTCCTGCTGAAGCCGTTCGTAAATTTCGTTATATAGCCTGTTAATATCGTCACCCGGCGCGGCGGGATGTTCCACCGGCACCGGCTCGTGCCGCTGGGCGTAAACGGTCTGCGTTTCAGCCGTTTCAAAAGAGACATACTGCCTGTCGATTCTAAACGAGGACATCGCTGGCGTCCCCCCTGGAAACGATAATTTCGCCGTTTTCCTCCAGCGCCCGGACAGCGTTTACAATCTTCTGCTGCGCTTCCTCCACATCCTTCATACGCATCGGGCCCATGACAGAGAGGTCGTCGGCGATCATTTCCTGCAGCCGCTTACTGAGATTAGACATGATGACATTTTTGACCTCTTCGTTGGCACCCTTCAGCGCCACGGCGATGTCGCTTTGCTGCACATCTTTGAGAACGCGCTGAATCGCCTGGTTTGAAAGCTTGGCGATATCTTCGAAAACGAACATATTCTTTTTAATATTTTCAGACAGGTCCGGGTCAAGGACGTCGAGGCTTTCCAAAATATTTTTCTCTGTGCCGCGGTCGACACTGTTAATAATTTTAACAACGGCGTCGATCCCGCCGACGGTCGTCTGGTCGCTCATGCCCATTTTGGCCAGACGCTGCTCTAAAATCATTTCGGCCTCGCGGATGTATTCCGGAATGACGCTTTCCATATTCGCCATGCGCGTGATGACTTCTACCTGCAGGCTGTTCGGGAGCGCCGCCAGCACACCGGATGCTTTTTTCGGCTCCAGATAGGACATAAGGAGCGCAATCATCTGCGGGTTCTCGTTGGCCACGAGGTGAACAATCTGCATCGTGTCAGCCTTGCGGACAAACTCGAAAGGCCGTACCTGAAGCGTCTCTGTGAGCTTGTCGAGAATTTCGCCTGCCTTGTTATCGCCAAGCGCTTTTTTTAAAACGCCGCGCGCGTAATCCAGCCCGCCCTCTGAGATAAATTTCTGGGCCAGAACCGTCTCCAAAAATTCGGATAGAACGCTTTCGCTTTCTTCCTTCGTCACCTTTTCCGTCGTTGTGATTGCCAGTGTCAGTGTGGCAATCTCCTCTTCTGTGAGGTATTTAAAAATTTCGGCGGCCTGATTCTTTCCGAGCGCGATCAAAAGGATCGCCGCTTTCTCCCGCCGTGTTAGGCGTCTTAAATCCGCACCGGCCATATCAATTATCCTCCGCCAGCCACGTGCGCAGAATAAGCGCCACCGTCTCGGGATACCTGTCCATCAGCTCTTCAATTTTCTCCGCTTCCGTTGATTTTTTTAGGACGAGGTCAGTCAAGTCAAAGTTTGGAAGCTCCGGCAAAACGTCGCTATCACCCGCCGTTACGCCGACAGGCTGCGGCTTGAGTCCGTGCCCCTCATCTTCCCGATGCTTGAAGGTCCTCTTCCCAAAGAAACGGAGCGTAATGATAACGGCTGCCAGCAGCGCCGCGATGGTAACGATTGTTTTAATAAGGCTGTTTTGCGTGACCTGTTTGATCGTATCCTGGTTTTGCTCAAACGCGCTGTCGATACCATTACTCTGTGAAAACGGCATCAGCTCCACCGAAATGTAATCCGGCTTCACGCCAATCGCCTTGGCGACAAGATTTTTAACTTTATCAACATAACCGTCGATCCCATCGGCGGCACTGGAGTTAACGAGTACGGCGACCGAGAGATTCTGAACGGAGCCCTGTGCCTTTTCTATCTGCGTCTGGATCTCATTGAGCTCATAATTATAAGTTTTTGACGAGCTGTTACTCGTTGACCCCGTTGATGAACCATTTGTGACGTATGCCGGTGTGCCCGTCCCGTTCGTAGTCGTTCCAGCCGTACCGGTGGCATCGGTCCCCGTCCCGCTGGCGTTAGTAATCTCCTCACTGCTGCGGACAAGGCCGTCCGTTTCACCGGAAACCGGTGGGGCAAATTCGACCTTGCTGACAGTCTGCTTATCAAAGTCGAGGCTTAAATTCACCGAGACGGCGACATTGCCCGTTCCGATAACCGGTTCCAAGATGTTCAAAGCCTGTTCGGATAGAATCGATTTCATCTGCTCCGTCAGCTGCTGCTGGCTTGCCGAATATTCCCCGGTGCCGTCGTCCTCATTAATACTGTATGAGTTCATCTTGGCGTCGACTATGCTCACGTTTTCCGGTTTGAGGTCCGGTACGCACTTGAGCACGAATTCGCCGATCGTTTTTGCTTCGCCGCTTGTCAGCGTTTGCGTTTCCTTCAGTTTGAGCATGACGGCGACGCTGGCGTCTTTTGTCGTGTCCGTGACGACGAAAGAGGAATCCGACGCGAGATTGACGATGACAACAGAATCCTGGATCTTGTCCATCTTGTTGATTGTAGCGCGCATATTTTCCTGAAGCTGGTACTGCAAATATGTACGGCGTTCCAAATCCGTCGAGCCGATGGCGGAGGAATTAGAAAAGATGTCGTAATTGAGGCCAGTGCTCGGATAGCCCTCCGAGGCCAGCTCAATGCGCAGCTCGTCTGCCTGATCGTCCGGAACAAGGATTGTGCTCGTCCCCTGAACTTTTGATTTGACGCCCTTGTTATCCAGCAGCGTTTTGATCGTCCCGGCTTCGCCCGCGTCAAGCCCCGAGTAGAGCACCGTGTAATGCACCTGATTGAGCAACAGCGCACCAACAATACCGGCAGCGACAACCGTGACCGCCAACGAAATCAGCATTATTAACTTCTTTTTTTCGATATTCTGAAAAAACTCACGCGTTCTATCCAGCATCGATTTCATAAAAGCAGCCAATCCTACCGCCCCTGCTCTCCATTCAGACTACGCTTTCAGCCTTTTTTCGCGAATTTCGGCACGCGCCAAACAGCTATTTTTGTGCAAAAAGAGTGAATAAATATACAATTTCAGTATAATTATTCACGCTGAACGCCACCGGAGAATGAGCCGTAATGAAACGGTTTACATAGGTCATTTTCACGGTTCTTCCCTTATCTGAGTCTTAGGTTACTATAATTTTTGCCAAAATGCAATATAATTCTACAAATTTCGATTTTCATTTTTTTATACTTAATATCCATATAATCTGCGTATTTTTATATACTATTTGTGCTATTTGCATAATATTTTCGCTTTATTCGGTGTCGGCCCGACAATTTTCTGGGTTTCGCCCAAAAAATCTATTGAAATTCACACTAAATTATTTTTGAAATGTTTCGATAATAGCTTTTTAATTCATTTCTCTCACCGTTTTCTCACAAAACAACTGAAAATGATGAGAATTTTTGCAAAATAACTCACAAAAATTTTTTTATCAAAATGACTAAAGTCTGTGTCGAATTTTGCGATAAAGGAGAATGTAAGGAGTCTCCCGTCCGACGCGGAGCTCGTCAAAACAAAAACCGAGCGGCATGGACGCCGCCGGAAACATCAAGGAGGAACAATCATGCGTATTAACACAAACCTTACCGCGATGAACACCTATACCCAGTACACGAAGAACCAAAACAAAATCTCCAGCGCGGTGGCCAAGCTTTCATCCGGCTACGCCATCAACACGGCGGCTGACAACGCAGCCGGCCTTGCAATCTCCGAAAAAATGCGCGCCCAGATCCGCGGCCTCGACAAGGCCTCCGCCAACGCCCAAGACGCCATCTCCCTTGTTCAGACGGCAGAAGGCGCCCTCGACAGCTCCACCCAGATTCTCCAGCGCATGCGCGAACTGGCTGTGCAATCGGCTTCCGACACAAACGAGAACACGATTGACCGTGGCGCCTTACAGGACGAGTTCACGCAGCTTCAGTCGGAGCTGGATGACATCGCCAAGAACACAACCTTCAATAAGAAAAATCTTCTCGACGGCTCCCTTGCGACCACTTCAAAGAATCTTACTAATGCATCACTTGCAAATAGCGGCATGACTGTTCAGCTTGGAAATGCAGCAACAGGCTCGTACAATTTCAGCGTATCAACGAAGCTTGAAAGTGCGGCAGTAGCCAGCGCGAAGCCGACTACGGTTGAACTTGTAACAGATGGCGCTGATAGCTACTTTAACAACACATCAGTTACAAATGCAGCAACACTTGGTACAAACGCAGCTGAATCTGATTTGCTAAACGGTAACTACACGCTCTCCGCTTCTTATGGTACAGACCACAGTATTACTGTCACCGCAACTGGCGACAACGGCCAGACCTTCTCAGCGAATATTACACAGGAAACTCTCGAAACCCTTGATACTGCAACTGGCGCAGCCCTTAAAATCGATATGACGTTTAACTCTGATGCAAACGATGCATTCAAAGTAACAGTTGGCTTGTCAGGAAATATTGCATCCACCACAAACAATTATAACACGCTGGCTGAGAATATTTCTAAGCTGACCGTTTCGGTTTCTGGCGGCGTCACGGGGCAAGAAGCAGAATACGGCGTTTATGCAAACCTGACTGGTGCTGAGAGCATCAAGCTCGAAGCTGGAATGGATTCTGTTTCTTTCACAAACGGCATAAAGATTAACTTTGATGAGTTAACGGCGTCTTCCGTGGACACATCTAATAATGCATCAGTTGTCACTATCAACCCAGTGACAGCTGACACAGATGGTACAGCTGATTTGGGCAACCTGCAAGCCGCTGACGATTCCTTACTTGTGGACGGATCACTAACGCTCGTTGCTGCTGACAATGCGGGCGGATCTGATATTACTGCAACAGACGCCGCTGGCAGAACATATTCGGCATCACTCACAGCAGCTGAAGTCACGGCTCTGACAACGACCAGTACGACAGGCGTTACACAGAAGCTCTCTTTTGTCGACGATGCCACCGGCAAAGAATCCTTCACTCTGGATTTCACTTCAATTTCGACTGCCGGTGTTTCAGCGGCTGTAACAAGCACTGAAGTTGACGGAGCACTTACTGTTTCGAATGCCGGACATAACTATGCTAAAACCTTCGGCGACTACACAGCAACAAGCGGTATTGATATCGCCACATCTTCCAGCTTCTCCGTCGAAGCCACAGCTAATGCTGGCCTGACCTTCCAGGTCGGTGCGAACGAGGGCGATTCAATGGTTATCAACATCGACAAGATGGACGCTAACTACCTCGGCGTTTCTTCTGCCAGCGTTGCCACTCGTACGGCGGCCGCAGCTGCTATCAAGACAGTCGACAGCGCTATCAACCAGGTTTCCGGGCAGCGCGCGACGCTCGGCGCCGTTCAGAACCGCCTTGAATACAAGATCGACAACCTGAGCACATCTTCCACGAACCTGACATCAGCCGAGAGCCAGATCCGCAACGTCGATATGGCCAAGGAGATGACAGAGTTCACGAACGCGAATATCCTCTCGCAGGCCGCCACGGCGATGCTGGCTCAGGCCAACAGCCTCCCGCAGAGCGTCCTCTCCCTCATCGGCAAATAAATATCCCTCTTTTGATAAAGAAAAGCCCGGAAATCCGGGCTTTTCTTATTTTTATTCTCATATTTTCTTATTTATCCTGTTTATCCCATTTTTGTTTTTATGTCATCTAAACCTATATATAGTGTTTTGCATAATATTCATTTTGAATATTGCATAGATGTAGTGCGCTCGGATTCGATCCAGTTATCCACCTCGATAAACATTTTGATATTCGTTAATCTTTCTTAATTTCCTTATTTGGAATATTATATTAAATTTACTATCAGTTTCCTTATTTGTTCCGATATATAAATTGCGAGGGTTTTGCTCTCGACAATTTACTTATCGAAAGGAATATGGGTATGAAACACAAACGCGGTGTAAAGGCAATTATTGGACTTATAGTAATCACACTTATGCTCTCGTTATTTAACCTGCCGGCCTTAGCAACTGATCCGACATGGGTGACGAAGGCGAGTATGGGGACGGCGAGATATTCATTTCAAACGGTAGAGTTAAATTCAAAAATTTATGCTATCGGCGGATATAATGGTTCTAGTGCTTTATCATCTGTAGAGATGTATGACCCGGCTACTAATACATGGTCTACAAAGGCTTCTATGTCAACTGCAAGATATGAATTCAAGACAGCAGTAATTAATGGAAAGATTTATGTAATTGGTTGCAGAAATTCAGCGGGTATCTTTTCATCGATAGAAGCATACGACCCAGCTACAAATACTTGGTCGACAAAGGCCTCAATGCCAACTGCTAGGTGTCGTGTTCAAATAGAAATAATTAACGGGAAAATATATGTCATCGGTGGTATGAATAGCTCGAATGCATTATCAACTACTGAAGTATATGACCCAGTTGCTAATACGTGGGCTACCTTGGCTCCTATGTCAAATGCACGGTGGCTATTTCAAACGGAGGTAATCGATGGAAAAATATATGCTATCGGCGGGCATAATGGAGCAGGTGCATTATCGTCAGTAGAAATATATGATCTAGCTTCGAATACCTGGACAACTCGTGCTTCCATGTCTGCTGCAAGGTACGATTTTCAAACGGAAGCAATTGATGGTAAAATTTATGCTATAGGCGGATATAGTTCTAGTGCATTATCATCAGTAGAGATGTATGATCCGTTATCTAATACATGGATAACTCGGGCTTCTATGTCTAACGCTAGACAAGGACTTCAATCAGAAGTAATTGACGGAAAAATATATACCATTGGCGGGGTTAGTGGTTCAAATTATTCATCAATAGCTGAAATATACGACACGGCTTTAAATACATGGTCAACTTTGCCTTCCATGTCAAATGCAAGATATAATTTTCAAACGGAATTATTTAGTAACACAATTTTTTCTATAGGCGGTCAAAATGGTTCATATTTATCCTCCGTCGAATCCTACACCCCCGTCACACCTCCCGCCGCCCCGACCCTAACCGCTACTCCCGGGGACGCGCAGGTCACGCTCAACTGGAATTCCGTCATCGACGCAACGAGCTATAACGTTTACCGTTCCACAACCTCCGGCGGGACGTATACGCAGATTGCCACGGGCGTGACCGGTACAACGTCTACAGACACCGGTTTGACGAACGGTACAACGTATTATTACGTCGTCACTGCCGTCAATGATGCTGGGGAAAGTGACTATTCAAACGAGGTATCGGCAACCCCTCAAGCGGCCTTGAAGGGTCTGTTAAGAATCACCATGACGACCGGCCTGCAAAAAGAATACGATTTATCGGAAAGTGAGATCGACACATTTGTTGATTGGTATAACGGAAACGCCTCCGGCAGTCCGTCATATATGTTTAACAAGACCTATTATCTCGGTACGCTGACAAGCCGCAAGGAATATGTTGCCTTCAGCAACATCGCGTTTTTTGAGGTTATGGCTTATGAGGAAGATGGAACACCGGCCACGCCGTCCGGAACCAACACGGCGTTACTCTCTGTAACGATGGCACCCGGCGATATCATGCAGTATGAAATAACAAGCGCTCAGCTGGCTTCTTTCACCGATTGGTACGGTAGCGGCGCATCAACCTGCCCAACCTTTGCCATGAGCAAATTCCATGACCTCGGGCCGTTCGTCAGCCGGACGGATTATCTCGTTTTCGATAAGATCGTTGATTTTGAGGTATTAGAGTACTAAGCTCTGATAACCGCTGAAAAGCCCGGGAAACCGGGCTTTTCTTTTCTCATTACTTCTTGTTAAGCTACTGAAAATACGCCTTCAGCTTGACAGGCCCGGCGATTATGTCCCTGCCGATGTAGACGGTGCCGTCCTCCTGCGTCTTCTCCCCCCATTTGACGAGCACAATGCTGCCGTCTGTAATTTCGATAGCGGTGATGTTAAAAAGATGCACGCAGCAGCCGTCGTTAAAATACCGGCCGCCCGGCGCGTCGGAGAACACCGGCCTGTGCGTATGACCGGCGATGAGCAGCTTATTTTCCGTCTCGGCCCAATGTTTCAGGTGGCGTTCGACAGTCGCTTTGACTTTGTTATTCTTCGCGGCACTCGTGGGGTCATGTACGCCAAGCAGCTCGAGTGGCTGCCAGACATACCGCACGAGGAAGCGCGACAGCCGCCACAGCGTATCGTTTAACACATCGGCCTGATGGCCGTGCAGCAGAAAAATCTCTCCAGCCGTTACCTTGTCCTTCAAGACAAGCCCTTCATAAAACGTGATATCCGACTGGATAGTCGCCTTTTCTTGCCCCGCTCCGACCGAAGGACATGCGGGGTTTTTTAGCTTGACTATGTCGTGGTTACCGACAACGAGATAAAGTCTATTACCCTTTTTAAAGCGGCGCAGCGCTGCGAACACGTCGCCGTGGGCTGCATAGATGTCCTCCAAGCGCTTGTTTTCCCACAGCTCGTCACCATCACCCAGTTCGATATATGTATAGCCGAGTCTGTCGTAATACTTCAGCGCCGCCAAATAAATGGTTTGATTTTTCGTAAAATCATCCGCCCAGGAACCGATACCCCTGTGGCAATCGCTCATGACGACAATACTGGAAGCCGCGCCGAACGGTATGACGCGGGCTGACCGGTACACCCGGTCGATTCGTTTTTTTCGTGAGACCATCTCGGCCCCCACCCTCCTGCACATGATGTTTAATACCTGCTATACGGCGGCGGGCGATCTGCCGCCCGCCGCCGCACCGTTTAATCGATATACTCAAGCAGCTTTTCGTGAAATTTGAAAAATTCTTCCTGGCGCCCGGCGTTGAGCGTCAGCCCATAGAGCACGGGAGACTTCTCTTTCAAGGTTGTCAGGATATCGTAGAGATTGTTGCCCATATCCTTTGTCAGACGCCTGTACGTTGCGACAAGCCGTCTATTCCGGCGCAGCGTGAGCCATGCGAGAAAGCCTCGGCGTGTCAGCGGCTGTTTGGCGTGCGGCTTTGCAAACAGGATTAGAATTGTGTTCCCGTTTATGCGAAATTCCTTATCCTTGTAGCCGTTTTTTTTCAGACCACCAAGAAAGGCTTGCAGCATCGCCTGATCTCTGAAGGTAATGGAGGCCTCCATTGTCAACGCGGCTGGTTTAGTAAATTCGCCGAGCCTGAAGCCTGTCAGCCACCAGTGGCGGCCCGCTCTCTGAAACAGCACCTCATTGTTGCGCAGCAGTGCATATGTCATGCTCAGCGTGTCCTCGTCTTTCACGCAATGATAAAACGTGCCGTTGAAAACACCGGGAATGTCAAGGTCCGGCCCCGTTGTATTATAGATGCCGATCTCGCCGCCTGTCGTGATGCCGTACTGCCCCTTCCACAGCTCGATGAGCCACCGTTTCCCGCCATATTCAAACGTGACGGGCTCGCAGTCGATCACCATCCCGAAGGGGACGGACGATTCGTCATAAAGGCTGCAATAGCCGAAATCCCGCTGCCAAGGGTATAAAAGCGAATAAAAAATGTTCTGCTGCCAGTCGTACGCATATCCTGTACCCGCCAGCATCTGCCGAACGGCCTGCAATTGCGCGGCCGTATAAAGCACCTGTGTCTGTTGCGATGGGAGCGGCTCTTTGAGTTGCGCGTCGATCTGCCGCTGACGCAGGACGTATGCGATAAACGCGACAGCCGCGAGCACGGGCAGCGAGACGAGCACATATAACAAGATGCCGCCCGTGACGATACCGGCTAGAAAAATGCCCATTTAATACGCCTCATTTCTAAAGTCTGTATCATCATATTCAAAAGCTGCCAAATGCGACAAAGAAGACGCGAAAGCCGCCCCGCTGACGGCAGGACGGCCAGATAACGCTTTAATCAGCTAGGCAACGAGTTACTAACGCTCTTCGTTCAGGGCGCCGGCTAGGTCTGTCATCGCTTCTTGAATATCATCACGCGTAACGGCAGGTGTTGTGTCAGAACCATCGGCGAAGACAATGCCTGCAATATCCGCAGCGTTCATATCACCGAGCAACACCTTGGCTGTGCTGATACCCTTCGCCAGCTGTCCCGCGCCGCCGCGGACGATGATGATACCACCACGTTTTTTCTTTTGAACCGGCTCTTCCTTCCGGAGATATTTGGCACACCAATATGTCTGAAGGCGGCTCATAACAGCCAGAAGCTGACCGGAAAGCTCTGTAAAATACGTCGGCGAGGCGATAACGATGTTGTCCGCCTCCTGAATATCGTCATAAATTTCCTGCATCCCGTCATGAATGGCGCAGCCGGGATTCTTCC
The DNA here is from genome assembly GCA_038405045.1 of Oscillospiraceae bacterium ZGZL. GTDB lineage: Bacteria > Bacillota > Clostridia > Oscillospirales > Oscillospiraceae > Sporobacter. The sequence goes on along the minus strand of JBBZIV010000002.1, from coordinate 396,530 downwards.
AGCAATAGCGGCAGTCGATGCAGGGCTTGACATCGCAGGCATAGGCCGTCACGACTTTAACCTCACCGCTGAGCTTTTTTTGCAAGTCGGCGACGAGCTGCGCGGTATTGCCGTTTTTCCTCGGCGAGCCGTTGAAAATGAGTGTTTTCATAGTGACCTCCGTTGTCCATATCTTGCAATGCGTATTATACCGCGATCAAAACAAAAAAGCCATATGCTTAAAAGCATACGGCTTTTATTGACAGGATAACGTTATTCGGATAACTCCTGAACGATATCAAAAACGGCACTGACATTGAGAAGCTGCTTAATGTTACCGTCAATACTGGCAATTTTCGATGTATAAGAAAGCTGCTCGGCATTCCCCGCGATCGCCGGTGAATCAATCAAATCCTCCTCAGAAATGTGGATGACATCCTTGACCGCGTCGACAATCGCACCGACCATCTCGGATTCCAGCGTGACAACGATAATGCAGGCTCTGCCGTCGTATTCAATTGTATCATACCCCAGCTTAACGCGCATATCAAGCACCGGTACGATCATCCCGCGGATATTGATGATACCACGGCAAAAATCAAGCGCATTTGGGATGGGGGCGGCGGGTTGGAATTCAATAATCTCTTGGACAAGGCCGATATCAATGCCGAAATCAATCCCATTGACCGTAAAAATCAGGTACTCTTGTATATCTTCATCCGTTGCCGTCGTCATAAGCGGCTCTTCCATTTGATGCACCCCTGTCTTTCGTTATTAGACCTGCAGGCTGTTGACGTCAATGATCAGATTAATGGAACCATCACCCAGCATGGCGCAGCCGCCGATACCGTCCAGCCGTGCGGAACAGCGTTTGAGGTAATTCGGGAGTTTCTTGACGACGACCTGATACTCACCGTCAAGGCTATCAAAAAAGATGCAGAACTCTCTGTCCTCTGAGGCAATCAGCATAAGCATGCCTTCGGCAAGGTCTGAAACTGCGTCGTCTATGTTGAAAAACCGGCTCAGGCGGAACAGCGCGTAACAATTGCCCTGCAGCATGATCATTTCGTTGCCTTCGGGATCCGTGAAAATATCATCGAGATTCGGCTTGACGGCTGAGCGAACGGAGACAGTCGGCACGATGAAATTCATTTTTCCAACGCTGAATTTCATACCGTCCACAATTGTCAGTGTCAGCGGGATACGAATGGTGTGTACCGTGCCTTTTCCCGGTGTACTGTCCACAGTGACCGAGCCGCCGATTAGGCCGATGTTTTTGCGGACAACGTCCATGCCGACGCCGCGCCCGGAAAACTCCGTGACAGCGTCTTTCGTTGAAAAGCCCGGCAAGAAAATGAGGTTGTAAACGTCTTTGTCCGACATCTCCACGTCTGTTTTCGTGATAATCCCTTTTTCATAGGCCTTTTTCAGGATTTTCTCACGGGACAGGCCACCGCCGTCGTCCGAGATGGTGACGATAACATCGCTGCCCGTCATTTTAGCTTCCAGCGTGATTTTTCCGTGGGCGGGTTTACCGAGGGCGCGGCGTGTAGCTTCATCCTCAATGCCGTGGTCAACAGAATTGCGGATAATGTGCAAAAGCGGATCGGACAGATTGTCAATAACGTTTTTATCGACCTCCGTTTCCTCACCGATGATTTGAAGGTCAATCGTTTTATCAAATTTCTTGGCCATGTCCCGGATGAGGCGGCGCATCTTCTGAAACAGCGTTGAGACGGGGATCATGCGGATGGACATGACAATATCCTGCAACTCATTGATGAGCGCATGCAACTGCTGGGCAGCCGAATCAAAGCTGTCATGCGTCTGGCTGCCGAAGTCGGCGTTGCTCATGACCATGGACTGTGCCGTGACGATTTCACCAACGATATTGAGCAGATTGTCCAGCTTGTTGACATTAACACTGATAAAATTCTGTTTTGAGATTGACTCTGTACCGCCGCTTTCAGCGGCAGCTTGATGCTCCTGATGCTCCTGATGCTTCTCGACAGCTGCTTCTGCAGTGTGTTCTTTGACAAGACGAATGGCGGCGGGGATCTCCTCGTCGTCACCCTCTATCGGCAGAACGCTGCACGATTTGAGAAAGAGCGTTTCATCGATAATCGCTTTAATTTTGTCAGGATTCTCCGGCGTCTGAAGATACAGACTAAAGCCGTTTTTTTGGATCTCCTCGGACGCTGCGTCAACGTTTAAGTCTTCCGGGATATGCGCACAACGAACGCCCTGCTTACAGAGATTCTGAACGACGCCGAATGCACGGATGCTTTCCATCAAACAATTATCTTCAAAATAAATTTTAATCTTATAAAATGCACCCTCACCCGTTTTTGTCTCTGCCGGTGCGCCGGGTGCAGCCTCTTCCGCCCGTTCCGACGCTGCAATTGTCGGTGCTGTCCTCTTGATCGGACTCGGCTCAACCGATTCGCCCTTCATCCAGGCAACGATCTCTTTAAGCCTGTCGACAATGTCGGAAGCATCGCCGTCCATTGGCGTTTTTTCGAGCAGCTTTGCCAGCTCACCGTTGAAAAATGATACCGTGGAGAAAACGATATCAAAAATTTCGGTCCAGTCTGATACGATGCTGTTGTCGTCCCGGATGAGGGCAAACATATCCTCCAGAGAGTGGGCGAGCTTTGCCATATTGTCAAATTCCATCATGGCAGAAGCACCCTTGACGGTGTGCATCACGCGGAAGATTTCATTAACCTGGTCGGCGTTGAGCTTTTTCTCATTTTCACCCGCAAACAAGGTATTTTCGAGGGATTCCAGAAGCTGCTGCGTTTCGTATATGTACACATCGAGCATGGACTCGTCAACGTTCATACTGATCCCCTGTTTCTCTATAGAATTTTGTCGTCAGGCCAGCTTGTCGATCGCCGATAGGATGCCTTCCTCCTTGAACGGTTTGACAATAAAGCCCTTCGCCCCACTCATGATGGCTTCCCGCACCATGGCCTCCTGCCCCATCGCAGACACCATAATGACATTGGCCGCGGGATTGATGGCCAAAATCTCTTTCAGGGCATGCAGCCCGTCCATCTCCGGCATCGTGATGTCCATGGTGACGATATCAGGCGAAAGTGCTTTGTAGCGCTCGACGGCGATCTTGCCGTTTTCCGCCTCTCCAACAACCTCGTGTACGCTCTTTTTCAGCATGTTTTTAATGGTAATCCGCATAAATGCCGCGTCATCCACGATCATAATTTTTGCCATTCAAATAACCTCCAGCAATGTGTTTGGAAAATGCTTATTTTTACCCTTAAATCACTTTGACAGCCCTGTCGACCGTCTTGATTGTCATTTGACCCGTTTCCAGATCGAAGATGACCGTTCTGCCCTTGTTGCCGCCTGTATCGTGCGCGATGAGTTCTATGCCGAGCCTCTTAAGCGTCTCACGCGAGCTGTAGATGTTCCTTTTGCCCACCTCATGGACATCCGACGTGTGCTTGATCACAAACATGGATGCCCCGCCCGCCATTTTCGCTTTCATCCGCGACCGGGACGCACCGTTTTTGATCAGCGCTTCTACGAGGTCGGCAATACCTGAATCGGCAAATTTCGTCCGTGGGTGATAGGACAAATCAAATCCCTCACTGAAGGGAAGAAGCACGTGAATGAGGCCGCCGACTTTCGTCAGCGGATCATAGATGGCAACGCCAATACAGGAACCAAGCCCAAGAGAATAAAGCTGCGCCGGGGCACGGGCAATTTTCATCATTGCAATATCGACAGCATGCTTTAATTCACTCATTACATATACCCTAAAGACCCCAGTATTTTGTCACAGGACGTCTTTTCGGGTATGAGAAAAAGATCCCCGATAAGACACTCCTGTTCATTAGAGAGCTCGGATTTGAACATGACTGCGAAATTGCCGCTCTTCCCGGCTTCCGCCATGGCAATATTCAAAACAGCACCGACCATATCAACGCTCAAATACGGCGTTGACGGCTGAAGATTAAGCCCCGTCATCTCGTTGACAGCCGTTAAGTAGGACCCGCCGAGGATATTGACGGTTTCCGCGATAACGGATTTTTCAATTGCCGAAAAGCGGCGTCCCTCATCGCTGTGCTTGCGCATTTTCTTGTGAAGCATCATGCTGATGATCCGCTCGGCCTGGCTGATCTCCAGAACAACCATGAAAAAGCCTGTCACGTCGCCCTGAATTTCCAGGAGCCCCGCGACGACGATTTTCTCCGCACCGCCAAGCCTGTCCGGCATCTCGCTGAGCGGGATGAGCATCACGTCCGGCACCGTTTGATTGATCGGGCGCTCTAAAAGGGCGGCCAGTGCCGTCGCGGCGTGGCCCGCGCCGATATTGGCGATTTCCTTTAAAACGTCTCTCTTGTCTGAATCGATGGATTCGGCGTTGCTGTTCATTTATTTCCTCCGTCAGCGTTTTGTCAATGATATCATAGTATAATTTCGTCACTTTTAAGGATAAATTAAGATGAATCATTTTAATTCAGCAGTATCGTCCTAATAGATAAATAATCTTCTAATAAATTGTCTAAATTGTCAGCTCTCGCTCTTTACATACGCAAACAGACGTCATCAGCCAATGAAAAACATAAAAATTTTTATAACGTATCTTAATTTCAAGACGATTGGAACGATAATTGAATTAGAGCCAAAATTTGTTGCACGATCTGCCTTTAATGGCATTTTATCCCTCATATCGCCATCATAACAACCGCGCGGCACACGCCGCAGGGTTATATTCGGAAAGGAGATGGCAGGATGTCTACGGTCGGTTCCACATCGGGTACGTCAGGCTCCGGCACAACAACAGGTACCAATTCAGCCTATCGGACGAATTCCCGTTTATCGGGCATGTTTTCATCCCTTGATACGGATGCACTTGTCAAGAGCATGTGCTCGTCACAGCAGGCAAAGATTGACGCCGTCAAGCAGAAGCAGACACGTCAGCAATGGTATAACGACGCCTTGGAGGGTGTCCAAGATGACGTGAATGATTTCCTGAATACATATGTCAGCGTAACCGGTTCGTCAAGCATGCTCAAGTCGGCCTCGTACATGTCTTATAAAACCGTCACAGCGAGTACGGCCGGAGCTGTGGATATTTCGGCAGCGAGTGGTGCCGATACGGGTAATATTACGGTTCAAATCAGCAAACTGGCGGCAAACGCCTATGCCGCCAGCAGCGGCAAGGTGTCAAAAAACGGGACAGAAATTTCCTCAAGCAACACGGCCACGCTGGGTAGCCTATCCTTGGCAACGTCCCTCCAGTTCGGCACCGATGGAAAAATCGCTTTTTCTATCAACGGCAAAACATTTTCTTTTACAAAAGACACGACGCTGCAAAGCATGATCAATACAATTAACACCGATAAAACAGCCAATGTCACCATGAAATACAGCCGTCTGACAGACGCCTTCACCATTACGGCCGATGCCGGCGGGGCCGACAGCAATGTTAACATCACGAACTTAAAAGGCAACGCCTTCGGCACGAACAGCGCATTTAAAATAGGGACGGGAATCGTCAAAAACGGCAGTGACGCCACCGCCGTCATCAACGGAACGACAGTTAATCAGGACAGCAACACCTTTACAATAGACAACATCACCTATAATCTGAAAAAAGTGACAACCGGCACAAGTGAAGAAACGGTCAACTTCTCTATCGAACGTGACTTCAGCACAACATCGGACGCCGTCTCAAAATTTGTCGACGCCTACAATACGCTGTATAAAAAACTAACGGCGCTCAACAGTCAGAAGGACTACTCCGCCGATTATCCGCCTCTGACGGATGACCAGAAAGCTGAAATGACAACGGATCAAGTTACAGCTTGGGAGACGAAGGCGAAAAGCGGTCTTCTCCGCCATAACACAGACCTCGAAAACCTGCTGTCAAATCTGAAAAACGCCTTTTACTCAACTCTGGGCGGCACCGGCAGAAACGCAACAGACATCGGCATCTCATTTGCCGGCTACTTTGAAAGCAATGCCGGCCAGATTGTTTTTGACAAGACTGCCTTTGAAGCGTCCCTTGAAAACAACCCGGACGATGTCATCAAGATGTTCACAAACGGCAGCAGCACCGCAGCCAGTGCCGATCAGGGGCTTATCTACAAGCTTAAAACCAGCATCACAGGCTATACGTCGGTTGTGACGAACCAGATGAAGACTGCGGCCACAAAAATCACTTCCTACGGGACAGAGGTCAGCAATCTGGAGGACAAGCTGCAATCTCTGGCCGACACCTATTACAAGAAATTTTCGAATATGGAGACGGCGCTGTCTAAACTCAATACGCAGGCCTCTTACATCAGTCAGCTGTTCGGTTCAACATCGTCATAAAATGGTGAGGTATAAACGTGGATTATAAGAAAATTAAACAGGAATACTTAAAGCAAAGCGTGATGACGGCGAGCCCGGCAGAACTGATTGTCATGCTTTTCGACGCGGCTTTGCGGCATTTGAAGCTCGCGCAGATCAGTTTAGAGGACAATCAGAACGTCAGCAGCGCGCATACGCATTTCATCAACGCGCAGGAAATTATCCTTGAGCTTGTGAACTGTCTGGATACCAGTGTCGATCTCTCCGCCCAACTGCTGGATATTTACGATTTCCTGCTCCGGACACTGCGCGAGATGAACAGCCGTAAAGACCTCTCCCTCATGCCCGACGTTCTGGAAATTCTCACCGCCATGCGAGACACCTGGGAGAAGATCGCCAAAGCGCCGTATGCACCGACGCAAGAGGTCAGCTGCGGATGAATACGTCCGAACAGCACATCACTGTACTGCGCACACTGATGGCGGAGGCGCTCGATATCAGCCGCACCTTGAAGGCATATACCGACGAACACTACGATGTGTTTTTAAGCGGGGATGACGAGAAAATCGTCGCCGTCGTCAACGACCGTGAAAAGATTATCGAAAAGCTTGTCAGTATTGAATATCAGATCGACGACCTCTTCGAAAACGTCGACGCGTTTGAAAACGGCCGGGCGCTGCCGCCCGACGCCGAAGCACTCCGACGCGCTGCCCGCGCCGTTTTACGCGACGTTTCGAAAAAGGATCTGGACATCATGAAGATCATCGGCGGCAAAATGAAAATTTATAAAAATGAAACCCTGAAGGCCAGAAACAAAAAAAATATCTCCGCTTATATGAAAACGGTTTTAAGCGAGCAGCCGGGCGACAGCGTCGATTTATCAAAATAACTGCCGGCACAGCCCGAAAGAGGTTTGCGATGGACATCAATAAAATCAGCCGCGCGGAAAAGCCACCCCTATACGGCGTTACGTCTTCTTCCGGCGGGGGCACGGCCGGAGAACGCTTCCGCGACCAGATGGGCCAATCGCTGAAGGACAACCTGAAAAAACGCGCGCAGGAGCTGTTCGATGACCTGAAGGAAACGGCGCAGCGTCTTGAAACGCCCGTCGATCTCGATACCTTTGAGCGCTGCCGCCTTTTAATAAAGGAGCTATTGTCCGACATTCTTCAAAACGCTTACGCGCTGCAGACGGAGCAAGTAACAGACGCCAACGGGCGTCAGCGCCTTTTTGAAACTGTAACCGTTATTGATCAGAAGCTCAGCACATTGGCATCCGACCTCTTTGCCGAGACGGGTGATAAGCTCGATATTCTAAGCCGCGTTGACGATATCCGAGGCCTTGTGATGGATCTTCTTCTATGAACAAAAACATCCTGCGCCCTGCTGCGCGGGATGTTTCTTGATGTCACCGATGTTTTTTGGCGTTTGCGACAAAAGATAAGGCCTGTTTTCGTTTTTTTATGATATTTTGTGTTTTTAATAAACCGCCGATAAATCCTGCCGATAATATTTGTAAACAGTAATCCGTCCCGTTTGTTCGGGCGCGCGATTAAAATTTAACTATGGGGTGCTATAACCATGAATAATACGTTTAAAAAATCGAGCATAACGGTTAAACTGCTGTCCAGTTTTTCCATTGTCGGCGTGTCACTGATCGTTCTTTGCCTGTTGGCGCTTAACATTCTGCCTTTTGGGCAGACGGCCCGTATCGTCCTCGTTGTTATCCTTTTTCTTGCGGGTCTGGCAACGGCGATCGTTATTACGCGCTATTTTAGAAACAATATCATCGCACATCTTCAGGCTTTGACGACTGGCTTGAATATGCTGGCCGAAGGCAATCTGTCCTATTTTGACAAAGACGTCTGGCTTGATTCGTCCAGCACCGAGACATTCACCCAGTCCGAGGCGTTTAACAACCTCATAAAACGGTCGAAAGAAAAGGTTGAAGACACGCGCCAGATCGCCAACGGCGATTTAACGACACACATACATATGCAAAGTGACAACGATGAACTCGGTCAGGCGCTTTTAGACGTCGTTCACAACACGCACCGTGTCGTCAGCGCGATTTTTGCGGCGGCCGATCAGGTCTCCTCCGGCTCCAATCTCGTGGCCGATTCGAGCTTTTCCCTCTCGCAGGGCGCAACGGTTCAGGCCAGTTCCATCCAGCAGCTGACGGCTTCACTCGTTGAGATTGCCTCACAGACAAATCTCAACGCGAAAAATGCGGAAAAAGCAAACGATTTGTCCCAAAAGGCTAAAGTCAATGCTGCCGAAGGTAATGAGCATATGCAGGATATGCTCAACGCCATGGACGAAATAAACGATTCCTCCGCCAACATCGGCAAAATCATAAAGGTCATTGACGATATCGCCTTCCAAACAAATATCCTTGCGCTCAACGCCGCGGTCGAGGCAGCCCGCGCTGGTCAGCATGGCAAAGGCTTTGCCGTTGTCGCTGAAGAAGTCAGAAACCTCGCAGCCAAGTCCGCCCAGGCCGCGCAGGAGACGACGAATCTCATTGAAGGCTCCAAACGGAAGGTCGAATCCGGTACGAAAATTGCCAGAGACACGGCTGAGGCACTTCGCGAAATCGTCACGCATGTTGAAATTGCCGCTGACTTAATCCACTCCATCGCACAGGCGTCAAATGAACAGGCCTTGTCCATAGAACAGATAAACAGCGGTATTCAGCAGGTCTCGGAAGTCGTGCAGACAAATGCCGCGACAAGTCAGGAAAGCGCCGCCGCCAGCGAGCAGCTTTCCGGCCAAGCAGCGCAGCTGAAGGAATCTGTCAGTGTATTTAAACTCAAAAGAATCGGCGGGGCTTCCCGGCAGGCAAAAGCCGACCGCAGCCCAGAGTCGATTCAGATGCTCAATCAGCTCTCCAGCAAACCGCAGACTAAACAAAAAATTTCGCTGAGTGAAGGCGATTTTGGTAAATATTAAGCGTTAATCAACCTGCAGGAGGGAATAAAGATGAGCGAAGTCATCAATAACGCCGTCAACGAGGAAGATGCCCAAAAAGGCCGATTTCTGGACTTCTTGGTCGGCACAGAAGCTTACGGCATTGAAATAAAATATGTCACCGAGATTATTGGCATCCAGAGCATCACGGAGCTGCCGGAGATGCCGGATTATGTAAAAGGCATTATTAACCTGAGAGGGCGCATCATCCCGCTTATTGATATCCGCCTGCGTTTTGCACTTGAGCCGAAGCCATATGATGACAGAACGTGTGTGATCGTCGTTGACATAGGCGGTTTCTCTTACGGCCTGATTGTCGACAGCGTTGCCGAGGTGCTGACGATTCCAGACGAGGAAATCTCCCCTTTACCAGGCCTTAACACGATATCCGGGAACAGATTCGTTAAAAATATCGGTAAAACGCCATCCGGCATCGTTTTGATCTTAGACTGCGAAAAGCTCCTGTCGGATGATGTCATGGGCGAGCTCGCCGATATCGGTGCCTGAGCAGTTCTTCATTCGCCTGTCAAAAGAATAGTTACGGAGAGAACGCCAGCCGTTCTCTCCGATTCACAGTCAAGGGGTGATGGATTCATTGGTTAAAATTACGGAAAAAGAATTCAAGCAAATTACGGATTACATTAAAGCCAACTTTGGCATCCAACTGAAGGAAGAGAAGCTGGCACTTGTCACCGGCAGGCTTCAAAGTCTTTTGGTGCAAAAAAATTTCCAGACCTTTTCGGAATACTATGCCTATGTCGTCGGCGATACAACCGGTCAGGCAGCGGTTGACCTCATAAATAAAATAACGACGAATCATACATTTTTTATGCGCGAAGTCGAACACTTCAACTATTTACGCGATCGTGTCCTGCCTTATTTGAGAAACGAAATCAAGGATCGTGACCTGCGTGTCTGGAGTGCCGGGTGCAGCACCGGCGAGGAGCCGTATACACTCGCGATGATCATCGACGAGTTTTACGGCGCCGAGAAAAAGAATTGGGATACGACAATTCTCGCCACCGATATCTCACTCAAAGCCCTCAATGAGGCAAAAAACGGCGTTTACAGCAACAAGGAACTGGCACCCTTGCCGTCCCATTGGCGGTCGAATTATTTTAAGAAAGTCGATGCTGAAACAAGTGCCGTCAGCGACACCATTAAAAACGGGGTTATCTTCCGGCCTTTCAATCTTATGAACGAAACATTTTCCTTCCGCAAGAAATTTCATGTGATTTTCTGCCGGAACGTGATGATCTATTTCAATAATGAAACGAAGGCCGAGCTTGTCAATAAATTTTATGAGATGACAGAGAAAGGCGGCTACCTGTTTATTGGACAGGCGGAGTCGCTCAACAGGGAGCTGACAAAATACAAATTCGTCATGCCGGCTGTTTATCGGAAGGAATAAGGAGGCTTACCCCGTGCTCTCAAAGAAAATACGTGTATTGATAGTTGACGACAGCGCCCTGTTCAGAGGCGTTGTCTCAAAAGGCATTTCGGCAGACCCCGACATTGTCGTTGTCGGAACGGCTATTGACCCGTTTGATGCACGGGATAAAATCGTTGAGACAGACCCCGATGTTATGATCTGTGATGTTGTCATGCCACGGATGGACGGTATTGAGTTTATCAGAAGGCTTCTGCCGCAATATCCGTTGCGCGTCGTTGTCGTCAGCTCGCAAAGCGAAGCTGTGCTTGACGCCATGAACGCCGGTGCTGTCGACTTTGTTGCAAAGCCTGATACAACGTCGGGCCGCTCTTCCGGCATTTTTATAGCCGATCTTATCGAAAAAATAAAAATCGCCTCCCATGCGAAGCTCCCCGTTGTCCAGTCAGCGGCGCCACCGATATCAAAAAGCATTCTCCAGCCCGTTTCAACCGCCACGAAAAAGCTCATCGCCCTGGGGGCTTCGACCGGCGGCACCGAAGCCATTTTCTCCGTTTTAAGCGCAATACCGGCCAACCTACCCGGTATTGTCATCGTTCAGCATATCCCGCCTGTTTTTTCAAGGACTTTTGCCGAGCGTCTCAACAGGACGACGCGCCTGCGCGTGAAAGAAGCTCAGACAGGTGATTTTGTGGAGCCCGGCACTGCTTTTATTGCCCCCGGTGACAAGCATCTGATTGTCAACAAAATCGGCGACAAAATCCGTCTGGAGTGCTATGTTGGAGAAAAGGTCAATGGGCATTGCCCCTCCGTCGATGTTCTGTTTAACTCTGTGGCGCTCTCCATTGGGAAAGATGCTGTCGGGGTCATCCTGACAGGCATGGGTGCCGACGGCGCAAAAGGGCTCGCGCTGATGCGCCAGAAAGGTGCCAGAACAATTGGCCAGGACGAGGCGACCTCCGTCGTCTACGGTATGCCCAAAGTCGCGTTTGAAATCGGCGCCGTTGAAAAGCAGGCGCCCCTTGATGCCATTGCACAGGCCATCGTGACCGCCTCAACTTAATCGCCTCTTCATACGACTAAAAGCAATTCACGGCATGCGCCTTCACCGGCGCATGCCGTTTTGTCGGCTGATACGATGTCAGATGCCTATAAGCGCACGCCCAGGATATGCAGAAAACGGATTTTTTCATATGTATATGTTTCAAGCGGATTATGATCCGTATCATCTGTATGCGTGGCGACTTGAATGGTTTTCTTCCCTGCACCATGGCCGGCATCCACAACAAACAGGGAGTGTTGAAAATACTGCCCATTAAAGGACATCTGGATGATATCGCCGGGCAGGATGTCCTCCGCCGAGCTCAGCTCGGCAAACGGCCCGAGCCCACTGTTGCCGACTAAAAATTCATAAAGAAATTCGACACCGGACCATGAGGCCGACTTGTTGTTGGCATCATAATAATACCAGCCATTTCGTGCGTGATTCATCACCTGCGTGCCCGCGAACAGGCATTGAGAGACGAAATTGGTGCAGTCACCACCGATGTTTTCATAATTATAATACATGGGGTTTCTCCCGTATGCCCACGTATGTGCATATCCGACAGCGCGAAGCCTGTCGTATAACGCCAAACCGTTGCCCATTCCGACCGCCCTTTTCCGTTTCTGTCATTGTATGCGGCAGCGCATGCATTGTAACACATCTTGCATGAAACAGAAATTTCGTTTAAAATAGAGGCATTAGAAAAAGCGGAGGTTAATCGATGGAAGTGGCGGATACACCCTCAACCTTAGCAAAGTCTTTTTCGGCCTGGGATCACCTGACGCCGGACGAGCGGGAAAGCGTTTTGGCAAACACAACCTTAATGCATTACCCGAAAGGTGCCTGCGTCCATAACGGTGAGAATGACTGCAAAGGCATGCTCATTATAAAAAGCGGCGTTTTACGGACGTATATGCTGTCCGAAAACGGCAAGGAGATCACCCTTTACCGGCTCAAAGCAGGCGATGTCTGTGTCCTTTCCGCTTCCTGCGTTTTATCGGCCATCACATTTGACGTACAGATTGACGCCGAGGAAAACGCCGACGTCTATTTTACAAGCTCTCTGTACCTGCAGGGCCTTGTTGAGCGCAATATTTATGTTGAATGTTTCGTCTATAAAACAGCGACCGACCGTTTTTCTGATGTTATGTGGGCGATGCAGCAGATCCTCTTTATGAGCATGGACAAACGTCTGGCTGTCTTTCTCTGGGATGAGATTGCCAAATCAGCCGACGATACGGTACACCTGACACACGAGCAGGTGGCACGTGACGTCGGCAGCGCTCGTGAGGTCGTCAGCCGGATGCTGAAATATTTTTCATCAGAGGGCATCGTCGAACTCTCCCGCGGCGGAATCCGGGTCATTGACAAAAAGAAGCTCCGAAAGCTTACTGAGTAGCAAATCGCTTATAAACGGCGCAGCGGCGGTGATTTCACCGCCGCTGCTTTATCCATTCTCCTGTTATACGTCAAGCAGGCGCAGAATGTCGGCCTTTGGGCGGACGCCGACGGCCGTTTTGACAACCTTGCCACCCTTGACAACGGCCAGCGTCGGAATACTCATGACGTTAAACGCCTGCGCCAATTCGGGCTGTTCATCCACGTTGATCTTGCCGACCTTCGCGTTCGTTGTTTCATTGGCTACCTCGTCGACAATCGGTGATACCATGCGGCACGGCCCGCACCATGACGCCCAGAAATCGAGCAGAACCGGTTTGTCCGAACGAATGACCTCAGCTTCAAAATTATCTCTTGTGATTGTCAGTACCGACATCTTCATCGCTCCTTTGTTTTTTTGATTAATTTTATTATACCCGAATGGCGCTTTTTATCTGTGAGCAGGTCACATTGCTGTCTGGCGGCGCTTCGTTTTGGTAGGCAAAGCCTTTAGGCCGATTGTTTAGAAAAAAAGCCTCCTCACGGCAAGACTTGTATAAAATCATCCTTGTTAATTGAATCCTCCTATGTTAAAATTCAGTTAACTATATGTCATACACTCGGCCAAATGTCGGTCTGTAACAAACCCAGCCAAAGGTCGCCGGATTCCGGTACAACACCTGACTTGCTGGGTTTTTGTACGCGAATATTTAAAGGCATCGCCTTTTCGAATTGCGGCAAATAAATTTCATTGAACGAAAGAAGTGGGAGCATGTTCCGAGTCACACGCAAGGAAGAAGTATTTTTTACGATGTTTGAAAACACGGCCGAAATGGCTTGCCAGGCCGCGAAAAAACTGCATGACCTTATCAGCAATTATTCTGACGTCGATGCAAAAATTGATGCGATTGAAAAGATTGAACACGAGTGTGACATTCTTGTTCACGGTATCGTCGACCAGCTCAACAAATCCTTTATCACGCCGATTGATCGCGAGGATATCAACGAGATCGCCAAGGAGCTTGACAATATCACCGACGCCATTGAGGATACGGCCCACCGTTTCCGGATGTTTGACATCAAAGCTGTCACCGACGACGCCAAACTCCTTTCCGCCCTCATCGTCCGCTGTACGGAAGAACTCAAATGCGTCATGTCTGAACTTAAAAACATGAAAACCAGCAAAACGCTGTGTGAAAAAATTATCGAGGTCAACCGCATTGAAAACGAGGGTGACGATATTTACCGCCGTGTAACGGCCGACCTCTTTACAAGCGGCTTGGACGCGTTGGAAATCATCAAATGGAAAGAAATTTACGAGTTCCTCGAACGCTCCTTCGACGCCTGCGAGGATGTCGCCAATATTGTTGAAGGGATCGTCACAAAGCATGCTTAGTCTGATGCTGATTGCGGTGATTATCGCCGCTTTAACCTTTGACTTTATTAATGGCTTTCACGACACGGCAAATGCCATCGCGACATCCGTATCGACCCGTGTATTAACGCCGCGTATGGCTATTATCATGGCTGCCGGTCTTAATTTTCTTGGCGCTCTCGTCAGTACAGGCGTCGCCGAGACGATTTCTAAAGGTCTTGTTCACGCCTCTTTAGAGCAATATGTTATTGTTGCCGCACTGCTCGCCGCTATCATCTGGGATCTTTTCACATGGTATCTCGGCATTCCGAGCAGCTCCTCTCACGCGCTCATCGGCGGCCTCGTCGGCTCGGCTATTGTCTATGCCGCGAGCTTTGATACCATCATCTGGTCTGGTGTCCTGAAAAAAGTTATTATCCCGCTCTTCTCTTCCCCCATCATCGGCTTTTTGATAGGCTATATCATTATGTCCGGATTGTATAAGCTGCTCAAGCGCTGTACGCCACAGTTCGTCGACAAATGGTTTTCCAAGTTTCAGGTCGTCTCAGCCGCCTTTATGTCGTTTTCCCACGGCAGCAACGACGCGCAGAAATCGATGGGTATTATCACGCTTGCACTTGTCAGCGCCGGTGTCATCAATCGTGATTTCGGCATCCCCGTCGAGGTGAAGCTAGCCTGTGCCCTTGCGATGGCCATCGGCACATCGCTTGGCGGATGGAAGATTATTAAAACGATCGGCGTCAATATGATCCGCCTTCAACCGATCGGCGGCTTCGCAGCTGAGACAAGCGCTGCTATCGTTATTCAAGTCATGACAGCACTCAAAGCGCCCGTCAGCACAACGCACGTTATCTCCGCATCCATCATGGGTGTTGGCGCATCCAAACGCCTGTCAGCCGTCCGCTGGTCGCTTGTCAAGAATATTGTGACTTCCTGGTTTATTACTATCCCGGCCACGATGCTCCTTGGTGCCGGTATAACATTTATCTTTAAGTTAATCGCAAATCATTAATCACATACGCTGGCACGCCCTTTTGGGAAAGACCGGTATAATGCGCTTCTTTTTGGGGTAATATCCGTATGGAAAGGAGAACGCCATGAAAGCTACTGTTGATAAATCAGGCTGCATCGCCTGCACGCTGTGCGCCTCCATCTGCCCGGACGTCTTCCGTATGGGCTCTGACGGATTGGCGGAGGCTTATGCCGACGTCACCCAAGCGCTGCAGCCCAGTGCCGAGGAAGCGCGGGACTCCTGCCCCGTTTCCGTTATCTCTCTGGAAGACTGAGCGCGAAAGAACTGAATACACCATCTAAAAGGCGGCTGCTTTACAGCCGCTTTTTATTATTTTGCGGCTTCAAAGTGTCCTCTGACGGATGCCGGAATATATTAGTAAAAGATGAGGTGATGTGTTTGGATACAAGAGAACTATTTGCAAGGCTAATCCGCTGTGAGGCAGAAGGCGAGGGTGACGCCGGTATGCGGGCTGTCGCTACCGTCGTCATGAATCGTGTCCACGTCGCGTACGGTGAGTATCTCCGCACAGGTCAGGGCGACTTACGCCGTGTGATTGAGCAGACATGCCAGTTTTCCTGTTTGAAAACGGTGATTGGCGGCACAGATAACGCGCAAAATATCTGGAACATGACGCCGCTGCAGGTGCACTACGATATCGCCGATTGGGCCATTCAGGGCGGCACTTTTTCCGGTGTCGGCAGTCAGTCACTCTGGTATATGAACCCGTTTGTCCCGACCTGCCCAGACCCCTTCCCGTATAACGGCTCCGGCTACTGGTTCACGCGCGTTAATCAGCATTGCTTCTATAATCCGACAGACTTATACGCACAAACATAATTGAATGAAGGTGTTATGCTATGAACAAAAACAATATTAATTGGGCTGACAACCGCGTTTTTAATCCAGCGCAAGCTAAGCCCTACAACGACGCCCCCCCAATCAGACCATACATAAATAACATGAACCCCGCGAATACGGGCCTTTCTCCGGCGGCGATGCCAGAGCCGACGCCAAAAAATCCGAACATGGGGATCTCCCCCGCTTATCAGGATTCAAACACACCGAGCATGACCGGTCTCTCCCCAACCGCCTACCAAGACCCGTCATCAATGGCGATGCCGTATGGTGATATGCCCGCTCAACAAGCCCCCGCAAGACAGAATACGACGACACGGGACGACGCCTATGCCACAGACCCATTCTTCAATGTTCAGGGCCCGCCGTCCGTTATGAGCCCCGGCTATATTCCAAATTATTTGAAATCTCAAATCGGCAAACGCGTTCGTGCGGAATTCGTTTTTTCAAGCCTTTATCTTGACAAAACAGGGATTCTCCGCGAAGTCGGCGTCAATTATTTCGTTCTCGAAGATAACGCCACGCACGCCATGATCATGTGCGACCTCTACTCTGCCAGATTCGTCACCTCCGTTTGATATTGATTGCAAAAACCCCCTGAAAGCCAATTTCAGGGGGTTTTTGTATGTTTTACTTATATTGAATTTACATTCAACGTATATATATCGGTTCTTTTTGGGGTGATCCAGAGTCGGTCTCATCGACAAGCAGTTGGCGTACGTCGTCTTCCCGGCCGAACAGGGCACAGCCGCCGAGATGCTCGGTGGCAAGCAACCCGCCGAGGCTGAGCTTTCGAAACAGTGGGGATGTGAGCGCGTCTTTTAATGGTCGTGCACGGAGGTTCGTATCTGAAAACGGCGAAAACGGGCACGGCTCGGCGTCCCCTGTCGGGCTGATGTGGAAAAAGCCGCGCCCAGCCGCGAGGCAACCCCCAAACGCTTCCTCATCGCCCGGGAAGGCGATGAGAAGCATATCGTCAAACTCGCAGCGCAGTCGATCCTGCCGCGCCAGCAGCACGGCCCTATCATCCATGTCTGGCGCTGTAGCCGCCGAGGCATCCACCGGGACATATTCGACAAAGACGACGACTTTGCAGCCGCTCTCACGCAATCTTTCAATATATGCCTGATCGGTCACGCGTAAAAGGTTCTCCTTCGTCACTGTGATCGAGGCACCGAAAAGGATGCCCGTTCCCTTGAGGCGTGCCATCGCGGCCTCCAGCGCCGCGTGGACGCCGTCGCCACGGCGCGTGTCCGTCTGCTGCGCGTCTCCCTCCAGACTCAGCATCGGTACGAGATTTCTTTTTTTGTTGAAAAGGCGAACCATGGCGTCGTCAAACAGTGTTCCATTTGTAAAGACCGGAAAAACGATTTCAGGAAAGCCGGCAGCGGCTTCAATAACGTCCCGCCGCAAAAGCGGCTCGCCGCCCGCGAGGAGGATAAACGTCACGCCCAATGCGCGCGCTTCCCCGAACAAGCGCGCCCAGTCGCCGCTGGTGAGCTGCGTTGCACAGGCACTTTCGCCGACGCTGTTGTTCGCGCGCGCGTAACACCCGGCGCAGAACAGATTGCACTGTGACGAGATGCTGGCGATGAGAAAGGGCGGAACGTGCACGCCACCCTCTGATGCAAAAAGGCGCCTATCCGCCGCCTTTTTAGCCTCTGCCATGAACTTTAGTATAAAAGCCGTCTCATACGGGTTAGAGAGCGCCGAGCGGAGCGCCTGCCGAACGATGATTTCAACGCCTTCGTTTAAGTACGCCGCAAAATTTTCCATATGCCACCTCTTCGTCTCGGTATCACCTATTGTTGCTATCCTATCATACAACCGGCAGAATAGAATTAAAATAAGATTAAAATGTCAGCGACGCCGATAATTGTATTATTATATTAATACAATAGTCATCTTCATGTCAAGACTCTATCAGCAAAAACATGTTGAAACGCACAATTTAAAGGCTGCCGATTTGAGACATTTGATGCTTTTAATTTATACAATATTGGTATATAATAGCCTTAACATATCCACGAAAGGGGCGCACATTATGAATAACACAGCATTGTTTGAAGCTTTTGAAAACGGCGTTCTCCGCGTTCCCAACATGACAAAGCCGTTTGCCGACATACCGTGGACAGATCATCCTGCCTATGGCGGCGTTCAGCTGAAGCATCTTATTACATCGAAGGACACGGACGGTAAGTTTAGTTACCATCTCATCCGGATTGCACCGAAAATGAGCATCAACGGCCACATGCATCAGACACAGCTCGAGACGCACGAGGTCATCTCAGGCACGGGGGTCTGCGTCAACAACGGGCAGGAGCTCGCCTACGAGACAGGCGTGATGACGATTTTCCAGCCGCAGACGCTGCACTCGGTCACCGCGGGCGATGATGGTTTGCAAATCTTCGCCAAATTTATGCCCCCGCTCGTTTAAGCTCAAAAAATCACAACGCAGGAGAGCACCCGAAAGGGTGCTTTCCTGCACTTTCATGAAGCCGGTATGGCTTGCGTTTAGCATTATACTTCTAATCCGTTTCGCTTCTTTGCCCTTTGTTATTGTGCGTAAAAATAAAGAGCGAGCTGATCGTGTCAATCAGCTCGCTCTTTAAAATTGCAAAATGTATTATTCTTATGGCAAAAGGTACCTAGGAGGTAAAATCGTTCAATTCCAAAGCCTCAAAATATAATTTGTCCAACTAATAATACGTGCGGGAAGAGGCTATGCCATGCGGACGTTGACAGCTCTCATTTTGCGTCTGTCTTTCGGGTCATTCTCCGTATCAAACGTGACCTTCTGTCCCTCTTCAAGCGTTTTGTAGCCTGTGCTGGCAATTGCTGAGAAATGCACGAACACATCGTCTCCGCCATTGTCATTAGCTATGAAGCCAAAGCCTTTTTCAGAATTAAACCATTTTACTGTACCACTATTCATTCGGTACCTCCAAAAATTATTCATACCAATAAAACAAAGAACTCACATTAATTCGTTCATCAACAAAAACTGTGATTTACGAACATGTGAGATCATAGCTGTCATATTGAATACAGGAATATTATAGCACGATAGCGCGAATCTGTCAATACCCGTATTTTCCCAATTTTATCGTGATATTATTAGTCTGGTATAAATTCGGCTATATCAGATAATTTGCAATTAAGGATTTTACAAAGAGAATTGGTTTCGCTAAGTCCCTGACAAATGGTCTCTGTCCGTACAGAGACGTTGCTTGCAATAAAATTGCTATGGTGTCAGGGCATATTCACTGTACCAATGCCATTCATTTAAACCTATTCTAAATACTGCAAACGCACCAATAATATGTTAATTTTTGTTGAATTTTGGTGATATTGTGATATAATTGCTTCGGTTTTATAGAGTATAGCTACAACCATTTATTCTCAACGAAGGAATTTCTAACAATAATGAAAAAGTATAAGAAGCTGCTCTGGTTCTGCCGATTAGTCGGCGCGTTCATATTGGCTTTTATCTTTTTGAATATTTTTTGCATCTTGTATTCTTACGAGTCAATCCACCGGCCATCCGGCACAGGATCGACGGACTATGTGTGGGAGGCTAACAAATTCTACGCCAGTGCCAAAGAAGGATTTGCGTTCGGTGTCACCGACGCAGACGGCTATAATAACACGTATCCGCATAAGAAAGGTCAGAGCGTCGATATTCTCGTCATGGGATCGTCCCATATGGAGGCTTTTCAGGTAATGCAGGATGAAAATGCTACGTATTTGCTGAACAAGCAGCTCCATGACAGCGGGAGAAGCGATTTTGCTTATAATATCGGAATTTCAGGCCATGATTTTCTTCGGTGTGCAGCTGATTTGTCCAATGCCATTAACGCGTTTAAACCGAATAAATATATTGTTATAGAAACTGGCAGTGTGAGCTTTAGCGCGACAGATGTTGATGATGTACTGAGCGGTACATACCCTGTAATACCATCCCACGATCAAGGAATTATTGGGCAGCTTCAGCGTTTACCCTACCTGCGGTTAGTATATCATCAGCTTCAGAGTTTTATCGGCCTCAATACCGGTAGCAACGACGCCGTTTCCGCTCCGGAGGACAAAGACCTAGCCGGTGCGCTGGCTCCTTCTTATAGGAACGATTTCACCCGGCTCATTCAAAAAATGTCAGATACCGCAAAGAATGCCTCCGTCAAGCTGATCATCCTATATCACCCCGAAATATCATTCAAAAACGACGGCTCGCTGCAAATAATGACAAACACAGACTATCTGCAGCTTTTTAGTAAAGCTTGTAGCGAAAACGGCGTAGTATTTATCGATATGTCTGATAAATTCCTCTCGGAATATCAGTCGCAGCAGCTTGTCCCATATGGCTTCTCAAATACAGCGGTCGGTGTCGGCCATCTGAACAGGGACGGGCATCGGATGATTGCAGACGTGCTCTTTCAGGTCATCGCAAAAGATGAAGCGGGGGTGACGTGATGAGCTTTGCGACTGCGCCTTTTTTTGTTTTTTTCGTGATCGTGCTCCTTCTCCTTGCCCTGACGAATACGAAGCTATTGGCAGGAATGGGCGTCAAAGCACTGCGCCGGACAAGGCATCTCATTCTTCTCGTCATGAGCTATGTCTTTTACGGCTGGTGGGACTGGCGCTTCTGTTTCCTGATGCTGTTTATGTCCGCTGTCTCGTACGTCGCCGCACTGGGAATTTCAAGAGGAAAACATGTCAGGTTTTTAAAATACGCTGGCATTGTCTGCCCGCTCGTCATACTGGGATTTTTTAAATACTTCAATTTTTTTGTTGATACTTTCACCGCTGCCTTCGGCATTGCTCATGTTGGCATGTTAAATATCCTTTTGCCGATGGGTATCTCGTTCTACACCTTTCACGCTCTGAGCTATACTATAGACGTGATGCGGGGAAAGGTTAAACCAACGGAGAGCTTTGTCGATATGGCTCTCTACATTGCCTTTTTCCCTCAACTCGTGGCCGGACCGATCGTCAAGGCATCATTTTTCCTGCCTCAGCTTTCGGAGGACCGCACTGTGAGCGTTTCAAACATCGCAATCGGTATCCAGATATTCTTATTCGGCCTGTTTAAAAAAATTGTGCTTGCGGATTATTTATCGGTTTTTGTCGATAACATTTTCTCAGTGCCAAAGGCCTACGGTGCCTTTACCGTCATCCTTGCAATAATCTCCTATTCCATGCAGATTTATTTTGATTTTTCAGGCTACTCGGATATGGCAGTCGGGTGCGCGAAATGCCTCGGTTATGACCTTCCAAGAAACTTCAATCTCCCATATCTGTCTCAGAACGTCAGCGAATTCTGGAAACGCTGGCATATTAGCCTCTCTTCCTGGCTGAAGGAATATCTCTATATTTCGCTCGGAGGGAATAGAAAGGGGAAAATCAGAACTTATTTTAATCTTTTGGCGACAATGGTATTAGGCGGCCTGTGGCATGGCGCAAACTGGACGTTTGTTTTCTGGGGCTTTCTGCACGGATCCGCGCTATGTGTACATAAGCTGTTTCTGAGCCTTAAAAAGAAAAAAAGCGCCCAGCACGCCTATGGAAAAGTAATCAGTGTAATTGTGACATATGTGTTCGTCTGTATCGCCTGGGTATTCTTCAGAGCAGGGAGCTTCGAAAATGCGTTGACGGTTTTCAGCAGACTCCTTGTCTGGAATACCGGAATCACGCAAATTTACACGTGGACGATTATTTCGGCCGCTATCCTGATCTGCGCGACTGTTATCGCAATCGTCAGAAAACGCAAAAAGGGAATCGATACAGGAATCGGCATCGCCGAGGGCTTTTATCCAATCTTTGACCTCAACAGATTTTGGCCGCTTGTCATCTTCCTTTTCTTCGTGGGGCTCACTTTTGGGCTGGCCTATACAGGCATTTCGCCGTTCATTTATTTCCAATTCTGAGCATTAATGCAGGTTTCGGTTAGTATACTTAATATTGCATTCTTGCGCGTTCATCCTAAATAACTTTTGGAGGATTAAATTTGAGCGAAATTTTATTGAGACCAAGCGGCGGCGATGATACAACTGCGATCAATAATGCTATTGTGACGGCGTCAACAAACGGTACCGGAACCGTTAGACTAAGCGGCAACTTTATCGTTTCTTCTCCGGCATACAACGATGCGATTACAATGAGATCCAACGTCACATTACAGGGCGATCCCGGTTCGACGATTACCTACACGACGGCAAATTCACAGGGATATCAGATAATCGGCATCGGAATCGGAATTGCAAATGTAAAAATTGATGGACTTCATATCGTTGGCGACCGTGACACAAATACCGGCGGCAGCGGCGAATGGGGACACGGTGTGGTAATCAAAGGCGCAACAGATGTTACCATTTCAAACATGTTTATTGAAAAAACCTGGGGCGATGGGATTTATATTTGCGGGGATGGTGGCAGTCCGACTAACAATCCAGCAAAGAGAATTATTGTTGAGCACATTAGAATGTACAAGACGAGCCGCAACGGCATCACTATATCAAGTGCAAATAACCTGATCATCCGCGACCTATACGTCGAGGCTTCAGACCGAACGCTTCCAAAGAGCGCTGTTGATATTGAAACAAACGCTGCGGGTGAGCAATGGACAGACATTTTAATTGAAAATGTTCACAGCAATCTATGCCCAGGCGGCGTTAGCATTATGCCGACGGCATCCGGTTCCACGAATATGGATATCTCGATAAAATTTAACGATTTGATGATAACCGGAAACGATACACGAGATACCGGCAATTTGTCTATGGCTGACTTTGATGAGACGAAACATACTGGTTATATTGATATCACGAATCTGACTGTTGCAACAACGATATGGCCTGTTGCGATTGAAAGTGTTCACGTCGGTGGCGTTCGCATCACAATTGACAGGCTGGATTTAAAGACGGAAATTGTTTATGCAGATTCAACACTCAGTCATCAATGCGTACTCTGGATTGCAAGCGCCGATCAGACTTCAAAGAATATTGGCGATATTAAAATCACAAATCTGAGACACACTGGCACGGCAAAGTATCTGGCGTCAATTGTGCCGCAAAATTCTGGAACGATTGAAACATCCGGCTTTAGAATAGTAAATCTTTTAAACAAACAGTCCATACCGCTTTATGTGGACGGAACAATTCACAAT
Source organism: Oscillospiraceae bacterium ZGZL (assembly GCA_038405045.1). GTDB lineage: Bacteria > Bacillota > Clostridia > Oscillospirales > Oscillospiraceae > Sporobacter. The sequence continues at coordinate 373,035 of JBBZIV010000002.1, read as the reverse complement.
GTATTTGATCAAACCGAAAATGTATCCGTATCAATGAAAGCGTTATCTGATACATATAATCCGGGTTGTGGATGGTTTACAAATCACTTCCACTCCCCGAAATATACAAATGAGGGCATGACCGCAGATGCCGTTCTTGACGGGCCAATCAATATGTCAGATACGCCGATTATTATTGAAAATGTGTCTCCCACGTACAAATTTGGGTATACCAGATCAGGCAAAACATTCCTGCCTGCGTATCTTGGCTTCGTTGACGGCCTCCGTACGTCAAAGCAAGGCTCAAGAGTAACACTAAAACAAATCGACGCAAACACAATTGAAATACTTAATTTGGTTGGCGACTGGTATTCCTATACGTCAAATTCTGCTTTGTCTCCAACAACAGGGGCAATCGCCGTTACAATGAACGGAACGTTAAAAACATTGACGCCAACAGGTAACTGCACGCTGACCGCCACGGGCGGTACGCTGAATCAAACCATGCGATTTGAAATCACGACAAGCGGTACAACGTCACGTACTATAACGTTTGGAACGGGATTTAAAGCGCAGGGAACCCTTTCCACGGGAACTGTTTCCGGCAAACAGTTTACGGTTACCTTCTTTTACGACGGAACAATCTGGGTTGAACAAGGGCGCACAGCAGCAATGTAACTGACTTACTTCTCCTGCATATTTGGCTTAATATTAGACGTGAAAGCTATCTATTACACTGCTACTTATGGCATAAATGATTATTTAGTTTTTGATAATTTTTTGTTCTCTTACCCTGTCAACGGGTGTGGCGTTGGCGGAGATTATTGGCGGCGCACGTCACGCTGAAAAACAACCCGAACCCGTTTTCAACGTCACAAGCGCATTTTAGAGCCAAAATAGAGCCACAAATAAAACTAACACCCGGAAAACCATGCATTTGCAATGGTTTTCCGGGTGTTCGCCTATTATTCCCACTCTATCGTGGCGGGGGGCTTTCCGGTGATGTCGTAGACGACGCGGGAGACGCCGCGGACTTCATTGACGATGCGGGTTGCCGTACGGGTGAGAAGGTTATAGGAGATCGGGACAACCTGGCATGTCATAAAATCGGTCGTCTTGACGGCGCGGAGCGCCACCGTCCAGCCGTGGGTGCGGAAATCGCCCATGACGCCGACGGAACGCGTGTCCGTTAAGACGGCAAAATACTGATCCGACTTGACGCGGGAACGCTTCATTTCCCCGCGAAAAATGGCGTCGGCCTCTCGCAGCATGTCGAGCTTTTCCTTCGTGATATCCCCGATGACACGGACGGCAAGGCCCGGCCCGGGGAACGGCTGGCGCTCGACGAGTGCCTTCGGCAGGCCGAGCTGGCGGCCTAAGGCGCGCACCTCGTCTTTAAACAGGCCGCGCAGCGGCTCGACAAGCTCTGTAAACGACATATCCTTCGGCAAGCCGCCCACGTTGTGATGGCTTTTGATGACGGCGGCGTTGACGCCCGATTCGATCACGTCCGGGTAAATCGTCCCCTGCGCGAGACAGTGGATCTTGCCGAGTTTTTTCGCCTCATCCTCAAAAACGCGGACAAATTCGGTGCCGATGATCTTGCGCTTTTGCTCCGGGTCGTCGACGCCTTTTAAGAGCTTTAAAAACCGCTCTTCAGCGTTGACGCGGATAAAATGGAGGTCGCGGCCGCGAAAGGCCGCCTCAACCTCATCGCCCTCGTCTTTGCGCATGAGGCCGTGGTCGACAAAGATGCAGTGAAGCCGCCCCGGGATGGCCTTAGCCAAGAGCGCGGCGCACACGGAGGAGTCCACACCGCCGGAGAGGCCGAGGATGACATGTTCCTCGCCGACCTGCTCGCGGATTTCGCCGATCATGCGCGTCTCGTAATCATGAATATTGTAGTCTCCGGCGGCTTTGCAGACCTCAAAAAGGAAATTGCGAATCATCTGCGTGCCATTCGGTGTGTTTTCAACCTCTGGATGAAACTGCGTGCCGTAAAGGCGCCGTTTGTCGTCGGCGACAGCGGCATTCCGGCAGGCCGCGGTGGCGGCAATGGCCGTGAATCCCGGCGGCAGCACATCCACCTGGTCGGTATGGCTCATGAGCCCGATTTGATTTTTATCAAGGCCTCGAAAAAGCGGCGATACGGGATCCACTGTCATCTTCGTGCGCCCGTATTCACTGATGGTGCACGGCTTGACAGCGCCCCCTGTCGAATGCACGAGCAGCTGAAGGCCATAGCAGATGCCGAGAACCGGAATGCCAAGGTCAAACAGTGCGGGGTCGCACCGGGGCGCATCGTCACAATAGACGCTGTCTGGGCCGCCGGTGAGGATGATACCGATTGGATTGAGCGCCTTAATCTCGCCAAGCGGCATGTTGCCGGGCTTGATGACGGAACAGACGCTGCACTCGCGGACGCGCCGTGCGATAAGCTCCTTATATTGCCCGCCGAAATCCAATACAATGACAAGCTGATTGTCCATAATATCCTCCCGATCTTGACCCATTGCCGGAATAGTTTATTTATGTTAACACGAAGGCAAAGCCGTGTCAAGCAAGCGAAACCTTTCGGCGCATTTTATGCTTGTTTTCGGAAAATGGCTCAACAAACATTATAAAATACCGAAATATATACTAAAAGTAAGGGCCAAAAAAGGGGGTGAACCTGATGGACGGGATTCCTTCCGGGCTGACGTCGGTTACGCCGATTCTGCCGGACAGCAGCACCATCGCGGAAAAGGGCATCATTAAGGGCCCGCCCGTCGAGATCATGCCCCTGCCCGACAACAATTTTCAGTCCGACAGCGCGACGTCGGAGTTTCTGAACAACCCATACACGCTCAGTCTTCAAATCAAAGGCTATGACCAGAAAGCGGCCGACAGGCAAGCACCGCCACGGCGGCAGAACGCGCTAAACAGCGGGCAAAACAACGCGACACTGCCTGGCGACGCATATTCGCTCAGCTTGGGCGGCGACGAGGCACCCCTACCCGCTGAAACGCTACGGGAACTCGCGCGGATCAGAAATTATGAGCAGTTGGGAAAAACAGGCGGGCGGCAGATCTCAAAGCCCGTCAATCAGGCAGGCACTGCCGAATTGGCTGTCATCCCCAATACGGCCGATGAGGCGCAGACCTTTTTGCAGGAAAAGGTTCAAGCGCTGCTGTCGCGGTTCGGCGTCCTTCGTGAAGAATCGTTTACGCAGGAGGCCCCTTTGGGCGCTTTTTCCGGCACGTCTGTCACTCAGCCGCCACCGAACAGCGCCGATTCCGCACCGGGCCCCGGCGCGCGCCAGCCTGCTGCCATACCGGAGGACGAGACTGCGGGGCAAAGCCGTGCTTTGTCGGTCAGCCTCTCCAAATCCGACTACGAGCTTATTCTGACTTTGGAGCCGGAACTGCGCGAAGCGCTGATGACAATGCTTCGGGAAGATACCGTTCCCATCATGAAAGCGCCAGATAACGGCGGTGCTACAGCTCCCGGCAAAACGGTGACACCGATGACCGTTCGTCCTGACGCGACGGGCGATGAGACGCCGATGACCGTTCGTCCTGACGCGACGAGCGGTGAGACGATGTTACAGCTTGAAAACGACTTCAGGCCATATATTGAACCAAAATTCAATGAACGCATTTTAACAGGTAAGCCACCTGCCGACCTTGTTCGCCCGGCAGTTAATGGGCCGGAAAGCGGCTTTTCTGATGATGTGACACGTCTGGCCTCAACGCTGCTGACAGCGGCACATGCGACGGGTGATGTGCCTGCCGCCGCTTCCGGGACGCTGTCAAACCTCAGAAAAATCACAGAGCTGCCGTATGCGCTGTACATCTTTGGGCCAGTGCCCGATGAAAAGCGTTTTGACGACGATGCGGCGGACCCGCCCAAACCGGCACCGTCAAAACGCGCCGCCGCTGGGCCTTCTGATTTTCTCACACTGGAGGAAGCTATTAAAATGGCAGCCGTTTTGCACAACATTTATCACAGCGGCAGCGGGGCCTTCCCGCAGACGTCGCCGTGGTACACCCCGTATTTCCAATATGCCGTCAAACATGGTATCGTTTCACGCGGTGCCTTTGACGATGTTTTAGAATACGCAACGCGCGCGGACGCGGCGTTTATTTTCTCCCGCTGCGTGCCGCAGGCCGAATTCCCTGTCATAAACCATATTGCAAATATCCCGGATGTTGAAGAAGCTACACCCTCCGGTGAAAGCATCTATCGGCTGGCGCGAGCCGGCGTTCTACTCCTTCCCCCCGGCCGCTTTGATCCGGCGGGACTCATCACAAAAGCGGAGGCCGCTGCGCTCATCGGCCGGATTGCAACCCCGGAGGACAGAAAAAGGCTTTAATCAAAGTAAAATAATAAAAAAAGATTCTTCGGGGCTTCAAGCCCCTCGGCATGACACCACTGTCATGCCGAGCCAAACGGCGAAGAATCTTTTTACTTTTGAACACTACATCTTTTCCGGCGCCGTGACACCGAGGATTGACAGGCTGTTGCGAATAACGGTTTGCACCAATTCGGCCAGCTTGAGCCGCGCTGCGAGCATGTCTGGTGCTTCACCCTTGATGCGGCAGGCATTATAAAACCGGTGAAACCGGGCAGCCAACTCAACGACATAGCGGTTGATGCGGGAGGGGTCATAATCTCTGGCGGCAAGCTTCACTTCCTCCGGTAGCAGCGAAAGCTGCTTGACAAGCTCGCGCTCCGTCTCATGGGATAATAAAGCGCCATCGATCTGTGCCATTGGCAAAACATCGTGCCCTTCCCCTTTCAGCGCAGCCAAAAGGCTGGCGATGCGGGCATGCGCGTACTGGACATAGTAGACGGGGTTCTCGCTGTCCTGCCGGACTGCGAGACCAAGGTCGAATTCCAGATGCGTATCCGGCTTGGCATTGAAGAAAAAGCGGCAAGCGTCAACAGAAATTTCGTCGAGGAGGTCATTTAATGTCAGCGCCTTCCCCGTTCGCTTCGAAACCTTGACGGTCTCCCCGTCCCGGACGAGGCGCACCATCTGCATAATAACAAAATCGAGCCTTTCCGGGTTGATGCCGAGCGCCGGAGACGTCATCGTCGATTTGAAGCGGATGGCGTGGCCGTGGTGGTCGGCCCCCCAAACGTCAATGACGCGGTCAAAGGCGCGCTCGACGAATTTGTTGCGGTGATAAGCGATATCGACGGCATAATATGTGTAAAAGCCGTTGGCGCGGCGCAGCACCTCATCCTTATCGGCACCGAGCTCCATGTTTTTAAGCCATAGGGCGCCGTCTTTCACATACGTATAGCCGTTCGTTTCAAGCAATGCGACCGTCTCGGCAACGTAGCCGCTTTCATGGAGTGTGCTTTCAAGAAACCATGTGTCAAAGCGGATTCGATAGCGCTCCAGATGCTGTTTCATCAGCGCGATGTTATGCGGCAGGGCAAAGGCGACAAAGGCGCGGCTGCGGGCGTCCTGCTCCCAGTCGGCATATTTGTTACCGTCACGCTCAAACAAAAGCGCTGCCAGCGCGCGGATATCGTCGCCATGATAGCCATTTTCCGGGAACGCGTAATTGTCTTCGCCAAGGCACAGCTGCATATAGCGCGCCTCAATCGACCGGCCAAACAGCTCGACTTGGTTGCCCGCGTCATTGACGTAAAACTCGCGCGAGACGCTGTAGCCCGCCATATCGAGAACGGCGGCAAGTGTATCCCCCAAAACGCCGCCGCGGGCGTTGCCGATTGTCATCGGACCCGTTGGATTGGCAGAGACAAATTCAACCATGACGCGCTGACCCACGCCGATATCACATCGGCCGAAGTCCTGCCCCTCTGACTCGACGGCACATAAAACATCCCTGTACCAATTGTCGGACAGATAGAAGTTTATGAAGCCCGGCCCGGCAATCTCACACCGGGAAAAATAGCTGTCATTTAAAACGAGACAAGCGGCAAGCGCTTCCGCGATTTTGCGCGGCGGCATTTTAAGCGCCCGCGCGGCAGCCATGGCGTGCGTCGCGGCATAGTCGCCATGAGATGTCTCCCGCGGGATTTCAACGCCGCCCGTCAAGTCAAAGCCATCGGGTAAGAGCTTGTCCGAAACCGCTTTGTCATAAGCGGCGCGCAAAAGCGCGTCAATTTGAAATTTTGCGATGTCAATGAAATTTGCCATGTCGTACCTCAGCTATTTGACGTTGATTTTGAAGGAATTTCGGCTCATAACAACGTTATCCACGTCAATTGAATAATGGATTTCAAGGTCACCGCCGTTTTCGCCGAGACTTTGTGTAATGCTTTTCGTATCGATGCCCATCGTCAGAGAGCCATACGGTGTTTCATAGACGAAATGGTGCTTGCGGCCCTCGGAGAAAATCATTTCACCGTTGAGCCCCCCGGCCCGAGTCAGCACCACACGCTCCGGCTCGACAACGAACGACGTTTTTTGCCCGGCGTATCCGGTCAGTTCGCTTTCCATATAACAAAACTCAATCACGCCGTCATTGACGGCGTATTCCCCATCGGTCTCGAGCTCAAAGCTCTCCTCGTCCGTGTATTGTGTTGATTGAAAACCCTTGATCGAGATGAGAACATTTTTCATATGTTTGATTCCATTCGCATATCCAAAGAAGCCGCCGTGGTTTCACGCCCATTGCCCTGCCGGCGGGCGGCCCGGTTTACGACGCCGCCGGAGCGGTGAACCCTTCCCCAAAAACGTCCATACTATGATATGCTATAATAATTAATAAAACAAGTCAAAAATAAAGATAAGTGTGGAATTTTTAAAACGATTTTGCTATACTATAAAGACTGAAAAAACATGAGAGCTGGGAGGGCCAAAATGAAAATCGAACTGACAGAAATTGAATTACGGCGTCTTCTGGATTTGGTTTATATCGGTAACTGGATTTTGAATTCAACACGCGGCACCGACCGCTTTGAAGATTACGACCACGTTGAGAGCCTCATTTTCTCTCAGTGTGCCAAAGCCGGTATGAAGGCGCTTTATGATACCCGCGAGGGGCGCGTTGTTCCGTCTGCCGCATTTGAAAATGGCGGGATTCACGAGGCAATTGCCGATTACGAGGACACCGTCTTTTTTGAGATTCTGGCCGAAGAACTGGCCAGGCGCGATATGGATTTCGAACCGATCGGTCCCGATAATTTCAGCGAGCTGACAAGCCGGATCGACGAATATATTGAAGAGTTCGAACAAAACGGCATGGATAATATTTCATTAAACCGATAAGACCTGATGGTTCAAGAAGCGAACGGTGATGCCGTTTCGCTTCTTTTTTTGTCGAATTATTTACAATTTAAATACAACAGTTTACAAAATGGTTTCACTCTATTATAATTGACACCAAGTAAATATTTCCATTTTATGGAGGTTGCGATGAAAATGCGAAGGCTTCTCACCCTAATAGCCGCCCTGCTGTTAGCCGTCTGGTCGGCGCCAACCGCGGCGGCGGCCAGCCCCGTACAGGTCCATCTCCGCATTGAGGGTGCTGCAAAAAACCTGTATAACAATCGCGCACTGACCGTATCTTCCATAACGCCGACAGTCGCCGATGTCCTCAACGGCCTTGCCGGGGCAGATGATGCACCCGCCGTCACACTTGGCGGGGAGGCCGGTGCGCTGCGTGTGTGCGCTGTCAACAACCTATCTGAAAACAGCCTTCAAAGCCCTTTTCAGGATGTCTGGTCGGTGCGCCTCAACGGGCAAAACATCACATCCGGGCTTGACACAACGCCGGTACACGCGGGAGACGACCTTATCGTTTTTTACGGCGATATGTCACTGATGCAATACCCCATCATTGATTTAAGCCACATGCTGACGGACGGCGTTATCCGCTTCACAAGCTCTGACAGCCAGCAGCCCGCATCCGGAAATGTCACGCCCGGCAGCCCGATTACCGGTGCGACGGTGACGTGGGACGGCATGATATATATAACCGACCCAAACGGCGAAATAATCATTGATTCGACCGGCGCGGGCGTCCGCCACTTTGTTCAAATTGAGCGGTATTACGCCAACGGGCTGCCAACGGTTCTGCGCCTGCCGCCCGATGACGTGATTCAATACGGCTTTCGGGACGTTAGCACCTCCGCTTGGTATTATAACGATGTGATGACTATCGCCGACCGCCATTTAATGAGCGGCATCTCACTAGACGCCTTTGGCCCGGATACACCGCTCAGCCGGGCGATGTTTGTCACAATTCTTGGGCGGCTGGCAGGTGCCGATGTCGACCAGACGGCGGAGACAGGCTTTTCCGACGTTGTTGCAGACGGCTGGTCAGCCGGTTATATTGCCTGGGCCGCATCGGAAGGTCTTGTCAGCGGCGGGAGTGACGGCACCTTCCGCCCTGCCGCCGCCATCACACGCGAGCAGATTGCCGTCTTGCTCTACCGTTTTGGGGGGCTGCTCGGCTATAACTTAGACACGCCCGATAAAGTCACGGCGGAATATACCGATATAAGCAGTGTATCGCCTTATGCCGCCCAAGCGGTTACGTGGGCGGTAAACAAGGGCATTCTCGGCGGCTCCGGCGGGCGATTAAATCCGAAGAGCAGCGCGACGCGCGCTGAGACAGCTGCTGTTTTACACCGATTCCTTCAGCTTTATGAATCCTGAGATACCGGAGGTCTCTCCATGCCAAACACGACGGTCAAAGTAAAAAAACTCTGCCCGGCTGCTATCGCGCCAACGTATGCAACGGCCTCTTCAGCCGGTGCCGACTTGTACGCCTGCCTTGAGACGGCCGTCACCATCGCGCCCGGTGAAACGGCAATGATTCCGACAGGGCTCTCGCTTGAACTGCCCTCGTCTCACGCCGGGCTCGTTTTTGCCAGAAGCGGTCTCGCCACGAAAAAGGGTCTCGCCCCCGCCAACAAGGTCGGCGTCATTGACAGCGATTACCGCGGTGAGGTGCTCGTGGCGCTTTTTAATCACGGCAGAGCGCCTGTTACAATCACGCCGGGCGAACGTGTTGCCCAGCTCGTTGTGACACCTGTTTTGACGTGTAATTTTATTGAAACAGACACCTTGGATGCGACGGCGCGCGGCACAGGCGGCTTCGGTTCGACAGGACAAGTTTAATATTCGTTAAATATTCGTTAAATTGTATTCTCCTCCTAAAGATATCAGGAATAAATACGATAGATTTAGTAGAGTTATTCCAAAAGGAGGAGATAGTATGACCTGGAAAGACAGCTTTGCGCTCGGCATTCCGGCAATCGACAAACAACACAAGGATCTTTGTGATCAGGTGGACAAACTGTCTGACGCGTGTTCTCACGGCAAAGGTGCCGAAGAGGTTAAAAAAGTTCTCGATTTTCTCGCGAGCTACACCGTCAAGCATTTTGCCGACGAGGAGGCCTTTCAGCAGAAGATCAAGTACCCGAATTTCCTACAGCACAAAGCAAAACACACCGAATTTCTTAATCAGGTGACGAAGCTTAAAAAAGAAGCCTTAGAAGGCGGCGTCAATATCAGCATGGTCATCAAAATCAACCGGATTATCACCGAGTGGCTCGTCGATCACATCAAGGCAACAGACAGCGACCTGAAAAACTACGTGTAACCGACAGATACAAAAATAATGGCCGGGGATGTCGACAATATCGGCATCCACGGCTATAATACTTTTATGATCTGAGGCGGGCCGTCTTACCACCCGCTTGAAAGGAGCCCGGACAAATGGACCTCTTTGACGATATCCGGCTACAATCCGAAAATTTGGCGTGGGCGCTTTGTGAAGCAGCACATCTCCAGCCGGGACAGCTCGTTGTCGTCGGCTGCTCGTCGAGCGAGATTGCCGGTGCGCGAGTTGGGAGTCTGTCAAATCCCGAAATTGGTAAAGCTGTCTTCGAGGGAATTTACAGCGTCTTGCGTCAGAAGAGTCTTTATCTTGCCGCACAGTGCTGCGAGCATCTCAATAGGGCGCTCATCCTGGAGCGCGCAGCGGCGGTCGGCTGCGCGATTGTCAACGTCGTTCCGCAGCCAAAGGCGGGTGGGTCGTTTGCAACAGCCGCATATCGGGGTTTGACGGACCCTGTCGCCATTGAAGAAATCCGTGCCGACGCCGGGCTCGACATCGGAGGCACGCTTATTGGCATGCATTTAAAGCGCGTGGCCGTCCCTCTGCGGCTTTCTGTAACGCATATCGGTCAGGCACCTGTCAACGCCGCGAGGACGCGGCCAAAATTTATCGGCGGGGCAAGGGCCGTCTATGACGAGCGCCTTTTTTAAAGGATCGCTACTCTGTATACAATAAATTCCGGCCTTTTCTTGGCCGGAATTTATTATACCTCTCGGATATAACGTGTATTGAATTATCATTCAATACAATTTTTCATTAAGCCGCCCTTCTTACATCAACCTTATTACGTCAAAATCAGAAAATAAACGAGCACGGCGATGCCGAGCACAATTCTGTACCAGCCGAAGACCTTGAAGTCATGCTTTTTAACGTAGTTCATCAGGAATTTTATCGATATCATTGAAACAATAAATGCGGCAAGCATACCGATAATCAACACGGCGGCCTCAAGTCCGGTGAAATTCAGCCCGAATTTATAGAGCTTTAAAAGGCTCGCGCCGAACATGATCGGAATTGAGAGTACGAACGTGAATTCCGCAGCCACCGTCCTCGACGTGCCGAGTAGGATTGCACCAATGATCGTGGCACCGGAGCGCGACGTACCAGGAATGAGCGACAGGAGCTGAAACAGCCCGATGAACAGGGCGGTTTTATATGTAAGCTGTGGCAACGCCTTGATCTTGGCGACTTGATCCCTGTTACGGTTTTCGATGACGATGAACAGAATGCCGTAAAATATAAGCGTTGCAGCGATGGTAATGGCAGACGAGACGGCGTTGTGGTAAAACAGCTCTTCAATCTTATCGTTGAACGGGATGCCGACGATGGCGGCCGGAAGACCGGCAATAATGATTTTCCCCCAGAGCGACCAGGATTCGCGCTTTTCATCCGGCTTCATCGATGGCCTGAATGGAAAGATTTTATTCCAGAATAAAAAGACGACGGCCAGAATGGCGCCAAGCTGGATAACGACGAGGAACATGTCGCTGAAGGCCTGCGCCTGGGCCGGATTATCTGAAACATTGAGTTTCAGAAATTCATCCAGCAGCAGCAGGTGACCCGTGCTGCTGATCGGGAGCCACTCCGTGACGCCCTCGACGATGCCAAGTATGATGGATTTGATGATCTCAAGAAAGCCGGATACTAAAATCATGGTAATTCTCCTGTTCAGATGTCGGCATATTTCTTCCCTATGTTACCACCAACCGGCAGACCTGTACAGGGCAATAATGCGTCGAAATTGTAAAAATTCTGCCGTCAAAGGCCTGCGAAACGCAAAAAAAGATTCTTCGGGGCAAAGCCCCTTGAAATGACATAGCCTGTCATTCCAAGCCGCGAGGCGAAGAATCTTTTTAATCGTGCAAACAGGTTGGTTTACAGCTGTTTCAGCGCATTGATTTTGACGCCGGGGCCCATCGTGGAAGCCGTGACGCAGCTTCTGATGTACTGGCCTTTGGCGGCTGAAGGTTTGGCCTTGATGACTGCTGAAATCAGCGCCGTATAGTTATCAACAAGCTTTTCAACGCCGAAGGAGACCTTGCCGATCGGGCAGTGAATAATGTTCGTCTTGTCGAGGCGGTACTCGATCTTACCGGCTTTAATTTCCTGAATCGCCTGAGCGAGGTTCGGCGTAACCGTACCGGCTTTCGGCGTCGGCATGAGGCCCTTCGGGCCGAGCACTTTACCAAGTCGGCCGACGACACCCATCATATCGGGCGTGGCGACGACAACGTCGTAATCAAAAAAGTTCTCTTTCTGGATGCGGTCAACCATGTCCTGTGCGCCGACGTAATCGGCACCGGCATCAAGCGCTTCCTGCTGGCGCTCTTCTTTACAGAAGACAAGCACCTTGCGGGTTTTGCCGGTTCCGTGCGGGAGGACGATGGCGCCTCTCACCTGCTGGTCAGCGTGGCGGGAGTCGACACCGAGCTTGATGTGAAGCTCAACCGTTTCGTCAAACTTGGCCTTTGCGGCCTTGATGACAAGGTCAAAGGCGTCTGCCGCTTCATACTGCTGTGTTCTGTCAACGAGCTTAACGCTCTCTTTATAATTTTTTCCTCTAAACATGACTTAGCCCTCCAAAACGACGATGCCCATGCTACGGGCCGTACCGGCAACCATGCTCATGGCGGCCTCAATGCTCGCGGCGTTTAAGTCGGGCATTTTCATCTCGGCGATCTTGCGGACCTCGTCCATGGAGATCTTCGCGACCTTGTCACGCTGGGGAACGCCGGAGCCTTTTTCAATCCCGCAAGCCTTCTTTAAAAGGTCTGGGACAGGCGGTGTTTTTGTGATAAAGGAAAAGCTTCTGTCGGAATAGACGGTGATGACGACAGGGATCGTCATGCCGAGGTCATTTTTTGTCCGTTCGTTGAATTCCTTTGTAAACAAGCCAATGTTGACGCCGTGCTGGCCGAGCGCCGGGCCAACTGGGGGGGCCGGCGTCGCTTTGCCGGCAGGGATCTGAAGTTTAACGAATCCTGTAACTTTTAGTGCCACTGTGTGTGCACCTCCTAATAAAGATGTGGTGATACGCGCCTAAAGATCGCGCACCTTGGCGGAGCACTGCTCCTCCCACTTGCCGGGCGCAGCCGGCAAAAACGGTTTCCCGAAAATGTCTCGTTTGATTGCTGGATTATTTGACGGCCTCGACCTGGTCGAAATCCAGATCGACAGGCGTTTCGCGCCCAAACATGGAAACGATGACGCGAACGCGGGACTTGTCCGTCTCTATTTCCTCAACGGTACCAAGAAAGCCCAACAGCGGGCCGTCGGTGACCTTGACGGTGTTGCCGACCTCATAGCCGACGATGATCTCATGCTTTTCGATGCCGAGAGAAGAAATCTCATCCTCCGTCAGCGGAACTGCCTTATTGGCAGAGCCGACGAATCCGGTCACACCGCGCACATTGCGCACGAGATGCCAGCTCTCATCCGTCATGATCATCTTGATGAGGACATAACCCGGAAAAGTCTTGCGCTCCACTGTTTTCGCCTGGGAGTCATGTATTTCCGTGACGGTCTCCATCGGGATTTTGACCTCGAGGATCAGATCCTGCATTTTTCTGTTTTCAGCGGCCTTCTCAATTGTCGCGGCAACGGCATTTTCATAACCGGAGTAAGTGTGGACAACATACCACTTTGCTTCCTCTGACATGGCGGTTATTTCCCCCCAAGCGTGAGCAGGGCCTGAACGATCTGGGCACCAGCTTGGTCGACGCACCAGACGACAATGCTTGAAGCAAGCATTAAGACAAGCGCGACGGCCGTGTTGTTAAGCGTCTGTTTCGGTGTCGGCCAGACGACCTTTTTCAGTTCGCTCTTCATTTCACGCAGCCATTTAATCACGGGATTTCTGCGCTTTTTCTTTTCCTTCTTCTTGTCTTTTCTGCCGTCGGGTGTTTTTGCGATCTTATCTTCCGACATTAAAACACATCCTTTCCCTTAGATGTACGGCTTTACTTCGTCTCACTGTGGACTGTGTGTTTGCGGCAGAAGCGGCAGTATTTGTTCATCTCAAGCTTTTCCGGTGTGTTTTTCTTGTTCTTCATCGTGTTGTAGTTTCTCTGCTTGCACTCGTTGCAGCGGAGCACGACTTTGACGCGCATGGCGGCACCTCCAATTTGTTTGCCTCCCTGTTTGAATTTGACAGAATCGTTTCTTCGCGCGCAAAATTTTGGCACACAAAATAAACCCATCTGCCGACAGGTACAGAGAGTATATCACAACGAAAATGAAAAGGTCAACTGTTTTTTATAATGTCAATCATATCACCGGCATGGGACTAAAAGCCGTGCTCATGCGCGCCTCGGCGCCAGCGCAACGGGCGCGACGGCCATCCGCCACACTTCCCGTACAAATACCAAAAACCCCTGCAGTCACCACACTGTAGGGGTTTTCTTGGAGCTGGTAGTCAGACTCGAACTGACGACCTGCGCATTACGAATGCGCTGCTCTACCGGCTGAGCTATACCAGCATCGCGCCATTATTTATAGGCGAGGGTTATTATACAGCAAACGGTCTTCGCTTGTCAATCCAAAAAAACGACCGGGTTAAATATCGGCGGGCACGGCGGGCAGCTGTTTTTTCCGCCCGCCGATTATAATTTGAACGTATATTCAGAATATCATTTTGATCAGCGCCGCACAGCGCCGAGTTCCTTTTCCAGAAGCGCCAGAATGCTTTTCATTGTCTTGTCGGCGTCATCATCCGTGAGTGTTGTATCGTCGCTGCGCAGCTTGAGCGAGAATGCAACGCTTTTTTTGCCTTGAGGAATCGGCGCGCCGGTGTAGATATCAAACAGCGTTACTTCTTTTAAAAGCGCACCGCCGCGGCGAATAGCATCCGTCAGCGCCGCAACGGTGACGGATGCGTTGCAGATCACGGCAAGATCACGCGTGACAGCCGGGAAACGCGGCAGCGGCCTATATTTGCTCTCCTCGGTGCGGCAAGCTAAGAGCAGACCAAAGTCAAGCTCCGCCGCGAAGGCATCGCCGAGGTCATAATTTTTGGCGACAACCGGGTGAATCTGGCCAATGGTGCCGACGGTTGTCTGCCCGGAAAGAATGGCAGCGCACCGTCCGGGATGATAGGAGGGGTTTTCCCGGTCCGCTTCAAAGACGACGGCAGGGACGCGCAAATCGCGCAAAAGGGCCTCAACCGCGCCCTTGAGGGCAAAAAAGTCCGTCGCGCCGTCAGCGCCCAGCGTCAGCATCAGGCGCTCGTCCGGCAACATCTCGCCGGACGGGCGATAGACCTTTGCCATCTCGTACAGGCGGACGTTCGTATTTCTGAAGTTCTCATTACGCGCAAGCGTCTCCAGCATCGACGGCAGCGATGTGGTTCGCATCACGCTTGTGTCCTCGCCGAGCGGGTTTAAGATGACGACACTGTCACGCGTTTTTGAATCTTCATTCAATTTAATTTTATCATAGGCGGACGGGCTGATAAACGAATACGTGTATATTTCGGAAAAGCCCATGCCCCGTAAGAGGTACCCGATATGGCGTTCCAGTGTCTGCTTTTCGGTATAGCCGCCTGCAACGGTCGCGCCGCCGAACATCGTCGGCTCAATGCTGCTGTAACCATAGAAGCGGGCGATTTCTTCGGCAAGGTCGGAGTAATGCTCGATATCGCCGCGCCAGGAGGGCACGGTGACGGCAGCGCCTTCAACCGTAAAGCCGAGGTTTTTTAGCGTTGACGTCATGAAGCCTGTCGGTATATCGGTGCCTAGAAGGCGGTTAATTTTTTCCGGCTCGAGCTGCAGCGTCCGCGGGACGTATTGTTTGGCCGTAATGTCAACAACGCCGTCGAGCACTTCCCCGGCGCCGAGTTCTTCAACAAGCTCGCACGCGCGCTGGACAGCCCGGTAGGTGTTTTCCGGGTCGAGGCCTTTTTCAAAGCGGGACGAGGCGTCTGTGCGCATGCCCAGTGCCAGCGCCGTTTTGCGGATGGAGACGCCGTTAAAATTAGCCGACTCAAAGACGGCGTAGGCGGTGTTGTCGGTGATTTCACTGTTTTCACCGCCCATGACGCCTGCAACCCCAACAGGTTTTTTGGCGTCGGCAATGACGAGCATGTCGGGCGTTAGAGCGCGGGCTGTTCCGTCAAGCGTGTGAATTGTCTCGCCGGTCTTCGCCGTCCGGACAATGATTTTGCCACCGTCAAGGCAGGCGTAATCAAATGCGTGCATCGGCTGGCCGTATTCAAGCATGACGTAGTTCGTGATGTCGACAATATTATTGATGGGGCGGACACCGGCGCTGCGCAGGCGCTGGCGAAGCCATTTCGGCGACGGTGCGATTTTGATGTTTTTAACCATCCGGGCCGTGTAGCGTGGGCAGAGCGCCGGGCTTTCAATGTCGATGGCGAGGTGCTCTGCGATATTTCCGGCGCCGCCTTTGACAACCGGCTCAGGAACGATAAGCGCCGTTCCAAACGTGACGGCGCTTTCACGGGCAAGGCCGATAACGGACAGGCAGTCCGGCCTGTTGTTTGTGATTTCAAATTCGACGATGCTGTCGTCGGCGCCAATGATGGGCTTAATATCGTCACCGGGCTGTACGTCCTCGTTGAGAATGAAAATTCCGTCCTCAACAGCGTCCGGGAAGTCATGGCGGTCGAGGTTCAACTCTTTGAGCGAGCAGAGCATACCGTTTGAAACCATGCCGCGCAGCTTTCCCTTTTCAATTTTCACGCCGCCCGGCAATAGCGACTTGTGCAGGGCGACGGGGACAAGGTCACCGGCTTTGACGTTCTGCGCGCCGGTAATGATCTGGACCGTCTCCCCCCTGCCGACGTCAACCTGGCAGGCCCACAGATGATCAGAATCGGGGTGGCGTTCGATGGTGTCGACGCGCCCGACGAGGACGTTTTTAATCTCCTCGGAAGGTTCGTGTGTCATTTCGACCTTAGAGCCGGACATTGTCATCCGATCGGCATACTCTTTGGAGGACACCGTGATATTTGTATAGGCTGACAGCCATTTTCTTGAAAGATTCATGGATTCGTACCTCCTAAAACTGAGACAAAAAGCGCATGTCGTTTTCGAAGATGAGGCGCATGTCGTCAATGCTGTAGCGCAGCATCGTCATGCGCTCAAGCCCGATGCCGAAGGCAAAGCCGGCATAGACCTCTGGGTCGATGCCGCAGCCGGAGAGCACCTTTGGGTGCACCATGCCGGCGCCAAGGAGCTCAATCCAGCCCTCGCCCTTGCAGACGCGGCAGCCCGTTCCGCCGCAGGCAAAGCATTGCACATCAACCTCGCACGACGGCTCTGTGAACGGGAAATGATGCGGGCGGAAACGTGTCTGCGTCCCTTCTCCGTAAAGTTTACCGACGAGCGCGTTGAGCGTGCCTTTCAGGTCACCCATGGTGATGCCGCGGTCAACGACGAGACCCTCGATCTGGTGGAACATCGGGGAATGCGTGGCGTCCACCTCGTCCTTCCGGTAAACGCGGCCGGGCGAGATGATGCGGATGGGCGGCGTTTGCCGCTCCATCACGCGCACCTGAACGGGCGACGTCTGGCACCGGAGATGGACGGTTTCATCCTCTGTGATATAGAATGTGTCGTGCCATTCACGCACCGTGTGGCCGACAGGGATATTCAAACGATCAAAATCGTAGACGGACAGCTCGACCTCCGGCCCTTCGGCGACGGAAAAGCCCATGCCGATAAAAATGTCCTTCGCCTCGTCAAGGACAATCGACATTGGGTGCCGGTGGCCGACGGTGACTTTCGTGCCGGGAATCGTCACATCAAGCGCTTCGCGCTCAAGGCGCGCCGTGAGCTCCTGCGCCTCGATGCGCGCAGCGTGCTCTTCAATCGCTTCTTCAATGTCGGCGCGGACCTGATTGGCCAGCTGGCCGATAACGGGCCGCTCCTCGGCGGAAAGGCCGCCCATCTGCTTTAAAATCGCCGTGATTTCGCCCTTTTTTCCGAGAAAACGGACGCGCGCCGTCTCCAGCGCGGCGGGTGTTTCCGACGACGCGACCGCGGACAAGGCCTCGCTTTTGAGTTTTTCAAGCTGCTGTTTCATAAAATTCAACTCCTGAATCTGAATAGACAATGCCAACAGGGGCGGGCGTAAAAAAATAAAAGCCCTCCGTCCCACAATAAGGGACGAAAGGCGCAGACCTTCCGCGGTACCACCCGAATTCGGCCACAAGGCCGCACTCATCAGTCTGTAACGTGACAAAACGCCGGTGATTAGCCGGAGCTCACGGGCGAACCAAACGGATTCTGACGCAGGGGGCTTTCAGCCGTCGGCCTCCCCTCTCTTTGGCGTCTTTCGGCGCTATTTTCCCGATCACAGCCATGACATATGATTCCTGTTTATTAGATATATCATACACCAAGGTAAAAGGCAACAAAAAATTGACTACAACAGGTGTTTGACATATAATGAGACTAATTGACAGCCAGACCCGGAGGTGACGTTTTGAAGCTGTGTACCGCCGCGCAGATGCGTGAAATGGACCGATACGCTATTGATGTGCTCGGCGTGCCGTCGACGCTTCTTATGACGAACGCCTCGCGCGCCGTTGCCGAAGCGGCGATGGCTCTGCTGGGTGAAGCCGGAACGGCCGCTGTCTTTTGCGGCAGCGGCAACAACGGCGGCGACGGCGTGGCCGCCGCTGTCGAGCTTTTAAAACACGGCTGCACCGTTCGCGTTTTCTTAACGGGCAATCGCAGCAAAATGACGCCTGATACAGTTGAAATGGTACGCCGTCTCGAAGAGGCCGGCGGCGTTTTAGAGGATTTTGACGACGCGCCGGATGTCGGCGTGTATGTCGCGCGCTGCGGTGTTATTATTGACGCGATGTTCGGCATCGGCCTCAACACCCCTTTGCGTGGGGCGTCGCTTGATGCTGTCCGGCTCATCAACAGCGCCGCAGCGCACGTTGTCTCAGCCGATATTCCTTCCGGCGTCGAGTCCGACACAGGGCGCATTTTGGGTGATGCCGTCCGCGCCGACGTGACGGTCACGTTCACCTATCCCAAGCTGGGCCAATATATAGAGCCCGGCTGCACGCTTTGCGGCGATGTCCGCGTCGTCCCGATTGGGATACCGGACGAACTCGTTCAAGCGCTTGAAACGGACTGCCACACTGTTACAAACGGCGATATTTCGCTGCCGCGCCGCCGCCCCGACACGCACAAGGGTGACTATGGGCGTAACCTGATTATAGCGGGCAGCGTTGGTTTTACCGGCGCCCCTGTGCTCGCCGCCCGCGCCGCTTCCGCCATGGGGGCTGGGCTTGTTTTTCTCGGCGTGCCGGAGGATGTATATACCATCGCCGCCGTCAAATGCCTGGAGGAGATGGTGTTCCCGCTGCCCGCTCGGAACGGGCAATTGGCAACATCGGCCGAAGGGCCTATTCTCGAACGGCTGAAATCATGCGACGTTTGCCTTCTCGGCCCCGGCCTTGGGCGCTCTGAGGCCATATCCGAGCTTGTCACAGCTGTTATCCGCCGGTCTCCCGTCCCGCTCGTTCTCGACGCTGACGGCATAAACGCTTTGAGCGTGAATATAGATGTATTGGACGAGGCGCGCTGTCCCATCATTCTCACCCCGCACGATGGCGAGTTTCTTCGGCTCGGCGGTGACCTCTCCAATGGCGACAGGCTCTCGTCAGCGCGCTCGTTTGCAACGGCCCGAAACTGCATCTTAGTGCTCAAAGGCCACAGAACGATCATCGCCCTGCCGGACGGCACGGCTTATGTCAACACGACGGGCGGGCCCTCAATGGCCAAGGGTGGCTCGGGCGACGTGCTCTCCGGTATGATCGCCGCTCTTATCGGGCAGAAATTTCCTTTGAAAGACGCGGTGCTCGCCGCCGTCTTCCTCCACGGGCAATCCGGCGATTGCTGCGCGGCGCGGTTTGGGGAATACGCCGTCACGGCGTCCGACCTTATCGGCATGCTGCCGGACGTGACGAAAGCGGTCACGATAAACGAATAAAGTGTGGTGATAACGCGTTGAAACACGTGAAAACACTTGCACGAATGATACTGCCGATCCTGCTGCTCACATCATGCTCGGCTAAAAACAACGGTGAGGCGTTAGCCCTTAAAATCCGGGCCAGTCTTCTGGAGACGACGGCTCTGACGCTGACGGCGGTCATCACAGCCGACTACGGCGACCGCGTCTATGATTTTACTGTGCAGTACACGGGCGGTGCTGACAAAGGCGATATTGACATTCTAGCACCCCAAGAAATCGCCGGGCTGAAAGCGCATGTCTCCATCTCCGGCGGGACGCTTGAATATGACGGCGCCATTCTCGATACCGGCGCGTTAACAAAAAATGGGCTTTCCCCGGCGGAGGCCGTCCCGCTTCTGCTCAGCCAGTGGCAACGCGGTTATATCAGTGGCTGTAACTATGAAAATCTCGGGGACACGAAAGCCCTCGCCGTGACGACGGATATTTCGGAGACTATAACGCAGCGCACGTGGTTTGATGTGAAAACGCTCCTCCCGCTCCGCTCGGAGCTTAACGAGAACGGCAAAATGGTACTCGCCTGCGTTTTTGAAAACGTCACAGTCGGGCCGTAAAGACAGACAAAGGAAAAAGACAGATGAGTCATATGCAAATGAGAACATGGGCAGAAGTCAGCCTGAAAAATATTGAACACAACTATAAAGCCATGAAAGCGCGTTTAAGCGACAAAACGCGCTTTCTCGGCATTGTCAAGGCCGACGCGTACGGCCACGGGGCCGTTCCCGTTGCCAAGCTTCTCGAAACGCTCGGCTGCGATTATCTGGGAGTTGCATGTATTGACGAGGCGCTTCAACTACGGGAAAATGGTATAACGCTGCCGATTCTTATCATGGGCTACACATCGCCCCAGTTTGTCCATGAGCTTGTTGACAACGCCTTGACGCAGACGGTATACAGCCTGGAGATGGCAGAGAGCGTATCCCGTGCGGCGCAGCAGCTCGGCAAATCGCTGAAGGTGCATTTAAAAGCTGACAGCGGCATGGGCCGCCTCGGCTTTACTTGTCGCAGCGGGCGCGACCCCTATCAGGACATGCTGACTGTTTTAAAGCTGCCCGGCCTTTCCGTCGAGGGTATTTTCACGCATTTTGCCGTCTCTGATACACTTGGGGATGTCTTTACCAAGCAGCAGTTTGACGATTTTAAAGCCCTTGTGGACAAGCTGGAAGATAGTGCCGGCATCCGTTTTGCGATAAAGCATTGCGCCAACAGCGGTGCGATGATAAACTATGACTGGACATATTTTGATATGGTGCGCCCAGGCCTGTCCCTCTACGGCCACTATCCAGACAAGGACACAGGCGGTCTAGACCTGCTGCCCGCCATGGCGCTCAAAACGCGCGTGGCACAGATAAAAGACGTTGAGGCGGGCGACACCATCAGCTACGGCCGCATCTACACAGCGCCGGAAAAGAAAAAAATCGCCGTTATCACAATCGGCTATGCCGACGGGCTGCACCGGGTTCTTTCCGGCAAGATGGATGTTTTGGTGCGCTCTCACCGGGCCCATCAGGTCGGCCGCATCTGCATGGATATGTGCATGATCGATGTAACGGGGCTTGACGATGTCGCCGTCGGCGACGAGGTGACGATTTTCGGGCGGGATGGAGATGCCTTTATCCCGGTTGAAGAACTGGCGCGTCTGGCCGGGACGATCTCCTATGAGCTTTTATGCGCCGTCTCACCGCGCGTGCCGCGCGTCTATTTGAAATAGGACGATCCAAGGGGCTTGACACCAACCGTCTCCTACAACATATACTGGTAATGGGAGCAATCCCGCCACACGTGATTTTTCTCATTTGCCATGGCAGCAGCTGTATAAATTGTTTTGCTTTGTGAAAGAATTATAGAAGTCCGGTTACATAAATATTCCTGAAATGGGAAGTAACCGCGGCATCTATACTTCGTCGGAGAGTGAAGCTGTGTGTTAATTGGAGTAAAAAGAGGAGACATCTATTACGCCGACCTGAGCCCCGTCGTGGGGAGCGAGCAGGGCGGCCTGCGGCCTGTGCTCATCGTGCAGAATGACACGGGAAACAAGCACAGCCCGACTGTAATCGCCGCGGCGATTACCTCGCAGATAAACAAAGCACGCCTTCCGACCCACATCGAGCTGGAGGCAAAAAGCTACGGGCTTACAAAAGACTCTGTGGTGCTTTTAGAGCAGATCCGCACGATTGACAAGCGGCGGCTCAAGGAGCGCATGGGTTCGCTGGATGAACGGCTGATGAATCAGGTTGACAACGCCATCGCCGTGAGCTTTGGACTTGGCTGAAAAATTTTGGGGCTTTCGCGCGGCGCTGCGCGCCGCGCGCACCCCAGCTGTCCGGCGCTTCGTTGGACAGGCTTATCGGGCAGCACGCGCGCCCGGCCGGATCATACGGAGGATACATAATGAATCGGAAGAAGAAAATCCTGATCGCACTTGGCGTCATTGTGGCTGTAGTTTTAATTTCCGGTGTCAGCATTCTGGCCGCGACGAACCTTGGCACGTCGTCCGACCCGCTTGTAACGCTGAGTTATCTGACGAACAAGCTGAGGCCTCAGATCATGAGCGATGTAAGCGCCAACATCTCAGCGGCTGAAGCGTCTATGTCGTCTTCCCTCGACACCAAGCTTGATGCGTTTGAGGCGGATATCAATGCCCGCGTTTCAGTCTCCGGCCAGACCGGTTTTACCGTCGTCACGCTCAACAAAGATCAGACCGTTACCTGCGCTGCCGGGGCGGAGGTCATGCTGCGCGTTGGGACTGCGTCGGCTGCCGGGGGCTCTCCGGCCCTTGTCGACACAACGGCTGGGTCAACGCTGGCTGCGGGCGATGCCCTGACAGCCAATCATTTGTATATGGTGACAATTCAGAGCAGCGGCCTGAAGGCTACAGCCGCTTCCGTCAAGATCCTCATCCGGGGGACGTATACAGTCAGTTGAATGATCGCATCGCCTCTTTATGGACAAATTGACGTCTAAATAAAAATCCCATGCATAGAAATAGGCATGGGATTTTGTTTTTTGGAGGGAAACCGATGACGACTTTGACAGGAGAATTTCCCGTTTATATGAGCGGAACAGAAGCCGGCACCGTGACGGTCTCCCAAAACGGGCAGACAACTGTTTTTAACTGCGCCTGTACACAACAAAGCCGTGATATTCTGCGTCTGGCGGCGGTCTGTGACGGCAAATATATTCCGCTTGGCGTACTGGTACCGGAAGCAGGCGTGCTGCGCCTAAAAAAAAGCTACACAAGAAACGGACTGGCCTTTATCGGCTATCAAGATGCCCAGTCCTATCACCTCGTCAAACCAGCCGAGGTCTACGCCGACGCGCCTGTTTTAAAGCAATCCACCGCTGACGAGGGCACGCCACGGATTGCCGTATCAGCCAATACAACTGAGAAGGTTGATGAAGTGACCGCCGACACACGCCTCGCACCGACCGAAATCAGCAGCGGCACGACCGTGTCGGCGCCGGAGGCCCCGCTCCATACCACCGAGCACGACGATGCTTTAGAGGAAGCGCCGCTTTTAAAAGTTCACAGTGACGCGGAACCTGAATCGGCGCCCGATTCGCCAAGTGCTGTCGGTGGCTGGCGTCCCGTTGGCGAGCCGGGCCGTTTGTTTGACGATGAGACGATTTCAGAGGCCTGCCAGAGTATTGAAGGCGCCTTAACAACCGAGCAGGATGGTCTGACGCTGCTGGCTGTTCCGGTCTCTCCAAGCGCGCCTTTTCCGATGATGTCGATTTTCTGCTTTGGCGAACCCTTCGAAATTGGAAGCGGCGAATACCTTTTGTTTAAAATAAAAAATGGCAGTCTTTCATTCTGATGGAGAATATGGTCACCCTTGGCGGGTCATACTAAAACCGGGGCTTCCAGCGGGAAAGCTCCGGTCAAATTTTTCACAGCCGAAACAGGAGGTAGTATTTTGGCAAATCTCACGTCGAAAGAGCTGTCGGCCCTTGAAGATCAGGTCGGGCAGGAACAGACGCTCGTCAAGAAGTATCAGGCAATGGCCAGCATGTGCAAGGACACACAGATTCAGCAGTGCCTCAACGACTATGCAGGCAGGCACCAGCAGCATGTTAATTCCCTAGTCTCATTTTTACAGTAACGGGAGGTACAATGATGAACACAAATCAGGCCACCTCGCTCTTAAATGAACAGCAGATTCTGCAGGATTCGCTCATCAGCGAGAAGCATATGACGGACAGCTACAATCTTTACGCTGGTGAATGCATCAACCAGCAACTGCGCTCAACGATGCTCAACATTTTAAACGATGTCCATCAAATTCAGTCCGACATTTTCTCCACCATGCAGTCACACGGCTGGTATCAGGTTGAACCGGCCGAGCAGCAGAAAATTCAAAAAGCACGACAGAAGTTTTCCGCAAGTTAACACAAGACGATTAAAAAGCTGTGCCGATTCCGGTACAGCTTTTTTGCGCCTCGGCTTTGTGACGTTAAGTGATGACAAAAAATTGCGCCACGAATTTCGTGACGCAATTTTTATTCAGCTCCACATGCCGGTGATGTTGTCAATCACTTCTCCGGCGGCCTTGAGCGCCTTACCGGCAGCGCTTTTTGTGTTCTTGCTTCTCGGTGCGAGGACCATGCCGAGGGCGGTGCCCGTCATAACGCCGATGGTCATACCTTTCACAAACCCTGCTCTTGTCATAATTATTGCTCCATTTCTGCCGCTGCGCCCGGCATTTTTTAATTCAGAAGCGCCCGAATCCGCGCAGTCAAATTCCCCATTTCAGGACGTTTTTAGTATGTGCTTGCGAAAAATTTTTTATTCCTATATAATTCAACGCAAGAATTGCCGGATATTTTGACCAAAGTGAGGGGCACTGGCATGCTATTGATTCAAAACGGGCGCGTCGTCGGCTTTGGCGCGCAGGAGCCGAGCCGACGCGACATTTTTATAAATAAGGGCAAAATTGCGCCATTGAGCGACATGCCGAAGGTCCTTCGAGACGTCACGGTGCTTGACGCCGCCGGCTGTATCGTCGCGCCCGGCCTTGTCGATATGCATGTCCATCTGCGCGACCCCGGCCAGACCGACAAGGAAGACCTTTTGAGCGGCGCATTAGCCGCCGCCGCCGGCGGTGTGACAACTGTTGCCTGCATGCCCAACACCTCCCCCGTCATCGACACGGCCGACAGCGTCCGTGATATCGTTTTACGGGCTAAAAAGGCCGTTGTCAACATCCTGCCGTATGCGGCCGTGACGGTCGGGCAAAAAGGCACGGTTCTATCCGATTTCGCCGCCGTCAAGGCAGCCGGTGCCTGTGCTTTGTCGGACGACGGCGTGCCGGTCATGAATGCCGCCGTTTTGCGCCGTGCAATGCTGGAAGCGATAAACAACGGGCTTTTCATCAGCAGCCACTGTGAGGACGCCGACCTGGTGAAAAATTACGCCGTCAACGACGGGGCCGTTTCCCGCCGTCTCGGCCTGCCGGGCCGACCTGCCGTCGCCGAGTCTTTGATGGCGGCGCGGGACGTGATGCTTGCGCATGAAACGGGCTCTCGTCTGCACATCGCGCATGTCAGTGCCGCCGAAACCGTTCATATCATCCGACAGGCCAAGGCGCTCGGCATTTCCGTCACCGCTGAGACGTGCCCGCAGTATTTTACTCTGACGGAGGAGGAAGTCCTCCGTCAGGGCGCGCTTGCCCGCGTTAACCCGCCGCTCCGGACAGAAAAGGACGTTGAAGCTGTCATAGAAGGTTTGTGCGACGGGACACTCGACGCCATCGCCACCGACCACGCGCCGCACTTGTCAGCAGAAAAAGCGCGCCCTCTCCCTGACGCGCCAAGCGGCATGGTCGGGCTTGAGACGTCCCTCGCCCTTTCATTGACGGCGCTTTGCCACACAGGCCGTATGTCGGTCGGAACACTGATCCGTCTGATGAGCGAAAACCCGGCCAAAATCCTCGGTCTTTCGAAAGGCCATCTCGATGTCGGCAGCTGCGCCGACCTCGTCATCTTCGACCCGGACGAAGCGTGGACGGTTGACAGCGGCCGTTTTTACTCCAAAAGCCGCAACACACCGTTTAACGGCATGTCTGTCAAGGGCCGTGTCAAATACACCCTTGTCGGCGGGGAGATTGTTTATAAGGAGACTGATCATGTCATTTGATATTCTGCAAGAGAAAATTCTGGCACTCAATAACCCCACCGTCGTCGGCCTTGACCCAAAGCCGGATTATATCCCGCCGTTCATCCTGGAAAAACACATCGCTGAAAAGGGCGAAACGCTGGAGGCCGCAGCCGATGCATTTGTGGAATTCAACCGCGGTCTGATTGACGCCGTCTGTGACATTGTTCCCGCCATTAAGCCGCAGTCGGCTTACTATGAGCTCTTGGGCTTCGAGGGCGTGCGGGCGCTGAAGGAAACAGCAGATTACGCGAAATCCAAAGGACTATATACCATTGCCGACATCAAACGCAACGACATCGGTTCAACGGCCGAAGCCTACAGCGCCGCCTATCTCGGCAGTGTGACAATCGGTGCACGCCAGCTTTTCCCGTTTGACTTTGACGCGGTGACGGTTAATGCATATCTTGGCTCAGACGGCGTGAAGCCGTTTATCGAGACGTGCCGCCAAAACAATAAGGCCATCTTCGGGCTTGTCAAAACGTCCAACCCATCCAGTGCGGAGTTGCAGGACCTGATGGTTCATGACCGCCGGGTCTACACTGTCGTCGGCGAGCTTCTGGAGGGGCTTTCGTCAGATACCGTGGGTGCATACGGCTATTCGTGTGTCGGCGCCGTCATCGGTGCAACGTATCCGGAAGAGCTGCGTTATTTGCGGGAGCATTTGAGCAAAACGTTTTTCCTCGTGCCGGGCTACGGCGCTCAGGGCGGCAGCGCCAGAGATGTTGCCCATGCATTCAGTGAAAATGGCCGCGGCGCCATCATCAATTCCTCCCGCGCAATCATCTGTGCCTGGCGGAAAACAGGCCAGAACGGCCGCGATTTCGCCGAGGCCGCGCGCGTGGAAGCCCTGTCCATGCGCGACGCGCTCCGGGGTGTTATACAAATGGCCTAAGAGCCTTTTTGTGCACAGTTTGTCGGATTGGCAGACATGTGCGGCGATATTTACAGGACATAAACCGGTGATGGGATCAACGTCGCGCCACCGGTTTATTTTTTTCTCTCAAGCACATTTTTTGCATCATCATACTGCTATTTTCAAGCAAATATTATATATTGAATTAATATTCAGTGTATAAGTGCTCAGCATTGTGCTTAAACGTTCGTTATATATAACGCTATTATTGTTAATAATTATTTGCATATTCTTGATTATTATGTATTTTTGTCTCGTTTTTATTATAACAACAAGAAACCCGCCTTATGGCGGGTTTCTTTGAGCAATCCTTAATATTACAGCCCCATGATGTTAAAGCCGCAGTCGACATAAGTCACTTCGCCGGTAATACCAGACGAGAGGTGGCTTAAATAGAACACGGCAGCGTTTCCGAGGTCTTCAATCGTCACGCGGCGCTTGAGCGGTGCCTTCTCATCGGTCGTCGTCAGAATCGTGTTGAAGTTCTTGACGCCCTTGGCAGACATCGTCTTGACAGGGCCTGCCGAAATCGCATTGACGCGGATGTTCATCGGGCCGAGGTCAGACGCGAGATAGCGGACGCTGGCTTCTAAAGCGGCTTTGGCAACACCCATAACATTGTAGCCGGTAAAGACTTTTTCCGAGCCCATATAAGTGAGCGTCACGATTCCGCCGCCCTCAGTCATCAGATCCTTTGCCTTACGGGAAACGGCGACGAGAGAATAGGCGCTGACATCGAGCGCGTGGGCGAAGCCTTCTCTGGAAGTGTAGATGAAATCGTTCGACATATCCTCGGAATTGGCGTGCGCAATCGCGTGGACAACGCCGTGGAGGACGCCGTACTTTTCCTTAATGACGTCAAATGTCGCATTAATATTGTCGTCTGACGAAATGTCACAGATATACACGCCGAACGCGCCGAGCTCCGCCGTCAGCTTTTCTGTCTCTTCCTTTTCCCGCTCGCTCAGGCAGGTGAAGATCAGATTCGCGCCCTCCGCGGCGGCGGCCTGTGTGATGCCCCAAGCAATGCTCCATTTGTTGCGCAGTCCCATGATTAAAATGCTTTTATTTTCCAATAAAGTCCCCATCTGCATAAACTCCTTCGGTCAGTAATCACGGTATCTGTGTCATTATACAAGATTCCAGCAAAATTTTCAATTTTGATTTTTCATAGATTAAGATACCAAAACAGGCGGGAGCGGCGGGCGGTGTTTCCACCTGCCCGCCGCCCTTGCGATGCGTTCGTAATATGCGCTTTACAGACCGGCGCGGCTGACAATCGTCTCGCCGACGTCCTCAGCCGATTGAAACGGAAAATCGTCGGCCTTGAGCAGTTTACCGGCCTCTCCGGCCGTCACCTTCAGGTCCCCGGCCTGGCATGTTGTATCCGCGCCGTTAGGAAAGGCAGCCAGCAAAGCTTCCGGTGTCGCGATTGGGAAAGCTGCGTTTTTAAGCGCACCGACGATCTGGCCTTTGATTGTCTGACGAACATCCATAATATGCACCTCTTTAATTAAGATGTTGTCAGTTTACAGTATAAACTCGCGTATTTCCGTCAAGTGTTTTACAAAATAGAATTTTTTCTGCCGGCAGCGGCAACTTTATCCCCATGATGGGTTGGCAGAATAAAGCGGCGCTGATGGCTAATGATCCTGCCTTCCTGACGCAGCGCGTTGATTGAATTTGTCACCATAACGCGCGAGGCGTTGACGAGATGCGCGATATCCTCATGGCTGAGGCGCACTGTCAGCTGGGTGCCTTCCGGCGTTACGGTGCCGTATTTCCGACTCAACCGGACGAGCGTATTGAGTACCCTGTTCTTCACATCGCAAAAAGCCATGTCCGACATAGAGTTCGTGTAGCTGTTGAGCCTATCCGTCAGCGCTTTGATCAGCTTTATCGAGATTTCCGGGTTCTTCAGTAGCTTCACAAAGTCGTTTTTATAGCAGCGACAGACAAACGTCTCCTCCAGCGCCCGGGCATTGAGGGTTTGGAACATTTCGTCAAAAATCGTGTTTTCCCCGATAATATCATTTTCCTCAAGAATATCGAGCGCAATTTCCTTGCCTTCTTCGGAGCATTTGTACAGAAGCACCTTGCCGTAACGCACCAGAAAAATTGTATCCGCCGGGTCACCCTCAGCGAAAATGCGGTCGCCCTTGGCGTAGCGCCTGCCTTTAGCCAACTTTATGATCTGCTGCTTTTCCGTGTTGTTGAGCGCCTGAAACAGATCCAGGTCCTTCATACATTTGTAATTTTTCATAAGCGGCTCCCAATCAATTTCGATAACACCATTATATTTCGTCTTTCCGCTTATTTCAATCGTGTTTTGGCGTGCGCCCGTCTTGACCGGCATAGTCAAATTTTTTCTCGATTTGCGCCTGTCAAATAAGCAATTAAACCGCTAGAAAGAAAACAATATTTCGGATACTTTTTACGGACAGACAATTGTGTTGTATATGACAATCAGCGAAGTGATCTGCCTATTCTTAATTTCCTCATACAGCCACTTGTCGCTGATGGGTCTTGTCTATAATATCCTCATCGTGCTCGGCATCTTCGTCACCGTTAAAGTCTTTAAAATGGTAAAAGACAAAGTCGGTGACCGCTACACCACCTTAAAGGTCAACAGCTTTTTTAACTTGGAATCGCGGTTTGCCCTGGCCATCATGTTCATCTTCGCAACAATTTTCTATATGCTCAATTATGATGTTGTGCTCGGTGCCTATCTGGCTGGTATCACGCTGGCGATCGTTTTAAAGAAAAGCGAAAAAGAAGTCATTCACAAGCAGCTCGACACGATCGGCTTTGGATTTTTTATCCCGCTCTTTTTTATCATCACAGGGTCAAATCTCAATATTCCGGCCGTTTTCAGTTCGTGGAACGTCATTGTGCTGATTCCCTGCCTCTTTGGTCTGATGTTCTTGGCGAAGTTTATTCCGGCCTTCCTTTTCACAAAGGTGTTTGGCAAAAAGCTTGCCATGCATACCGGTTCACTGCTGGCGGCGCAGTTTAGCCTTTTGCTGATCGGCTCTGCAATCGCCTTGGAGAATCATATTATTGACGAAACTTTCTACTCGGCGCTTGTTGTCACCGCTCTCATTTCCAGCCTTGTGCTTCCGGTTATCTTCCTGAAGTTTATCAATAAAAATAAGCAAAAGCTCAATCTTGACAGCCCAGCGGTGTCAACCTCCATGTAAATTCAACAGTGTTAAGCGGCGGGACGTTTTTAAACGTCCCGCCGCTTTTTTTAGATCATTTGTCTTTATTGTCCGTTTCGGTTTATGGCTTTCTAAACGGAATCATCCTGTCAACCCTTTTAAGATACGCTTCATATTCGCCGCCAAAGGCCGTGCGCAGGCTCTTTTCCTCTATCCTGATGAAAATCACGACACCTGTAAATAGAAAAACTGAAACAGCCAGATATACCCAGGTCAGCGTGATAAGCGATACGGCCGGGAGAATAAACCATGTCACGCTAGAGTATATCGGATTGCGAACAATGCCGTATGCGCCGGTCATTACCAGTTTCCCTTTTGGAAAACCGGCCAGAAGCTGTATAACCGCCGCCGCCCATAACACAAGGCCAGGCACCAACAGCACATAGCCCACCGGGCGGAGAAACCCGGCGCCTTTGGGCAGCCCCGCAATTTGCGGGAAATACACATGAAGCGCGAGAGCCGCAATCAGTGATGGCAGCATAAACAGTATTATTTTTCCGCCCTGACCGACGATATTCATACCTCTATAGTTTTTTATAATATTTCTCATAATTTCTTACACTCACAATACTCATCGTTTTAACAAGCAATTGCGCTTTCGGGTTTATAGTCGTACCCGTCTTTTTCCTATCCTCTTCATTAATCCAATCGTCAGAAGTATCTGCCATCATGGGTTTGGGTTCTCAAATTGGTTTTTAATCTCGATCGCACGCCGGACTATCTCCGCAATATCTTCCGTATCGGGATGCCCGGACTTTAAAAACAGCAAACTGCCCGCGCAGGCGTGTTCGTCGAGAATTTTAATGCCCGCTTCACTTAAAATACGGCGGATATCCGGCTGGCTTCTATTGCTGACAGAAACGCTCGTGGTAATCAACACCGCCTTCTTCCCGGCGCTGCCGCCAAGACTCTCGGCGAAACGAATCATCTCGGGATGACTTTTCCCTGCATAGATACCTCCGACAAGAAACAACAAATCAGCGTTGATCGGCATGGAAATGTTCACTGCATTGTAGGCTGCGCAGCCTACCGCCTGCGCGACCGCTTTGGCGAGCTTTTCTGAATGGCCTGTCTTTGTCGCGTATATCACAGCTATTCTACTCATGACGCTTCTCCTTCATCTATTTCCGCCTGCTCCAGTGCGTTCTCTATTGCTTTGAGATGCACCTTTGAAGAGATTGTCGCACCGCTTATAACATCCACCTGCAGTGAATCAGACTGAATAACCCGAGCGAAGAGGTCATTGATGGTCTGGCCATTTCTAACTTCGGTGGTCTGTTTTTCGTTTGCCAGCGCGCCCTCAATGACCTTAATGTCAGTAATTTCGCCGGAGGATATTGTCACTTCAACCTTTGTGTCGCGTAGATGATCTTTGACTCCTGTGTACTGTCCGATGTAAACACCATCACGAAGCCGCTTAAAGTCGACGTTGCCAATGGTCACATTCATGGCTTCGCGCCGTCCCGGTTCAGACGCAATCATGACCACACTCAGTCCGATTACAATTACGCCGACAATTACCAATAAAACAATCCACACCTTAGATTTCCCCTTTCTCGTTTTAGTTACCGTCATTAAAAACACCTTCCCTTTATATTAATATGGACTGATGGTTGGTGCTGATTCGCAAGCCGCCGCGAAGTCCCGCTGTGAAATATACATTTAGGTCTTTATCAATTAAAACCGCCTGGGTTGTGGGAATTTTTTTGATCAGCTCAATCCCTATATCCAGCCCGGCCACAAACACGGCGGTGGATAGCGCATCTGCTGTGATGGCACTGTCACAAACGATTGTAACACTGATGAGTCCTGACATGGCGGGGTAGCCTGTACGCGGATTCAATATGTGGTGATATCGCCTGCCAAACCTGTCGGTGAAGAAACGCTCATAATCGCCCGATGTAACCACCGCCTGATTGATTACTTCAACCGCGCCAATCAGACCTTCATTTCTAGGGTGGCGGATTCCAACACGCCAAGCCGAACCATCAGGCCTGCTACCCAGTGTGGACACATTGCCGCCGATATTGGAAAACGCAGATGATAAGCCACATTTTTTAAATATCTGCATAAAACAGTCGCTGGCAAAGCCTTTGCCGATACCGCCCAGATCTAAACTCTGTCCGCATTTTTTCAGAAACCCGGTTTGATCCCCCGTATGTAATTCTAAATCCCTGAAATTAACAATTGAAACAGCCTCCTTGATGGTTTTATCTGCGGGCGGGCTGACCGCGTGCTTATAATCCCACACATCGACCAACGGGCCGACGGTGGGGTCGAACAATCCGTCGGAAAGCTCTGACAGCCTTAGCGCCTCTCGTAAAACGGCAAAGGTTTCGGCACTAATATTTTCGCACCTTACACCAGCGGCGCAGTTAAGTCTTGCGATGTCACTTTCCGGTATAAATCGGCTGAGAAGGCGTTCCAGCCTATGCGATGCCGCCTGAACGGCTCGCAGCGCCTTTTCCGAACGGCGTCCTATGGCTCTGTAGGCCATTTGCGTACCCATGCCATAAAATTTTGTTTCTGCAAAGTCCTTTATCGTGATCATAGTCGTTCACTCTTTCCGGACGTTGTCACTCAGGCCGCTTAGAACAAAATCCGTTAGATGTTCCTGCAGTTCTGGAAAATATTGCAGGCCGACTTCCTCTTTGTGATAACCGATCCTAATGATAGCGCCAAACAGGGCCATGATCATCTCGCTCGAAATATCTGAACGCATTTTTCCTTCGCTCTGCCACTTTTCAACGAGCTTCTTAAAATCATGGTATAAAAACTCCATGGCGTCCAGGCCGTTTTCATCACGGAAAATCGTTTCGATTTTGTTGTAAACGTCCGGTTTGTACCACTGACTCAGGATGGGGTTGGAGAGCATTCCCTCCATATTCAATGCGAGCATTTTTTTGATGAGCTTAATTGGGTGGTCATCAAGGTTAATCTTACTCATAATCCCTTTCATCATTGACGCTGTTTCCTGCTCGAGAATCTCGAAAAACAATCTATCTTTTGACGGAAAATAATTGTAGAAGGTACCCACAGCGAAACCGGCCAGCTTTGTAATGTCAGAAACACCGGTATCCTTAAATCCTTTTGTGGCGAACAACTGCCGGGCGCAATCGTACAAAATTTCTTTTTTATCTTTCATCCGTATAATCCCCTTAATTTTTTGTCGTTTACGGATTTGGCATATGAACAGGCTACAATATGAATGAATATTTTTCTATTCATTCATATTGTAGCCTGATAAAATCTTTTTGTCAAGTTGTTTGAAAAAAATTTCCGATGATCTGGAGCGCTTCCAAGGGTATTCGCAAAAATTTAATCCTCGACCATCCGATACCCGACGCCAACTTCAGTACCAATATACCGTGGTTCAGCGGGGTTGATCTCCAGTTTCCTCCGGATATTGGCCATATTTACACGCAGGGCTTGTACTTCGCTCGAAAATGTATCACTCGTATAGGGCCCCCAGACTTCTTTGATGATAAAATCGTGTGTCAAAACTTTCCCGGCATGTTTTGAAAGTAACACGATGATTTTATATTCAATCGGTGTAAGATGCAGCTCTTTTCCTGATAAGGCGACGAGTCTCTTTTCAAAATCGACTTCAAGGTCTCCGACGGCAAACTTACCCTTTTCAAGGACTGAGGATTCCGTCGACTTGAGACAGTGTCGCAAGGCAGTTCTGATCCGAGCCAACAATTCAGCTGTTCCGAACGGCTTCGTTATATAGTCGTCTGCGCCAAGGTCAAGCGCCTCAACCTTCTCACGTTCATGTCCCCGCGCAGAAACAACAATAATCGGAAGCCCTGTCCATTGCCGGATAGTTCTCAATACTTCAAGTCCGTCCATATCGGGCAGGCCGAGATCAAGCAAAATCAGATCTGGTACATGTGAGGCTGCCATCGAAATAGCTTCCTTGCCTGTTGCCGCTTTTATAACGTTGAAATCATTTGACGTTAGCACGGCAGACATGAAATTGCTGATACTTCCCTCGTCATCAACAATCATCACAAGTGTCTTATTCTCCATCTTTTTGTTCCTCTACAAGTGGCAAGGTGAATTTAAACGCTGCGCCGCCTTTTTTTCGGTTAGTGGCCTCCATACTGCCGTTATGAGACTTTATTATGGACATGCAAATTGACAAACCGATTCCCATATTTCTAGATGAATCGGCGCTTCGCTTTCTATCAGGTGCATAACTATCAAAAACGTAAGGTAAGTCCTGCTCTGAAATCCCTTCGCCGTTGTCAAGCACTTCAAAGACTGCGTCTTCAGCGTTTTTACTGACAATAACATCAATTTTGGTTTCATTACCTGAGTGCTTTACCGCGTTTTCGAGCAAGTTTATAAGTACCTGTTCAATGAGTGTTCCATCCATCGGGACGATCAAGAGCTGGTCTGGGACCTTAACCGCGATTTTACGTTCCGGAAATCTTTTTCGAATTCGGCTGATTGCTTCAGCGACAACTTCTTCAGCGGCCTCCGGTGTTTTTATGACGCTGGAAGTACCTTCATTGATCCGTGTAACGGACAAAATATTTTCCACCATACGAATCAGCCACTGCGATTCTTCTTTAATATCTGTCAATAGCTTAACGTGGGTCTCCCGATCAAGTGACTCGCCACTTTCTAGAATCGCCTGACTTGAACCGAATATGCAAGTCAAAGGCGTTCTCAGATCGTGTGAGATAGCACGAAGCAAATTGCTGCGCATTTTTTCTTTTTCGGAATCGATAAGGATTTTTCGTTGCTCGTCCGAGAGAAGCTGCCGTTCAAGGGCTAGGGCAACTTGTGAGACAATCATTTGTAGGTACAGCCGACGGTCCTGACTCAGTTTTCCGTTCAAACAAGAAACGCCGAT
The DNA here is from genome assembly GCA_038405045.1 of Oscillospiraceae bacterium ZGZL. Lineage (GTDB taxonomy): Bacteria > Bacillota > Clostridia > Oscillospirales > Oscillospiraceae > Sporobacter. Next base: position 338,303 of record JBBZIV010000002.1, on the reverse strand, counting down.
AACGCCTAGTGGCTTGCCCTGCGCGATCACAGGCACATAATATCCACTTGCACCCATCAGCGTATCGGTTCCAGCACCGGCGTTTTTAAGATTTAGGAAAACCCAGTGCGCGACAGCGCGTTCGTCAGCCGAAAAGAGTACGGATGCATCGGTCTCCGCTTCGGCTTGTTTGAACGAGAACTGCTTTTTATTTTCCGGGTCTTGTGTATAGAAAACGGCGGAGCGTGAAAAAAGCTTTGTAATATAATCCGTTGTCAGCGCAGTTATATTATCATTTCCTCGTGTGACAAGCAGCTTTTTATTGATTTCATAAAGAACCTCCGTGCGCCGCTCTCTTTCAACAGCTTGCTGCGCGTTTGTTTTGACCCGAACGGTCATGGCGCTCGTGACGAGAGCGACAAGCAGCATAACAGCAAAAGTGACTGGGTATCCCGGTTGGATGGCGTTAAAGGTATAATAAGGTACGGTAAAAAAGAAATTGAAGACCAGAACACTCAGGATTGAAAAGAATACACCGTATAAATACCCTTGAGTCGTCCGTGAAATTGCAAGGACTGACAGAATGTACACCATGATGATATTCTGGTCACCAATCTCTAGCGCTTGCAGGACAAAACAAAGAAGTGTCGCGAGCACCAAATAGCCCAGGGCTTTCATCGTATCCGACCATGATAAGGAGATGTTTTGAGACAGTATTTTACGCCGCGGCTTTTTATATCTTTTCTGCCCAGGGATACCAGGTATGATATGAAGCTCGACAGTTGGCAGAAGGGCTATTAGTTTATCTTCAAGGTCAATTTCAAAATAAGACAAAAATGTTTTCTTGTTCCGGCTTTTGCCGACCACGATATTTGTTATCCCTGATAGCTTAGCATAGCTGGCAATGATCGTTGCAATATCGTCGCCATTGAGGGTGACAATTTCACCACCGAGCTCCTCGGCTAGATCCATGTTCAACCGGATATTTTTCTTATCTTCTTCCGATATGTTTTGGCTGTCCAAACAGTCGACATAGGCTGCTACCCAGGGGGCGTGGAACGAATCTGCCGTCCTCGCCGTCCATCGGATACATTTTGCGGAGGAAGGGGATGGCCCAATGCAAACCAACAGCCTTGTGCTGGCCATTTTCTCTGCCATATGTAATTCATTCTGATTGTCGTGGCTGACACGATCAGTTGCTTTTCGCATGGCTATTTCGCGGAGAAGACGCAGATTCCCCTTCGTGAAAAAGTTATCCATTGCCGTGCGGGCCCGCTCGGGACGGTATATTTTGCCTGCTTCGAAACGCCTAAGCAGTTCATCCGGTTCGATATCAATCAGCTTGACCATATCGGCCCGGTCGAAAATGGCGTCGGGGATCGTTTCTCGGACTTGTACCTTCGTAATATTTTGCACAATGTCGTTTAAACTCTCGATATGCTGAACATTGACTGTCGTATAGACATTGATGCCAGCCTTCAGCAATTCTTCAATATCCTGATACCTTTTTTTGTTCCGAACCCCCTCCGCGTTTGTATGCGCAAGCTCGTCGACAAGGATCAGCTCCGGCTGGCGTTTCAGCGCGGCATCAAGGTCGAATTCTTTGAGCTGAATGTTCCGATACTGGATTGTTTGGGGCTGTAACACTGGCAGACCCTCCAGCAAAGACATTGTCTCCGGCCTTGTGTGCGGCTCCAAGTAGCCGACAAGAACATCCACGCCGTTTTTTTGTTGTTCTCTGGCGTCATCAAGCATGGCATATGTTTTGCCAACACCGGCGGCGAAGCCAAAAAATATTTTCAATTTTCCTTCTTTTCTCGGTTCGCTTAAATGAATGCTTTCCAGCAATGCGTCCGGATCGGGCCGCCCGTCATTGACTTCAGCCATGTCTTTCACCAGCCTCTCATATATGCAGTATGCCATTGTTTAACAGCTAAATCAAGCCGTCAAGCGCCAGATTGACCTTCAGGACATTAACAGCATCTCCGCCCCAAAAACCGAGAAATTTACCGGTTGTATATTTGCTAATGATCTCTCGGACCGACTTCTCACTTATCCCGCGCTCACGCGCGATTCTGGCGACTTGGTATTCAGCCGCAGCGGGGGAAATATTCGGGTCTACACCGCTGGCAGAGCCAGTGACGAGATCCATTGGAATAGGGGCGGTATTGGTGGGATCAAAAGCGTGCCACCAGTCAATGCGCTCCTGAACCAGCTTTTTTTCATCGCTGCTGACAGGGTTCAGATTCGTTGTAACAAGCGCTCGTCCAATTAAATACTCTGGTTTCGAAAACTCCTGCTCGATCAGTGCTGAGCCATATTCCTTTTTTGACCCGTCTTTCAGCGTCACCGTCACAATACTCCCGTTAGCCTGCGCAGGAAATACCGCTTGTGCAACGACGGTGATAACACCTGGGTAAACGACGCCACACAGCATTGTCATGATGAAAAAACAGACAAGCACGGGCCGCAATGATTTTGAAATTCTTCTCACGTTATTTCACCTCACACGATATGACAGACAGTTAAAATGATATCAATTAATTTGATTGCGATAAATGGTGCGATTATTCCACCTAAACCATAGACACCGAGATTCCGTTTTAGCAGGTTTCCAGCGGATGTTTCCTGATATTTGACGCCTTTAAGAGACAAGGGGATGAGCGCGATTATAATCAACGCATTGTAGATAATTGCTGACAAGATCGCACTCGTGGCGCTTGTCAAGCCCATGAAATTGAGAACGGCAAGTTGAGGATATATCCCAAAAAACAAGATGGGAATGATGGCAAAATATTTAGCGATATCATTTGTAACGCTAAAGGTCGTCAGCGCGCCACGCGTCATAAGAAGCTGCTTGCCAATGCGTACGATATCGATGAGCTTTGTCGGGCTGGAATCCAGATCGACCATGTTGCCTGCCTCTTTGGCGGCTTGCGTCCCGGTATTCATCGCAACGGCCACGTCCGCTTGGGCTAGAGCTGGCGCGTCGTTTGTACCGTCGCCGGTCATGGCTACGAGATGCCCCAGTGCCTGATAATCGCGGATGAGATTGAGCTTGGCATCCGGCGTGGCTTCAGCCAGAAAATCATCGACACCTGCCTCGGCAGCAATGGCGGCAGCTGTCATGGGGTTGTCGCCAGTGATCATAATCGTCTTTATGCCCATCTTCCGAAGATCGTCAAAGCGCTCCTTAACGCCATTCTTAACGATGTCTTTCAAATAGATTACACCGAGAACGGCCCCGTTTTTTGCCACAACAAGCGGTGTACCGCCTTTGCCGGCAATCTGCTTGACGATTTGATCACATTCGTCGGGATAGTCTTCGCCTTTATCAAGAACATAGTTCTTGACAGCGTCGGCGGCGCCTTTTCTGATTTCATTACCCTTATAGTCAATCCCACTCATTCTAGTCTTTGCTGTGAATTCTATGAAGGATGCGCCGAGATTTGACATGTCGCGCCCCCTTATATTGAAGCGCTCCTTGGCGAGGATGACGATGCTGCGTCCTTCTGCTGTTTCATCAGCCAGTGAAGACAGCTGTGCTGCGTCTGCCAGCTCCTGTTCTGAAACGCCTTTTACCGGGAAAAACGCACTTGCTTGCCTATTACCGAGTGTGATGGTGCCAGTCTTATCCAATAGCAAGACATCAACATCACCCGCCGCTTCAATGGCACGCCCGCTCATCGCCAGGACATTCGCCTGATTGAGCCGACTCATACCCGCAATACCGATAGAGGACAACAAAGCACCGATCGTCGTTGGTGCCAAGCAAACAAGCAGGGCAATAACATTGGTGATTGAAACAGCATGACCTGCACCGGCTTGTTTGCTGGCGAAATCGGAGAACGGAAGAAGCGTCGCTGTCACGACGAGAAATATAATCGTCAGTGTGACCAGCAAAATCTGCAGAGCGATTTCGTTGGGCGTTTTCTTTCTGGAAGCACCTTCGACCATGGCGATCATCTTGTCAAGGAAACTCTCGCCTGGGTCAGCTGTTCCTTTGATAATCAACCAGTCGGAAACTAACGTTGTACCACCGGTCACGGCACTGCGGTCGCCGCCTGACTCGCGGATGACTGGAGCAGATTCACCAGTGATGGCGCTCTCGTCAACGGAGGCTGCACCGTCAATGACTTCACCGTCAATTGGAATCTGTTCACCCACCTTCACATAAACGATATCGCCCTTTTTAAGGGTGCTTGATATAACCTCTTCATAATCATCAGGGTTACATGATGATTTTAATTTCCGGGTCTTGACATCCTTACGTGATTTCCGAAGCGTATCGGCCTGAGCGCGTCCACGGCCTTCGGCAATCGCCTCGGCAAAATTCGCAAACAGCACCGTAAACCAAAGGATTAACGCAATGGCCAATGTATATCCCGTGCTTTCATCTCGAATTCCGACAAAAGTCAGGAGCCATAGTGCCGTTGTCAGAAAAGCTCCAATATAGACGACAAACATGACAGGATTTTTAATCTGAACAACCGGCGTCAATTTTTTAAAGGATTGAACAATGGCGTCCGCATAGATTTTTGACTTTGTATGGTTTGTTTTCATTGTTCACACCTCATCTTACAGCTGTAAAGTAGTCTGCGATCGGTCCAAGGGCCAGCGCTGGTAAAAAAGTCAGCGCGCCGACGATCAGGATAATAGCAATCAGGAGACCGACGAACAATGCGTTGCTTGTCGATAGTGTCCCTTCACCGGCGGCAATGATTTTTTTATTGGACAGATTGCCAGCTAAAAATATCACGGCAATCATTGGCACAAAACGCGTGATCAGCATTATGATGCTGCCGATGACATTCGAAAAAACGGTATTCGCCGCATATCCGCCAAACGCGCTGCCGTTATTTGCCCCCATGGAAGTAAATGCATAAAGGATTTCTGAGAAACCGTGCGCGCCCGAATTTGTCAGCCACGTTGTGACCTGAGGCATTAAAACGGCTGCCAGAGTGCCAAACAAGATGAACAAAGCCGGTGTCAGAACAATAATGCAGACCATTTTCATGTCAAACGGCTCTATTTTTTTACCGAGATATTCCGGTGTTCTCCCAACCATAAGACCTGCAATAAACACTGTGAGAATAACAAAACCAAGCATGCCATACAAACCGCTCCCAACGCCGCCGAAGACAACCTCGCCGATGTGCATCAGGAACATAAGGACAACACCACTCAGGGGCGTAAAACTATCAAGCATTGCGTTAACGGAACCGTTTGAAGCTGCTGTTGTAGCCGTCCCCCAGAGCGCCGAAGTCGCGACGCCGTGTATAACCTCTTTGCCCTCCATACTTCCGGATGATACAACGCCACCGAAAACGGGCGCGCCATAAAGCTCACTGGCAGTGACGCCAACGAGGCATATGACAAACAATATTAGCATCGCGGCATAGATAGATCGGCCTTGCTTACTATCCTTGACTGCTTTACCAAAGGAAACACAAAGCGCAGCGGGGATGAGAAGAATGGAGAGAAGCTGCAGCAGATTTGAAAGAGCTGTGGGATTTTCGAGTGGGTATGCCGAATTCATGCCGAAGAAGCCACCGCCGTTTGTACCCAGCTCTTTAATGGCAATCTGGCTTGCCGCAGGGCCAAGCGGAATTGTCTGAACTGCTCCGCTCTCAAGCGTTGTCGTGTGTGTATATGAGCTGAGTGTCTGAACAACGCCCTGCGAGACGAGAATGACGGCGAGCACGAGAGACAGCGGAATCAGGACATACAGCGTGACACGAACAAGATCCTTCCAGAAGTTGCCGATGGTCACTTGTTGTTTCTGAATGAAGCCGCGGATCAGCGCAAAAAGGACAGCAATGCCGACACCAGCCGACAGGAAATTCTGAACAGTCAATCCAAGACTCTGCGTGAAATATGATAATGTACTTTCGCCGGAATAGGCCTGCCAGTTTGTATTGCTTACAAAGCTGGCCGCAGTGTTCAATGCCAAATCCCAACTGACATTTTTTATATGTTCTGGATTGAAGGGTAAAACATTTTGCAGTAACTGAATCAAAAAGACAGCGACAAAGCTGAGAAGGCTTATAGAAATAACAGAAAACGCGTACGTCTTCGGCGTCATGTCGCCCTCTCCGCGCACGCCCATCAGTTTGTAGATGCCCTTTTCAACAGGGGATAGAATGCGCGTTAGGAAAACGCGCTGGTTTGTCATAACTTTGTAAATATACAAACCAAGCGGTATAGACAAGCCAATCAACAGGAGGATGTAGAACAAATCCGATACAAAAATATTACTCATAGATTCTCACCCCTGAACAGAACATAAAACAAATACCCGAGGAGGGCTAGCGCAATCATCGCCGCAATAATAAGGATAGCTCCCATAACACCCACACCTTTTTCTAATCAAGTTTTCGCACTTTTGATTATAATTATTTTCTCCTAAAGTTGGTGTAAAGGACACCATGGTACGTATAAAGAATGTATAAAGACGCTTTTTAAGCACAGTTTGTGCCTGCGGATTCACAAAGCCGAGAAAAGTCCTTGTCTTAAGCGGTTTTTGCCCAAAAAACCAATAAAGGCTGACTCAAAAGAGTCAGCCTTTATTGGTTCAAAGACGATATTTAATTTGGTGGACGGTACAGGACTCGAACCTGTGACCCTCCGCACGTCAAGCGGATGCTCTACCAGCTGAGCTAACTGTCCATGTCAGCGAACGTTATTTTACAACGAATGCGGCAAATTGTCAAGCCCTTAATTTGATTCCGGGGGCTTATAACGACCCCCGGAATCACAGGCGAATGCTAACCCATGAGGTGAAACAAACTGCATTCACCTCATATAAAAGGCCCTGCCACCTATCCTTTTTCCTGCGCGCGCTTTAAATCAATATACTCGTCATACGTCATATTCCGGTCGATAATCTTCCCATCGTCCGTAAACTCGATGATGCGGTTTGCCACCGTCTGGATGAGCTGATGATCGTGTGTTGTGAAAATAATGTTGCCTTTAAACTCGTCCATGCCATTGTTGAGTGCCGCAATGGATTCCAAGTCAAGGTGGTTCGTCGGCTGGTCGAATATCAGAACGTTTGCGCCTGAGAGCATCATCTTCGACAGCATACACCGGACTTTTTCGCCACCCGACAGCACCTTGACGGGCTTATAAACATCATCCCCGGAAAAGAGCATGCGCCCTAAAAAGGTGCGCAGATAGCTCTCGCGCTTATCCTCGGAGAATTGGCGCATCCAGTCCATAATACCCAGATCACAGTCGTTGAAATATGCCGAATTGTCCTTCGGGAAATACGCCTGTGTCGTTGAAACGCCCCACTTCACCGTCCCCTCGTCCGGCTCGAGTTCCCCGGCGAGAATTTTATACAGCGTTGTGATGGCGATCTCGTTGGCACCGATGAGGGCAATTTTATCGTCCTTGCCCATAATGAAGTTGACCTTGTCAAGGAGTTTCACGCCGTCAACGGTCATCGAGACATCTGTGACAAAAAGCCTGTCCTTGCCCGGTTCGCGTTCCATTTTAAACCCGACCCACGGATAGCGTCGCGAGGAGGCCGGAATCTCGTCCATCGTTAGCTTATCGAGCATTTTGCGGCGCGATGTCGCCTGGCGGGACTTTGATTTGTTGGCCGAAAACCGGCGGATAAATTCCTCAAGGTCCTTGATTTTATCTTCATTTTTGCGGTTTTGATCCTTGATAAGCTTCTGCATGAGCTGACTGGCGTCATACCAGAAGTCGTAGTTACCGACGTACATTTTGATCTTGCCGTAATCAATATCGACAATATGGGTACAGACCGTATTGAGAAAATACCGGTCGTGCGAGACGACGATGACGGTGCCCGCGTAATCGAGCAGAAAATCCTCCAGCCAGACGACAGAGTTTACGTCGAGATTGTTCGTCGGCTCATCCAGCAAAATGATATCGGGCGTGCCGAAGAGCGCCTGCGCGAGCAGTACCTTCACCTTTTGGCGCGGTTCTAAGTCACGCATCATCTGCTCGTGCTGCGCCGTGGCGATCCCCAGTCCCTGCAACAACTGCGAGGCGTTTGATTCGGCTTCCCAGCCGCCCAGCTCGGCAAACTCTTCTTCAAGCTCGGCTGCACGGATGCCGTCGGCGTCTGTAAAGTCTTCTTTTAAATACAGCGCGTCCTTTTCCTTGCCGCACGTATACAGGCGCAGATTGCCCATGACGACGGTCTCGGTGACCGTATAGTCGTCATACATATTCTGATCCTGCTTAAGGACGGACATGCGCACCTTCTGCTTGATTTCAACGCTGCCGCTTGAGGGCTCAAGCTCTCCGGCAAGAATTTTTAAAAACGTGGATTTGCCGGAGCCGTTGGCACCGATCACACCATAGCAATTGCCGGCGGAAAACTGCAGGTCGACGCGGGAAAACAAGGATGTTCCGCCGTATTGCAGGCTGAGGTTCGAGACAGTTATCATGTAATCTAATCATCCGTTTCTTTTGTTTGGCTTTATTATGCATCGCTGTTTGCGCATACATATGATGATTATAGCAAATCCTGCGGCAAAACAAAAGTTTGATTTATTCAGTTGCGTTGATGCTGTCAAATTCCTCAATTTTTGTCGGGAAAAGGCTCAACGTGTCTGGACAAGAAGCCAAATATATCCTATAATATTTCTTACCGAAAGGCAGGTGCGAATGCCAATGAAGAAAAGCCGTTTTGCAGCGATTTTTCTCTGTTTGCTGCTGTGCGCCCCATGCGAGGCTGCTATGGCCGCTCAAGAGCCCGAAACACCGGTGCTCCGCCAGTATACGGCCGAGCTGACTGCGTTGACGAGTTCAAAATACTATTGGGATGACGATACACAGCGTTATCTTGATTATAAGGTGCTCCATCCTGACGCGTCGTGGATATCCGTCATAACGAATGTCAATATTGGTCTTGATCACGATTTTTATACCGACACGGTCAGTGCTTTAAATATCGGCAGTACGAACGTGCTCGTCAATAAATACCACGCGCTGCCGAAAACGTATGTCCCAAAAGGCTTAGAGACGATTAACGCCAAATACAGCGTTGGGACACAAAAACTCACCCGCGCCGCCCGGCTTGCTTTTGAAAAAATGTGCGCTGACGCCAAAAAGCTTGGGTATAAAATCTTTGCCACATCTGCCTACAGAAGCTACGACAAGCAAGCGGCCGTCTACGACAGCTTTTATACACCGGACGACCCAACGGCGCAGGACCGCCTGGCGGCACGCCCCGGCTACAGCGAGCACCAGACAGGCCTTGCCGTTGACGTCATTCGTTCCAACACCGCTCTTACAAGCACATCAACGTATAAATGGTACGTTAAAAACGCCTATAAATACGGCTTTATTATCCGCTATCCCGACGGAAAAGAGTCTGTCACCGGGTACAGCTTCGAGCCCTGGCATCTGCGTTATGTCGGTGTTAAGCTGGCGACTGCCGTTTATAAAAGCGGCCTGACGTTTGACGAATACTACGCGCAGGAGATTGCGCTGCCCGTGAAATCGGGCGTCGTCAAGGCCGTTGGTCTCACGGCGACAGCCCAAATTTCTGTTTCCGGTCTCGTCACGCAACTGTCAACAATTGAGGTTAACGGGAATACATATTTCAAATTGCGGGACATTGCCGCACTGCTGAACAAAACCTCCCTTCAGTTTGACGTTACATGGGACCCAACGGCACAAAAAATCGTCCTGTTAAAGGGCAGCCCCTATACTGGAGACCCGACGATTACGGTTGCCGATGCGAACAAGGCCGCCCTCGTCACATCGTCAATACCAGCACTCGCCCTTGGTGACGCCACAAGTACTGCAAGCGCCATCAACACCGGCGGCACGACCTACGTCACACTGCCAGACCTTGCCGCGCTCCTTGGTTTTACATACATAATTGACGAAGGCGGCGTCATTTATCTCAGCGGTGTTTAGATAAGATTTGAGGTGATGACGTGACCGCGGGAACAATAAATTGGCTCTCTACAAACCTCTCCGGCATTGTCGCCTTGACAGCCTTTCTCGTGACAGCCGTCGGCTACTACCTGTCGTTAAGCGAGTACTATAACAAGAAAGCCTATTGGGACTATTTTTATATCCATGACCTGTGCCGGACAAGCATGCGCTCCGGCTTTCACCCGGAATACTTGTCGCTTGCCGCCGTCATCCTGCTGGTCGCCAGCTTGATTATCTGCTACTTATTTCAAAACGAAGCTTTTTTTATCATCGATTGGCCTGTCAAGCTCCTGATTCTGTGTGTCGCCATTTTTGCCGTCGTGTCTCTCGCGCTGTTCTTGATTCTTTGGAAATTCCTGCTGCCGGAAGTCAATGAGCAGGGAATCTGGAAAAAGCGCCAATTTCTCAAGCATATTGGGCTTCAGGCTTTATTCATTGCCATCGGGATAACAGGCGCGTGCTTTGTTTTCCTCCTTGCCATTGTCTTTTTCATGCTTCAAGGCTTTAATTTGGTTTCAATCGTTCTCATAGCCTTCGTCCTTGTCACTTTGCAATTTGCCAACTACTCTTATAATCAGCGGCAGCTTGCCCACAAAAAGTGGCTGTTTATAACGACATACCAGAATTCAACCTTCGCCGTGATAGAAACTAACAGCGACTTTATACAGCTTGTGGCATGCCACATCACCGGAGACCGGAAGCAATGCGCCGAGCTTTTACTTGATGACGTTGTGTTATTAAAGACAAAGACAATTGCGTTTGAGAAAATGTATTTTGCCCAAATAAACCGCCGGATCAATCATAAAACCCGCCGCCGGAAAAGAAGCATCTTTAAGATTTTTGAATAACAGAAATTTTCAAAAAGTGAATAAGTCAACAAATAAACTAAGAGCTTGCAATCACTTGCAAGCTCTCTTTTTTGGTGACCCGTCCGCGACTCGAACGCGGGACACCCTGCTTAAAAGGCAGGTGCTCTGCCGACTGAGCTAACGGGTCATATAACTGGGATGGCAGGGTTCGAACCTGCGAATGCCAGAGTCAAAGTCTGGTGCCTTACCGCTTGGCTACATCCCATGATCGGGACCTCTGGCTGGGCTGGCGCTTGAGACGGGGTGACGGGGCTTTGCATTATTTCAGTCCTTTTCGGGCGAAAAGGACTGAAAAGATAAGGGTGGATGAAGGGATTCGAACCCTCGACCCTCGGAACCACAATCCGATGCTCTAACCAACTGAGCTACACCCACCATTTGGGGAATGAAATCATTCCCTTTTTGGCCCTGCTGGCACGCCAAAAGGGATTCGAACCCCTGACCTACTGCTTAGAAGGCAGTTGCTCTATCCTACTGAGCTATTGGCGCGTATTAAAAAACGCCGTCTACTTTAAATTGATTGGAGCGGGTGATGGGAATCGAACCCACGCGGCCAGCTTGGAAGGCTGGAATTCTACCATTGAACTACACCCGCATGCGTCGGAAACTGAAACGGCGCTCCTCCGCTTCGCCCAGACGCAGCGGCAGCTGCCTGCGCGAAGGCCGGTTTTTTGTAACGCGGCCGTAAAACGACGGCTTAAAAATAATAGCATTCGGCCATTAAAATGTCAATATCTTTTTATCACAGTAGGCGCAGCTGCCCGCTTTAACAAGCGGCGGCAAATAGAGCTCAGAGGCTGTAATACATCTGGGATTTTGGCAGCAGCGCGGCGTGTCGAAACCGGCCGGGCCTGTGGCCCGCCGCTCGAAATGGCTCATTTTATAAAGCAGCGCCATGCGGATAAACATACCGTAGCGCGCCTGCTCAAAGTAAACGGCACGCGGGTCGTCGTCCACGTCGCGCGCGATTTCGTCCAGCCGTGGCAGCGGGTGCATAACGAGCATGTCCGCCTTGGCGTGACGGAGCTTATCCCGCGTCAGAACGTAAATGCTTTTAAGCCGCTCGAACTCGGCAGGATCATTAAACCGCTCACGCTGGATGCGTGTCATATACAAAACGTCAAGCTCCGGCAGCGTCTCTTCCAGATTGGTCACTTCGACAAAGTTCTGATGGTTGGCCTTTAAATGCTCCGTCATATAGTCCGGCATGGCCAGCTCGCGCGGGGCTATGAGGTAAAACTTAATGTCCGGGAATTTGGAAAGCGCCAGAATGAGCGAGTGCACCGTCCGCCCGTTTTTCAAATCGCCGCAGAGCCCGACGTGAAGATTCTTGATACCGCCGCGCTTTTGCGAAATCGTCGTAAGATCCGTCAGCGTTTGGGTCGGGTGGAAATGGCCGCCGTCACCGGCATTAATAATCGGCACCTCGGAGTAAAGCGATGCCGCGAGCGCCGCGCCCTCATGCGGGCTGCGGATGACGATGGTGTCGGCGTAAGAGCTCATCATGCGCACCGTATCGGCGAGCGATTCCCCCTTGGCCGTTGACGTCGCGCTCGGCTCGGAAAAGCCGAAAACACTGCCGCCAAGACGCATCATGGCCGACTGAAAGGAGAAATTCGTCCGCGTGCTCGGCTCGTAAAAGAGCGAGGCCATTACCCTGCCGCTGCAGGAGAGGCTAAAGTCGTTCGGATGTGCGATGATGTCGCAGCAGAGGGCGTATAGCTCGTCCCACCACGATACGGTGACATCCTCAATGCTGATGAGATGCCGCAGTGCCAAAACATCTCGCCTCCCCGTGTCAATATTTTTAAAAGTATACCACATTTTATGGTTTTCGACAAGCAATCTTCCGCAAAATGAGCACACTTATTCAAGCAGCCGCCGCCTGACGGAAGGGGACAAAGCGCCTATAAAACCGGCGGTGTTGCGGCCGGTACGCGGCGGTCTGTCCCCGTTTGAGCGCCGCCCTCAGACGACCTTGTTGACGCGGTACATCGCGTTGAGCACGAGAAATTGTGCTCTGAAGAGATCGTCTAGCGTCCAGTAACTCAAGCCGCCAAGGCCATATTCATTCATGAGCCGGAGCCTTGCCTGAATACTGCGCGCGTCGTCAAACCACACCTCGTGCCGCTTACCTTGCCGGTCATAATAGTTGAAAAATGGTGCCTGCGACTTTTCATCGTAGCGTATAAGGGCGCCCACGTCTGAAGCCAGTTCAACCGCCTCGGTGTTTGAAAGCGGCTTAGCAGTCGACCCCTGCACAAATGGCAGTGTCCAGTCATACCCGTAATTCGGCATCCCCATCAGAATTTTACGCGCCGGAATAGCGGTGACGGCGTAATCAAGCACTTTCCGAACCTGATCGATCGGGGCAACTGCCATCGCCGGTCCGGCGATATACCCCCATTCATACGTCATGATGATGACAAAATCAACGAGCGCACCGTGTACGGGATAGTCATGCGCCTCATACAGCGTACCGACCTGTGATGCCGAGAGCTTCGGGGCGATGGCCGTCATGACGATGTATCCCTCGTTATGCAGCATCGGGACGACACGGCGTAAAAACTGATTGTAGCTTTCGCGGTCGTAGGGATAGATATACTCAAGATCGAAGATGACGCCTTCATAATTCCGCTGCCGGAGCGCCGCCATCATGTTCGTAATAAATATATCCTGCACCGTTTCATCTGTTAAAAGCGCGTGGGCGATGTCGCTGGAAAAGCCGCCGGTCGGGCGGATATTGGTGACACACAGCATCGGCGCGACACCGGCGCGTCTGGCCTCTTGCCGGAGCGCATCGTCATTGACCGGCGTGATACCGCCGCCTTCATCGGCCATCCAGGAAAAGAGGCTTATGTACGTCAGAGATGGATACGATTGCCGCAACGTCTCCTCCGGTGCGGTGACGGTAAAACCGTTGACACTGACAGAACCGAGCATGACGTCCGGGAACGGTATGGTGATCGTCTGGCCGGGGTATAATCTGGAACGGTCCGTCAGGGACGGATTGGCGGCGACAAGGGCGGCGACACTCGTGCCATAAGTACGCGCGATGGTATAAAGGCTATCGCCGGGCTTCACCTGATAGGCAACGCTCGTCACGGGGATGAAGAGCGCCTGGCCCTCCACAAGGCGCAGCGGGTCGCGAATCTGATTGTCATAGACGAGCGTGTCAACCGATACGCCATATTTATTGGCAATAGCATACAGGCTGTCACCCCGCCTGACGGTGTATATGGTCAATATGATCATCCTTTCTGCCAATTGACATGGCATAATATTTTATTGTATTCCCGACCACGCGGTATTGACTCTTAGGCGAAGCGCGCCGATAATAATAAAAGCGGGGCGACGCGGCCCCGACGGATGCAATTATGAGGTGACAGAGCAGATGATACGCGATCAATACACGCTCATAGACGATCTTTTCAAGCAGCCGCCCGCTGACGGTGCCGATGTTGACCTGCGCGGCTGGATTCGTACAAACAGAGATAACGGCCATATCGGTTTTATCGATTTAAACGACGGGTCGTGCTTCTTAGGCTGTCAAATCGTCTATGATATGGACGAAAACAATATATTGAAGGACGCTTCAAACTTTCCAACAGGGGCCGCCATTCGTGTCTCCGGCCGATTTGTTGCGACGCCGGGGGCCAAGCAGCCCTTTGAAGTCCGCGCGGCGGCTATAACGCTATTCGGCGGGTGTGACCCGGATTATCCGATGCAAAAAAAGCGGCATTCCCTCGAGTTCCTCCGGGAAATGCCGCACTTAAGGCCGCGTACGAACACGTTTTCCGCCCTCTTTCGGGTACGTTCTCTCGTCTTTGGTGCGGTCCACGCGTATCTGCAGTCACATGGCTTTCTTTATATCACGCCGCCCATCATCACCGGCAATGACGCCGAGGGCGCGGGCGAAGTCTTTACCGTCACGACGCGCGCCGACAGCGACTATGAAAAGGATTTTTTTGGCCGCCATGCCTGCCTGACCGTATCCGGCCAGCTGCACATTGAGCCGTTTGCACTCAGCTGTGACAAGGTCTATTCCTTCGGCCCAACCTTTCGGGCGGAAAATTCCAACACGACGACGCACGCCAGCGAATTTTGGATGGCCGAGCCGGAGATGGCGTTTGCCGACCTTGACGACGACATGGCCGTTATGGAAGAACTTATCCGATCCTGTGTGAAAACTGTCCTCCAGGGGGCAGGGGCGGAGCTGCGCTTCTTTAACGATTTTATTGACAAGGACAAATCACTCGTGAGCCGCTTGCAGGCGGTGGCCGACACGCCCTTTCAGGTCATCACCTATACTGAGGCGATTGATCGCCTGAAAAAGTCCGGCGAGATCTTCCGCTACCCCGTCGAGTGGGGTGCCGATCTTAAAACGGAGCACGAGCGCTATATCTGCGAAAAAGTTGCGCAAGGCCCTGTCTTTATCACCGATTATCCGAAGGACATCAAGGCCTTTTACATGCGTTT
This sequence comes from Oscillospiraceae bacterium ZGZL, assembly GCA_038405045.1. Taxonomy (GTDB): domain Bacteria; phylum Bacillota; class Clostridia; order Oscillospirales; family Oscillospiraceae; genus Sporobacter. The sequence continues at coordinate 323,049 of JBBZIV010000002.1, read as the reverse complement.
GAATGACGACGGGAAGACGGTTGCCGCCTGCGACCTCTTAGTGCCCGGCGTCGGCGAGCTCATCGGCGGCTCCCAGCGTGAGGAGCGCCATGATCTGCTTTTACGCCGCATGCAAGAGATGAACGTTCCCGCCGATGCGCTCTCCTGGTATACGGACTTGCGGCGCTTCGGCTCTGTCCCGCACGCCGGTTTCGGTGTCGGTTTGGAGCGACTTGTGATGTATCTGACCGGCATCAGCAACATCCGCGATACGATCCCGTATCCCCGCACACCAGGAAATCTCATCTTTTAGGAGCATTTATGGATCAATCTAAAATCGACCGCATCAACGAGCTCTCCCGCAAGTCGAGGGAATGTGCCCTATCGCCTGAGGAGTGTGCCGAGCAGAAAAAACTGCGCGCGGAATACGTCGCGGCCTTCCGCGCCTGCCTCGAAGAAACGCTTGACAACACCGTCATAGAGCGCCCGGACGGCACGAAGGAAAAGCTCAAGCGCCGGGAGAAATCATCATGAAGAAATAGGGCTTTTAAACAGCAAAAAAGATGGTAGGCACAAAACGTGTCTACCATCTTTTCATGCAATCAATCTAAAGGCTCATTAAGCAGCCAGGATCTCAATCTCGCCGCTGACGGCGGTGAGGCCAATGCGGCTCGTCTGGCGGGTATAATTGGCGATGATCTCTGAGGCGATCCGGTCTTCCACCTCACGTTGGATGAGGCGGCGGAGATTGCGGGCGCCGTATGTTTGTGAAAACGACTTTTTGACAAGATAATCAATAAGGCTGTCGTCATACTGGAGTTCAAGCTTCTTCTCAAGCATCACATCACGCAGCTCGTCAAGCATGAGGCGGGCGATCTTCTTGAAGTCCTCTTCGGAAAGATGATTGAAGTAGACGAGCTCGTCGATACGGTTGATGAATTCCGGGCGCAGGAAATCGTTGAGCGCCTTGATGGCTTTTTCCTTCCCCTGCTCATTGATCGAGCGGTTAAAGCCGACGGCCCCATCCTTCCGGTCGCTGCCGGCGTTCGTCGTCATGATGATGACGGTGTTTTCAAAGTTAACGGTGCGGCCGTGTGCATCGGTAATATGGCCGTCGTCCAGAATCTGAAGGAGGATATTCATCACGTCTGGGTGTGCCTTTTCAATTTCGTCAAATAAGATGACACTGTAAGGCCGCCGCCGGATTTTCTCCGTCAGCTGTCCCGCCTCGTCGTATCCCACATAGCCCGGGGGCGAGCCGATAATGCGCGAGACGGCGTGCTTTTCCATAAACTCCGACATGTCAAGCCGGATGAGAGCCTCCGGCGCGTCGAACAAGTCTTCCGCCAGGCGCTTGACAAGCTCGGTTTTGCCCACGCCCGTCGAGCCGATGAAGATGAAGGAGACCGGCTTATGTTTTGCCGATATGCCGACGCGGTTGCGGCGGATGGCGGCACAGACGGCATCTACCGCCTCGTCCTGCCCGATAATGTGCGTTTTCAGGCGCTTATCGAGCTCGTTGAGGCGCTTATATTCGTCCTCGCGGATACTCGCTGCGGGAATTTTTGTCCATAGCTCGATCACGCGGGCAAGGTTATCAATGGTGAGCTCTGGGTTTCCCTTCGTCTCCAGGCGCGCCAGCTCATCAGATATCTGCATATCACGGCTGCGGATCGTGGCAAGACGGGCATAGTCATCCCCACTCTCCGCGCTCGACAACAGAAGCTCACGCTCTTTCAATAGGTCTGCCTTTTCCTTGCGGATCATATCCATACGGGCGATCTGCTCGCTTTTCAGATTCATATCAGAGCAGGCCTCGTCAATGAGGTCAATCGCCTTATCCGGCAGGAAGCGGTCGGTAATGTACCGCTCGGAGAGGACGACCGCCTGCCGGGCAATCTCATCGGAAATTATAACACCATGGAATTTTTCGTAATAGTGCTTGATGCCCTTGATGATCTCAACCGATTCGGCAATGGACGGCTCGTTGACGGTGACAGGCTGGAAGCGGCGCTCTAAGGCCGTGTCCTTTTCGATGTGCTTTCTGTACTCAGTAAACGTCGTGGCGCCGATGACCTGAATCTCGCCGCGCGAGAGGGCGGGCTTTAAAATATTGGCCGCATTCATCGAGCCTTCGGCATCTCCCGCGCCGACGAGATTGTGCACCTCGTCGATCACAAGGATGATGTTCTGCTGTGCTTTAATCTCCTCGATAAGGCCCTTCATGCGGCTTTCAAACTGGCCGCGGAACTGCGTCCCGGCGACGAGCGCCGTCAGGTCAAGGAGATAGACCTCTTTGTCGCGCAACTTATACGGCACCTGCCCGTCGCAGATGCGCTGTGCCAGACCCTCGGCAATCGCCGTTTTGCCCACGCCGGGCTCACCGATGAGACAGGGGTTGTTTTTCTGCCGCCTGTTTAAAATTTGAATAACGCGCTCCGTCTCCACCGCTCGCCCGACCATGCGGTCAAGCTTGCCCTCGCGGGCGCGCTGCGTCAGAGAGATGCAGTAGCTCTCCAGATACTTTTTCTTTTTGCTGTTTTGGCCAGTGGAATCCTTTTCTTTTTGCTCCCGGCCGGGGCGCGGGAATTCATTCGGCGCGGCCGGATCGTCCGGCCCGCTGAAGAGCCTGTTCAAAAACGGGAAGGTGGCCGTCTTCCCTTCCTCCTCGCCGTTTTCCGATTCCGTCAGACTATCAACGCCGCCCATAGCCTCCATCATCTCATCAGTCAGACTGTCCAGGTCTTCGTCGGTCAGCCCCATTTTTTTGATGATATCTTCAACCGGCTTGATATTGAGTTCCTTGGCACATTTTAAGCACAGGCCTTCGTTTGTCGATACGCCGTTCTCAATTTTTGTTATAAAGATCACAGCGGCATTCTTTTTGCATCGTGCACAAATTGTTGGTCGCATTCAGATTACCTCTTCAAAGCTGTTTTGCAATTATATATATATTCAGCCGCCGCGTTTCTTCATGATATGAATAAAGGTGATAGTATAGCTAAACAGCGCCGCCAGCATCAAAAGGATGGCAGCGGAGATCATGGCCGTTGCGGCAGGCTCCGGTATGTCCTTAACTAACATCAGTGTAACACAGATCACGAAAAACACAACGGTGGAAGTCTTCCCAATAATATTGGACGGCGGAATCTCTCCGCCTCTTTTTTGGCGGATGATGAAGCCGCCGATGAGCATCATCAGCTCTTTTATTAAAACGATGACGACAGCCCAAACGGGTATGACACCGCTGATGGTGATGCAGATCAGGGCAGCGAGCGTCATCAGCTTATCACCAACCGGGTCGAGGATCTTGCCGAGATTTGTAATCAAATGATATTTCCTGGCGACATATCCGTCCAGAAAATCCGTAAACGAGGCCACGGCATAGACTGCCGCCGCGTAAACCTTGATCGCCCCCGATTCGTAAAAGTATATCATGACGAAGGCGGGAACAAGGAATATCCGGATGATCGATAAGATGTTCGGTACGTTTTTCATCAGCACCACCTACTGCACAAGTCTGTTATACGCCGAGAATACTTGAGAGCGGATTAACGTTGAGTATGTATTTCAGCACCGTCGTTTTTTCAATCGTCTCGGCCGACAAAATGCCGAGATAACGGACAATGACAGCCAGCGCAAACACGATGAGAACGCCCTTGGCAAGGCCAAGAATCAGCCCGATGACCTGATCCGGCAGCGCAACGCCCGGGATCGAAAAGGCAAGGTTTATAATATTCCCCACAAACGCGAATATAACGGTCAGCAGCAAAAACGCCAGCGCAAAGACTATGACGTAGGACAGCGCATCACTCAGGCGACTCGTCAGATAGTCCGTCATCTGCCGACCAACCGTTGTAATTTCTGCGCTGACCTTTTCAGCCAGATGAGAAGCCGCGCTTTTGGCAACACCCACATCTCGGAGCATCGCAAAGCTGACCTTGTAAACGTCTGTTTTGTCGGTTTCCTTAATAACGGCGTCCTGTGTTTTAGCCTCACCGCTTTTGAGCACGTCTGTTGAAGCCTTGTCGACGACGCCCGCGACGAACGGTTCGATCATGCCGGTCACTTCACTGGAAAAGGCCGAGGCCGCCAGTGATGCGCCATAAATTGCGGCAATAATGGAAAGAAGCCCGAAGATACCGCGGATGAAGCCGTTTTTGTAACCTCTCCATGCGGAAAACGCAACAAGTAAGACGAGAATGACGTCAATGGCAATGCTCAAGCAAAAATCTCCTCTCCGGTCCGTATCAGCCGCAGACGGCCGCGGAATGCGTTGTGATTAATAGGGCTGTGCCACCCGAACGCATAATCGTTTTGACGGAGCCCGTTGTCTCATCAAAGCGGACGCGCTCCTTGAGATTCTTTGTGTAGATCACGAGACCGTCGTCGTATAAAACGGCCACGCTGTCATCCTTTGCCGAGACGGACAGCACCTTTCGCGTTGTCTCAAGCGTTCCAAGTGTTCTGCCGGTGGCGTCAACAGTCGTCAGTGTGCCCTGGCTGCCGACAAGATAGTCGCTTAACATGAGCACCGCAAAGCCGTCTCCCCCGTTATCAAATGTCTTGAGGTATTTATCGGTATAATCTTTTAACACCTCGGCCTTGCCGTTATCCCGAACGAGACGCAGCGCACTGCTGGAAATCAACAGCACACTGTTGTTATCAGTATACTGTATGCCAAGCGCCACTTCGCCGGGCAGCGCACAGGATGCTTTTTCATCGGTGCTTGACAAAGATAAGAAGATGATGCGGCTGCCGCTGTCTGTCAGCGTCAGAACGGCAAGGCTTTTATGATCCGGCGAAACCTGTGCTGCCAGAACATATCCCTGCCCGGAGTGCAGGTTGTAAACCTCATCTCCCTTGGCATTATAGACCGTCACAAGGCCTTTATAACCGGGCTCCTCCGTGCAGAGCGCGACATAGCCGCTTTCGCTAACGGTTGCGGCGATAATCCGACCGTTTGTTGTCAACGATTTTGTGACACCGGCTGCGGTGAAGAATTTTAAGATTCTGCCGCCCTGATCATACGCAACGGCAACCTCGCCGTTTGACGCAACGGCCGGACATTGCAGTGCGACTGTTTCGCCGAACGTTTTTTCACCATTTTTATCATAGACGGCGATGCCGACATTTGAGCAGACGGCAAGGCTGCCGCCAAGGTCAGCAAAAGCGTCACCGCTGGATGCGTCAAAGGCGAAGCGCGACGTAATCGTACCGCCGCCTGAAAAAAGCCGCCGGAAACCGTCTGCGCTCAGGCTGCCAGTCTTAATCAGAACGGCGGCGACAAGGGAGACGGCGGCGAGGATAAAAACGGAGACGGCGAGCCGCAGTGCCCGGCGTTTCTTCTTTTTTCGCATTTTGCTGTGTGCCATACGTGCGCCTCTGTCATTGTCGTTTCGGTTATCAGGCAATATATCTGCCTCAGGAACAGTTTACCATTATTCAACCATAAAAGATACTGTTTTCCGTGCGCCTTTTTAAATAATCGAAAGGCTATTCCCGCATCATTGCGCCGACGAGGCCGTCATACCACAGCCGCGTCAGGTACAGCCCGCCGGGCGGGACGGTGGGCCCTGTTAAACGCCTGTCGCCTGCCTCTAAAAGCCCCGGTATTTCGCTTGGCTCAATTTTTCCTTCGGAGACATACAGGAGTGTTCCCGCCATGGCGCGTGCCATGTTGTACAAGAAGCCGTCGGCACAGACGCGCAGCTCGACAATCGGGCCGTTTTGCTCAACGTCAAACCAAAAAACGGTTCGCACCGTCGTCTTTGTTTCAGTTCCCACGGAGCGGACGGCTTTAAAGTCGTGCGTTCCGACAAAGTGGCGTGCCGCCGCCGCCATCGACATGATGTCAAGCGGCACGGGATAAAACAGCGCCCTGTTGGTATAAAACGGATTGCGGCGTCTGTCGTTATAGACACGGTAGGTATATTCTTTTTTAACGCAGGACAGGATGGCGTTGAAATCATCCGATGTGTCAACGGCGGCTACGGCGGCGATATCGGGCGGCAGCAGCGTATTGAGCGCCAGCGGCAGCCTGTCGGCTGGAATGCCCGTCGTTGTTCTAAAATTTGCGCAGTAGCACGCCGCGTGAACGCCTGCGTCCGTCCGCCCGCACCCCGTCAGTTTCACGGGATGCTTGCACAGTGCTTCCAGGGCTGTGCGAACTGTACCGGCAACTGTCACATCAGTTTTCTGTTCCTGCCAGCCGTGAAAGTTTGTCCCGTCGTACATCAAACGCAGCGCAATATTTCTCATCTTTCAGCGCTCCCGCGGCGTCACAGCCCAAATATTTTTAAGATAATGACCGCCGACAGAACAAGTGCTGCCAGAATAAAGGCGGCCGCGTCCCGTGCGCCCAGCTTCAGGACCTTCATGCGCGTGCGGCCCTCGCCCCCGTGATAGCAGCGGCTCTCCATTGCGACGGCCAACTCGTCGGCACGGCGGAAGGCGCTGATAAAAAGCGGCACGAGAATCGGCAGCATCGCTTTCGCCCGGCGGACAAGGTTGCCCGAATCAAAGTCGGCGCCGCGCGCGCGCTGGGCACTGATGATCTTATCGGTCTCTTCAATGAGCGTTGGGATGAAGCGCAGGGCAATACTCATCATCATCGACAGCTCATGAACGGGCACACGGAGCTTTTTTAAAGGATTGAAAAGCCGCTCCATCCCGTCGGTCAGTGCAATCGGTGACGTCGTATATGTCAGCAGAAACGTCCCCGTAATCAGCATGACGAGGCGGACAACCATTGCCCCCGCCGTGATGACGCCCTCATAGGTCACCGTGATGATCCAAGCGTGAAACAGCGGTGTGCCGCGGGTAAACAGAACGTTGAGAATAAACGTAAAAATGATGATCACCAACAAAGGCTTGACACTGCGCAGAATCGTCTTGAAGCCGATTTGCGACAGGAGGATGCACACGACCAAAACAACAAACATCAGGCCGTAAGAATAGATCCCCTGCGCCGTAAAAAGGGCTACAATATAGACAAACGTCAGGATAAACTTTGTCCGCGGGTCGAGCCGGTGGACTATGGAGTCACCGGGGAAATACTGGCCAAGCGTGATGTCTTTAAGCATCCGGCCGCCCCCCCTTCAATGCTGTGAGGGCTCGTTTAAGCCGGTCGACCGTATAAAGGTCGCGCTCGAGGGGCACACCGAGTGCACGCAGCCGCGCCGCCACCATCGCGGCTTTCGGTACGGCAAGGCCCATCCCGGTAAGCTGATCGCTCCTCGAAAACACATCGGCGGGCGTTCCCTTGAGGGCGATGGCACCGCTGTCGAAAACGACAAGTCTATCAACGGTGCGCGCAATATCCTCCATGCTGTGTGTAACCATGATGACAGTGGCGTTCGTCGACCGCTGATACTGGCGGATATTTGCAATAATTTCATCCCGGCCGCGCGGGTCCAGCCCTGCCGTCGGCTCGTCGAGGATCAGCACCTCCGGCAGCATGGCAATAACACCCGCGATGGCGGCGCGCCGCTTTTGCCCGCCGGAGAGTTCAAATGGCGATTTCTCTAGGAAGCGCTCTGAGAGCCCGACGAACCCGGCCGCCTCACGAACGCGCTCGTCAATGTCCCGCTCAGATAAGCCCATATTGCCGGGGCCGAACGCGATGTCTTTATAGACCGTCTCTTCAAACAGCTGATATTCCGGATATTGAAAGACGAGACCGACCTTAAAACGCACGGCGCGCGTTCTCTCCTTTGCGGCGTGAATATCCTGCCCGTCGAAAAAAACATGGCCTGCCGTCGGCTTTAAAAGGCCGTTTAAATGCTGAATAAACGTCGATTTCCCAGAGCCGGTGTGGCCGATAATGCCGAGATACTCACCGCGGTCGGCCTCAAAATCAAGATCCCGAATCGCCACGTGCTCAAACGGCGTGCCGACACTGTAAATGTGGGACAGTTTTTCCGTTTTAATGATTGGTGCCAATCTCTTACCTTCCTTTGCGCGGTGCGTCTCTTCAACCGATGACGCCCATAAAAACGGGGCGTTTAATGCCCAAGCGCCCTGAATATCTCCTGCGCGCAGTCGTCAACGCCGAGCGCATCAAGCCTTACGTCAAACCCATTTTGGCGGAGTTCGTAGAGAAGGCTGACCGTCTCCGGGACGTCGAGTCCCGTCCGGCGAAGCGCGTCCACATTCTGAAAAACGTCGCGCGGCGTCCCGTCCATCAGAATCCGCCCGTCAGACATCACAACAAGCCTGTCGGCGTCGATCGTCTCTTCCATATGGTGCGTGATGAGAACAATGGTGACGCGGTGCTCGTCCCGCAGCTTTTTAATGATGCGCACGATGCTCTCCCGCCCCTTCGGGTCAAGCATGGCCGTCGGCTCGTCGAAAACGATGCACTGCGGCTCCATGGCCAGAACGCCCGCGATGGCAATGCGCTGCTTCTGGCCGCCCGATAACAGGTGCGGCGCGTGTGTTTTGTACTCATACATACCAACGGTTTTTAAAGCCTCGTCCACACGACGGCGGATCTCCACGGGCGGGCGGCCGAGGTTCTCCGGCGCAAAGGCGACATCCTCCTCCACGACGTTTGCAACGATTTGGTTGTCAGGATTCTGAAACACCATACCGACGCACCGGCGTATATCGATCAGGCGTTCCTCGTCGCACGTGTCCAGCCCGCCGACATAGACATGCCCGCCCATCGGCAGCAAAATCGCGTTGAAATGCTTGGCCAGCGTCGTTTTTCCAGAGCCGTTGTGGCCGAGGATGGCCACAAAGGTCCCCTTTTCAATGGCGAGGTCAATGCCGTCGAGAACGACTTTCGGCGCGGCTGACTCCTGCTGCTGATAGGCGTAGGAGAGCTTTTCCGTTTTAATAATATGTTCCGTATAAGAAGTTTTCATTGTCACCTTTCCCACCGGCATGTCGCGCCGCAGGGCAAAACGAGGCCGCTTTCCGTCACCGGCAGGCCGAGCTCCCGGCTTTCTGCATGCCCGCCGAAGCGCTTTGTATAAACCGTTTCGGCCATATACGTCAGCGTCGCCGGGGAGAGCCCCGTCGTGTACGAATTAATAAGAACGAACAAGGCGTCGTCACTTAAAACATCCGCCGTCAGTTGAACAAGCGGAAAAAGGTCGTCCTCCAGCTTCCACACTTCGCCTGACGGCCCCCTGCCGTAAGATGGCGGGTCCATAATCAGCGCGTCATAACGCCGGCCGCGCCGGATTTCCCGCTCGAGGAATTTCACACAGTCGTCGATAATCCAGCGGACGCTGCCGCCGTCCAAACCGGATGTGCGGGCGTTCTCCCGCGCCCAGGACACCATGCCGCGTGCCGCGTCAACATGGCAGACCGCCGCGCCCGCCGCCAAAGCGGCAACCGTCGCGCCGCCTGTATAGGCAAACAGATTCAAAACAGATATCTTTTTTGTTGAACGGCGGATTTTGTGGCGCAGGAAGTCCCAGTTGGCGGCCTGCTCCGGGAAGAGCCCTGTGTGCTTAAAGCTCATGGGCTTTATATTAAATTTTAGGTCGTCGTATGAAATCTGCCAGCTCTCCGGCAGGCTGCTTTTCTCCCACCGGCCACCGCCGCTGGATGAACGGGCGTAGCGCGCGTCCGGCTTTTTCCATCCGGGGTGACGCTTCGGCGTATCCCAGATGGCCTGCGGGTCCGGCCGGACAAGCAGAAAGCTGCCCCACCGCTCCAGCTTTTCCCCGCCGGAACAGTCGAGCAGTTCATAATCCGTCCACTTGTCGGAAAGCCACATTGCTAAAATTCTCCTGTTTACCCGGCCGCTCGGCGCGAGTTTCATAAATTAACGTATTATATCATCGCGTGCCTGTCAAGTCAAACAAAACGCGCCCTTTCAGGCGCACCGTATCCTCGGCGCGTTGAAACCTTTTAGCATCCGAAAACGCTGTGTTTCCAATAATTTAAACTGGCAGGCCGATGCCTTGCGCGGTATGATGACACCGTGGCTAACTGCCGCTACGGGAGGTAATATTGTGGAAATACAAACGATCGGCAACGGGAAGGTTGTCATCTACTTAAACGGAGACGAAATCAAAAAGCTTCCGGCCGCGCCGGGCGATATCACGCCGACGGAGGCCGCTGATATTTTGCGCCGCGCGCTTGGGGCGACGTATGACGAGAGCTGGGAGAGCGTCTATTTTGAGCTGTTTCCCGGCAGGGATTCGCTTTTGCTGTTTGCCCTGCGGCACGCCAATTGCCCTTTTTACTTCACGTTTTCAGGCATCGAGCCGCTTATTTCAGCCGCAAAATCCAGCCCGCCCGGGCTGATTTCATATCTGACAAATCTCGACGATACATACGTCCTCGTCGTCTATCCGTGGAGCGGCGACTATCCGCCCTTCGCGCTTTTTGAATACGGGCAGGCGCTCTCCCGCCCGGCTTTGTTTGCCCTGCACTTGTCAGAGCATAGCAAAGTGCTTGCCGGCCCCGCCGCCTTGGACGACCTGCGCGCGATCTTTTAAATTGTTGACACTTGTGCTATAATAGAGTCACGCAAGCGGATATCCGTTTCCCCGGAATGGTCCGACTCGGTCTGAAAGGTGGTCCGGCCATGTCGCCGAAGGCGCTCGGTTTCAAGCAGGTCGCGCAGAACAGAAAAGCGCATCACGATTATTTCATTCTTGAGTCATTTGAGGCGGGCATCGAGCTTTTCGGGACGGAGGTCAAATCCATCCGGCAGGGCGCCGTGAATTTAAAGGACGCCTTCGCCTCCGTCAAGGACGGCGAACTTTTTGTCCGCGGCATGCACGTGAGCCCTTATGAAAAAGGTAACATTTTTAATAAGGACCCCATGCGCCCGCGGCGGCTTCTCATGCACAAGCGTGAAATCATGCGCCTGTACGGCAAAGTGAAGCAGGAAGGGTTGACACTCGTCCCCCTGTCCGTCTACTTCAAGGATTCCCGCGTCAAGGTTCAGCTCGGCCTGTGCAAGGGCAAAAAGCTGCACGACAAGCGGGATACCGAGGCCGCGCGCGATGCTGACCGGGAAATGGACAGAACGATTAAGGAAAGGAACATGTAAAGCGTGGCAAATCCTATTGTAACGATTCAAATGGAAAACGGCGGTATCATCAAAGCCGAGCTCTACCCCGACATCGCACCGAATACCGTCAATAATTTTATTTCCCTCATCCAAAAAGGCTTTTACGACGGTCTCATTTTTCACCGCGTCATCCCCGGCTTCATGCTGCAGGGTGGCTGCCCGCTGGGGCAGGGCTATGGCAATCCCGGCTACAGCATTAAGGGCGAATTTAGCGCCAACAGCTTCAAAAATGATTTGAAGCATAAACGCGGTGTCTTATCGATGGCCCGCTCGCAAAGCCCGAATTCAGCCGGGAGCCAATTCTTTATTATGCACAAGGATTCCCCGCACCTCGATGGGCAGTATGCCGCATTCGGCGCCGTCACCGACGGGCTCGATATTGTGGATGCCGTCGCCGCGGCGGAAACGGATTACAGCGACAAACCGCTTCAGGAGCAGCGCATGGCAAAGGTCACGGTTGACACGGCAGGCATAGACTATCCAGAACCCACAAAAGTATAAACTGAACGGATATTCAGTTTATACACCCCTAGAGCGTTGAACAAACATTCAATTTATTAATAACGCCTGTCCGGCACGTGGTGAAAGCCCAGCGCCGGGCGGGCGCACCTCAGCAGCGCACCTGATATGGGGCTGTACCGGTTTCGACGGGGGCGTGGCGGCAAAAATAGCGGGCGGAGGCGTCGCCCTCCTTAAAACGGCATTCTTTATAAATTAAAGAACAATAACGAAGCTTTACCGGTAGCCGCTTAAGGCTGCCCGTCCCCGCCGGAAGGTCCACGAGCCGGATGGGGGCGTGATTGAGTGGAGAACGTGTGTGCATTAAGCTTTGCGTGTACCATGAACAATGAAGCTACCAAGCTATGCTGCGTGACGGCTTGCGCCATAGTAAGGGAAAGGGGCCTCGGCCCGAAATAACCGTCTGCGCCCGGAGAAGTTTTTGTCAAAGTGCTTTCGGACGGGGGTTCAACTCCCCCCAGCTCCACCAAAAGGCCCCTATATCGCTAGATATAGGGGCTCTAATCTGGGCAATTTATTAAAATAACATTAACTTTTCAAAATTAATTTCGATAAACAATATATTAGCATATCCAATATACTCCTCTAAAGATTGAGGCAAAGATCGAGGCAAAGAGGCCTTTAGGAACCTGTTCATACAGGTACCTAAAGGCTTTTTATTATTGGAGGGTTTATGAACGACGTAAAATCTTTATCTAAACCTCAAAGCATAGAAATCCGAGAAATCATTAATCAGAAACAGGTTGTTGCATGTTTTCAGCAGATTGTGTCCGTCAGCCGAAAAAAAGTCAGTGGCTTCGAGGGACTAATCCGTGGAATAAATCCAAATAGTAATGCGCTTGTTTCGCCCTTGGCGCTCTTCGAAGCTGCAAAGAACGAGAATGTCACATTAGAGCTTGATCGAGTTTGTCGAGAAAAAATTATCGAAGATTTCAGCAAAATCTATCAAAGCAATAACAATATTCTTCTCTTTCTGAATTTTGATGCCTCAATTCTGAATGATACCGTTGGCTCTGATTATTTATTGAATCAGGTCATTCAAAATAATATCAATCCAAAAAACATCGTTATTGAAATTAGTGAAAGAAAAGTTAACGGAAATGCCGCGCTAAAGAAATTTGCCGATACTTATAGACAATACGGTTTTATGCTTGCTTTGGATGACGTCGGAACTGAATTTTCAAATATGGATAGGATTCTGCTGATTAAACCAGACATTATTAAAATTGACATATCTATTGTAAAAAACATTGAAAATGATTTTTACAAGCAAGGTGTTTTCAGGTCATTAGTGATTCTTTCCAACAAAATCGGAGCGATGATAGTTGCAGAAGGCGTTGAAAATGAAAACGAGGCAATTCAGGTGTTACGATTGGGCAGTCACATGATTCAGGGGTATTATTTTTCTGTTCCAGCGGAGCTAAAAGAGATGAGTACGGATATATATAACGGTAAAATTGATCTGTTAGGCAAACGGTTAAGTGATTATATGAGATTACAGTATTCAAAAGAGAAAAATACGAGCATAACTTTAAATAGAATTGTAAACAAGTCTGTAAAAAAGCTAATTAATGTATCTAGTTGTGATTTTGACACGATTCTCGAGGAGATCATACAAGAAAATCCGTCAATGGAATGTGCTTATATCATGAATTATTCTGGTATCCAAATCAGCCAAACCGTCTGTTCAAATAATATTGTAAGCCCCAAAAATTTAATGTTCTATTCAGCAACGCAAGGTACAGATCACTCAATGGAGAAATATTATTATCCGCTTATAAGCGCAAATCTCAAAAAACATATGACAGAACCTTATATTTCTCTGGCAACCGGTAATCTATGCATCACAATATCTTCTGTTTTTTTTAACAGAGAGAACAATAAATATATTTTATGTGCGGATTTTATTACATTTGAAGATGGATACAATTTTGAATTGAAAGGGCCGATCGACGACATTCATACAAAATCAAATTTAGAAATATATCAGATTATCAATATGATGAGCGAAGAAATCAACAAAGACAAATTGACCGATGCATATAACAGGCGGTATATAGAAGAGAGACTCCTGTACGATATTTTAAAATCAGGAGCTGATCAACCTCTTTCTGTTTTACTCGTTGACATTGACTGCTTTAAAAAAATCAATGATATCTTTGGTCATTTGTGCGGTGATAATACATTAAAAGAATTTGTAGCAATTACTAAGAATTTTATTAGAAAAAATGAAGATTGGATAGCCCGATACGGCGGAGATGAATTTTTAATTGTTCTAAACGGCGCATCTAAACAAGTCGCACAAAGAGTAGCGGAAGGAATAAGACGAGCATCTGAAACGCATATTGTTTATTACAGAGATTCAAAAATTAATTTTACGGTAAGTATCGGAACCTACACATCCCAATCAAACAAAATGACGCCTGAAGAACTTATAGCGCTTGCAGATGAAAAACTATATCACGCAAAAAACAGTGGGAGAAACATTGCTGTCATCTAAACAAAATATCACAAGTGAAAGCAGTGATAAGAAGGGAAATGACGAGACAGTAAGGGCCAGTACGGGGAATTGCGTGGCAAGTGACATACCCTACGCCTACTTAATGTGTCATTTTACAATGACTTTACCCGCCATACCAGAATGAATTGGGCAACGATATTCAAAAGTGCCTGTCTCATTGAATGTTTGCTGAAAAGATTGGCCTTTTTGTAAAATGTCGCTTTTAAAAGAATTTCCAACGACATCATGCCCTGCAGAATCCTGATTTATCCAGGTAACTGTCTCACCTTTATTTACGGTAATTTCGGCAGGCTGAAATTCAAAGTTCTGTATGTTTACTGTGTTTTTATCACCGGCAGATGACGTTGCCGCACCTTGTCCAGCGCTTGTAGAGCGGCATCCGGCGACGGCTGCTAATAACAGTATAATAATTATGCTTATCATTAGAGTTTTGCTTTTTTTCATAATAAACCTCCATTAAATTTGCGGACATCAAAAATTTATCAAATTATATTTTAAAATTTGAATGCTCCGAAATAAAGGCCAACGCCAATAGATGCATGAATAATTGCGAGTAACAGTATCACATATCCCATGATTCTGTGCCAGCGAAAAGGAACCGGCAGGATTTTTGTAGCTACTGCGATCTGAAAAACAATTAAAACAAACAAAAGTATGCCTAGCCACAGATGGAGAGGCATCCCCAGTATTATTGGTATAATCATACTCTTATGTCCCCTTTAATCTCGTTTCTCAGCACAAAATGATATTTTCTTTTTATTTCCTGCTGTCAAATCGGTCGTATAGGCTACCTTTACAAAATTCATGTGGTACCCTCCTTTTATAATATGTCTCAAATTTCAAGGCTTGTCTGAATGTGAGTATACAACTTTTATGCAGATTTGTAAAAGGCTCCATTATGCAATTCTTTTTTGGTATCATTTCAGGGAATCATGACGTTTTTCAAGGATGCCATATTAATACCCATCGGCAATCGCTTAAGGTTTAAAGAAAGTAAAAATACAAATAATTTTATTATTGTAAAATCATGATAATTGAGATAGTATTATACAGAACTTCGCCTTGTGGTAAAAAGAAAGAGAAAAGAGGATTGTTGAATGAAAAAACCAAGCATTAAAGGCTTTATTATTGGGGTGATTTCAAGCATCACTGTCTTTGCGCTGGTTGGTACCGCTTTAGCCACTTCTGGCACCTTTAATATTTCTGTCAGCTACAAGAATATTAAGCTTTTTGTCGATGGCGTTCAATACATCCCGAAAGATGCGACTGGCAAAATTGTCGAACCGTTTACATATAACGGCACAACATATCTCCCGGCGCGCGCAGTTGCCACAGCCTTGGGAAAAGATGTCACATGGGTCGGCGATACAAACACTGTGTACATCGGTGCTGTTCCCGGAACTACAACATACAACCGAACAAATCCCGCTCCGATTGGGACCGAGCAAACAATAACGACATCAAGCGGTTATACCGTCTCCGTTAAAATAAACAATATCGTTCGCGGAAGCCAAGCATGGCAGCTTATTCAACAGGCTAATATGTTCAATGGCGCGCCCTCGGAAGGGTATGAGTATATCGTAGTCAATGCGACCGTTTCAGCGAAGACGTCAACAAAGGATACGGCTTACGTTGTTTCATACTATGATTTTGACTCATTCTCAAAATCAAATACGGAATATACGTCATCATTTGTTGTACCACCAGATCCCATACTTTCAGGGGACATTTATCCCGGCGGTAGTTTTACTGGGAATTTTGTTGTTATGGTTAAAACCGATGATCCTCAGCCAAAAACGGCATACTGTCGGTCTTATGACGGCTCTGGCGGTCTTTGGTTTGCATTATATTAATCAGTCGCCCCGCTTCACATGAAGCGGGGCGTTATTATTGATGTTATTGTCATTAATTAGCCATATCGATACTTATTATTATTTATTAAACTATATACAAACGGTTAGAATTAGTATAGACTGATACCGTACGAGATAAGAATACCCATCATACATTTGCATATCAGGGTGGAACGCTCTTTGTGGGTGCTCCGCCCTTTTATCACGAAAAACAAACGATAACTGCCGCTGGCCTTCTTGCAGCATGGCGGCGATTAAGGGGAAAACAACTTTAAATGTCCTTTCAAAACCTAAAAATTACGGAACCCATTTTACAAGCATTAGTCAAACAGGGCTACACGACGCCCACGCCGATTCAAGAGGCGGCCATCCCGCCGCTGCTCGAAGGCCGAGACCTGCTCGGCTGCGCGCAGACCGGGACGGGCAAAACAGCCGCCTTTGCCATTCCGATTATTCAGCGGCTGTCGCTGGAAAAGAGCGCCGTTAAAGGCCCAAGGCATATCAAAGCACTGATCTTGACGCCGACGAGAGAGCTCGCCGTTCAGATTGACAATAGCTTCTCAGCTTACGGCCGTTTTGCCGGGTTGAAGCACACCGTTATTTATGGCGGTGTTTCACAAAATCCGCAAGTCCAGACACTCCAATTCGGCGTTGACGTTCTTGTTGCCACACCAGGGCGGCTTATTGATTTGATGAACCAAAAACATGTTGATCTGAGCCATATCGGCTATTTCGTTCTCGACGAAGCCGACCGTATGCTGGACATGGGCTTTTTGCGCGATCTCGAAAAAATCATCCCTGTCCTGCCCACCAATAGGCAGACCATGCTCTTTTCTGCGACAATGCCGCCGGAAATTGAGGCGCTGACGAAAACGATCCTGAAAGACCCTGTCAAGGTGGCGGTAGCGCCTGTATCATCAACAAGCAACGACATTGAGCAGGTCGTCTACCACGTCAACAAAACAAACAAAACCAAGCTGCTGATTCACCTGCTCAAAGATTCTGAAATCGTGTCGGCTCTCGTATTTACGCGGACAAAACACGGCGCCAACCAGCTGACGGAAGCGCTTCGGGTGGCTGGTGAATCGTGCGAGGTCATTCACGCCAACAAGTCTCAGTCCATCCGGCTACGCGCGCTGGAAAAATTCAAATCCGGGAAGGCACGTGTTTTGGTTGCGACAGATATTGTCGCCAGGGGCATTGATATTGCGGAATTATCACACGTTATCAATTTCAACATCCCGGAGTCACCGGAGGATTACGTGCACCGGATCGGCCGCACCGGTAGGGCCGGGCTGACAGGGACGGCTATCTCTTTTTGCGACAGTCTTGAAAAAAGGTCCTTGGCTAATATTGAAAAACTCATTGGGAAAACGATACCGGTCATCGCCGAGCATCCGTTTCCACTTGACGAGACAAAAGAATCCGAGCCGTTCAGGGCAACAGAAAGAACGCAAACCCGTAAAAGATGGCAGCATCATAACGCACGCAGTAAAGGTGGCTCGCGATCTGTTTCCCGGCCGAATAAAGCCAAATAGTAATAATAAGAACTTGAGGTGTCATTATGGAGTGGGGCATTGTTGTTGACAGCTGTTGTGATATGATCCCCGAGATTTGTGATGACGTTGAACTTTTATCCGTCCCGTTAACGATTAATCTGGGCGACAGGAGCTTTTCAGACAACGAAGAACTGGACATACCGAGTTTCCTTGAAGATATGAAAGATTATCAGGGGAAAATCGGCACCGCAGCGCCTGCTCCGCTCTTGTTCAAGGATGCCTTCGTAAAATCCTGCAAAGCATTTGCCGTAACGCTTTCAAGCAATTTGTCCGGCTCTTATGCCAGTGCGCTTGTCGGGCAGGAGCTGGCGCAGGAAGAAGGCGCAGAAGTCCATGTCTTCGACTCAAAAAGTGCCTCAGCCGGGGAGGTTTTAATCAGCTTGAAAATTGGCGAGATGATCCGCGCAGGAGTCTCCAAACAGACAATCATCGAAAAAATTGACGCCTTTATTCTGCAGATGAAAACCTATTTTGTTTTGGAGAATATCGATACGCTTCTTAAAAACGGGAGAATCGGAAAAATAACAGGAAAAATCATTACCGCATTAAATATTAAACCGATCATGGGGTCGGACGGCAACGGCAATATTGCTCTTTTCTCTCATGCGCGCGGCGAAGCACAGACTATAGAAAAGCTGTCCGATATGATCCGGCAGTCCGGTCGAGACATGACGGGAGAACGCATGGTCATCGCCCACTGCAACAATATTAACCTTGCCGAAAAACTAAAAGGCGTCATCCTGCAGCGGCATTCTTTTAAAGACATCCTGATTGTACCGACGCGGGGTATCAGCTCTGTATACGCCAATGAGAAGGGTTTGATAATGGCGTTTTAGCCGAGACCGCATTTCCCTTTTCAATCTTTTATTAACGACTGTCAAGGAGGCCAAGAAATGTCCTATATCGTTGATTTTAACACCGTCTCAACAATCGGCTTGGCGTCTTCTCCGGTGGCGGCGGCTCTGGCCGGTTTGCGTGCAAATGAAGCCCGATATCTCATGAATAAATTCAAGCATGCCTTTACTGTAGAACCGGCGGGCGAAAGCCAGGAAACGCTTGATTTTGTCAGCACGATATTAAAAAAAGAGCGTGATATTGTCTTCACAGCCAAACCTTTGGAAACATCGCGTTTTCAAGTGGAAAACATCCGCTTTGCCTACGTTTATTATGAGGACGGGCTTGGCGTCAACGTCATGTATGCGATTGACGACCCGAAAAAGCGGGCCGTCGGCTTTAAACTGTCCGAGGGGATGGCGGTACCGAAGGCGCTGGAGGGCAAGTTTAAGTTTGCCAGTCAGAAGTCAAAGCTCGCCGGAACAATCCGTGGCTCATTTTTTGTTATCAAAGGTGAATATTAAAGCTCTACTGCTAAACCCAAAAGCTTTGACGATACAACCGGGCCGACAAGCGCACCTTGTCAGCCCGGTTATTTTCTTTTTATAATTTTCATTTTAACCAGATCCAGCATATGGCCTGACGTTATCATTGGTCATGCAGCATTTGACTGAAAATCCTGCTACCCAACACACCACTGCTTATACCCCAGAATCAGCTTGTCGGCGACCTCCTGCGCGTCTTTGAGATGCTGTGCATCATCGGGATTGCCAAGAATCGTGCCGTCTGATAGGATAACTGTTCCGTCATAGCCGCCGAACAGATTGCGGCCCATAAAGTTCTTTGAATAGTCGTTTTCGTCGAGGCCTAATAAGAATGCCAGCGTCGGCAGCATATCAACCTGACCACCGATTTTATCGATTTTGGCGCCTTCAAGCTCGGGCATATATATGATATACGGGATTTGCTTCTGATTATCCGGCAGGTTTGACGCGCAGTATTTATGTACGCCCTCATGATCACCATAAATAACAACAGCCGTGTTTTCTAAGAGGCCCTTGGCTTTGAGCTCTTTGATAAAATCACCAATGCACCGATCGGTATAATGGATACTCTGCAGATACTTCGTGTCGTCATTATTTTCTTTGAATGTGAGCGTTTGATCCTGTGCCTCAATCGTAAAAGGCACGTGGGACGTGATGGTGATGGCGAACAAGAGATATGGATTTTTGAGCCCCTCAATCTCCTTAACAGACTGTGTGAAAAGCGACGCGTCGAGAATACCAAGCCCGGTACTTTCTTTATTGTCGAAATCATCTTCGCCAATGTAATCATCGAAACCCAGATTGGGGTAGGCAACATCCCTGTTCCAGAAGGTTTTAACGTCGCCGTGTATGGCGACAGCCGTATAGCCCTCTTTCTTAACGAGCTTTTCAAGCGACTGATAGGGGTTTGTCCCATACCGGACAAAGGCGCTGCCGATTTTGACAGGATAGAGCGATGCGTTGAATAGCAGCTCGGCGTCCGAGCTATTGCCGTCCCTTGTCTGCTCATGAATATTGCTGAAATACAGGCTGTTATCCAGCAGTGCATTCAAGTTCGGTGTGATCTCCTGCCCTTCAAACGATGCGTCAATCACAAAGTTCTCAAGTGATTCAACTTGAATTACGATTATGTTCTTCCCTTTCAATATACCGCGCATGTTTTCATATTGCGGGTCCGCCGCCATGTATTTTTGATTGTCTTCAAACCAGTTGTCAATAAACGACCTGTCCTCGTCGTCGAGTTTATACGCCTTTTCCACGCCGTAATTATAAATGTTATACATAAAGTCTCCCAGCGGGGACATATAACGCGGATATTCATCGACATTGCAAGAATAAAAGGCTTCCTGAAAGCGGTTGAACTGCATGCCCATCGCCACAAGGCTCGACGCGGCCGCGATGAGAAACACCGCCGCTTTCAAAAGAACGGGGCGTTCTTTAACTGGCGGACTTTTCATTTTTTTAATCAGCAGGATGGCAACGAGCGGCAAGTCGAGAAAGAGCAGAAAGTCTGTCGCTTTCAAAAGGAAGACAGCGCTTTGATCGAGACCGCCGATAACATTGGCGGTCGATAATATCATGTAAATGGTCAGCAGGTGGCCATAAGCACGGCAATACAGAAGATCGGCGAAAAACAAGGCGGAAACAAGGACATCGGCAATTAAAAGATATATGTACTGCGCCTTCTTTTTCAGCAGCAGAGAAAAAGACAGCAAAAAGATGGCCGGTGCCAGAACATAAAAATCAAAACGTAATGTCTGAAGCGTCGCCGGACTTAAATGATAAATGGTGACCAGTACAAAATACGATTTGATGATGACTATCGCGAAAACGACAAGCCATGCCGACAAATACCTTTTGAGCTTGAGCATGGTGCGCCTTTCTTTGTCAAAAAAACGTAAAATTTTCATAGCTCATTTTACATCAGGGGCTTGTCTGCATATTGCACAAATATCATGTATCAATTTTATTTTATTTGACAATTATTTAACGCGCTGTTGATAGAGCGCCTTGCCCATTCTTCTTATAATACGGGTGAGGGGATGAACAGAATGAATAAAACGACGCATTTAATGATCGGCAAGCTCCTATGCGAGCAGGTCAAGCAGCAATTCGGAATTATACTCCACGAGAAAAGCTTTCTATTCGGGAACATCCTCCCGGATATAGGCGTCAAATTTTTGATTCGCCCGCATTTTTTTAACAATCACCGCAAGCAGCTGAAAAAGAGGCTTCACAACTTACTGCAGGACACACAAACATCCGTTTATTTTGGCAGAAGGTATTCAAAAAACCTTGGGATCATCTGCCACTATTATGCGGATTTCTTTTGTTATCCGCACCAAGACTCTTATCGGGGCGACCTTGCCGACCACGTTCTATATGAGCGGGCGTTATTGAATTATCTGCTTGCAAGCCGCATTGACATACCCTGCTGCGGCAGCGTTCGAGCATTTTCCGGTGATATCAGCGCCGACGGTGTTTTCGACCGCCTCTTGTCGTTCCAGGCCAGCTACGCGCTCATAGAGCCGTCGTTTCAGAACGATATGTCACACGCCCTTCGTGTCTGTCTGGACGCGCTTGTTTTGATTACCGGCACTGTCCTTGTCGAGCAAGAAGATGCGATAGAGCTTTGCACACCTGCCTAAATCGCTTTGAATCAAAGGAGAATGACCTTGAAAATTGCCTATTTCACCGACACATTTTTGCCGCAAATCAACGGCGTGACGAATACGCTCGGATATTTAAGCGCCTATCTGACAAGCAAAGACGTTGAACACATTTTTATCGCGCCGGACTATGATGAGGAGCCCTCCGAACACCCCGATTATCCGGTCGTGCGTTTTAGGGGCATCAAGCCGCTCATTTACCCGGAGTGCCGCCTTGTGTTTCCGCCGCACGCCAGAATCATTGATATTCTGATAGCATTCCAGCCAGACGTTGTCCATATCGTCACCGAGCTTGGCATCGGTTATGCCGGTCTGCGGGCCGCGCGGGAACTCCAGTTGCCGGTCATCATGTCCTATCACACAAACTACGATCAGTACCTTGATTTTTATAATCTGAGCTACTTAAGCCGACCCGTCTGGTCGTATGTCCGCTGGTTTCATCAATTCGCTGCTATCACCCTCTGCCCGTCCCGTGCCACAGCCGACGCACTTCGGTGCCACGGCATCCGGCATACGGACATCTGGTCGCGCGGGATTGACAGAGGGGTCTTTTCACCGGCACACGCCGACAAAACGTTGCTGGCTGAATTCGGCTTGCAGGACATGACGGTGTTTTTATACGTCGGCCGTATTGCAAAAGAAAAGGGGCTCGATACGCTGGCGGAAAGCATCAAAACGCTCTCTCAAGCGCAGCTTGCAACCATGGCGTTTGTTTTTACAGGCGACGGGCCGTATCTGGAGGAACTCAAAGCCCTTGGTATCCCAAATGCCGTTTTCACCGGCTGCTTGCGCGGGGATGCACTGGCCAAAGTCTATGCCAGCTGCGACGTCTTTGTCTTCCCGTCCGGTACCGAGACATTTGGGAACGTTTTTTTGGAGGCGATGGCAAGCGGTCTACCGGGCATTTGTGTCGATGCCGGCGGTGTAACGGATTTTACTGAACACGGCGAAAACGCTTACGTCTGCCGGTATCGCGACGCTGAAGATTTGGCCGCCGCATTGACGGCAATGACGGACGAGACGCTTCGAAACCACCTCAGAGCGGGCGCACTAAAAACAGCGCAGGCGCGCGATTGGCCAGTTATTTTGGACGGCCTGATGCGTCATTATGATCATGTCCTCAAAGAAAGTCTATACCGCTGCAACGTGGCTGTTTGACGTCATAAGGGACGATAACGGGGGATAAACGTATGAAACTTGCCATTGCAGGGACGGGATATGTGGGCCTTGTGACTGGTGTCTGTCTTGCCGACAGAGGCCACACGGTCACGTGTGTCGAGCCGGACACGCAAAAACTGGCGTTGCTGCAGACCGGCGTCTGCCCCATATTTGAAGCGGATCTCGCGTCGCTGATGCAACGCTGTGAAAGCCGCCTTTCCTTTACAGATGCGTACGAAAACGCCTACCGCGACGCCGACGCCGTTTTTATCTGCGTGGGTACGCCGGAACGGGGCGACGGCTTTGCCAACTTGAAATACGTCTACGATGCGGCGGCGCAAATCGCCCGTTCGGCTGCGCGCGACTGCACCGTCGTGATGAAATCGACCGTCCCGATGGGGACGTGTGACAAGCTGGCTAGATTTTTTTCGTTCCATGCCAAAGACGGCGTTAAAATCCACGTTGCCTCTAATCCCGAGTTTTTAGCGCAGGGGACGGCTGTACGCGATTTTCAGACAGAACGGCTCGTGTTCGGCGTGACAAGCCGCGCGGCCAAAGACGTGCTGCAGGCGGTTTATGCCGGTTTTTCTCAGCCGATTATCACGACCGACCTTCAGACGGCCGAGATGATAAAATACGCCTCGAATAATTTTTTGGCGCTTAAAATCTCTTTTATCAACGAGATTGCCAATATCTGTGAGCTCGTCGGCGCGGACGTTGAGACTGTTTCGTACGGGATGGGTCTTGACAAAAGAATCGGTGACAAGTTCCTGCGTGCCGGTATCGGTTATGGGGGTTCCTGCTTTCCGAAGGACACACACGCGCTCCACTGGCTGGCCAAATATCACGACTATGAGATCAAAACGGTTAAAGCGGCAATTGAGGTCAACGAAAATCAACGGATTCGGCTCATCAAGAAAATCCGTAAATACTATCGGAATCTCGAAGGTCTCAAGTGTGCCGTTCTGGGACTGACCTTCAAGCCCGGAACGGACGATATGAGGGACGCGCCGTCCGTTATGAATCTCAACATCCTGCTGGAGGAGGGGGCTGCCGTCAGTGTCTGGGACCCCGTCGGCTTGGAGAAGGTCAAATCGCTGTATGGTGACAAGCTGACATACTGCCCGTCGATCGACGCGGCTGTTACCGACGCAGACATCTGCCTGATCTTGACGGAGTGGCCGGAAGTCAAGGCATATGACCCCGCGCGTTTTGCGCAGCTGATGAAAAACGCCGTTGTTCTTGACGGCCGCAACTGCTATGACGTTGCTGTCATGGAATCGGCACGGATTACTTACGACTCTATCGGAAGAAAATGCGTTACGCCTGCCGCTGTATCATCGTGATACCCCACCTGCCGCTGCGCGCAGTATCATAATGGTGATGGAAAACCCGCACGGGAACGTGCGGATTTTCCATTTACAGCTTGTTGCGCGTGGCACGGTATCTTCGATCAAGTGCGTGGTTTACATCATGCATGAAATATCGTATAATCATTAAAATACGAATAAGCGCTTGTCCGTTAAACCCAGACAAAGGTGACATCATGTTTTTAATGATCGATAATTATGACAGCTTTACGTACAATTTAGTGCGCTATCTGGAGGAGCTGGACGAGGAGGTCCGTGTCGCCAGAAACGATAAGATAACGCTTTCAGAAATTAAGCGGCTGCAGCCGCTGGGCATCATCATTTCACCGGGTCCTAAAACACCGAAGGATGCCGGTCTCTCCCTTGATATCATCCGCACGTTTAAAGGCCGTATTCCCATTTTGGGTATCTGCCTTGGCCATCAGGCAATTGGCTATGCGTTCGGGGCACGTGTCGTCCGGGCGGACAAGCCGATGCATGGCAAAATCTCCGTTGTCGAGCACGATGGGGCCGGTGTCTATGCCGGGATTAAAAATCCCCTGCGTGTCACACGTTATCACTCGCTCGTCGTCGACAGCGAGACGGTGCCGG
Source organism: Oscillospiraceae bacterium ZGZL (assembly GCA_038405045.1). Lineage (GTDB taxonomy): Bacteria > Bacillota > Clostridia > Oscillospirales > Oscillospiraceae > Sporobacter. The sequence goes on along the minus strand of JBBZIV010000002.1, from coordinate 298,410 downwards.
ATTGCCTGAAGGTGACTTGCCGGACAAGCGACGACGTTATCATGGGGCTGCGGCACTTAGATTACCTGATCGAGGGCATACAGTTTCACCCGGAGGCCGAAATGACCGAATGCGGGCATGCCATCATCAAAAACTTTATCGAACAGTGCAGGGTAAAGCCATGAAAATCGTTGTAAAGGAAATCATGACCGGCCTTGACGCGTTTGATATCTATTCGCTTTACAAGGATGAGAAGGACATTATTTTTCTCGACAGCAGCTTGAAAAACGAATACGGCCGGTATTCTATTCTCGGGCTCAATCCCTATGCCGTTTTAAAAGGGCGTCATCGGCAATGTGCATTAAATGGCACGGCTTTTGACGGCGATGTTTTTGATGAACTCAGCCGCCTTCTGCGAGCGTACCGCATCGAGCATGATACCGACCTCCCGATTGCTGGCGGCTGCCTTGGGTATTTTTCTTATGACCTCGGGCTTGACCTGGAGGAGATAAAAACAACGTCTCAGGAAGACGTCGTTTTGCCCCACTTCTATTTTGTGTTTTACGATAACCTCATCGTTTTTGACCACGCCCAGAGCAGAACTTATGTCACAGCCTGCGGCCGCCTGCGGGATGCCAATGACAGTATCGGTGCCATCGTAGCAGCTGTCTCCGCGGCAAGTCCCGTTGTCTATAACAACCGGCAGCGAACACCCGCTCCCTTTATATCGTCCTTGACGAAGCCCGCCTATCTGGCGGCCATTCGCCGAATGATCGATTATATTCTGGCCGGTGACATTTATATCGCCAATCTGACGCAGCGCCTTTATTGCGAAACAACACGGGAGACATATGACATATACAGAGACCTGCGCAAGGCCAATCCCGCGCCTTTTGCCGCCCTCATGCGGCTCGATGGCTTTGACGTGATCTCCTCGTCCCCCGAGCGGTTTCTGAAAATCCGTGACAACTGCGTCGAGACACGCCCCATTAAGGGAACACGGCCGCGCGGGGCAACGCCAGCAGAAGACGAAAAAAACAAAGCGGCACTGGCGGCCAGTGAAAAGGACAAAGCCGAGCTTCTGATGATCGTCGACCTCGAGCGCAACGACTTAAGCAAGGTCTGCCGGGCGCATTCCGTCGCGGTCACAGAGCTGTATAAAATCGAAGCCTACAGCACCGTCTTCCACCTCGTCTCCACCATCACCGGCCGGTTGAAAGACGGCGTTGACGCCGTGCACGGCATGCAGGCCTGCTTCCCCGGCGGCTCTATCACCGGAACGCCGAAAATCCGCGCGATGGAAATCATCGATGAGCTGGAGGGGCTTAAAAGATCTCTCTATACCGGCTGTATCGGCTATTTCTCGTTTGACGGCAACGCCGATTTCAACATTGTCATCCGGACGATTCTCAAGAAAGGCAGTGATGCGTATCTGGGTGTCGGCGGGGGTATTACGTGCGATTCAGACCCCGAGGCCGAGTATCAGGAGTGCCTGGACAAGGCAAAAGCATTGCTGAATGTTTTGTGATATGATCTTCGTCAACGGTCAGCCCAGCACAAGCGGGCAGATTGCCCTCGACAGCGGCTACAGCTTCGGCCGCGGCGTTTTCGAGACGATTCTCGTCAAAGATAAGCCGCTTTTCTTAGCGCGCCATCTGGAGCGCTTGCACAGCGGCTTACAAGTTTTAAACGTCAAAAACGATGTTTCGGAAGAGAGCATTTTGGATCTTTTAGCACGCCACGATATCAAAAACTGCGTCTTGAAAATTATCGCCACGGAGAAAAATATCGTGCTTACGACGCGCGATAACCCCTACCGGGCGGAAGATTACAAGCGCGGCTTCAAGGTTCGTTTAAGCCGCCTGCGGCGCAATGCGCACAGCCACACGACGTATATTAAATCCCTAAATTATTCGGACAACCTACTTGAGCGGGAGAAGGCCGCCGAGGCCGGTTATGACGAGGTGTTGTTCTTCAATACATCACAGGAGCTCTCAGAAGGCAGCGTCTCAAACGTCTTCATTGTGCAAAACGGCAGGCTCATGACGCCCGGCGTCGCCTGCGGCCTGCTGGACGGTATTGTTCGGCGCTGGGTCACGGAAAACTGTGAGGTTTCGGAAGACCGCCTGACGATTGATACGCTCATGACGGCGCAGGAAGTCTTTTTGACAAACAGTATCATGGGCGTCATGCCCGTTACCGCCATCGGCGGAACGGTTTTTGGTCTCGGTCCCGTCACCGAAACGGTCCGGTCACTTTACGAGCAGGCCATCCGTCTCTAGACGCGGCGCGCGCACGCCCGTCACGACATAAAACGCCGCGCTGACGGCCGTTTCTTCCGTCTCAGAAAAGCCTGCCGACTTCAGCAGCGCGCAGCAACGGTCGGCCGGAAGCCGATGGTGCAGCGGCGGGCCGAACCCCTGATCTGTCGCGTTAAAGTCAATAACCGCAATTTTTCCGCCCGGGCGGCAAATCCTGAAGGCCTCGGCAAGAATTTTCTCCGGCTCGGCCACCTCATGCAAGACCGTACAAAGCAGCACAAAATCAACAGACTGATCGTCAAGTGCCAGCTCGACGCCGTTTGTCGGGATTGCCATGATGTTTCTCAAGCCGCTCTCCAGCGCCCGGCGCGCGACTTCATGGAGCATGGCCTCCGATATGTCGATGGCGTAAATCACAGCGCTGCTGCCGCCGATATCTGCTGCCGGGAGTGTGAAAACCCCTGTCCCGCAGCCGATGTCCGCTAGGCTATCGCCTTGCTTATAACCCAGCTTTATAAGCGTTTGGCGCGGGGCGAGCAGGCGTATGCGCGCTTCATTGTCAAGCTTTTTCATATTGACGGGATCAAATGGCTGCGTCATGCTTTCTTCCTCTGATTCTGTTTTTTTCTAGGATAACAAATTTTCGAGATGAACGATGTGACAGCGTCACGTTATGCGCCTAAAAGCACGTATTGTACGGTAAGAGACGAGGCGGCGAGGACAACCCAACAGATAAATCCGAGCAGAATGGGCTTGCCGCCGCTTTTGACAAGCTTGGGCAGATTTGTATTCAGGCCGATGGCTGCCATGGCCATGACAATGGCAAACTTCCCGGCCTGTGACAGGGCCGCATATATGGCGCTATCAAGCGGTATAAACGTGCTGATAACCGATGCGGCAAGAAATCCAAGCACAAACCAAGGGAAAATCTTTCGAATACTGTAGCTGGCGCTACCCTCGCGTTTCGTCTTCCGCGCGGTATAGACTGCCAGTGCCAAAGTAACAGGAACGATCATCAGCGTCCGCGTGAGTTTGACGATGACGGCGAGTCTTCCCGCCGCATCGCTGAATGTGTAACCTGCGGCGAGGACGGACGAGGTGTCGTTGATGGCGGTGCCCGCCCACAGCCCGAAGGTGTGGTCACTCATCCCGAAGACATGCCCGAGAACCGGGAACAAAAAGGCGGCTATGACGTTAAAAAGAAAGATTGTTGAAATGGCGTGCGCCACCTCTGCGTCGTCGGCGTCAATGACAGGTGCCGTTGCGGCGATGGCCGAGCCGCCGCAGATAGCCGTGCCAACGCCCACCAGCGTATTGATCTTGCCGTCAAGCTTCAGCGCCTTACCGACAAGATAGGCTGTTAAAAATGCTGCCGTAAGCGTGAAGACCATGAGGACAAGTGTCTGCACTCCGGCGTTAAAAACATTGAAAAGATTCATGCTGAATCCAAGTAAAATGATAGCATATTGCAGGATCTTTTTTGACGTATATTTGACACCTGCGTCAAAAACGGCCGGTCTTTTCCAGAAAGCAAGAACCATACCGAATAAAATCCCGAGCACGGGGCTGCCGATCACAGGAACAAAAGCGCCGAGCAGCCATGCGGGAATGGCAATGATGGCCGCGAGGGCGATACCAGGCAGTTTTTCAAGGGTGTTTTTCAATCATGTCATCTCCTTTTCGCCATTATAAGCTTTGATTTCGCATAAGTAAAATAAAAAAGAGTCACACATGATACTTGTCGGTTAACGAAAAACGGGGGCGCCTTGCGCCCCCGTCGTCGTTTAATCTTCCAAAAGTGCCTCAAGCGCTTTCAGGTCAATGATGCGAACGGATTCCTTATAAAACTCGATGATGCCCCGATCGCGCATCTTGCACAGTTCCCGCGACATGGACGGTCTTGAGACATTTAAAAAATCAGCCAGCTCGACTCTGTTCATCGGGAGCTTGAACGTCATATTGTCCGACAGCTTGTACTGTTCTAACAGATATCGGCTGAGCTTGCCGTTGATGCTTTTAAGCGACAGGTAATCAACTTTCCTGCTGAGAATATTTGCCTTGTGGGAGACCAGAAGGACAAGGTTCACGAGAATCCGCTGATGATACCGGCAGCCTCTCTGGCACATGGTGAGAATTTTCTCCGGGTGGATTGTCATCACAGTGCTGTCTGACATGGCCTGTGCAGCGGCTGTCCATATTTTTTCTCCGCAGAAGGCCAGCACCTCACCGAACGTTGCGCCTGGTTTAAAGGCGTTGACAATAACGCGTGTCCCGCTTTTCGTCTCTTTAACGATAGCCACCTCTCCGGCCAGGAGAATCTTAACGCCATCGAACGGTGTGTCCAGCCGCACAACATAGTCATTTTTTTTATAATGCTCAATCTGAAAATCCAGACACTGCAGGACATGTAGAATGTCACCCTCATCAATGTCTTTAAAAAGCGGCGAATTTAAAGAAGCCGCCAGATAGTCGGGTTGCATCGCCCCTCCTTCTGTATCCTGGGATACTGGATTTATCGGTATAATTGCTTTATAATGCAAGATATAATATTTTTTTAACAGACTTTTAAAAAATATTCAATTCGTGGCTGCTCTCGCTCATGTCGGTGAGACGGCCGACGTTACGGCAGACGTGTCGGCCGGTTCAAATTTAACTGTGTCACCAATCCCCTGCGTTGTGACAACTTTACCGTCTTTCGTGATGAAAATTGCCTCAACCTCGTCCATGGATTCAACAAGTGCCGTTGCCTTGTCAATACCCAGCAGGAAGCATGTTGCTGCAAGGCCGTCACCTTGTTTGGATGCGTTTGAAATGATGGTGACGGATGCAAGATTGTTTTCGACGGGATAGCCGCTGCGAGGGTCGAGAATGTGTGCGTAAACCTTGCCGTTCTCGATAAAATAGCGCTCATAAATGCCGGATGTCACGACTGATTTGTCCGATACGTACAGATACCCGATATCGACGTTTCTGTCCATAAACGGCTGCTGCACACCGACGACCCATGGCGTATCCGTATTCTTCGAGCCGATGACCACAACGTTGCCGCCGAGATTGATGATGGCCTTTTTCACGCCCTGAGAAACAAGGTATTCTTTAACCTTGTCGGCGATATAGCCCTTCGCGAGGCCACCGAGATCTAACTGTGTTTCTTTATTCCGCAGCGTGACCGTATTGCCGTCGATGACGATATTTTCATAGCCGATTGTCGCCACGGCGGCTTTAATCTGATCTTCCGGTGGAACCTTCGGATTTTCTCCCTCGATGTTCCAAAGCGTCGTTAAGGCGCCGACGGTGATATCAAACAGGCCGTCCGACTCCTTGCTGTAGGCGATGCCTTCGTTAATCACATCGATTGTATCCTTGTCAACCGTTACCGGCTCACCGGCAGCGTGATTGATTTTGTAAATATCACTGCCCTCAACTGTCGTGCTGAAGAGATTTTCATAATGCGAAATAACGTCGAACGACCCGTCAATGAGAGACTGCTGCTGTTTGTCGTACAGCGTGATTGAGCAGATCGTGTTCAGCAGAAATTTCGTATCAGAAACAGGTGTCGTGTCTTTCTTTTTAAACATAATAACGGCAGTAACGACGGCTGCCAGCAGGATAATGACGGAAAGCGCAACCGACAGGACATAATAAGATCGTTTCATTGATAACTCCACAAGTCAGTAATAAACCGATTATTGTTTATTTATAGAAAAAAGTCAACAATAACTTCCGTCTCAGAGCGGAATTCAGTAAAGGGGTTGAAGTCCATGGAAAAAAACATTGTCATTGTCGGCGCCGGTTACGCCGGTGTCCTGACAGCCAAAAAGCTTGCCAAGCGTCTGAAGAAACAGACGGACGTCAAAATCACGCTCATCGACAAGCACCCGTACCATACGATGCTGACGGAGCTGCATGAGGTTGCTTTCAACCGTGTCCCGGGCGACAGCGTCCGCATCAGTCTGAAAAAGATATTTGCCGGGCGGAAGGTTGACGTCGTTCTTGACACAATCACCGCCATCGATTATGACAAAAGAATCCTCACCGGGAAGACCGGTACTTATTCGTATGATTATCTTGTGCTGTCGACCGGTTCGAAGCCGACGTTTTTCGGCACGCCGGGCGCCGAGGAATATTCGTACAAGCTCTGGTCGTTTGATGATGCCGTTCTGCTAAAAAACCGTGTCATCGATATGTTTAAGCAGGCTGTTTCCGAGACAGATGACGCATCAAAGCGCCGTCTTCTGACGTTTTATATCGTCGGCGCCGGTTTTACGGGTGTCGAGGCGGCCGGCGACTTGGCCGAATGGGTGCCAATCCTCTGCGACGAATTTGAAATTGACCGCGAGCTTGTCCGAATTGTCAATGTCGATATGCTTGACCGCGCTGTTCCAAACTTCCCGCCGAAGGTTTCCGCGAAAGCGGAGCGCCGTTTGAAAAAGATGGGCGTTGAGGTTGTTTTAAAAACAGGCGTCGCAGCCGTTGGCGAGACGTTTATTGAGCTCAAACGCGGCGAAACGCTTTTCCGTGAGGAGACAGCGACCATTATCTGGACGGCTGGTATCGAGGGTTCTGACGTTGTTAAACAAGCCACGCTCAAAAAAGCGGGCCGCGAGCGTCTTCAAACGGATGCCTGCCTCCGCGCCGAGGGCAAAACAAATGTCTATGTCGCCGGCGATAATGTTTTTTACGTGCCGGAAGGCGAAAAAGCGCCGGTACCGCAGATGGTTGAAAATGCCGAGCAGTGCGCGCACACCGTTGCCAACAATATTGCTGCCGAAATCACCGGTGCCGGCAGTATGGAGAAATACGAGCCCAAGTTCCACGGTGCGATGCTGAGCATCGGTGGCCGGTATGCCGCCGCTTACGTCGGCACTGCCAAAAACAAAATATCTCTGGCCTCCTTCTTCGCGATGTTCGCCAAGCACTTTATTAATGTGATTTATTTTATCCAGGTTCTCGGCTGGAATAAGATCGCCAGTTACCTTGGCTATGAATTCTTTAAAATCCGTAACTGCCGCAGCTTTTTGGGCGGTCATTTTTCCAACCGCACGCCGAGCTTTCTGCTCGTGCCGCTCCGCGTCTTCCTTGGGGCTATCTGGGTCTATGAGGGCATTTTAAAAATCAGCGAGGGCTGGCTGCAGTCACCGAAGCTGGCCGCCTACTTTAAAGGCGCCTCGGATGTCTTTACAAGTGTTCTGAGCAATCCTGGCACAACGGACGCTACCTCCAGCGCCACAACAGCCGCCAGCGGGGCCGCCGCCGCACCGGCCGTGTCGCTCCTGTTCAACTGGAATATCCTTGGCCTTTTCAAGGTCATCGCCATTCAGGCGACGGACATTGCCGTTAAAATTCAGATGGGCCTGATGGACTGGTTTACTACAACGTTTATGACACAGACTGCGGGCCAGCAGATGTTCTTCCAGACACTTGTCGTCATCTCTGAGATCACTGTCGGCGTCCTTCTGATCCTTGGGTTGTTCACCTTCATTTCCTCCGGTTACTCCATCGTGCTGCAGTCAATGTTCCTCATGACGACCGGTATGTATATGGCCCAGTGGTGGATGATCTTTGCTGCTATTGCGCTTCTTATCGGCGCAGGCAGAACGTTCGGCCTCGATTACTACGCGATGCCGTTCTTGAAAAAACATTGGAAGAACGTAAAAATCGCCAGAAAGCTTTATTTGTATAATGACTAAACAGCAGCTGCCTGAAAAAATAGAATACACCGCCGCGCTCGCTGTTGTGAAAGATTTGATCCGCAGCTCCCTGTTAGACTCGGATGCGCTTGTTTCTGAAATGATGCACCATTTAACACTGTCGGAAGGCAAGAACTTCAGAGCGCTTCTCCTGATGGCGGCCGCGTCTGACGACGCGGGCAATGTCCCGAAAAACGCGCTCGTTGCCGCTGCAGCGATGGAGATGCTTCATCTGGCGTCACTCGTCCATGACGATGTTATAGACAACGCCGACACGCGGCGCGGCCTGCCGAGCGTCCGTGAGCACTACGGAAACAAATCGGCCGTCATCGCCGGCGACTATCTGTTCTGTAAATGCTTTCTGCTGACGGCCGAGCTGTCGGAACATTTTCAGAGCCGGTTTCTGGATATCGCCAAGACGATGTCGAAGCTCTGCCTTGGTGAAATGCGTGAAATGCAGCACCACGGTGACACGGCCCTGACCATCCGCCAGTATTTTCGGATTATCGCCGGAAAAACGTCCGCCCTTTTTGCGTTGGCGCTCTATTCGGGCGCGCTTATTGGCGGCGCGGACGAAAAAGAGGCCCGCCGTCTCGCGCGCTTCGGCCATTATATTGGGATGGCTTTTCAGTTAACGGACGACTGCCTTGATTATCAGTCAGACGACCAAACAATGAAAAAGCCGGTCCGTCACGATCTAAATGACGGCGTCGTCACACTGCCGCTCATTTTCGCTCTCATGCAAAAGCCATCGCTTCAGGCATCTCTCAAGGCACCGCTTGACACGCGCGGCGCGATTGCCGTTGCTGCCGAGGTTATCGCGCTGGGCGGTGTCGACCGGACGATGGCCGTTGCCGGGAAATACTGCGACAAAGCCGAGAAGATTCTTGACGGTGTCCTCGGGCCCAAACGGGACCTCTTACTGTCGCTTCTCGAAAAGATTAAAGCGCGCGTCTATTGACGCTTGATGCTGCGCGGATAGCCGCGCGGTACATGGATAATACTATCAGCAAAGCGGAAGCTTTGCATAACGGAGCAAACAATGCCGGATATGCAGAAAAACAGGAAATTCTTTTCGAAGAAGGATCTCGTCGTCATCACGGGCATCCTGCTCCTTGCCGTTGCTATTTTCGCTGTTAAATATTTCTTGACCGACCAAACCGCCGCGCCGATGGCGATGATCTATTATGACACAAAGCTCGTTAAAACCGTTGAATTGGTACAAGGTCTCAACGATGAATTCCCCGTTCCCGGCCAGCCGAATGTGACCTTGCTCATCAAAGACGGCAAAATCTGCTTTTACGAGTCAACGTGCCCCGATAAAATCTGCATCAGGTCAGGCTTTTTAAGCCGTCCCGGCGAAAGTGCCGCCTGCCTGCCGAACAAAGTCGCCGTCCAAATTGTCGCCTCTACTGCTTCAAAATCAGGGGCCGACACCTATATCCATTAGAAAACGGTCGTGTCAATGAAAGATAAACAGATGAAAAATCAGCGCCGTGTCAATACGTCACATTTGACACTCATGGGTCTTCTTTTTGCGCTTTCTATCACATTAACAGCAGTTGAGTATCTTCTGCCGCCGCTGCCAATGCTGCCGCCCGGCGTCAAGCTCGGCCTATCTAATATTGTGACAATGTACTGCCTTTTCTTCCTCGGACGGCGCTCGGCATTTACCATCGTTTTTTTAAAGTCGGCCTTTGTTTTTCTCATGCGCGGGTTCACCGCTTTTCTGATGAGCTTTTCCGGCGGTATCCTCTCGGCTCTCGTCATGATGCTGCTGCTCTTGCTCGTCCGTCAGAATATATCGTATCTAATCATCAGCATCGCGGGTGCCATCACCCACAACTTAGGGCAGATTATTGTCGCCTCGTTTCTCCTTGGAACTGCGCTTGTCTTCGCCTATCTCCCTGTTCTTCTCATCTCCGGCGTTATCATGGGCACCCTAACTGGGACACTTTTAAAAGTCGTTATGCCCGCTTTTAACGCTATTGGCAATGTCACACCAGACAGCATGAACCGGCAAAGCCGTTCAAATAAAAATATTTAGGAGGTAACAGATTTGAAAAACCACAGTTCACTCAAAAAAGTATTGGCCACGGCGATATCAGTCGCCACCGTTGTGATGCTTTTTGCCGGATGCAAGCCCTCGAGCACCGGTACGCCGAATGCATCCGAGCAGCCCGGTACGTCCGCTGCAACCCTGCAGACTCTTGATTTCTCAACGGTCATGACAAGCTTCACAGAGGGACAGAACAAGTCCGACAACTGGGACAGAACGAACATCATCGCAACTGACACAACGACGACGGCAACGATTGCCGCCCCGCGCGGTGAAACAAACCCGGTCGTCATGCTCAAGGGTAACAGCGGAACACTTGTAGCGACGTCCACAACGTCCGGCACACTCACGACAGACCCTGCGAAGGATTCCTATTTTGCCAGCGCTGTCCTTCTGAAGGACGGCACACCCGCCCAGTATGGCGACGGTATCTTCAAGTTCAAGATGAAGCTTTCCGAGCCGCAGGCCGACCAGCTCAACAGCGCCGTTATCTTTAAGGACTCAGCACCGTTCAATACGCTCGCTGACGACTCCGTGACAAAAGCCCTCGCCATCGTTACCGTTGGCGGCGATGTTCAGATTCAGCGCAATTACACCGATGCTTCCGGTAAGCTTGTGAAGCAGGATGTCGTCAAAGACACGAAAGTGAATGTCGGCGACGGTAAGTATCACTACTTCATCCTCGCTATGCAGGATGTCTCTACCGGCACAAACGTCAAGCTCTGGATCGACGGCGCTGTCGCTTACAGCGGTGTTGTGACGGGCGTCACCGGCACCGGCGCTATCCAGCTCCTCAATAACTCCACCCCGATGTTTGACAAAGCTGGCAATCCGCTCATCAAGGAAGGCCGTACCGCCGGTACGTTCGCTTCGATTACGGCTTGCGGCGAAAGCTATGTCGGTGGTTATGATGACGGCCCCGCCGTTTCTGCCATCACCCTCGACGCTGTGAAATAAGAATCTTCTTAAATCCGCAACAAAACCCGCCCTTTGGGCGGGTTTTGTTTTTAATTAAAATCTCTCTGTTGAATAATATCTTTTCAGGGAATATAATACAGTTGTTGACTTAAGTATAATGGTACAACTGAAAAGAAAATGTTATGATTGAAATCGTCTTTAGCGATAGTGCCTGTGGAAGTCTAAAAGTGGAAAAGGGCCGTTTACTGATGGAACGCGCCAATCCTATGGATGGCACACCTGATGATATTTTGGGATTCACCTTGGCGCTGAGTGTCGGCGATATTTCGGAGCATGAACCCGGTATCCGGCGGCAACAGGAGCTGGAACGCTTGTATAGTGTCTATCCTAATAATATTGGGCATGAGGCTGCTCATGAACTGCTGCTATTGGCAAAGGATAATTTGAAAACGGTTTGTGCCCGCGCAGCAAAGGAAGAATCCCTGCGCATATGGTATAGTAATAAACCAGACGAGCTTTGCGGACTCTTTTGGTTAATGGCGCAATTAAATTCGCTGGAAGCAAACTACGGTCAGGTATCTCTTGTCGAGCTTCCGGATTGGGAGATTGACGAGAATGGCACTATAGTACGCTATGTTGGCTGGGGTGAAGTGCAACCCGGAGAGTGGCATAAATATCTTGCTTTGCAAAGACCTGCGCCACCCATATTCTGCAAAAGTTGCGCTTTCCATTGGCAGGCACTACAAAAAGAAAATGCACCGTTGCGCGCAATGCTCAATGGGCAGTTGGTCAGCGCACCGGAAACTCTATACGATGACTTTATCATTCGTGAAATCGAAGCGGAAAATATAACGTTTCATGAAGCAATGGTCATTGGCCGGGTACTCGGGAAATATCAGCTTGGCATTGGAGACGCTTGGGTTGCTCTCCGTATTGAAGAGATGATCAGCGCCGGAAAACTTGAAGCTGTGACTGTAGCTGCAGAAGATGCCCCAAGATATCATCGTTTGTTGCGAAAGCTGTTCGTATAAAATGGAGCGATACGCTCATTATCGCTGGCTTTCAACTCAAGAGGATTCATAACACCACAAACCCCGCCATACTCCCCCTTCTCCCTCAAACACCGCAGGGCGCTGAATATTCAGCGCCCCGCTTTATTTCTGCTATTGCCTTTTTATTCGCCGGGTCTTTGACCTGAAAATCAGGCCTGTTCGTCAGCGTAGCATGAAATCACTTCTATCTTGCGGCTATGAGGCTTTTTAATCCGGCTTGCAGGCCGCCGACAGACAGGTGATACATCGGTACTTCCTCTTTAATACGCCGCATCGTCATTGACCCGCGTTCCTCATCCAACGTAGCTTGCTCAACGGGATTGAGCCAGATCATTTTATCGAATTTTTTTCTAAAACGGCGAATCCATTCAATACCGGGCTCCTGATTGGGGTGACGGTTATCAATAGCCCCGCCCGGCCGGAGCAGCTCTGTCGGCGCCATAGCCGCATCCCCCACCACAATAACGCGATAATCACTTTTCAGATTTTGCAGCACCCACTCCGTCTCAACACTGTGAGCCTCGGTGCAGGCCGGCGTTGTATACAGCCGGTCATAGAAGCAATTGTGAAAATAATACGTTTTCAAGTCTTTGAAATGATTGGATTTGTTCGCGGCTTGGAAGAGAGACCCGCAGAGTTTAGCATAGCTGAGCATGGAGCCGCCCGAATCAAACAAAACAAGCAATTTGACGCTGTTGCGCCGAGGTCGTCCGAATACGAGCTTCAGCCGCCCGGCATTTTCAGACGTCTCGCTAATCGTCTCCTCAAGCTTCAGCTCATCCTTCGGCCCGTCCTCATTGGCGGAAAACTGCCGTAAAGAACGAAAAGCCATCTGAAATTGCCTGTCTTCCAGGACGTTGTCTTCTCTGAAGTCCAAATACCGCCGCGCCCCAGCAACCTGAAGGGCGCTTTGGCGCTTGCTGACCCCGCCAATGCGGATACCCCCGGGTTTATCGCCCGAATTGCCGAAGGGTGACGCACCGCCGGTGCCAAGAAACATACTGTCGCCATCGTGGCTTTCGTGCTCTTCTTCCGTCCTGCCTTCCAGCTTTTGGCGCAGCGCCTCCAAATCAAGCTGCGGCAGATCAGCAAAGGCATCCGCATCGAAATCGCCGTCGCCCGATATGGACAGCCAGTTTAGGAGGTCCTCCGGCAGATCGTCATACGATTTGATCCCTTCGAAATACTCGATGAAGGCAAGATCGAACGCGTCAAAGTCCGCCTCGGTTTTGACGAGCGTCGCGCGCGCGAGATAATAGAAGCCCGTGAGGCTTGATCTATGCAGCCCGAGCTGCAGCCCGCGGAGCAGGGCAAACCACTCTTGCGTTGACACCTTCAGTCCCTTGGCGCGGAGCAGATAGAAAAAAGAAGTAAACATGGTGCTCTATAAAGCGCGCTTGGCGTTCCCAGCGCGGGAGAGAACGCCAAAATCTTCGTCCTTCTTGAGCAGAACCCCGATAAAGGGGATTTCTTCCGCAAGACGCTGCGGTGTGATACCGCCGATTTGCAGCGCGCCAATCCAGTCAAGCAGCTCTGAGGTGCTCGGCTTTTTTTGAATGCCACGCATGGCGCGGATCGCATAAAACGTTTTGAGCGCTTGTTGGACGAGCGCGTCGTTCAAATTTTCAAAATGAACACGCACGATGTTTTCCATCATTTCTTGGTCTGGAAAAGCAATATAGTGAAAAATACAGCGCCGCAGAAACGCGTCTGGCAGCTCTTTCTCGGCATTCGACGTGATGATAACAACAGGTCGAACCGCCGCTTTCACGGTCTCCCCTGTTTCCGGGATGTAAAACGCCATCTTATCAAGTTCCCAAAGCAGATCATTCGGGAATTCAAGGTCTGCTTTATCAATCTCATCGATCAAGAGAACAACCTGCTTCTCGTTTTTAAACGCCACGCCCAGCTTGCCCAGCTTGATATATTTTGCAATTTGATCAACACCCTCACCGCCGAATTGGCTGTCGTATAGGCGCTGAACCGTATCATACACGTATAGCCCGTCCTGCGCCTTCGTCGTGGACTTGATATTCCAGACGATGAGCTCCATCCCAAGCGCCCCCGCCACAGATTCGGCAAGCATCGTCTTCCCCGTTCCCGGTTCCCCTTTAATGAGGAGAGGCTTTTGGAGGGCGACCGCGATATTAACACTGCGCATTAAGTCATCCGAGGCAATATAACCCCGGCTTCCATTAAATTCTTTCATAATTAAATATCCTTCCCTGCGTTTTGAAGATAACCGTAAACATATTTTATCTGTTTTCGGACGGCTTTTCAATCATCCCATGATGTTAAACCAGCGCATCTGCCACGTTTTCAATAATGCCCCTCCAAAACAACATCGGGGCGCTGAAAATCAGCGCCCCGCTTTCGTTAGAGTCGTTCTCTTTATGCCGTTACTGGGTCTTTCACCTGAAACAGAAGGCTGCTGTCGTCAGCGTCAACGGTGAAGGTGCTGCCGTCAACGGTATCCCCCTGCATGATGATGCGGGCGACGGCCGTCTCAACGTTTTTCTGAACATAGCGTTTGACCGGCCGCGCGCCGTAGACGGGCGAGTAGCTCTCTTCGGCGATGCGTTTTTTGGCTTTTTCCGTCACGACAAGGGCGATGTTTTGATCTTTGAGCTTCGACGCCGTCTTCTCCAAAATGAGGTCGATGATATGGATGATCTCATCCATGGAGAGCGGCTTGAAGAGGACGGTTTCGTCCAGCCTGTTCAAAAATTCCGGGCGGAAGTGCGCCTGCAGCGCGCTCATCACGTTTTGGCGCGCCGACTCAGTGATGTCACCATCAGCGTCGATGCCCTCCATCAGATACTGGCTGCCGATATTGCTCGTCATGATAACAACGGTGTTTTTAAAGTTCACCGTCCGTCCCTGCCCATCCGTCAGGCGGCCATCGTCAAGAATCTGGAGCATGGTGTTGAAGACATCCGGATGGCCCTTCTCGATCTCGTCAAAGAGGACGATGCTGTACGGGTGGCGGCGGACGGCTTCCGTCAGCTGGCCGCCCTCGTCGTAGCCAACGTAGCCCGGCGGCGCGCCGATGAGCCGAGAGACGGTGTGCTTTTCCTGATACTCGCTCATATCGATTCGGATGATGTTTGATTCCGTGTCGAATAAAGCCTCGGCGAGCGCCTTGGCCAGCTCCGTCTTGCCGACGCCCGTCGGCCCGAGGAACAGAAACGAACCGATCGGCCTGTTTGGGTCGGATAAGCCGGAGCGCGAGCGCAAAATGGCGTCAGAGACAGCGTCAACAGCTTCATCCTGGCCGATGACGCGGTGATGAACCGTCTTACTGAGATGAAGTATCTTCTCCCGCTGGCCCTCCATCAGTTTAGAGACGGGGATTCCCGTCCATCTGGCGACGATTTCGGCGATCTCCTCTTCTGTAACCTCCTCGCGCAAGAGCGCGTTGTCCTGCGCGTCTGTCTTGTTTTTCTCAGCCTCCAGCTGGCGCTCTAATTCCGGCAGGCGGCCGTATTTGAGCTCTGAGAGCGTATTCAGGTCGTAATTGCGCTCGGCTTTTTCAATAACAGCCTTGACCTGGTCAATCTCTTCACGGAGCTTGCTGACCTTCTGGATGTTCTGCTTTTCTGCCTGCCATTTGGCGCTCATCTCCTCGAACGACGCTTTTGTCTCGCTGAGTTCCTTCTGCAGGGCGTCTAGCCGCTCTTTCGAATGGCGATCGTTTTCCTTTTTCAGCGCTTCGCGTTCAATCTCCAACTGCATGATTTTGCGGTTTTTCTCGTCAAGCTCGGCGGGCATACTGTCAATTTCCGTCCGGATAATCGA
The DNA here is from genome assembly GCA_038405045.1 of Oscillospiraceae bacterium ZGZL. GTDB lineage: Bacteria > Bacillota > Clostridia > Oscillospirales > Oscillospiraceae > Sporobacter. The sequence goes on along the minus strand of JBBZIV010000002.1, from coordinate 282,653 downwards.
CGCCGCTTCGTCCATGAGGTCGATGGCTTTATCGGGCAGGAAGCGGTCTGAGATGTATCGGCTGGATAGGACGGCGCAGGAGACGATTGCCCCGTCCGTAATGCGCACGCCGTGATGAATCTCATACTTCTCCTTCAAGCCGCGCAGGATGGAAATCGTGTCCTCAACGGACGGTTCGCTCACCGTGACCGGCTGGAAGCGCCGCTCAAGCGCCGCGTCCTTTTCGATATACTGGCGGTATTCATTAAGCGTCGTCGCGCCGATGCAGTGGAGCTCTCCGCGCGCGAGGAGCGGTTTTAAAAGATTGCCCGCGTCCATCGCGCCTTCCGTCTTCCCGGCGCCAACGATGTTGTGCATCTCATCGATGAATAAAATGACGCGCCCTTCAGACTGTGTAATCTCGTCAAGAACGGCCTTGAGGCGCTCTTCAAACTCGCCGCGGTACTTGGCCCCGGCGATGAGCGCGCCCATGTCAAGGGCGAAAATTGTCTTGTCCCGCAGCGTCTCCGGGACGTCTCCCTTCCAGATGCGCTGCGCGAGACCCTCGACGACGGCCGTCTTGCCGACGCCCGGCTCCCCGATGAGCGCCGGGTTGTTCTTCGTCTTCCGGCTTAATATCGTCATCACGCGCCGGATCTCCTGATCGCGCCCGATGACAGGGTCAAGCTTACCATTTTTCGCCGCCTCGACGAGATCGGTGCCGTATTTACGCAGGGCGTCATACGTGTTTTCGGGGTTCTGGCTCGTCACGCGCTGATTTTTGCGCACGTCGTTGAGGGCTGCTAAAAACTTCTCCGTTGTAATGCCGTATTTGGCAAAAAGCTTTGAGGACGGCGTGTTCCGCTCACCCAAAAGCGCCAGATACAAGTGCTCCACACCGGCAAACGCGTCGCCGAAGCGCTTGGCGCTGTCCTCGGCGGCAAGCAGCAGCTGTGACAGCCGGCGCCCGGCGTAGAGGTTTTCACTGCCGGAGCCGGTGACGCCCGGGATTTTGTCAAGCTCCCGCTCAATATCTTCTGCGAGCTGGCCGGTTTCAACGCCCATGATGCCCAGAAGGCGCGGGATAAGGCCATCCGTCTGCGTTAACAGCGCGAAATGCAAATGCTCGCCGTCAACCTGCTGATGATTGCGCCGCAAGGCTGTTTCCTGCGCGGCGGCAATAGCCTCCTGCGCGCGTTGTGTGAATTTTTCAATCGTCATGTCATAACCCCCTTCTCACATCACTGATTTTCCGTCTGTTTTTTAGAAATTGATGCAAGCTGCTCATACAGCGCTTTCATTTCACCGGAGATAACACCCGGGTTGACAAGTTTTACAACGAGGCTGAGCGCGCCCCTCTTGCCGTTTTTACCCGGATAGCCGCGCGCAGCAACGCGCAGCTTGCCGCCCGTTTGAATTCCCGCCGGGAGCTTGACGCTCAGCCGCTCGTCGAGCGTATTGACACGGATGCTGTCGCCAAGGGCCGCCTGCCACGGATAGACGTCGATTGTCTTTTCAAGATCAGGGCCGTTGAACGAGAACCCGGCCTCCGGTTTAAGGCTGATTTCAAGATACAGATTGCCGGGCTTGCCCTTCCCGGCAGCCGGGCCGCCAAGACCGGAGAGCTTTATTTTCTGCCCGCTTTGAATACCGGGCGGAATTTTGAATTTAACGGTCTTTGTACCGCTTTGCGTCTGAAGTGAAATCGTCTTCTCACCGCCCTTAAAGGCCTCCCGGATGCCGATCCCCACGACGGCGTCGATATCCTGCCCGTCGGCGTTATAGCCCGAAAAACCGCGGCTTCTTCCGGCAAACAGATCGTCATAACCGCCGCCGCGCCCGCCAAAAAACATGTTGAAGAAATCGCTGAAATCAGCGCCGCCGTCTCCGCCGCTCCAGGTATACGTATACCCGCCGTTGTTACCGGCGGCGTAATTACTGTACATATTCGGGTCAAAACCGCCGCCGAATCCGGCGCCGGCGCGCCCGCTCTTTAAGTCGTCATACATCGTGTCGTATTTAGAGCGCTTATCGGCGTCACCAAGCACCTCATACGCTTCGCTGATATCCTTAAACTTTTCTTCAGCGCTCTTGCTGCCCGCGTTCGTGTCAGGGTGATACTTTTTGGCGAGCTTCCGATACGTTTTTTTGATCTCCTCCGCCGACGCGCTCTTTTCAACGCCGAGAACCTTATAATAGTCCTTAAAATCCATACGCGTCACCTCCCATTTCGAGCTATACTGATTTAAGTCAATTTTAAACCAATAGTCAGTAAAGGTCAAATTAGGAGCAGGACGTAAACGCGCCAAATTTGACCATTGTTGACTATTATGGCATCCAGATGCGTTCACACCCCCTCTTGCTTTTATTTTCTTCAATTATCATGTACTGATTAATGTTTTCCGAGGGATTAAGCCATCAATAGCAGAAGACCGGCCTTAGCCGGTCTTCTGACTGAATTGAAAAACGCATTAATAATTGTGAATATGATAATGCCCGTGCCCGCTGTCTTCATGCCGATGATAGAATTCGTCGACCAGATTGACGCGCTTGAGCAGCTCGATATCATCCATCAGGCACCTCGTTTCAAGGTCGGCTGCGATCGTATGCGTCTCGTCAAATAAAACGGCACGCTGCGATATTTCCTGCACCAGCTCCAGATTGTGCGTTGACAGGAGCAGTGTTTTGCCCGCCTTGTTCAGCTGTCGGAGAAAGGCGACAAGCCAGCGCTCGGAGCGCGGGTCGAGCCCGTTCATCGGCTCATCGAGGATTAGAATTTCCGGATTGAGCGCGAGCACACAGGCAATCGCCACCTTTTTCTTCTCGCCGCCGCTCAGGTGATACGGCTGCCTGTTTCTGAAGTCTTCGAGCTTTAGTAGCTGCAGACAGTCTTCAACCCGCGCCGCGACAGCCTTTTCGTCAAGGCCCATTTGCCGTGGACCGAAGGCGATTTCATCGTAAACGTCCGGGCAGAAAAGCTGCGTATCGGAATTTTGAAAAACAAATCCGATCTTTTGGTGAAACGCTTTGGAAAACACCGTGTCGCGCAGCTTTTTGGGGTTAATTTCAGTCCCCTCGAACAGATATGTTCCGCTGCTTGGCGCGATGAGTCCGTTAATAAGCTTTAACAGCGTCGATTTGCCGCTGCCGTTTGCACCGAGGAGCGATACGGCTTCGCCCCGCCCAAGTTTTAAATTAATATCACGGAGGGCCAGATGCCCGTCATACGAAAAATTGACATTTTGAAGCTCAATCATGTTAACCTCGGCTGATATAAATATAGACGGCCAGTATACCGGCATTCATAAGAATATAGACGGCGTCGGCGAATGAAAAACGCCAAGCGGCAGCTGTTTTATATGTCCCTGTAAAACCACGGCAGACCATGGATTCGTGCAGCTCTTCTGCCATCACACGCGATTTGAGAAACATCGTCCCAGCGATGCCGGAAAGCGACGCGTATTTTTCGGTGTTTTTGCCAACGGAGCGCAGCTTGAGCGCATAGAGCATCTCAAGAGAAAACTCGCCCAGCATGATGATGTATTTGAGTGTGATATCAAGGACGAAAATTAGAAGGTTTGGCACACGGAAGACCCGCAGGGCGGCAATCAGGCGATTCCAGCGATAGACGTGCGCGAGGATATTGACGGCTGTAACCGAGGCAAACACCTTGGCCGGGATGAGCGTCAGGCTCAGGTGATTGCCGAAAAAGGCGGCAGGCAGCAAAATGATGAATGTAAACACCGTGACAACGAAGCTCACGCGCAGGACTTTTATAATATCTCCAGCGGGCATAAGGCACAAAACCAACATTAAGAACGTAATAACAATGAGCACGAACGAAAAATAGCGCACCAGCGAAACGAGAACGACGAGCAAAAATGTCATAAAAACGGCGACGACGGGGTTAACGCCAAACAGGTCTCTCCCTCTTGAATCCTGCGCTTTTATGCGCGCAATGAGGCCGATCATCGACAGGATACTTTTGTTAATAAAAGTATCCTTGTCTTTGACAGGCTCATACTGTTCTGATGTTAAAAGCCATTCCGGCATAAATTAGCTCCTAAACGTTTGCTTTATTTTTCTTGAAAGCTGCCAGGATTTTAAAGGCGATAATGAGAATGGCGACACCCAGCACAGCGGAGATGATGTACCCGGCAATCTCCGGCAGCCCGGTAATGGCATAATCGGGCAATAACGATTTGAAGCTAAAGCCATTTTGCATCCCCTGCGGGACAAAGCCGAGCATAGTGCCGCCCGACAAAACGGTGCTGATTTCATCGGCACCCCATTCGCCCCAGGCTGTCCCGGCGGCCAAGAGCCCCAGCGGGGTCAGGCAGATGAGTGCTGCAAGCAGACCGTAAATGGCTTTCGGGCGCGTTGCTTTTCCTTCATAAATCATGCCCGGCGAAACGCGCTTAATGAAGCTATAGATAAAGACGGTGAAAACCGCTTCAACAACACCGGCCACAAGTAAATGCGGAATCATCATAGCCGGGATGGAGACAGAAAGCGGATAGGGGCAGTATAGCGGTTGCCCCGCGGCCGTTTGGAAGAGAAGTGGTTGGAGGCCAAATTCAACAGCCGTCAAGAGCGCCGCGGCGTTGAGGCCGACATAAGACCCTACGGCAGCACCGACGATTTCGCCTTTAGCAGAGCCAAATCGATCCCGGATGAATTTATAAATAAAATATCCGACAAACGGGAGGACGATGGCCATGTTGAAGATATTGGCGCCCAGCGCGAGGATACCGCCATCCCCAAATAAAAGCGCCTGAATGATCAGCGCAACGGCAACGGAAATGCAGGCCGAATATGGGCCGAGCAGTATGGCAATCAACGTCCCGCCGACGGCGTGCCCTGTCGTGCCGCCGGGCAGCGGCACATTAAACATCATTGTGAGAAAAGAAAAGGCCGCGCCGATTCCTAGAAGCGGCATTTTGGCCTGTGAAATTTCCTCCCGAACCTTCTTAATGGAAACCGCCACGACGGGTACAGCCGCCGCGGCCATAACGACACACGTCGCCGGGCTTAAGTAGTTGTCAGGTATATGCATCACGTGACCTCCACTGATAATTTTTATGACCTTATCGTATCAAGGCCCATCGCGCCCAGCAAGCTCCCCTGGGGGTTATTTCTGTCGATATCTCTTTTTTTTACACAAATACAGAAAAATATTACAAGTTTTAATCGCAACTGACCGGCGGTTCCTGGTGTACCCAAAAGATGTTGACCGTGAAGAACGCCCATTATATAATTGGCTTAACTATCGTAAACAACACCATCCCAGCATGAGGAGTGAATGGTTATGATGACTGAAGACATTTTTTTCGATAATAGGCCGAGACGCCATCACAGCAATCCATCAACAGCGGAGGACGTTAGTCATTCACATCACGACGGCGAGGCGCCTTTTCATACACATGCCCATACCCACCAGAATACGAAAGCCGTATTGAACCGGCTTTCTAAGCTCATCGGTCACTTGAACGCCGTCAAACATATGGTCGAGGAGGGGCGCGATTGCTCCGAGGTGCTCATTCAGCTGGCCGCCGTCCGCTCGGCCATCAATAGTACGTCCAAGATCATTCTCAAGGACCATATTGACCACTGCATCGTGGACGCCGTTGAATCAGGCGACACCGTGACGATTGACGAGCTCAACAAGGCTATTGAAATTCTGTTGAAGTAAGACGGCAAGAACGGCAAAACAGGCAAACAAAACCGGCGGGAAATGCTCCCGCCGGTTTATTGTTTTCATTGAGTCTATTTTGACAGCTCTTTCAACGCTTCAATCAGCACGTCGCCGACGACGGCAACATCTTCGGCTGTGAACGCCTGCGGCGTGTTGTCGGAAAAAAGCCATTGGGATTGCGGTGGGAACTCATCGTCCCCCGCCCAAAGCGTCAGTCGAATGACGACATCGCCGATATACGGCAGATCGAACGAGGCGTCCGCCCGGTTTGATTCAATACCGCCGAGCGCCAGCGCGCCCTTCTTAAACGCGTCAATCCGGCTGCCAAAGCCGAAGGCCAGCCGTTTGATACAACGGCCCTGAAAATTCTTGTCATACACCTCGCCCCAGGGCAGCTCCCGATAGGCAAGGTACTGACCGGCCGCGGGGACATCCCGCCCTTCCAGGAGGAAGCGAATCATCAGGATATTTGCCGGTCCACTGTGAAGGGCTTTTGGGCACGTCGCGGGGTCATCAGGCTGGAGCGCCCATTCGGGCCAGGCGGCGTAGAGCGTATTCCCGTAGACGCACAGGACGAAAGCACCGCGCGCCGAGTCAAACGGTGCGCCGCAGCGCGCCGTAACCTCTGAAACATTGAGCGCCTTATAGCGCTCTGTGTAAATACCGAGCGGCACGCCCTCTTTGTTATTGATTATTTCCGTCATCCATTCACCTCTACAGACGGGAAGAGCGACGCATTCGTGTGTGGCAGAAAACAGGCTGCGATGAATGAATCCATGTAGCCGGGCTGCGTGGACAACTCCAAATACGTCATGCTCTTGGAGATTTCCTCAAGCTTGGAAGAGGCATCCTCCGAAACGAGCGCCGCATAAGCGCCAGCGAGCGAAGAGTTGCCAACGTAGCTGTATTTCTCAAGGGGTACGTCAGGGAACATGCCGATCCGGATGGCATTTTTGATGTTAATACCGCTGCCGATGCCGCCCGCAACGTCGATATGCTCGATATCCTCCGGCGCAAAGCCGAGTGCGGTGACAAGCGTCATGACAGCCGAGAAAATAGCGCCTTTTGCCCGGATGAAATTATCAATATCAATTTCATTGATACAGACTTGGCGGCCGCTGGCCGACTCCTCCGGGAACGCCAGAATATAGCAGCCGAAGCCGAATTCATCGTGCTTAACGCGCCGGCCCTCTCGCACGAATTTGCCTTTTCCGTTGATGATGCCTGTCCGGAACAGTTCGGCAATAACATCGATAATGCCGGAACCGCAGAGACCGACGGGACGGATTTTACCAATAATCGTCATATGCGGTTCCATTGTCTCGGCATCAATGGTGCATGCTTCTATGGCACCGTGCATGGCGCGCATGCCGCAGCTGATGTCGCCGCCTTCAAAGGCGGGTCCAGCCGAACAGGCACACGACACCATAAAGTCCTTGTTACCAAAAACGATTTCGCCGTTGGTGCCGAGGTCGATGAGCATGGAGAGCTCATCCTTATGCCAGATCATACTCGCAAGCGTTCCGGCGGTGATATCGCCGCCGACGTAGCTGCCGATATTAGGGGCAATGCTCAGGCGCGCGCCGACGGCGAGGCGGATGCCGATAAAGCGTGTGAAAATTGGGTTGATTTCAAAAAACGCCGGGATGTAAGGCTCCATCCGCAGATAGTCGGCGTTGATGCCAAGCAGCAGATGATTCATTGTCGTATTGGACGCAACTGTCATATGGAAGATACGGCACTTTTTCTGATTGACGTTGTCGCAGAGCATGTCGATCAGTGGTTCAAGCGTCTCGCCGATGATGGCTTTTTGCAGCTTGTCGATGCCGCCGTTTTTCTGCTGTTCAATAATCCTGTTGATCACGTCGGCCCCATAGCGGATCTGCCCGTTACCTGCGCTGCCCTTCGCGATGATTTTTCCCGTGTCCATATCAACAAGCAGCGCCGAGACCGTCGTCGTGCCGATATCGATGGCAACACCCAAAACGGGTACCATGCCGGTGTCGCTCATCAGGTCGAGAATAACGACAAAGTCATCATGCATTTCGCCGATGCACCGCAGTTCATAGTTATTATCCCGGAGCATGTCCGGCAAGCTCTTCAGAACATGGAATGGGATAACAACCTCTTGGATACCGGTGACCTCGCGGACTGCCCGCATAAAGCGTTCATTGTCCGGCAGTGTATCGGACAGCGTGGGCTCGTCCATCCGGATCGAAAAAGATCTGACAAGGCTGTTTTGCTGAAGACCGGCCGCCAACAGATTATCCTGCAGTTCGTTAAAAATACGGACTTCTTCCGGCGACGACAAGTCGGCCGTTTTCATCCTGTATTTAAATGCCGAGGCAATGTCAGGCACTAAAACCTTGACGTCGCCGATGATCGTTGCCGTGCAGGCCAGACGCCAGCCTTCGACAAATTCCCGATCATCGAGATGGAGTGATTTCTTACACTTGAGGTCACCGTTCATGAGCTGCACGCGGCATTTCCCGCAGGAGCCGTTGCCGGAGCAAGGCGCGTCAATCACGACGTTGGCCTTTTTGGCTAAATCGAGGAGATTTTCGCCGGAGGCGGCGAAGATTGTTACATCTCCGCCGCCTTCAAATTGAAAGATTACTTTATTCATTGAAAATTACATAATTGGCTGCATTGCCAGAGCGGGATGTCCCTTCTCCGTTAAGAATGCGAGCACAGCTTCAGATTCGGTAGCAATCGAATCGTCGCAGATCATATCCGCGAAATTCTCAATACCGTATAATTCCTTTGCGGTTTTGTTCAGGCGGGCCGCAACGTCGGATTTGAGCTCTTTGGGCATCCAGACGATGCGCTCAATGCCGCCTTCGGCCGAGGCAAATTTCTTTGAGGAGATGAAGTGGCGGCCGTGACCCATGAAGCCCGGCGTCTGAACGCCGCCGCCTGTCATCGAGGCCAGCTCACCAAACGTCATACCCGTGGGAGTGACGCCGGAGTATTCACGGTTGGCAATAATGACGCCGTTTGCTTCCGGCAGAATGCCGCAGATGCATTCAAAGCAGCCGCAGCTCGTCATCGGGTCTTCCATGATTGAATAGAGGGTGACGCGTTCAAGGGCGCCGTGCGTTGCTTCGGCAACAATTTTGTTGACCTCTGTGTAAGCGCCGGTGCGCTCGTCGGTACAGCCGACCTTTGTGATCGGCTGGCAGGGGCCCGCCGGTGTAAGCTCTTTCGTCGCCTTGGCGTCCAGCCAGGAGACAGCACCGCAGAGGCCGAGGCGCTCCGGCGTCACGACGCAGCAGTGTGATGGGGCAAACGACTGACAGAGTGTGCAGGTATAGAATGTATCGACGCTTTCGTCCGTCATCAAGGCAAGGCGCTCGTCACGGGCTTGATAGCGCGGCATGGCTTCCTTATTGAGGAGCGCTTCGACCTTTGCTTTATCTGTAATCAGCGTGACCTGGCACTTGTCAACGACGCTGTCGAATTCATCCATCACTTCATGATAGATAACCTCGGCTAGATCCTTCAGGCGCAGGCCTTTCTGGTAGGCTTCCTTGCTGATGCGCAGACGGAAGAGGTTTCTCTGGCCGGTGTGCATGACACCCTCGACATAGTTGAACCAGTGGTGAATTTTACGCTCAATGACCGGCTCAAAATCAACCTGCATTTTAGCTCCAGCAACCTCGACATACGTCGCCAGCGGGAGCTCAACGGGTGCCGTCCCGTCAAAATCGGGGCCGTCAATTGTGATTTTGTGGTCTACAATCTCATCGATATTACGCATGACGACGAGCTCGCAGGTCGGATTGGTGCCGGAATAAAATTCGGCGTGCATATCGCTTTTACGGATGATTTCGCCCTCAAAGGCAGAGGCGAAACCCATGCAGATATCGATGTTCTTCACTTTGACCTTGATGTTGCGCAGCTCCAGCGAGCGTTTGACCGTGTCCACGTGATTGGTCACGGACACAAGCGCACCGGGAACCTGATTTTCACCGAGGTCAACGTCGACAATGACCGGGAAGCCCAAAGCAATAGCGCCGGCACCGGCGGAGACGACGACTTCGTTCAGCGCACCGAAGGTATTGACAAACGCGGGAACGCGTTCCTTTGTATATTTCAGAAGCCCCGCGAGGTCGCCCGGCTGGACGGCGCCGAAGATGAGCGCCGCGCGGATGGCGACGGTAACAACATGGATAACGGCTGTCACGTCATGGCCAAGCGGAACAATTCGGAAATCAAGGCCCATTTTGACGCCCTCGGCGGCAGCCTGATCGATCACGTCGCCGATGAGGAAGGTCAGAATACCTTTCGTTTGGTACTCTTTGAGGACCATCGCCAGCTGCGTCGTGTCGTCTGCTTTACCAAGTACAACCGCGACACCGGGAATATCGCCGGTGACGAGCGGCACGCCGAGCGAGCGGATGACGGGGTCAGGCACAAAACCGATGCCGCCCTCGTTTTCATAGGGGTTTCCACCCGCGGCCCATTTAAGACCTTCGAGAATTTCCGCGCCGACGGCGGTGGCGAGGCCGGCGTTCAAGGCGTCGCCGATATCTTCTTTATTCGTAATAAGGCTCTTGAGGACCCCGACGCAGGCCGGCAGATCGCCCAGCTTTGTCACTTTTACACCCGTTGCGGCATAAATCGTCGGGAAGAAATAAGCGGTATCCGGGAAAGCCACTTTACAGTCCGCGCCGTATTTGGCTATGGCATCGTTAACGGCACCTTCTGTCAAACCGGCAACAGCGTTGGACCCGGCATAGATCAGATCTGTTAATACGCTCATAGATGTTACCTCCTGATAGTATGTTGTGATTTATAAGCCAAGCTTACCGAGAATCTCCCGCATCGCTATTTTGACAGGGCTTGACTCGGGCACCTCGGAGCTGGGTTTTCCGTCTGCATCGTAGCGATAAATCGTTTCATCCTGCGGCACGACGCCGATAAGGTCGAGCTTCTGTTTTTCAATTTCCTCTAATAAGCCGGCGTCAAGCTGACCGTTCGGCGCTCTGTTGATGATGAGCTTTGCAACACCGGGCTTGAGCTTCAGTTCCTCCACCATAACGGCAACACGCCCGACAGCCTGAATCCCGCGGCGCGAGGCGTCGCTGACCATTAAGAGAATATCGATGCGGGGAAGAATACCGCGGCTGATGTGCTCAAGCCCCGCTTCGTTGTCGACGACAATGTAGCGGTACCCACCCTTATACTTGTCAATCTGCGTTTTTAAAACGCCGTTGACATAGCAGTAGCAGCCGGCGCCCTGTGTGCGCCCCATGACGAGCATGTCGTAATTGTCTTCCTCGATAAGCGCATCGTTAAACATATACTCCGTGTATTCCTGCTTTGTCATGCTGGAAGGGAGCTCTTCGTTTTCATTGTCCTTATACTGCATTTTTTCGCGGATTTCACCAAGCGTCGTCTGGATTTCCACCCCCAAAACTTCATTCAGGTTAGAATTCGGGTCGGCGTCAACGGCCAAAATCGGCCCTTTGCCGCTCTTTGCAAGATAGTCCACAATAATGCCGCACAGTGTTGTTTTGCCTGTTCCGCCTTTCCCGGCAACGGCAATCGTAATGGGTGTCATGTTTTTTCTCCAGTCTTAAGATTCACATATAAAGGCTATGCGTTGCCTGTGTCAATAATAATTCTCCCGCTGACAAGATCGGCTGACAAAAGTTTGCCGTGCAGACGCGTTTCATTTTCAAGCAGATCGGTGAAAACAATGTCGTCGCCGTCCAAAACAACTTTTTGAATATTATTCAAGAGGACGGCGGTATCATTTTTCCCGTATACCTTTGATAAGCACATATAATAAGCCTCCTCAGACGAGCCGGTTTAAAACGTCCTGCAAGTGCTCGTCAGCCTTCTTGAAATCCTTCAGGCAGCGGCGGATATCTTCGGCTTCCTGGCTGCGCTGCAGATGCTCAAGGCTATGCGCCAGGTTCTCCAGCTCCTCGGCGTGATGCGCGTTGTGCTCAACCATATAGCGCACAAAGGCTGCCGCCTCTCCGATACCCGGGAGCAAATCGTCATGGCCGCCGCCGTGATGGTGGTCTAGGTTGCCGTTGTCCTTACCGTGTGTATGCTCGTGGTCGTGATGACCGTCGTGGTTATGATGGTGATCGTCGTGATGCTGATGGTAACCGCTGTGATGCATGTAATTACCTCCGTTTTTCTTTGTCGTTTCCAGAATTTCACGTAACATGCGAATATTCATACGTATATTCACAAACTAAAGTCATTGCGCTTAAAATGAGAATCGTTCTCATTAAAATTATTATAAAGCTATTTAAATTAGTGTCAACACAAATCTCTCCTTTTATCAATTCGCTCCAAACAAAACATTCCAATTCAAAGATAATTTGTTATCATTATGACGTCTTTTTACTTGACGATACAAGTTCGGCAATTATACAATCAGGTCAGCGGTACGTACAAACAGATCGGAGGCATTATGAAAAAGAGTTACGAAATGATCTGGGAAATTTTCAACAGTTGCAGCGGCAATCAGATGCGAGATGTTTTCATTGAAGAAATCGAGATTGAAGACGTGTCGGCTTACGTCGCCAATAAGTTTGACGGAAATGATATCAGCTTTGAGATAACAAAGACACCGGGCTGCATGATATATGACGTCGTCAGCAACGGCCTGCGCCAGAGGCTGACATTTACGGAAGTCTGACCGCATTATCAAATGTGCCCGCAGCACTTTTCTGCAAGCGGCAAGGGAGAACAACATGGAAGAACCGCTATACTTAAAAATATCATGTACGCTGCGCAAGGGCATTCTTGCCGGTGCCTACAAGCCCGGCGATATGCTCCCGTCCGAAAACGAGCTGGCCTCCCGCTTTCAGACAAGCCGCGTCACCGTCCGCAAAAGCCTGGATGTCCTTGTCGGTGAAGGGCTCATAAAATCGTGGCACGGTAAAGGCCATTTTGTTTTGCAGCCGAAGTATACAATGTTCACGCTTTTTTTCGGCGATACGGCACCGTGTGGGCGTTTCCGCTTTCAGGAGGTCAATATCATTGAGCCCGACGAAGCTATTGCCGACGTTTTAAAGCTTAAAAAACAGCAGATGACGATCGTCACACGGCGCATTCTTGAAAAGGGCGGCCAAACGATTGCCTATGACGAGAAGTTTATTCCCTACGAGCGCGGTACGCCCAGCATTGAGTTTGAATTTCACTTCGCTGAATTCCCCGACATGTTTGAAACGCGATTTACGCCGATGTCTATTCATACGGAGATGACGATCGGGCTTGAAACACCGCCGCCATACGTATGCGACGCGCTGGGTCTTGAGGGACACGCTCCCCTGCTCGTTGTCAACCGTCTGATTCGCGCCGAAGACGACAAGCCGGTCGGATTCGGCAAGCAATACTTGACGGAAGCATACGGCACGCTGACGGCTAAGTCGGGTTATTATACGTCCGGAAAGCTCTAATTTTGTTATTTTTTTAACAAAAAACTTCGGTATTTTTTTAACAAATTTGTTGGCAAAACATAATATCAACGCCTGTCTTGCAGGCGTTTTGCCTTTTTTGGGTAAGTCAATTTGTAGAATGATTTTAGCTTTTATAAAAATCACACGAATGTCTTGTCCGGCGTTTGACTTTCACGGGCTCGGTTGCTAGAATGCAGTATGAATCAACATGTAAATACAAGTTAGACTTTTTTAGTGTTATGACAAAGGAGATAAGAAGCTTTATGGATTCGAACAACTTCACAACAGTCGAACAAATGGAAGCCGTCACAGCGAGCCTGAAAGAATGCGCAGCCTGCGCCGGCGCCGAGACCTGGGAAGACAGAAAAAAGAATCAGACACCCTCGTGTAAGTTCGGCGAGGACGGCATCTGCTGCCGCATCTGTTCCATGGGCCCCTGCCGCATTACACCCAAAGCCCCGCGCGGCATCTGCGGCTGTGATGCCAACGGTATTGCTGGGCGCAATTACCTGCGTATGATTGCCGGTGGCTCGGCAGCGCATTCCGACCACGGTCGTGAGATTTGCCATGTCCTGCACACGGCAAGCGCCGACGGCCACTACCAAATCAAAGATCAGGCGAAACTTCTGAAGCTTGCCAAGGAGTGGGATATCCCCACAGAAGGCAAGGACCTTTATGAAGTCGCGCACGAAGTTGCCCTGGCGGGTATGATGGAATACGGCAAGCCCTTTGGCACGCAGCGTTTCTTAAAACGCGCCCCTGCCGAGCGCCAGAAACTTTGGGAGGATCTCGGTATCGCCCCGCGCGCCATTGACCGCGAGGTTACAACAGCTATGCATATGACCACCATGGGCAACACCTGTGATGCGGAATCACTTGTTGTTCAAGGTCTCCGTACCGGCCTTGCCGATGGTTGGGGCGGTTCCATGATGGGTACGGAGATGACGGATATTCTCTTTGGCACACCGTCTCCGAAAGATACGGAAGCCGACCTCGGCGTTCTTGAAAAAGACATGGTTAACATCATAGTTCACGGTCACGACCCGGCGTTATCTGAAATGATCGTCATCGCCGCCGAAGATAAAGACCTCATTGATTACGCCAAATCCAAAGGCGCCAAGGGCATTAATATCGCCGGTCTGTGCTGCACCGCTAACGAAGTCACAATGCGCCACGGCGTTCGGATGGCCGGTAACTTCCTTCAGCAGGAAAACGCACTGCTCACCGGTATGGTCGAAATGATCACCGTTGATGTCCAGTGTATCTTCCCGGCTGTCGGCCCCCTCTCCGAATGTTTCCACACGAAATTTATTACAACTTCTCCCATCGCGCGCATCCCTGGCTCCACATATGTCGAGTTTCATCCGGAAACGGCTCGTGAACAGGGCCGCGATCTTGTCAGAACAGCGATTGACAACTTTGAAAAGCGCGATCCGGCGAAGATTTTTGTTCCCACACACAAGCAGCCGGTCAGAGTCGGCTATTCCTGCGAGGCGATCGTCAAAGAGCTTAACGGCGTCACCAACAGCCATGTTGACGTGCGCGATACTTACAAACCGCTTATCGACGTTGTCAAAGCCGGTGTTCTCCGCGGCGCCGTTGCCATCGTCGGCTGCAACAACCCGAAGGTTCGCCCGGACCATTCCCACATTGAAATAATGAAGAAGCTTCTGGCGAATGATATCATCGTCATCACGACTGGCTGCTCGGCCCAGGCTGCAGCCAAGGCCGGCCTGATGAAGAAGGAAGCCAAGGAAATCTGCGGCGCTGGTCTCAAGCGTGTCTGCGAGCTCGTTGGCATTCCGCCGGTCCTCCACATGGGCTCCTGTGTTGACATCAGCCGTATGATGCTGCTGGCAACGTATATCGCCGAGGATTGGGGCATCGACATTCCGCAGGTCCCTGTTGTCGGCTGCGCGCCGGAGTGGATGAGTGAAAAAGCTGTCGCCATTGCCAACTACGTCGTCTCCACCGGTATCGACACCTACCTCGGCATCGAGCCGCAGGTCAAAGGCTCTGCGCAAATGATGGAGCTCATCACGGAAGGAACAAGAAAAATGACGGGCGCCGGGTTTGTTATCAGCACTGACCCCGACACGCTTGTTCAGAAAATGATTGACGGTATCGAAGCCAAGCGCGCTGCGCTGGGCATCTAATTATCACTCAAATATTTTATTTGCACGAGATCGTAGGGCCCGATGCCCACATCGGCCATAGCCTTGACGATTTCGATGGGGCGATGTGGGCATCGCCCCCAACGGGGATGTAATTATGAAAATTGCTGTTACAGGAAAAGGCGGCGTCGGCAAGACAACATTTTCAGCCGTTCTGGCAAGGCTTTACGCCGACGAGGGGCGCAAAGTCCTCGCCGCCGACGTTGACCCGGACGCAAATCTTGGTATGGCGCTGGGCTTTACGCCGGAGGAGCTTGAAGGGATCACGCCCATCTCCAAGATGCGTACGCTGATCGCCGAACGGACTGGCGCGAGTGCTGAAACCTTTGGGAAGTTTTTTAAAATCAATCCGAAGGTTGACGATATTCCCGACATGCTTGCCAAAGATAAAAACGGCGTTAAGCTGCTCGTTATGGGAACCGTTGAGACGGCCGGGACCGGCTGTGTCTGCCCGGAGCACGTGATGCTCAAGCAGGTGATCTCTCATTTAATCATCCGCCGGGAAGACGTCGTTATTATGGATATGGAGGCGGGGCTTGAGCATCTCGGCCGTGGAACCGCCGACATGATGGATCAGTTTGTCGTCGTCGTTGAACCGGGCGAGAGGAGCATTCAGACCTTTAACAAGGTTGTGCAGCTTGCCGGTGAACTCGGCATCAGCAAGGTTCGCGTCGTCGCTAATAAGGTCAGAAACAAGGCAGACGAGGACTATATCACATCAAGAATTCCCGCAGATAAATTGCTCGGCTTTATCCACTATGACACTGATATCGCCGAAGCTGACCGCGCCGGCAATTCCCCGTATGATAACAGTGAAAAAACGGTTGCGGAAATCCGCGCTATAAAACAGCGAATCGACACGGAATCATAAATAATTCCGAGAATAATTGGAGGTAAATTACATTGAGACTGTTTGACAGAGCATTTACAGGCTCGGACGAGATGCTTAAACTCGCCGAATCCGCTATCAACATAACTTATGACAAGCTTGGTGCCGACGCCCCCGTTGCTTTCGGCAGCACGGCGTATCATTTGGCTTGCATCTACGCTTATCTCGGGCTGAAGGTCACAACGATCGGCGAACTGAAGGCGGCTATGGAGCCGATCAAGGCTCTTATGACAAGAAATTACCGCTTGAATGACGTTTTTAAGTCGGGCATCGCAACAGTCCTGGCGGCTGAAGTCATTGAAGCCTGCAAATACGCGGAGAACCCGACCCCCTACAGCGAGAAGTACCACGGTCACATGACGGACGCTGAGGTTCGTGAGCTGGGCGTCCCGCTCGTCACACAGGACATCCCCGGCTTTGTCGTCATTATTGACGAAGCGCCCACGGATGAGCAGGCTCTTGCGCTGATTAAGGGCTATCAATCGAAGGGTATTTTCGTCTTCCTGCTCAAGAGCGCTATCGACCAGGCTGAGCGCTGCGGCATCAAGATGGGCTTCCCCGTTCGTATCGTGCCCGTCAGCCCTGAAATCAACGGCGTCTCCCACATCATCTCTGTCGTCGTCCGCGCGGCCATGATTTTCGGTGCCGTCCAGCCCGGCGATTGGGATGGGATTAACAAGTATTCCTTCGAGCGCATTTTTGCCTTTGTCAACGCTTTTGCCCCTGTTGAGAATATTACGGTCGGTTGCGGCGCGGGCGCCATCGCTATGGGCTTCCCTGTCATCACAAACGACACGGTTGATGTGGATGTGGTTCCGAAGAGCCTAATCATCCAGCAGAACATTGACGAATTGATCGAAACCTCTCTTGAAGCGCGTGACATCAAGATTAAAATCACGAATATGGATCTGCCGATTGCTTTCTCCACGGCATTTGAGGGCGAAATCATCCGCAAGGCTGACATGCAGATTGAAATTGACGGCTCCAGAAAAGACTGCTTCGAACTCGTCCGCACGAAGGAACTTCACGAAGTCGAAGATCACAAGATTGAAGTTATCGGTGACGATCTTGACGCCTATGAAGCGGGCAGCAAAATTTGCATGGCCATTATCGTCGATGTGGCCGGCAAAAATATGCAGTCCGACTTTGAGCCTGTTTTCGAGCGCCGCATACATAACTTTGTCAACTGCCTTGAAGGCGTGATGCACACCGGTCAGCGCGACCTTATCCGTATCCGCGTCAGCAAAGCGTCTTTTGAAGCCGGTTTCAGAGCAAAGCATTTCGGCGAGCTCCTGTACGCCAAAATCAAGAGCGACTACGCCAACGTCGTTGACAAGTGCCAGGTGACGATCGTGACAGACCCTGAGAAGGTCGCCGGTCTGCGCAAAGACGCCAATGTCATCTACGACAAGCGCGATGCGCGTCTCCGCTCCCTCACCGACGAGAGCGTCGACAACTTCTACACCTGCATTCTCTGCCAGTCCTTCTCCCCGTCGCACGTCTGCATCGTCACACCGGAGCGTCTCGGCCTTTGCGGCGCTGTCTCCTGGCTTGATGCGAAGTCGACGAACGAGCTCGACCCCAACGGCCCCTGCCAGGTCGTCACAAAGACCCGCGTCATCGACGAGGAAAAAGGTGCCTACGAAGATGTCAACGAGGCTGTTAAGCTCTACTCCCACGGTGCTCTTGACCGTGTTACCCTGTACTCCATCCTGGAAGACCCGATGACGAGCTGCGGCTGCTTCGAGTGCATCTGCGGTATCGAGCCTTGCTCCAACGGCGTTATCATTGTCAACCGTGAGCACACAGGTGTGACACCGCTGGGTATGACGTTTGCCGAGCTTGCGTCCATGACGGGCGGCGGCGTACAGACGCCTGGCTTCATGGGTCACGGCCGTCACTTCATCCCCTCCAAGAAGTTTATGAAGGCTGAAGGCGGCATCGCCCGCATCGTCTGGATGCCGAAAGCCCTCAAGGATATGGTCAGTGAAAAGCTCAACGCTTCTGCTCAGGAACTCTATGGCATTGAAAACTTCTGCGACCGTATCGGTGACGAAACCATTGCTGAAGACGCCGACCAGCTCATGGCCTTTTTGTCGGAAAAATCACATCCCGCACTTGAGATGGACCCGATAATGTAATATAATGTAACATTATATATTGGTATCGTATAATTTTTTGAGGAGGCAGTGAAAATGCCATTCACAGCAAAACCAAAGACGTTCAATGCATCCATTAGCGTCGTCGAGATCGGCACAGGTGACAAAACCCTGTCGATCGGGGGAATGAACACCCTTCCGCTCAATTTCTTTGACAGTCCGGCAAAAAATGCTCCGGCTGTCGGTGTTGAAATCACCGATACGGGGTATGAGCTGACGGCCTTCCCTGTCATGGCCGCCTATTACGAGGGCGCGAACACGGCCGGTGAGCGTGCCAAGCGTGCCGCCGAAATGCCCGGCGCGAACTTTGTTTGCCTGCGCTTTGAAGGCGCGGATCCGGCGGGCTTAAACCGCAGTATCGAAGACTGCGTTGCCGACGCCAAGGACGTTATTAACGCCATTGACATGCCGCTCGTCATTGCAGGCAGCAAAAACATCGAGAAGGACGCAGAGCTTTTCTCCGCTCTCGCTGAAGTCTGCCAGGGCAGAAACGTACTCTTCCTCTCGGCTCGTGAAGAGAACTACAAGGGCATCGGCGCGTCCTGCGCGCTGGCTTACGGGCATAAGGTCGGTGCGGAAAGCGCCGTTGACATCAACCTTGCCAAGCAACTGAACGTTCTCTTGACGCAGCTCGGCGTGCCGGCACAGAATATCGTTATGAATGTCGGCTCTGCCGCCGCCGGTTACGGTTATGAGTACGTCTCCTCGACGCTCGACCGTGTCAAGTCCGCGGCTCTCGAGCAAAACGATGCCATGCTTCAGATGCCCATTATGACACCTATCTCCGCCGAGACATGGTCTGTTAAGGAATCGATCATGGCAGAAAGCGACATGCCTGAATGGGGCTCTCAGGAAGAGCGCGCCATTTCGATGGAAACCGTTACAGCCTCCGCTTGCCTCGCTTCCGGCTCCGACGCCGTCATCCTGCGTCATCCTACATCCGTTAAAACGATTGCGGCAATGATTGCCGCTCTCCAGTAATTGGGGAGGTTACGATAATGGCTCTTAAAGGACTCGATATTTTTAAACTGACACCGAAAACAAACTGCAAAGACTGCGGTAACCCGACTTGTATGGCATTTTCCATGAAGGTCGCGCAGGGCGCTTTGTCGATTGACAAATGCCCGCATATGTCGGCCGAAGCGCTTGCAAAGCTCTCCGAAGCGACGGAGCCCCCCATGAAGACGATTTCTGTCGGCGAGTATAAGCTCGGCGGCGAGACCGTCATGCTCCGCCACGAGAAGACCCTCGTCAACAAAAACCTCTTTGCCCTGCAACTCTCCGCTACGATGGACGATGCGACGGTTGACGCCAAAATCGCCGAAATGCTTAAGGTTGATTATGAGCGTATCAGCGAGCGCATGATCGTTGAATGCATCTTTGTCGACTGCACTGATGCCACTGCCGACCGTGCCGTTGCCGTCGCTCAAAAAGCGGCAGCCGCTGGTAGAGTCGTCATCATCAGCACCACTGACGCCGCCGTGGCAAAGGAAGCCGTTGCTGCCGCCGGCAGTGCCGCTGCCGTCCTCGTCGGTGCCAATGCCGCCAACTGTGAGGCCATGAACGCACTTGCGACGGAAAAGGGTCTTGTGCTTGGCGTCGTCGGTGCCGACCTTTCCGAGATTCACGATACGATTGCAAAGCTCGAGGCTGCCGGCAACAAAAATCTGATCGTCTGCGTCGGCTCATCTTCCATCAAAGAAGCTTATGCCATGGCCGTATCCATCCGCCGTGCCGCCATCAAGGATGACGACCGCACCTTTGGCTATCCGGCCATTGTCAATCTTGAGAAGCTTGCCCCGGGTGACGCCACCATGCAGGCGGCTCTGGCTTCCCTCTTTACGCTTCGTTACGGCTCTATCATTGTCATGGGCCGTATGACATATGCCGAGGCGCTCCCGCTTTACGGTCTGCGCCAGAATATCTTCACCGACCCCCAGAAGCCGATGAAGGTCGAGCCCGGTATCTATCCGCTCAACGGTGCCGATGAGAACGCCGTGTGCGCTGTCACTGTTGACTTTGCGCTGACATACTTCGTCGTGACCGGCGAAATGGAGCGCTCGGGTGTTCCCGTCAACCTCCTCATCACCGACGCTGGCGGTTACTCCGTTCTGACGAGCTGGGCAGCCGGCAAGTTCTCGGCAAACTCTATCGCGAAGTTTATCGAGGAAAACGGCATTGAATCGAAGCTCAAGAGCCGAACATTGATTCTCCCCGGTAAGGTTGCCGTCTTAAAGGGCGAGCTCGAAGCCAAGCTCCCCGGCTGGAACATTGTTGTTGGCCCCAACGAGGCCATTTCGCTTGTCAGATACCTGAAAGATTTTAAATAGGAGGAAGGCTCATGGCCAAATTTATTACTGTCGGTGAGCGGATTCACTGCATCTCACCTTCCATCCGCGAAGCGATGGACACCAGAAACCCCGAGCCGATTTTAAAGCGCGCCAAAGAGCAGATTGACGCCGGCGCAACGTATCTCGACGTCAACATCGGACCTGCCGAATCCACCGGCGAAGAGCTCATGAAATGGGCTGTCCGCCTCCTTCAGGAGAATTTCGACAATGTCCCCCTCTGCCTCGACACCGCCAACAAGAAGGCAATCGAAGCCGGTATCTCCGTCTATAACCGCGCGAAGGGCAAGCCGATCATCAACTCCGCCGACGCGGGTGACCGCATTGAGAACATCGACCTCGCGGCCGCTAACGACGCCATCTGCTTTGCGCTGTGCTCCAAGGCGGGTATCTCCAAGGATAACGACGAGCGCATGATGTACTGCCAGGAAATGCTCGAGCGCGGCATGGGCCTCGGCATGGACCCCACGGATCTGTGGTTTGACCCGCTGTTCCTTGTCGTCAAGGGCATGCAGGACAAGCAGATGGAAGTGCTTGAGTTTGTCAAGATGTGCTCGGATATGGGTCTTTCCACAACGGGCGGCCTGTCGAATATTTCAAACGGCATGCCCAAGCACATCCGCCCCATTATGGACTCGGCCATGGTCGCCATGGCGATCATGAACGGCCTCACAAGCGCCATCGTCAATCCGTGCGACCTGCGCCTGATGGAGACCATCAAGTCCTGTGACATTATCCGTGGCGACAATCTCTACGCGGACAGCTATCTCGAAGTCTAACTTCATTTAAAAAAGCATCAGACCGGCGGGATTTCCCCGCCGGTCTCGTTTTACAGAAGAATGCTTGATACACCAAGTCGCCGCTTTCGCGGCTCTTGACGGATAACCGGAGTGAACAATTGTGGCAGAAAAATTGCTGAATATCGATTCGTCGCTAACACCGCTTCTCTTGGCGTGGTATGATGAAAACGCGCGGACCCTCCCATGGCGGGCTGACCGCGACCCCTACCGCGTGTGGGTCTCCGAAATGATGCTTCAGCAGACGGGTGTTGCTGTCGTAAATCTGTATTACCCGCGCTTTTTAGAGGCGTTTCCGACGGTGGCGGCGCTGGCCGAGGCTGATGAAGACACTGTTTTAAAGCTCTGGGAAGGCCTCGGTTATTATTCGCGGGCCAGAAACATGCATCAAGCGGCCAAACGCCTTGTTTCTGAATCTGGCGGCGTGTTTCCTGATACAACAGAGGGCCTTTTAAAGCTCCCCGGTATCGGCACTTATACGGCCGGTGCCATCGCCTCGATTTGCTTTAATAGTCCAGAGCCCGCTGTGGACGGCAACGTCGTCCGTGTGATCTCGCGTCTTGACGCACTCAGCGACCCGGACCCCGCTGCGCTCAAAAAGCGGATTGCCCAAGGCCTCCGCCCGTATTATGATACAAAACGCTGCGGCGATTTCACGCAGGCTCTCATGGAGCTTGGCGCTTTAATCTGTGTGCCGAATGGGGTACCGGCCTGTTCTCTCTGCCCTGTCGGGGCACTGTGTAAGGCTTATCGTGATAAAACGGTGCACTTATTTCCGAAAAGGGCGCAAAAACCCGTTAAAAAAACATTGACTCTCACCGTGTTTGTCTTCACATGCGACGGGCAGACGGCGCTTTGCCGCCGTGATAACCGCGGCTTGCTCGGCGGGCTCTGGGAGTTGCCTAATGTTCCCGAGGCGCTCGGTGACAGCGCCGCCGTCGAACAGGCGGCGTCGTGGGGTGTTAAACCCTCGTCTCTTTTAAGATCAATGCGGGCATCGCATGTTTTTACCCATATTCGCTGGGATATGACGGCCTATTACATTGACTGCCGTGAGAAATCCGCGTTTTTCACTTGGGCGCACGACAGTGCCATGGCGTCTTTTTACCCCCTGCCGACGGCGTTTAAAAAGTTTTTAACGCATCCTTGAGCATCATTTGTGTCTGATTCGTTCAATTATAAAGGGCGCTAAATTATTCTTTACATTTACCGGCAATATCAGTAATATTGTACCGTCAGAGTGTATTTTTTCGCCTGATCAAAACGGGAGATGATGCCATGCTTGAAGCCGTCGGCCTGAGAAAATCATACAACAAGCAGACCGTATTGAAAGACGTCACTTTTTCCCTTGCGCGCGGCCGTATTTTAGGTATTCTCGGCCCTAACGGTGCGGGCAAGACAACGTTAATGAAAATCCTGGCCCTCATAGCACGACCGGATGCCGGAACACTCAAACTTGCCGGTCGTGACGCCATTGCCGAACGCCGCCGAGTCCTGCCGGGGATCGGCTATGTACCGCAGGACGTGGCGCTGTTTGAAGAACTGACGGTTCGTGATAACCTGATGTGCTGGTCCTCGAAACCCTTTGGCAAAGCCAGGGCGCAGGCGGAGCGGCTGATTGATGAGCTCTGTTTGTCATCATTTGCCTTAAAACCGGTTTCCGCCCTATCCGGCGGGATGAAGCGCCGCGTCAATCTCGCCGTGGCAATGCTCGACGAACCGGCGCTTTTAATCCTTGACGAGCCGCTCGTCGGTGTTGACATTGAGCAGCGGCGGCAGATTGCGTCAGTTCTTAAAAAACTGTCTCAAGACGGCGTAACGCAAATCATTGCAAGCCATCACATCGATGAAATGATGCCGCTGGCCGACGACATCATGGTCATGAAGGACGGCGCCATCCTTTTTCGCGGCCCAGCCGGTGCGCTTTTTGATAGGCGTAACAGCAGCGGCGCCGCCGTTACCCTTGAAGAAGTTGTTTTAGATATTCTGCATTCAAAATTTAAAGGAGAGTGTGCTCAATGAAAAAATTTAATTTTTTGATGCCCGCATGCGCCTTGCTTTTAATCGTTGCCCTTCTTGCCGGCTGCGGCAAAAAAACGGCGACAAACAAAGCCCCTGACGACCCGCCGCAAAAAGTTTTCGTCGACGGTGCTAAAACGCTTCTGTCAACCGATTTTAACAAACTCCTCACCGAAAAGGAGGACGGCACATCTGTTCTCGGTCTGACCTCCGATTTTTGTAACGACCTGGACAACACCTCCAATCAGACGGCGATTAATCTGTCCATCGGCAATCTCTCGGCTAATGGAGAGACCTTGAGCGAGTCTGCCAATCTGGCGCTCGACATCGCGCACAATCAAGACAGCGGCGATTCTTCGCTTGAGCTGTCTGGCGGCGTTGGGACAGATATCAACGTTTCCGGCGGCATTTACGTCAAAAACGGCGTCGCGCTGTTAAAAACGACCTCTGCCGACAAGAAAATCGTTCAGTATCAGCTCCCCAGCACGACCGATAAATCCCTGACAGGCGTCTTATCCACCCTTGCAAGCGGCATTTTGTCCGACGCGGGTGAAGC
Source organism: Oscillospiraceae bacterium ZGZL (assembly GCA_038405045.1). Lineage (GTDB taxonomy): Bacteria > Bacillota > Clostridia > Oscillospirales > Oscillospiraceae > Sporobacter. The sequence continues at coordinate 258,610 of JBBZIV010000002.1, read as the reverse complement.
GGCTTCCACGCAGAGTGCCCAAGAGGATCGCGCCGATTTCGCCGCGCGCCTGCTTGACCCATGGATGACGGAAACGACAGCGCAGGACTATACCGATGGGACACAGACGAAAAGCCTACTGGGTAGCGATGTGACGCTGCGTGCCATCACGCTGAACATGAGCGGCCAGCGCGCTTACGACTTCGTTTTGAAAAATGTGCAGCTGCTTGATTCGGATGAGACGTTTGCCGACACCAGCGGAACGCTTGGCATGCTGACATCCCTCACATCAACGGACCTTCAGAATATTATCTCAAACGGCAGCACTGCCTCTGCCACATCGATGACGACAGAGCTGCTCGACGAACTGAAAGCCCTGACCCCAGATGAAATCGCGGCCTCGTCGTTTAAGATGACCGTTCTGTTCGATGGTGACAAGGCCGTCGGCATGACAATTGATACCTCGACGACAGCAAAATCCTATAAGGTCAACTACATCTCCTACCAAAAAGGGCTAGAGCACCAAGTGAACATGAGCATGCAGGACTTAAGCGGCGCCACCATGACCATGGACCTGACAAAGCTTAAAGCCGGCGGCGACTCCTATAATGTCTCCATGACCACAACGTCCTTGGATGAAACAGGCGCGCAGACCATGAGCAGCACGTATACAGGGACGACAACGGAAAACGCCTCGACGCAGGATTTCACCGGCAAGTTTTCGCTCAATGCCGCCATGAAGGATGACAGCGGTGCGCCGCAGAATATCGTCGCCAGCGGGGATATTTCGTATAAGCTAACAAAGACAGGCAACACCGGTTACACCTGCACCGGGTCATTGGGTTTGACCCTCTCGGCCGCCGGTGATTCCATCTCCATGACGCTCGGCATCAATGCCGATATGAAAAAATCAAACGATGTGACGATTACACCGCCAATGTTTTTGGAGAGTAATATAGCCCCCGTGACGGATCTGCAGTCACTTTGCGACGCGCTCGGCCTCGACTACTCGAGCTATTCCGGCAAAAGTGACTCCCTCAAGGTCGCAATGTTAATCGGCCTTTTGCTGGCGCAGTAATCGGCTTTTAATGGGCAGATTTTTTCGATGTGACCTCAAACGAATCTTCACAAGCCGTGCGACGGTGATTTTATGCCTTGTCGTACCGCTCGTTGTCATGCTGCTTTTTGCCTCTGTCCTCGCACCGCTTCTTGTCACGCGGGCGCGTGTTGCCGTCAGCTGCTTTGTCATCTGCAATGACGACGGGACGGACCCCTCCGTTAAATTCATTGACTATGTTGCCAATTCCAAAGCCTTCAAAGGCGTCGTCACCATCTCCAGCGTCAAAACACTTGACGAGGGGCTCTCGCTCATCGATGCGGACAAAGTATCAGGCATGCTATACATCCCCAGCCATTTTTATGATGATCTGAGCGCCGGAAAAAGTGTGCAGCTTCAAATTTACGGCAACACGTATCACACGCTGGAATGCGCACTTGTGCTCACAGCCGTTGAAACGGCGCTCAACACCGTCGGCCGCGCGCAAAATGCGCTTGGCGCCGTGCGTGATTATGCCCTGTCAGTCGGTGCCGACGCCGGGCAGACAGACGCGTTTTACAACAGGCTTTTGGATCTCGGCATTTCCGTCGTGACGAACCGAAAGGCCGTTTTAGGTCAAACCGGCTTTGTTTCTGCGGCGGGAGACTATCTCCCGGCTGAGCTGTGCCTGTCAGCCATGCTGGCGTGGTTTCTCGCGCTCGCCATGCTGCCGCTCACGGCGTTTTCAGCCGCCGATTTTTCCGAATCCCTCCTTCAGCGCGTTGTGCGCTCGCGTGGCATGCGTCGTAAATTTTTGCTCGCCCGGCTTTTTTCCGGTGCTCTGTTTTTGCTCATCGTTGCGTTTCTCGTCTTCCCCGTCGGCATCGGGGCGTCAAGCCTGACGCGATTGTTCAGCGGAAATCTGTTGGCGCTGTTTGGTGCTATGGGGCTGCTGGCGCTGACATTTTCAGCCCTGTCTCTGTGCCTGTCGGCCTGGGTTCCTAACAGAGATACGGCTGTGTGGATCGGTTTTTGGCTGATTGTCGCCTTCGCCGCCGTCGGTGGTGCCATCCTGCCCGAAAGCATGCTGCCGCGCTGGGCAGCCGCCGTCGGCCAATGGTCACCGCTGCGCGCCGCCATCCGGCTGCTCGGCAGCACGATTTTTAAATTTGACAGTGCCGCTTACCCCTTTGACATGCTGAAAACGGCTCTGTGGTGCCTATTCGGTCTGGCAGGGGCTTTCACAGGCTTTTTGAGGAGGTCATCTGTCTGATATATCTTTTCAAAATGTTTCAAATACGGTGGAAGGCCTCCATTCGTCAGGTGCACGTTTGGGTTTTTATTTTCGTCGCCGCCGGGGCAGCGCTCATTCCGGCTCTCTCAAGCCGATACGTCTCACAAACGCGTTTGCCCATCGGCCTCGTCAATGAAGACGGGGGCAGCTTATCGGAAAGCCTCTTGCAGTTTCTCAGCGACTATAACGACACCGTGACGGTCTATACCTATCCGCGAGAGAAAGCGCTGCGCTATCTGGCCATGGGCCGTCTTGAAGCCGTCTTCGTCATTAATTCCGATTTCACTGAAAAGCTCCGGCTTGGCGCGTATGAAGGCCTGCTGACGCAATACACCGCACCGGGCGCAACCGCCGCAGCGACGCTCAGTGAAACGGTTATCAACAGCGTGCTCACCGTCTGGATCGAAGAACGGGCTTTTATCGAGCTTGACGGTTACCTCTCCAGCCAAGGTATCGCCATGACCGCAGAGCAAACAGCAGCCCTGCGTGAAAAATTTGATACGCTGCTCCACGGCCATAACACGGTAACGGTCAAAAGTCATATTCCGGCACCGCCGGAAATGCGGTCACAAAGCGTCGTTTTATTATCAAGCGCTTGGTATGCGGCCTTTTCGTCGCTCTTTATTATCGCTAGCGCCGGTTGGGTTATGGCAACGCGCCGCAAAGCGCTCGGTGAGCGGATGCATACTCTTGGTATCAGCCCTGCCAGCGCGTACACAGGCTCTGCTCTGGCGATTATTACCCTGTCGCTCGGTGGCTGGTGCCTGTCCGGCATCGTGCTGGCACTTTTGGGGTACGGCAGTTTTTCTGTCGCCTTGTATCTGCTCCTCCCCTTAGCGCTTTACATGGCGGGCATTATGGGCCTCACGCTTTTCCTTGCGTCCTGCCTGTCAAAAACAGTTCAGCTGATGCTGATTGCGCCGGTCTTCACAATCACGCAAGGTGTTCTATGCGGCATGCTTTTCACGTTGCCGCCCTGGGCCGGGACACTGCTTATCCTATCCAACGCGCTCCCCGGCCGCTCTTTTATGCTGGCTGCCGACGCGCTTTTTGGCGGTGGGAGCGTCATGAACTTTTTATTTCTCGCGCTCTGCTCTGCCGCCTGGCTTGTGCTCGGTGGGCTCGCGGTGACCGTCTCAACCCGGCAAAAGGCGCTCAAGGGCGCTTGAATAACAGCAGCTCAGAAACCCGCAGCACACGCCACAAAAGCCGTGTACTGCGGGTTTTTTTAACCAAAGATGTGCTCTGTGATCATTTTTCTTATCTTACTCGCCTCTGAAGGCAATGTGATTTTGTAAGCACAGCCGCTGCGCGGCAAAACGCCCGGCCGCGGCGGCTCCCGGCAAGCCGCCGGGCGGCAGTGTCCACATCCCGGCCATGATAAAATTCTCAAGGCCGGGGAGGACGCCGGGATAATACCGGGGCACGTCCTTGTCGTTTTTGACCCACGTCATCCAAGACCCGCGCCAGGCATTGCAGTAGCGCACATACGTCATCGGCGTGACGACGTCTGTTGCCTCAATTTTTCCTTCGATTCCGGGATAGCATTTTGTGACCTCTGAAATGGCGTCATTTAACAACTTCGTCTTCTCGGCTTCATATTTTCCCTTGTCGCTATATAGCGCGTTCCAATAATCAAAATCGGCGAGGTAGTAGCAGCCGAAAACGGTTTTACCCGCCGGGGCCATCTTGCCGTCAAACCCGTAATGGGTGATCAAAGCGCTCTCGCTTGTAATGCCGCCTGCCGTAAACGGCTTGTCGCGCCGCACTTGCATGCCCCTATAAGTATACGGAATATCGGCGTCCACGCCGAGGAAAACGAGGGCGCTTGTCATCGTCGGATACGTTTTGGGCTGGCAGAACAGCTTTTGATAAACGGGCGGCGTCATTTTATCATCCAGCAGACGCGTCAGCGTATCGTACCCGTCGGCGCAGGAAACGACATGGTCAGCTCTGACCTCTCGCCCGTCGGCCAGCCGAATGCCCGTGGCTTTACCGCCCTCCACAAGAATCTTATCAACTTTTGCTTTGTAAAACACCTTGCCGCCGAGGGACAAGAACTTTTGCGCCATGCGGCCTGCCAGCGCGCGGGAGCCGCCGCGCGGAAAGCCACAGTCCCCCGCGTTCATCCCCGCAAGCGTGGAGATAAACGCCATTGCCGTGTAATTCCCCGGAATAAAGGCCAGCATCGCCTTTTTGAGCAGCGGATTTTTGAACGACGAAACAAGCTCCTCCATTGACATGTTGCCATAGCGATTGAGCAGCGAAAAACTGCCGATGTTTTTTACCGCGAATCTCAGCCCATCGCCGCCTGTCATCAAATCCATCGGCTTGTCGATTGGCATGCCGAAGCTGCCCATCCGGCGCAGCGCCGCGCACAGCTTTTTGATCGCGCGTTTATCCTCAGGCGCGATGGTAGTCAAATGCTTTTCCAGCTTGTCGGCATTTGCGTAGAAGTTGACTTCTTGATCCCCATCGATGTAGTGCATAAAAACGTCAAAGTCGATGATGTCAACAGTATCGTCAAGTGCGCCAGTTTCACACCAGATCGTATGGAGCGATGTACTAGGCTTTGTGCCGACAAGCCAGTGGAGGCAGCCGTCAAAATGGTACCCTTTCCTGTCCCAGCCGGTGCATTCGCCACCGGGGATCGTATGCAGCTCATAGATTTCCGTTTTAAAGCCGTTTTTCTGTGCGTAAATGCCGCAGGTGAGGCCCGCGATGCCCGCGCCGATGATGAGGACCTTTTTCATATGAACCTCCCGATTCAGTTTATTATTGATTAATTCGTCAGTCAATATTGCATCCAATACAACCCCTGTCCGGTTTACTGCCGGGCAGGGGTTTTATTTACGCTTTCCGGAGCATGTCGACAAGGATTTCCGGGTCGGGCATTTGAAAATTCTGCAAGGCCAGTTTATACATCGCAAGCCCCTGAATCGCTGCGAAAAAGGTCATTGTCATGCCGTCTGGGTCCCCCTCCCTGAACTCGCCGGTCTGCTGCCCGTCGCGGACGATTTTCGAAAATATCTGAAGATTTGGATTCTCCGTCAGTGCTTTAATTTCAGCCGGAGCATCCATCACAAAAGCATGTATCACGATCAAAAAATAATACGCCGAATCTTCAAAGCTCTCAATGCCGCCGAGGATATACTTTGCCGTCTGCCGTACCTTTTCGAGCGGTGAAATCGGCATGTTATTTACCATCAAAATCGCCTGGGTTGACGAGGTGATCGCCTGTTTCAGAAGCTCGTAAAATACTTCTTCTTTTGACTTGAAATAGTGATAGAAAAGCCCGTGGCTCACACCGGCTGCCGCGACGATATCGCTGATTTTTGAGGCGGCAAAACCTTTTTTGGCAAAAACCTTGAGTGCTGCCGATAAAATTTGTTCGCGGCGCTCATCCTTGATCTGCATGTTTTGTTCTTCGTTACGAGGGCTCATCGCTTCATCTCCGTTGATTGACTCGTCTGTCAATAATAAAATACCAAAAATTATTTTTCCTGTCAACAGTCAAAATATTTGAGGTTTTCCTTATGTCCTTCTCCGTTTCGATTCACACTTTCATTGCGCCCGTCATATCATAAGTTGAGGCCGTCTTTGTATGCGGTCGGCGGAGGCGTTTATGAGTCTGAACAGCCAATATATGCTTGACCCGCCACAACCGGATAACCCGACACCGGAAGACAGACACCTGCTGTTAAAAACCGCACTGAAGCAGAAGGGCTGGCCCGGCGACTTTGAAGCAATTCTTGTGCGAATGGCACCGCCCGTGCCGGTCACTTCGCTCGCCCAACCGGGATTCTTCCAGGGTGTTCGCGTGGGGGTCGCGGGCGGCGGTCTGGCCGGTCTTTCCGCCGCCTACGAGCTGCGCAAGATGGGGTTTGATATCACCGTGTTTGACGCGCTGACAGACCGCGTCGGCGGGCGCGTTTATACATATGCTTTTGACAATCAGCCCGATCTCATCGGTGAATTTGGCCCCATGCGCATCCCCGTCTCCCACGAGACAGTCTGGCATTATCTCCGAGAATTTCGACTTTCAACGTATCCTTTTATCCAGTCAAACCCAAACAGTTTTATCTATTTGAAGAATACCCGCGTCCGAAACGATGTGGACGGCCGCAACGTACAGTCGTTTATTTACCCGAAATATGCGCTCAATCCGCGAGAACGTTCCATGAGCTGGCAAAAGCTCTTATATGCCGGGACGGACGCGCACCTTCTGCGTGCATCCCAGCGCGCGCGTCTGGAGATTCTTGAGACAAAAGCGCATTACGCACCCGAAACGCTTGATTGGATCAACAAGACGAGCCTCACCTTAATGGAAGAAGGCGGCCTCAGTCAGGCCGCCATCAATCTTGTGTCAAACTTCGCGCCCCTTTTGGACGGAAATTTATACAGCAGCTTTATTGACTACATTCAGGAAAGCTATCCGGCGGACTTGTCGTATCTCTATGCCATAGACGGCGGTACAGCACGCCTCCCGTCGGCCTTTTACCAGTCTTTTTTTACTGAAAAACCATATGCCTCACTTCACCAATCCCCTATCGGGCGCGTTACTTACCGGCCCGGTTGCCTTATCCGTGCCATCGCTGCAGACGGTGGCGGTCGTCGCGTCACGCTTTGCTATGACAATCTTTCAGACCATACCAATCATCGTGAGACTTTTGACTATCTCGTCTGCGCGCTGCCGTTTTCAACATTACGCAACGTAACTGTCACCCCGCTCTTTTCCGGCCAGAAAATGCGCGCCATCCGGGAGGTCAATTACACGCCGTCACAAAAAACGCTGCTGTGCTGCCGTGAACGCTTCTGGGAAAAGCAAGGGATTTTCGGTGGCGGGTCGTATACCGACCTGCCGGTGGCCTCGCTCTGGTATCCGTCGGACAGTGCGCGGCGTCTGCGTGCTCCAAATGAGACGGCCGACTTTGCCGAGAGCCTGAGTCCGGCGCCCGGCGTATTAATCGGCAGCTATAACTTTAACCTCGATACCACACGCCTTTTCAATCAGTTTGACGGCATCTTTTCGGCGGAAGTGCTTCAAAACGTAGCCGATGTCCACGGTTTAACGACGGAAGCTGTCACCGAATCGGTTCTGGCGCTTAAAACCGTCAACTGGAATCAGGAACCGACCTTCCGTGGGGCGCTCTGCTTCTATACGCCCGCACAGAAGCGTCTCTTTGCCGCCGACATGGCACTGCCGGAATATGATAACCGTGTTTTTTTTGCCGGGGAACATGTTGCCGCTGTCCACCGCTGGATGCAAGGAGCACTTCAGACGGGCATGCAGGCGGCAAATGACCTTGTTTTGTCGGCGCTTTCACACCACCGCGTGTCTGATCGATATCTTTATGAGTGAGTGGGGGTATTTCATGAACGGCAATCTCGGGGAACGCAGAATTTACAACAGCATTAACGGTCAACGTGTCTTTTTGCTTGATTACAAGCGCGGCGACGTCACGGGTGACGGTGTACCCGACAACGTCTATCTCTATGGCAATAAGCCGGGCGGTCCAAGCAGCCCATTTGCCGACAACATCACGCTCGTCATTCAGGACGGGCGATACAATCAGGCAAAGGCCGTCGCACCCCGCTGCACGGCCGGTTATCATGCGCAGCTCTTCCTTGGCGATTTTGACCAAGACCTGACGTGTGATATCCAAGTCAGTCTTGAAGCCGGTGGAAGCGGCGGGTATATCTATAGCACCGTTTATTCCTATAAAAAACAAATCCTGCGGGAGCTGTTTGATTCTGAAGCCTATAACAGCCATTTTCAGTATGCAGTGGATTATCACGACTTTTACCGCGTCAGCGTCACGAGCGGGCAATACAACAGGCTGTTTTTTCTTGATATCTCGGGCTCTGTTAGTGATGGCGCCAATAACCCCTACGGCCCGGACGGCAGGCTGCTGCGACCGACCTCCGGCAGCGTCCTGCCGCTCGGGGCGCTGACACCGATTGCAAACAGTGAGACAGGTGATTATTTTGACCTTTTAGCCGCACAGCGCATCATCGGCCTGACAAACGCCGACACACTGGGGACGGTAGAAAATCTACTGACCTGGGACGGCCAACGTTTTGCCTTAAAAGCTATGACTGTCTCCATCCCGGGCGTTCCGCTGACGAATAATGTATAGCGGCACAATCCGCCGAAAAAAAAGGCCCTTCAAGCGCTTGAAGGGCCTTTTCTGTTTACACGAGCTTTTCCGGGCCAAAGGCGAGCGGGATGAGCGTGTCAAGCCGATAAGTCGTTGGCTCCCCGGTCGCGCCGGCGACGATGACGTCAAAATTCCCAACGTCGCAAAATTCCAGCATGACCTGACGGCAGACACCGCATGGCGAAACCGCCGCATCGGGCGCCTCACGATCTTTGCCGCCGGAAACGGCGATGGCCTTAAAGCTTCGTTTCCCTTCGGAGACGGCTTTGAAAATTGCCACACGCTCGGCGCAGACCGTCGGCGTCAGCGCCGCGTTTTCGATGTTGGCCCCGGTGTAAACAGAGCCATCCGTGCAAAGCAGCGCCGCTCCAACTGTAAAGTGCGAATACGGCGCGTATGATGCGCCTCGGGCCAGCGCGGCCATCTTCAATAATGCGCTGTATTCCATGCTGACTCCCCCGTTTCTTTTAAAAGCTTCACAATCTGGCTCGTCCCTATACGCGCGCAGCCAAGGCGCAAAAATTCGGCGGCGTCTTCCAGGCTTCTGATACCGCCGGAGGCCTTGATTTTGACATCCGGGCCAATATAACGCCTTAATAGGCGGATATCGTCAAACGTCGCGCCGCCCATTGAAAAGCCTGTTGAGGTTTTGATGAAATCGGCACCCCCGTCTGTCACAGCGCGGCACATGGCGATCTTTTCTGCCTCTGTCAAAAGGCATGTTTCAATAATGACCTTCAGGACACGCCCGTCGCAGGCTTCTTTCACGGCGCTGATTTCCCGCTGCACATCGTCGCCCTCTCCGGCCTTGACAGAGCCGATACAAATGACCATATCGATTTCATCGGCCCCGTTTTGAACGGCGTTCTGCGTTTCGAAAACCTTAGCAGCCGTGGTGGCGTAGCCGTTTGGAAAGCCGATGACGGTGCAGACTTTCATCCGCGTACCGACGTAGGCTTTAGCTTTGGCGACAAAGGCGGGCGAGATACAAACGCTGGCCGTTTGAAACGAGACGGCGTCGTCACACAGCGCTTTGATGTCCTCCCACGTGCTGTCGACGGCAAGCTTCGTATGATCGACCGACGCCAGTATTTCCCGTATATCCATGCATATATCTCCACTTCAGTTTCCTATACGCACAGCATATCGGAAATCAGCAAAAAACGCAACTGCCGATATCACTTGAATTCTCAATGGCACTCTGCTACGATGAGAATAATGCCGGGAGGTGAACGCCTTGCACAAACAAGCAGGAAACCGTCGTCTTGCCGTTACCCGATGGGTCGTTTTAACGCTTGCTCTTACAGGCGCGGCGACAGCCGTCGGTACGCTTTTTAATGCGCTTGGTTTTCCTGAGACAAATATTGTTCTGGTCTATCTTCTGGCGGTCCTTTTAACGGCATGGCTGACGGATGGCTATTATTACGGCATTGCTTCCGCCGTTTTGGCAACTTTTCTTTTTAATTATTTTTTTACGGAGCCATATTTTACCCTCCGTGTCAACAATCCCGACTACCTGATCACTTTTTGTGTCTTGACCGTCACGTCAATTATTACAAGCGCCCTGACAACGCACGCCAAGCAAAGTACGATGGCCGCACTGGAAAAGGAAGCGGAAACTGCGGCTGTTTATAAACTGACGAGCCGTCTGTCCGGTGCCCAAAGCTTTGATGAAATTACCCAGATCGCTGAGGATGTCATCAGCAGCACCTTTTCCTGTCGGGCTAATCTGCTAGAATGCAATCTCTCCGGCTCTCTGGATTTAAAATTTGTGAGACCATTCGGTACAAACAGATTGAAAAATTCCTTTGTCCGTCTCTCGCCGGACATGTATGCCGACGAAGAGTATTGGCCGATTCTCGGCCGCGAGCGCATTCTTGCCGTTATCCGCATTCCGGAAGAAACAGCCCGTTCGATGAACGATGCACAAAGCAAGCTGATGTGCGCGATGCTGGAGAGCACGGCTCTGGCAATCGAACGCCTCGAGGCCTCTGAACAAACCGCGCAAACGCGGGAAGAAGCAGAGCGGGAGCGCTTTCGCGGCAACCTGCTTAGAGCCATCTCCCACGATTTGAGAACACCTCTTTCGGGCATGATCGGCACATCTGAAATACTCATGTCAATGACTGAAAAAAATGACCCCCGTTATATTTTAGCCGAGGGCCTCTATAAAAGCGCCGATTGGCTGCGTGCCATGGTAGAAAACATCCTCAGTCTGACGCGTCTGCAGGATGGCAGGCTGATCCTTGAAAAACAGCCGGAGGCCATAGAGGAGGTCGTTGGCGAGGCTGTTTGTCATGTCGCACAGTATGCGCCGGAATATGAGATTGTCCCGCGAATTCCGCCGCAGCTTCTCCTTGTCCCAATGGACGCAAAGCTTATCAAACAAGTTCTGATAAATCTACTGGACAATGCCGTGAAACACACACCGCCGCAAGAGGAAATCATTGTCTTAACCGAGGTGGACGGCCCTTTTGCGCGGGTTACCGTTCGGGATGGTGGCAGCGGCATTCCGGAAACAGACATGCCACATCTTTTTCAGATGTTTTTTACATCAAAAAGCAATCCAACAGATGGCAATCATGGCATTGGCTTAGGACTTGCCATTTGTGAAGCCATTGTCAAAGCGCACGGGGGTAGCATATCTGCCCGTAATCGGCCAGACAGACGTGGCGCTGAATTTATCTTTACCCTGCCGCTGGAGGTCAAGGATGAATAAATTAAGCGAATTGATTCTCATCGTTGAGGACGATATTCAGATCAAGAATTTTATCTCTTACGCCCTTCAGGCCGAAGGCTTTCGCTGTATCACAGCCGGTACGGGTCAGGGCGCCATCAGTCTTCTCTTATCTGAAAAAATTGATCTGATGCTCCTTGATTTAGGCTTACCTGATTTGGATGGGATAGAAATTATTAAAAAAACACGCGAATGGTCAGAAATGCCCATTCTTATTGTCTCCGCGCGGGACCAAGATAAGGAAAAAGCTATGGCGCTCGACTTGGGGGCTGACGATTATCTCACGAAACCGTTTTCCGCGACGGAGCTCTTGGCGCGTATCCGCGTCGCGCTGCGGCACCTCTATCAGCAAAGCGGGTATCAAACACAGACGTCTTATAGTGTCGGCGGCCTCATGATTGATCTGAAAAAGCGCCTTGTTTTTCTGGATGGGGCTGAGCTGCATGTCACACCGCTGGAATACAATCTTTTGGCTCTATGCTTCCGCAACATCGGCAAGGTGCTGACAACAAGCTATATCATCAAGCAGATATGGGGCGTTGGCTACGGAACCGATACCCAGGCGCTGCGTGCTCTGATGGCAGGGCTTCGGCGCAAGATTGAGGTCAACCCGGCCAAGCCAAGGTATATAAAAACTGAAATCGGGGTCGGATACCGTCTTGTCGACGATTGATCCTAGGTTTACACAAGCATAAGGGTTATTTATGTGGTGCGACGCCGCGCTTAATAGGGCGGCCGAATTTCACGCGTCCTCACAACAACAGGCAAATTATTCACTGATCGGTCACACAATTCCCCGCCATTTCACACCACGCTCACATCGTTATTGCTAGAATGAATTGCTAAATCAATTCATGAAAGAAGTGAGCGTCATTAACCGCCGTCAGTTCAAACATTTTCTTTTGGGCAGGCCGCTCCATTCCGACGCACTGACTGACGAGAAGTTTACAGTCGGATGGGGGCTGCCCATTCTCTCTAGTGACGCGATTTCATCCGTCGCCTACGCTGGTCAGGAAATGCTCGCTGTCCTTTTACCGGTCATCGGTATTCTCGCGTACCGTCAGGTCATCTACCTTTCTGCCACAATCATATTGCTCTTATTCATTTTAATGATTTCATACCGTCAGACGATCGAGCATTATCCAAACGGCGGCGGTGCCTATATCGTCGCGAAAGCAAACCTCGGTACCGTTCCAGGGATTATTGCCGGGGCTGCCCTGGCAATCGATTACATCCTGACGGTTTCCGTCAGCGTTTCATCTGGCATTCAGCAGATAGCCTCGGCTTTTGAGCCTATCTCGCGCTTCACTGTGCCGATTTGTATCGTCATTATCCTGCTAATGGCTCTCGGCAACCTCAGAGGCATCCGGGATGCCGCGCGTATTTTCGGCATTCCGACATATGCGTTTATTGCCGGTTTACTGGCCATGATTGTTTTTGGCTTCATCCGCCTGACGAACGGTTACATTCCGCCAACGCCAATAATGCCCACAGCTGAAAATCTCTTAAAACCGCTGAGTGCTGTTTTAATTTTGAAAGCGTTTTCAAACGGCTGCGCTGCGGTAACAGGTTTTGAAGCGGTGAGCAACGGCGTGCCAAATTTCAAGGAGCCCAGTCGCAAAAATGCACAGAAAGTACTGCTCATCCTGACTGTCATTATTCTCGTCCTCTTCGGGGGGACAGCTGTCCTCGCGAATTTTTATAAGGTCGTCCCAAATGATAAGGCACTTTTGGTGCTCATCGCACAAGAGATCTTCGGGCATGGCTTTATGTACTATTACATCACCATCACGACTTTTATCATACTGATTCTTGCTGCAAACACAGCCTATTCCGATTTCCCAATGCTGCTGTCCGTGATGGCGCGGGATGGTTATGCGCCGCGTCAGCTCAGCACCCGCGGTAATCGTTTGAGTTATTCAAGCGGCATCATTGTTCTGTCGCTTTCCGCCGCGCTGCTGATCGTTATTTTCAATGCGAAGGTCGAGCATCTGATCGGCTTATACGCCGTCGGTGTCTTCATCTCCTTCACCCTATCCCAGTCGGGGATGTTCCGTCATTGGCTGAAGTCGCATGAAAAAAACTGGCGGCTGAAAGCCCTAGTTAACGGGTTTGGCGCGCTCGTCACGGCGACTGTCGTCGTTATTATCGCTGTGACAAAATTTCGGCAAGGTGCCTGGATTGTTGTCTTCCTCGTCCCGGCGCTGGCTTATGCCATGACGCGCGTTAAAAAGCACTATTCAAAAATCCACGATCAGCTCCGGCTTGAGCCAAGCGATTATGAACGTGTGTTCAACGGAGCTCTGGGTTCTGTCCGCGCCATTGTGCCGATCGAAAGCATCAACCGCGCCAGTGTCCGCGCCCTGCGTTACGCCAAGTCGATCACCAAGGACATTATCGCGTTTAATATCGTTTCCGATCCGGAAACCGAACAAAAAAACAGGCAAAAATATGTTCAGCTCCAGACTGATATTCCACTTGTGATTCAATATTCAAAAGACGGGGAAATCGTCGATGCCCTCTTGGCACTTGTCGATTCAGCGGAATATCATCTTAAAGAGAGTGATACGGTCGCCGTCATCTTGCCACAATTCCGGCCGCAGAAATTATGGCAGCGCCTTCTGCATAACAGAACACGTCAGGATATACAAAGAAAGCTCTTGAAGCATCGACAGATTGTCATCTGCACGATCCCCCTTCAACTGTCATAATATATGCCGCCGGCTCCTGCCGGCGGTTTCTCTTACGGCTGGTTTGTGTTATAATACGAAAAACTAAGACAGATAATCCGAAAGGAACGTGTCTATGAAAAAGTATGTCATTACCACCGGTGTTCTTCTTATCCTCTATGCGCTGATCGTTTTCTTCTTTTCACCCAACTTAAACCCGCTTTATGGAGAAGGCCTTGCTTTCTGGGCATTTTTAATCACAGTTGTTTCGCTCGCCTTCATGATAATGCGCTCGGGGCGGCAAAATATCGTTTTCAGCATGAGCGGCGCCGTTCGGTATAAACTGCCGAATAAAGGGCGGTTTTATCTGCTCGCGGCGGGCGCTCCGTGGGTTCTATTTATTCTTGCTGGAATTTTTTCAGCCCCGCTTTTTCACGTCAACGCCTACAAAGAGCAACTTAAAGAGCCGCAGCTGCGCGAATTTGCTTCAGACGTGCAACCCATTGATATCAGCCAGCTCCCCGTTGTCGACAGCGAATTGGCATCGCTGCTGGCCGACAAAAAGCTGGGCGAACGTTCCTCCCTTGGCAGCCAGGTTACGCTCGGCGACCCGACCATACAAAATGTCAACGGTAAGCTTGTATGGGCTGTCCCGCTCCTGCATTCCGGCTTTTTCAAATGGCTGTCCGACTTAGACGGCACGCCTGGATATATCCTTGTCTCCGCAACGAACCCACGGGATGTGACGTATGTTGAAAACTACAGCATCAAATACCAACCGAACGCTTATCTGCTCGATAACCTGATGCGCCACGCGCGGTTCTCCGGCGGTCTTTTCACCGGCATGACCGATTATTCCTTTGAAATCAATGACGAGGGGCGGCCATACTGGGTCATTACCACCTACAAAAACCTCGTTGGCATCAGCATGCCGGAAGCTGACGGCATTCTGCTGATTGACGCCGCGACTGGCGAAACCACCCGGTATAATCTCGATGATATACCCACCTGGGTTGACCGCGTACAGCCGGAAGACTTTTTGATGACTCAGCTGAATAACCGCGGCAATTACATTCATGGCCTGTTCAACTTCTCAAACAAGGATAAGTTCCAGACGTCGGAGGGCGAAGCCATCGTCTATAACGACGGCCGTTGCTATCTCTATACCGGCCTCACAAGCGTTGGTGCCGATGAAAGTACCATCGGTTTCGTGCTGATCGATATGGTGAATAAAACACCTTATTACTATCAGATCGGCGGCGCCACGGAATACGCCGCGCAGCAGTCGGCGGAGGGCAAGGTTCAAAATTTGCATTATACCGCATCGTTCCCGCTCATCACAAACGTTGACGGTAAACCCGCGTATTTCATGACACTGAAGGATGACGCCGCCCTTATTAAGCAATATGCCTTTGTCTCCGTCAGCGACTATACAAGCGTCGGCAACGGCGAGACAATTGGCGATGCCATTACCAATTTCCGCTCCGTCATCAATCAATCGGGCGGCAGCTCAGCGATTGACACAAGCGGCCAACAAGAGACTCTGTCCGGTAAAATCGAGCGTATTTCCTCACAAATCTCAGGCGGCAACACAATTTACTATATCATCCTCGCTGAGAAACCCGAAAAAATCTTTACAGCTGTTGCCGATCTCAGCCCGGAACTCTCTCTGACACGGGAAGGTGACGCTGTCTCAATTACCTATACGAAAACGGACAAAATCGTCATCGGCCTAAGCACCTTCGATAATCTCCAGTATACGCAAAAATAAGCGTGTCATAATCATACGGGAGACGCCAGTTGGCGTCTCCCGTTTTTCACGTGTTTAAAAAACTTGACGTGTTTTGACGAGACTGCTATAATCATAATTGCCATTTATTTACATTATTGTTGTAGCGGGAGTTTTTCCATGGTTATTGACTTTCATGCCCACATCCTGCCGGGGATGGATCACGGCTGCCGCGATGTACAGGCGGCACTGCGCCAAGTCGAGTCAGCCCGTCGCGCCGGTGTTGACATTATCGCTGCAACCTCGCACTTTTATCCCACCACTGACACGCCGGAGCGGTTTTTAGAACGGCGTCAGGCTGCCTGGTCGCTTCTCAAGGACGCTCTCCCAGAGGCGACACCGCAAATACATCTCGGTGCTGAAGTCACGCTTTGTGACGGCATGGAGCAGATGGAGGGGCTGTTCAGTCTCGCTTTAAATGGCTTTCAGACGATCCTGCTCGAAATGCCTCGATCAAAATGGTCACTGCGGACTTATGAAACCATCGAAAAAATTAATGACCTCGCCGGCGGCAGAGCCGTTATTGCCCATGTTGACCGATATGAAGCGCTCCTTGTTGAAAGCCTTTTCGAAATCGGGGTAACTGGTCAGTTGAATGCCGCCGGTCTGTTGCGCCTCGGCGGCAGGAGACGGCTGCTGCGCTGGATTGATTCGGGTAAAATCTCGGCGCTTGGCAGCGATACACACGGCAAAAGCGTCGATTACCGCCGGTATAAGCGCGCACAAAACCGCCTTGGTCTTCGGTTTTCAGAAATCATGCGCCGCTCGGCAGAACTGTTAACAGCTGGCGAGCGCATTTTTATCCGTTAAAAAAACTGCTAAAGGCACATTGCCTTTAGCAGTTTTTTTAGGATGATATATTGGCTTTGTACCAGTCGATCGCCTGGCGGATACCGTCTTCAAAGCTGAATTGTGGGTCATATCCAAGAAGCCTTTTGGCCTTTGAGATATCTGCCGCGCTGTGGCGAATATCGCCGGGGCGCTCCGGCATAAATTGCGGCTCAATATCTGATGAGAGGGCTATTTTGAGCGTGTTATACACGTCAATGAGGTACGCCCGCCCACCGTAGGCGATATTAAACACCTCACCGACGGCGTCCCCCGGCGCGAGGCAGGCTTTGAGGTTCGCCTCCACGACATTATTGACAAACGTAAAGTCACGGCTCTGCCCGCCATCCCCATAAATCATCGGCGGCTCGCGGCGCAATAGCTGCCTGATAAAGCGTGGGATGACTGCCGCATAATCGCCGTCGGGGTCCTGCCGCTTTCCGAAAACGTTAAAATAACGCAGCCCGATTGTTTCAAGCCCATAAAGGCGTGTATAGAGGGCCGCGTATTCCTCGCAAACACGCTTTGTCACCGCGTACGGTGAGAGCAAGCGGCCTTCGCGCCCCTCAGTCTTCGGCAGGCTCGGCTCATCGCCGTAGACAGAGGAACTCGATGCGTAAACGAACCGTTTAACGCCGTTTTGGCGGGAGGCTTCCAACATGTTCAGCGTGCCACGGATGTTGATTTCTTCGTAAAGCAACGGTTCCTTAACACTCCGCGGGACGCTGCCCCACGCAGCCTGATGGAGAACGAAGTCAATGCCCTGCGTGGCTTCAAGGCAGTCGTCAAGCGCACGGATATCACCGTTCAGAAACGTCATCAGCGGGTGATTTCTTAAAAAATTGATGTTTTCCGCTTTACCGGTTGACAGATTGTCCAAGCAGACAACGCGGCAGCCGAGCGCCAGTATGGCCTCACAGAGATTTGACCCGATAAAGCCTGCGCCGCCCGTCACTAGAAATGACGTCCCCTTTGGGAACTTCAAGATTTCTTCCATATTACAAGCTCCAGTAATAATAGCCGGACGCTTCAAAGGTACGCCGGTCAAAAAGGCTTTTGACATCGACCAGAACCTTTTGGGCACCGGCTGTGTTTTTAAACATACCGTCAATCTCGCGCAGCGTCAGCGCCCTATACGCATCGTGCGCCACAGCGACGATAACGGCGTCAACATCTTTCAAAGCAGCATGGTCGGCAAGGGTGACACCATAAATTTTATAGACTTCCGATGTGTCGGCAACCGGGTCGCAGACGACCGGCTCGATCCCGTATGACAGGAGCTCTTCGATGATGCTGACAACCTTTGTATTCCGCGCGTCAGGGACGTTTTCTTTAAAAGTCACACCGAGCACCGCAACCCGGGCCTTTTTAACAGACGCCCCGGCTTTTATCAAGGCTTTGACGGTGTTCTCAGCAACGTATTTGCCCATACTGTCGTTTATGCGCCGCCCGGATAAGATCACTTGCGAATGGTACCCGGACTGTTCGGCCATATACGTCAGATAATACGGGTCTACGCCGATGCAATGACCGCCGACAAGGCCCGGCCTGAAATTGAGAAAGTTCCATTTTGTCGCAGCGGCTTTTAAAACGGCGCCTGTGTCGACGCCGATTTTATTAAAAATAATGGCCAGTTCGTTCATAAAGGCTATGTTAATGTCGCGCTGGCTGTTTTCTATGACCTTGGCCGCCTCGGCGACCTTAATGCTCTCGGCCTTGTAAACACCCGCTTCCACAACGAGGCTGTAAACACGCGCGATGATATCGAGTGAATCTTCATCCATCCCGGAGACAATTTTTGTAATCGTCTCAAGGCGGTGAACCTTGTCACCGGGGTTGATGCGCTCCGGCGAATAGCCAACCTTGAACCCAATGCCACATGTCATGCCTGATTCCCGCTCGAGTATTGGAACGCAGACCTCTTCCGTCACGCCGGGATAAACGGTCGATTCGTATACAATGATAGCCCCTTCCTGAAGATTCCTGCCGACGGCGCGGCTTGCCGAAATAACGGCACTGAGGTCTGGCGTTTTGTCCGGATGAATCGGCGTCGGGACGGCGATAATATGAAATTTTGCGTTTATCAGTTCTTTTTCATCCGATGTGAGGGACATCGTCGTCGTTTGAACGGTCTCGTCGCCGACTTCCCGCGTCGGGTCGATGCCGCTTTTGTAAAGGGCGATTTTATCTTTGTTAACGTCAAAGCCGATGACTTTTGCTTTTTTAGCAAACGCCACGGCAATCGGCATGCCGACATAGCCGAGACCGACGACAGAAATGCGCTCTTCTCCGGCGGCTATTTGATCGTATAGGCTCATCCAAGCGCCCTCTTTCGTCTGAAAATGTCACTGCTTGGGAAAATAGTACCATAGCAGCCGCTCATTTGCAAATGAAAAGCCACGCTGTGTGCGTCAAAAAGGAGAGGCAGAACGCCTCTCCTTCATTCGATCGTTGTTGTGTCAGACGCCCGAAGCAGCCTGTGCGATTGCCGCCTTAAAATCGGCAATGCTGATGGCAACAGAGCTGCGCAGTTCGGAGGAGACGGCAAAGCCCTTTTCATCAACGGCAATACCGGCCACCTCGCCCGGCATCTTGCCACGGACGTATTTGGCAAAGGCCTCTGCCTGCTCAAACCACTCTTTTCCGATGCCGGACTGCTCTTTAATACCGACGGCGTCTTTAAGCTCATTTTTCGACTGCGGGTCAACGGCAAGGTCAGTTGTAATTCGGCCCTGCGCCGTAAAATTGATGCTGCTGTTTGTCTCATCCAGAATACAGCCCGAAATTTTCCCGGCCGTATCCCGCGTCAGGAGGGCAACTGTTGACGTCACGTATACAAGCCCCTCCATGCTGTCGGACGCACTTTTGGACTGACTCATACCCGTGATAATACCGAGGCTGAGACGATCGGTTTCCGCCGCGCCGCCGTTTTTGGCGTTATTGACGGCCTTTTCAAGGCCTTTTATGAAATTGCCGATTGAAATAGAGACGGTGGCCTTGAGGTCGGACTGTGTCGGATAGTTCTTCTCGTCGACCTTAATGTTTTTCACATCGTCAATCGTCATTCCCTCAACGTATTTGGCGAACGCGCTTGCCTGCTCGTACCATTCCTTCCCGATCCCGGAGACCGCTTTAAGGCCATAGGCATCACCAAGCTCGTCGTTCGTTTTAAACATTGTCGTTGCGGGCGTTTTAAGCTGTCCCTTTTTGTCAAAGCCGATTTTGGCCTCGACTGCATCAATGGCGCACTTGACGATTTTGCCTTTCTTATCGACCATAACGCCGACAACGGTTGCGTCCACCTCTGCCAGGCCGTCACCCGAGGCGGCATCCTTCGATTTTGTCAACGATGTCAGGATCGCCAGGCCTGTTTTAGCAGAGCCTGCCGACGTCGAGGGCGATGCGGAGGCTGAGCTTGACGCACCGGATGAGGACGGCGAGGCGCTTTCAGGCGCCGACGTCGGGTTGGATTGACAGCCGGAAAATATGAGCAGGATACTCCAAACGGCAATTAGCCGTGCCAATGTTTTTTTCATAAAAAACTCCCGTACGGGGGGGGCGGCACGGCAAAACGGCCGCTTCTCTACCGGAGCAGGATCCCCCCGATAATGATTAAGGCAATGTGAACTGTGATGATCAGCAAAAAGTTCTTAATTGATATTATAAAGGTTTCCTCTTTTATCTGCTTTTTATGAAAGATATTGATATTTTTTTGAACAGGGATGATTGTCACCAGTAAAAGGAGACTCAAAGGTGTTAAAAATCCTGTGATGACCATCACGACGACGGACAGATAGGCCAGATAATAAAAAGCGGAAAAAAGCGGCAGGGCGTATGATTTTAAATAATATGGCAGCGTAAAGCGGCCCACGGCAACATCTCGCTCCACGTCGCAGATGTTGTTTGCAAACATGATGTTTGCCGTCAGGCAGAATGGAACGATCGCCAGCAGCGCAATGCCGATCGCCGAGATCATGTTGATTTGCAAATTGAGGCTGGCACCGGAAAAAGAATAAGACAACAAAGAACCTTCCGGCACGTTGATGTAAACGAGTATGGCCGGGATGACGGCACCGTAAAAAAAGCCGGAGACGATTTCCCCGTAAGGGCCGTGCGACAGCGGCACTGGACCGAAGGAGTATAAAACTCCAAAGAAAAAGCAGACGCCGCCGAGCGTCAGCACGACAAGGTCCGTTAAATAATAGAGATACAGCCCGAAAAATATGCTGGCCAGAAACAATGCGATCATTGTTCCCTTTGCAGCCGGCCGCGGCAGCGATAATGGCAGCCCATTTTTTTTGGTGTCGTAATAATTATTTATAGCAGTTGCCGTTAAATCAAACAAAAACATCCCGGCAAAAAAAACGGCTGACCGGAGCACGTCTATTCTCGTCCCGGCAGCGAAGAGATATGCAAGCGCCAACAGAAATGCAAAGACGCTTGTAATTTTTGTTTTGATTTCAACAAAGTCTAATAAGTGTGTCATCTTGTTCAACGTCCATTCTTTCTATTATTGTTCTTCGGATTTGCTTACCACCATGATTTCCCGCTTGAGGATGATTTTAATAAGCACTAGAAGGTTTATAAAATACAGCACTGAGAAGACTACATAGGAAATCGGAGGGATCACAGTGTCAATTAAAATCGGAATCAATGGATTCGGGCGCATCGGGCGCCTTGTTCTCAGGGCCGGTCAGCAGCGTGACGACGTGACGTTTACAGCCATCAACGACCCGTTTGTAGACAGCGACTATATGGCATACATGCTCCGCCACGATTCGGCACACGGCTCGTTTCCCGGCTGCGTTGAATCAAAAGGCGGCCATCTGTTTGTTGACGGCAGAAAAATTATGGTCTTTGCGGAAAAGGAACCAGCGCATATCTCTTGGGAAAGCGCGGGTTGCGAATATATCGTTGAGGCAACCGGCGTTTTTACAAGAAGCGGTGCTGCGGCGCCACACCTCGGCGGATGCGTCAAAAAGGTCGTGATTACCGGCCCATCAGTTGACGCGCCGATGTTTGTCATGGGTGTCAACCACAGCACATATAAAGGGGATACGGATATTGTCTCAAACGCCTCCTGCACAACGAACTGCCTGGCACCGCTGGCTAAGGTTTTAAATGACCGTTTCGGTATCAGCGAGGGTCTCATGACGACGATCCACGCTGCCACCGCAACGCAGAAAACGGTCGACGGTCCGTCAAAAAAAGACTGGCGCGCGGGTCGCTCCATCATCGGCAATATTATCCCGGCCTCGACAGGTGCCGCTAAAGCCGTCGGTCAGGTCATCCCGGCACTCAACGGAAAGCTGACGGGCATCTCGATGCGCGTACCGATTATTGATGTCTCCGTCGTAGACATGACGGCAAAACTGAATTTACCGGCCAGCTATCAGGATATTTGCGACGAAATCCGGCGGGCATCCGTCACCGAATTTGGGGGCATCATCCGATATGTCGATGATGACGTCGTCTCGACGGATTTCATCGGCGACCACCACACCTGTATTTTTGACGCGCGCGCCGGCCTGTCTTTAAACGACAGGTTTGTCAAGCTCATCGCCTGGTACGATAATGAGGTCGGCTATTCCAGCAAAGTGCTCGACCTGATTGCCTATATGGCGGGTGTTGACGCCTTAAACGGCGTATGTCAAAAGAAGGAAAACGCCTTGGCCCATTGATCATTGCAAAACCAACGCATATATTATAACTTAAATTTATGGCAATTGCATGCAAAAGACAAGCGGCGGGCAGTATCCGACTACCCGCCGCTTGTATACACTCAAGCGATATCTTCTGCTGGTTTGACGATCATGCTCGCAAGCTCCTCCGGCGTCAATCCTGATTCCTTCAGAAGCTTGTTTAGGCTTTTCAATTCGGCTTGCTCCTGCTCCTCCAATAATGCATTGAGTTGTGAACGAAGCGATTTGATAGCCGACTCGTGCTTGGCTATCTGCGCACTGACGGATGCCATTTCTTCAGCAATGTTTCGTTCCCGTTTAATCCCGCGCGGCATATGAATACCTCCTATTTGTTTTAAGGTAGTATACCGCGTCTGAGTTTCAATTACTGTCGAATTGTGTTCCTTTAAAATACTGATTTAGAACTCATGCGGGTTTCAACGTCCCTTCGAATCCGTCCATAACATTTTGAAAATCATCAATAATCACGCGGATAAATACGTCAACGATATCTTTATCAAACTGCGTTCCCGCACCTTTGATCAGCTGATCCTTGGCATTGTCCAAGTTGAGCTTTGAACGATAGTGACGCGTAGATGTCATCGCATCGAAAGCATCCCCTACCGAAAGAATCCGCGCCAGAAATGGGATGTCGTCGCCCTTCAGGCCGAATGGATAACCGGAGCCGTCAATCCACTCATGGTGGCATTTGATGAGGGGTATCGCGTCGTCAAACATAGACATTGCCGCCAGAATATGCGCGCCTTTTAACGGGTGCTGCTTTATGATCTCATACTCATACACACTCAGCGTATCGGACTTCTTGAGAATCTCATCCGACGTGCCAATCTTACCGATGTCATGGAAAATGCCGCCGACACGCAGAAGCTCCAATTCATGCTCTGTCATTTCAAACGCCTGACCAACTTTTTGTGAGAAATACGCCACTCTGTCAGAGTGGCCCCGTGTATACTCATCCTTGGCGTCAACCGTCAAACGTAGCGCATTGACCGTATCGAGATACATCTTGCGAAGCTCGTCATACGTTTTATTGAGTTCATCGTTTTTCAAGTTGACCATCGAATGGAGAAAGGCGTTGGAAATGGCTGATGACGCCTGCGCCGCGTAAATTTCCAATAGTTGCAAATCTTCCTCGTAGTGGCTGCTCTCAACATAAATAACACCGGCCGCCTGTTCATATTCACTGACTAGCGGGAGGATGACGCCATTCGTCACACGGTGTGTTCTGCTCTCCGATCTTGCAGAACCGATCTGCTCCATCAAAGCCGGATCAAGCATGGCCATGAACTCTTCAATTGTCGTATCATACTGGCCAAGCCCTCTGAAAATGCTTTTATGCTCACTGGTGAGATCCGCCGCGTTGTCAACAAGGATAAAAGCACTGCTGCTGTTAACGAGGCGCATCAGCTCGCCGAGGATATCCTCAAGGATATTCACAATCGGCTGCAGCTGATAAATTCTTGGCACGGCTTCGATGATCTTGTTTAAGCCGTCGTTATAGCGTGAAATCGTCTTTTTCTGTGTAATAACTTTAATAGCCGATTCAACAAGCAGCAACAGCTGATCAAACTTGTCGTTTTTTTCGCAGTAACCTTGAATATCAAGCGCCTTGATCGTTTCAACAGGCGGCGCCATATCCTTATGCCCTGTGAGCAAAAGGATATATAAGTCCTTATTGAACTCTCTGATTTTTTCAACAACTTTATCACCATTGATCGGCTGCATCATATAATCCAAAATCAGTAAATCGAAAGCACCTGTTTTCAGACGTGCTAACGCATCATACGGCGAGGTCATGCCCTCAAATCCGTATCCGTTGCGTCTTAAAACGACAGCCAAAGAATCGATGATGCCAATTTCATCGTCAAGCGCCAGAATATTAAACTCGGTTTCCTTTTCTGTCTTTCTTCTTCTCATACCTAAATCCCCCCGGCCTAAGCCGCCGGTACCGATACAAAGAACGACGTTCCCTGACCGGCAACCGATTTAAACCACATCTTTCCGCCGTACCGCCCGGTAATTGTGGAATAGGACATATAGAGCCCAAGTCCCGTTCCGTTTTTGGCTTTCGTCGTGATCATTTCCTTAAAAAGCTTGTTTTGAACCTCTTCTGTCATCCCGCTTGCATAATCTCTGATTTCAAACAGCACCATCGAGTCGACTTTCTTGATAATGAATTCGATAACGCCTTCTTTTCCTTCATAGGCGTCGATGCTGTTAGCTATCAGATTGTTGATGACTTGGATCAGGCTGTTGACTTCACCCTTTATTCGCTGATCCATATCGGTTGTGCAGTGGACCCTGAGATGGCAGGAGAAGCGTTTGAGCTCATGGTTCATCAGGATTTCAATACGCTTTAAAAGCTCCCTCAGGGTAAACCAATCGGTGGTCGACGCCGTGAGCTGGACGGCCTGACCCTTGACGGTTGAGATGACATCGGACATATAGGCGGTATATTCCTTCATTTTACCGATCCAAGCCCGCATTTCTCCGGCGATCTCATGATGATCCTCCGGTGTAATGTCGTCATCCCCAATCGATTCGTCATATTCTTCTATGAGATCAGTTAATCCCTCCAAACCGCCCGAAATGGACATGATCGGCGTTTTCAGATTATGCGCAATGCCGCCGACAAGCTGCCCCAAGGATACCAGGTGTTCGCTTTCGATAAGCATAAGCTGTGTTTTTGCGATGAGTTCGGCGTCCTTTTTCTGTTCGGTAATGTCTTTGAATAATATAACTGTACCTTTGTATAGAGCATTACTGTAAATCGGTGTTATTTCAACCGTAACTATTTTATCGAATGAATTTGAAACAAATTGATTCTCAAAGCTGACCGTTTTATTTGATTTGACGGCTTCGTCAATAAAATTCAAGAATGTATCATACTTTTGAGTTGCTAATTGGTCAACTTGCATGAGAAGATCTTCTAATTTGTCCTTTCTGGCAATAACGGCTATGTTTTTAAAATAATCCACAAAGGGCTTGTTAAAATCGATGATTTCCCTATCTTCGTTGATGACAACATAGAAGTCCGATATATGGTCAACGACCGTTTGAAGCGCAATCGGCACAACGCCAAGAAAGCCAAACCTGTTAATCGCGATCATAAAGAAGAACACGCCGATGGAAAAGGCGACTGTTTCCATATAGAGCGGTATTTCGAAAATATCAAGTACGAATAAAATATCAACGACGAGCGGAAAAAGGGCTCCGATAAAAATTGTAATGGACTGCCGCGAAAAAAAGCCGGAATTTTTAATAGAATAAAACACAAACATATATAAAGCAGCGATATTGAAAACATAAGAAAACACCGTTTCAAAAATCAGATACGGCCCCTTAATGATTTCACTGCTAATGGTTGAGAAGTTAATAAAAAACAGATGGTGCAAGTTGTTTGTCCATAATAAAATCACGGAAATAACGGGGATGATAAATAAAAAGTAATACCCTTTTTTGATTGATTTGGCGAAAGAAATACTCATGAAAAAGAAACAGACAGGTATGAAGCTGACAGCGGAAAAGGATATATTTGTAAACATCATCCCTTTATAGGAAAAATAATATGCTGCGTATTCTTCAAATAATGACCCTAAAGCCCAGATAAGTATACAAAAAACGGTTGCCGCAGAATAGTAATGAAGATATTTTTTGTTTTTTATCTTTAAAATGCTAATAAAGAGACTCAACACTAATATGATCGACAGATGTAAAATAATAAAAGGAATAATATTCTGCATTCAACCCTCACCTTCATACACTAGAGTACTTCGAGAAATATGGATGCCAATTGATCACTATGCGTATTTAAAAAATAGTGACTTGCATTCTGAATTACTTTATATGTTACAGATTTTGCATACTTTTTCCATTTTTTATATTCGATTTCATAACTTTTTGTGACATTGTCTTTTTCTCCAAAAATGCAGACAACTGGTACATCAAGCCTTTGATTTTTCTTCTTGCCGATATCGTAAAAATATCGGTAAAAGCATTTTGCATCATGCCGGAATGCCCTAATAATAGCTCTCGAATACTTTTCATCAAATGTTGTTTTATTCAACCCAATGTTATGTAAATATTCAAATATCTTTTTGTCTGAGTAGAAAATCCAAGGATCATAAAAACATCCAAGAATTCCTGAAAAGAGTGGGGGTAACGTTGCACCAAGTATGATTTCTTTTATGTGATAACCCTTTAACAGAATACGTTTTGCTGTTTCAAGTACTAACGCACTTCCAACACAATGTCCATATAATATTATCTGATTTTTTAAATTGTTACAGATTTCGACCGAAATTTTTTCTGCAGCTTCATAAATGTTAATGAATTTCTCTTCAACAAAAGCATGACCTGGTAAATTGACAGCATATATATCAAATTGATCTGATTGTACAGAAATAGATTCACTTAAATCCCGAAATGAAATAACGTTTCCGCCACCATATGGGAAACAAACAACAGTCTTTTTTGCATTCCTGTTAGAAGCTAATTTTATAAGAATATCATTTTCAGTTGAAATCTTGAGAATTTTTTCTGAAAACTGCATGATTGTTGAATAATTATAAAAATCAACAAGTGACACTCCCAAATATTTTCCCGGCAAAGATGCTAGAACTTTAATTGCACTGAGGGAATCACCTCCAAGTTCAAAGAAATTCGAATTTATACTGATGTTTTCAATTCCTAGGATGGAAGCCCAAATATCGTGAACTAAGTTTTCAATATCATTTCGAGGCTTTATAAATTCATCCGCAAAAACCAGTTCAAATTTCGGCAGCATGTTTTTGTTTATCTTGCCGTTTATGTTGAGTGGCATTTCTTCTAATTTTACAAAATATGACGGTATCATATATTCAGGTATATACAAGTTTAAAAAGGTCTGTAATTCATGCATGGATAATTCTCTTTGTGCCAAATAATACGCGTGGATTCTCTTATCTCCTGCTTTATTTTCAAATGCGCCAACAAAGACCTCATTGATTTCAGGGTGTTGCAATAACGCAAATTCAATTTCACCTAATTCAATACGATAGCCTCTAACCTTTACCTGATTATCAATTCTTCCTAAATACTCAATTTCACCAGATGGCAACATTTTGGCTAGATCCTCAGAGCGATAGATGATTTCATTTTTGTTATATGGAGACTCAACAAATTTCGTATCTGTCAAGGGCTTGTTATTTAAATATCCCCGCGCAACGCCTTCGCCGCTAATACACAATTCCCCTGGCACTCCGATGGGAAGCAATTTCAAATATTTGTCCATAATATAAACTTTTAACGTCGGAATTGCACGGCCAATATTGCTGACATTGCTTTCAATCATACAATCGTCAATTTCTTTATATGTTACGTGAACAGTCGTCTCTGTTATGCCGTACATATTTACAAACTTTGTATTTCGATATTTTTGTTTGAATTGTTTGATTAAATAAGGTTTTAATGCCTCTCCACCAAAAATGACATATCGTAACACCAGTTTGTCGTCAGTATATTTACATTCTTCAACCGCCAAGTTATAAAATGCGCCTGGAGTCTGATTCAAAATCGTCACTTTTTTTTCTTTCAAAATCTTCAGAAACGACATTGTATCCATAGCATCGCTCTTTGAAATCACAATAAGTTTCGCACCAAAAAGAAGCGCACCGTACATTTCCCAAACAGAAAAATCAAAGCAAAATGCGTGGAAAAATGTCCATATATCTTTTTCTGAAAACGAAAATTCGAATTGATCGTTAAATAGAAGGCGAACGACATTTTTATGTTCAATCATAACGCCTTTGGGGCGGCCGGTGGAACCGGACGTATAAATGACATACGCAAGGTCTGTCGGTTGATTAATACCGGAGAGATTTTCATCACTGCCGCTGTAGATGTCGGCATCATCAATATTTATAATCTCAATATCAAAATGCCATTTTTCTGTTAGCCTGCCCTGCGTCAACAGAATTGCCGACCCGCTGTCTTCCAGCATATAGCGGATTCTGTCCTCCGGATAATCGGGGTCAATCGGCAGATAGGCGCCGCCTGCCTTCAAAATGGCAAGCAGACCCACGATCATCATTTCGGACCGGTAAAGGGAAATGGCAACGATCTTATCCGGCCCCACGCCTTTTTCTCTTAATACCCGGGCAAGCTGATTGGCTTTGGCATTGAGCTGCATGTATGTCAGACTGGTATCCCCGGAGACGACGGCAATATTGTCTGGCGTTACAGATACCTGATATTCAAAGATGGACTGCAACGTCTGATCCTGCGGGTATTCGGCTTCGATCCCGCTGAAATCGTTTAAAAGCAGGTCCCGCTCTTTTTTCGGTAATATTTCAAAATCAGAAAGTTTTTTCCAAGGTACGCGACCGATATCGCTTGCCATAATTTCAAAATGCTCCGACAGTCTTTTGATGGTCGCCGCCTCGAAAAGGTCGGTGGCGTACTCAATATAAACGGCAATCGTCTCTCCGCGATCAAACGCTTCAACAGATAGATCAAATTTGGAGGACAGCCCGGCAAACGGCTTGACGGGAAGCACAGACAGATCAAAATTCTGCAGGACGAAAGATGTGTCAAACAGCGGATTTCTGCCCAGATCTCTTTTGACTTTCAAGATGTCGACCAATCGTTCAAATGGGTATTCCTGGTTTTCATAGGCCGTCAGAAGGCTCTCTCTCACCTCCTGCAGCAGCTGCAAAAATGTTTTATCTCCATTGGGGCAATTTCGGATTGGGAGCATGTTGACAAACATGCCCACCAGGTTCGATACATCCGCGTTCAAACGACCTTCGACAGGGATGCCGATAACGACGTCTTCCTGCGCTGTATAGCGATGCAGGAGCACCGTATAAACGGCAAACAGAACCATATAGAGGGTGGTTCCCGTTTCTGCGGCAAGCGTTTTCAGACGCGTTGTTGTGTCCGCGTCGAGTTCGAAAAACATTTTTCTACCGCGACTTGTCCGGTGAACGGGTCGTTGGAAATCAACAGGCATATTCAGTACCGGTATCTCATCAGAAAATCTGGAGACCCAATAAGCCTCCTGTTCTTTAAAGACGCCCGTTTCCAAAAGCTCGTTATGCCAGCTGGCGTAATCTTTATACTGGCAGGAAAGCTCGGGCAGCACCTCGCCGCCGAGCAGGGCCGAAAACTCCCGCGCCAGCACGTTCATGGACGATCCGTCGGAAACGATGTGATGCATATCAAAGAATAACAAGCGTTCATCATTATCTGTCATAACAAGCTGTGCCCGCAGAAGCGGCGCCCGTGTCAAGTCAAACGGCTTGACAAATGCGCCCATCAGCGCATCGACATCAGCCGCCGTGGCATTCGAGCAAGATACAGCAACGTCTGCGTGCGTGTGCACAATCTGAACAGGCTCGCCGCCAACAATGTCAAAAGAGGTTCGAAGGGCTTCATGTCTGTCGACCAGAACCTTGAGAACATTTTCAACCTGGTCGGCCGTCACCTGCCGATCAATGCGGATAATACCCGGCAGATTATAGCTGAGATCCTCCCCGTGAAGGCGGTTGAGAACAAAAAGCCGCTTTTGCGCGGAGGAAAGCGGATAATGCGGCATGTCGGGGAGTTTTTCAATTGGCTTAAAAAGGCTAACATGCGCGTGTTCTAAATATTCGGCCAACTGCCGGATAGTCCGCAAACGGAAAATCTCCCGAACGGTGACTTCAAGATTCAATTCTTTATGAATCTGGACGATCATGGCGATGGCTAGTAGCGAGTCTCCCCCGATGCTGAAAAAATTGTCTGTTACGCTGATGCGATCTCGGCCCAGAAGACGGCCCCAGATCGCGGCCAGCGCTTCTTCAACCGTTCCGTTCGGTGCCTTATAATCATCAACGGACGATGCGTCAACACTTGGAGACGGCAGCCCTTTTCTGTTGGCTTTACCGTTTGGAAGCATGGGGATTTCATCAAGGAACATAACAAAGGACGGTACCATGTATTCCGGCACCTTCGCTGAAAGATAATCTCTGACGCCGGCTGTGCTGAGCTCTCGTGTTGCGACGATATAAGCGCAAAGATACGTGTTGTTATGATGTGTAAATCCGGTTACAAGCGCCTCTTTGATATCGTCATGCGTGTTGAGAGCATTTTCGATCTCGCCGAGCTCAATGCGGATTCCGCGAATTTTTACCTGAAAGTCGATTCGGCCGAGATATTCAATATCTCCTTTTGGGAACCATCTGGCACGGTCGCCCGTTTTATATAAAACGTCGCCCGCCACAAACGGGCTTTCAATAAACCGTTCGCGCGTGAGTTCTTCGTTGTTGACATACCCCCTGCCGACACCAACACCGCCGATATAGAGCTCTCCGGCAACCCCGACAGGGACAGGACTTAAATACGCGTCCAATATGTACAGCCTGATGTTGTCGATCGGCCTGCCAATTGGGACTGTTTTAAGGTTAGGAGCCGGGGAGCAATTGAAATAGGATACATCGACGGCGGCCTCCGTCGGACCGTAAAGATTAATCAGCTGCGTTCCATTGTGCCGGTTTAGCAGCCGGTTAAACGTGTCGACGTGCGATACACCAAGCGCTTCTCCGCTGGCAAAGACATGTTTCAATGAAGCAACGCGGTCAATACATTGCATTTTTTCAACGTAATCGAGGAACGCGCCAAACATTGACGGTACAAAGTGCATCGTCGTGACAGCATTCTTTTCAATCGTCTCAATAATTGCTTCCGGGTCTTTCTCTCCGCCCGGCTGCAGCATACAGACAGATGCGCCGGCAAAAGACCACCAGAATAATTCCCAGACGGATACATCAAACGTAAATCTCGTTTTCTGCAAGATGACGCTGTTTTCTCCGAGCGGATACGTTTTCTGCATCCAGAAAATTCTGTTGACAATGCTCCTGTGCTCAATCATAGCGCCTTTCGGCCGTCCAGTCGAGCCAGAGGTATAAATAACATACGCCAAATTCCGGGGGCCGCAGACCGGCTGAAGATTTGCCGTATCACCCCGGTAAACGGCGGGGTCTGCCAGATTGATGACCTCCCCGGAAAAACGCCCGTCACCAGCGGCTCCGTCAGTAAGAAGAATCCGGGTGCCGCTGTTTTCCAGCATATAAGATTTTCGCTCGTCGGGAAAGTCAGGGTCAATCGGCATATAAGCGCCACCGGCTTTTAAAATCGCGAAAAGGCCTATGACCATCAGCTCCGACCGGTAGAGCTCTATGCCGACAATCTGGTCGGCGCAAACGCCTCTTTCGCGCAGCAAATGGGCGATCTGATTAGACTTTTCGTTGAGCGCCCGATACGTCAGCTGCGACCTGCCGGGGATGACAGCCACGCGCTCCGGCGTGAGCGCCGCCTGTCTTTCCAAGAAAGCGTGCAGCGTCATCCCAGATGGAAAGTCGGCAGTTGTTTGATTAAAATCGGTCAGTACCTTTTTCTTCTCGATTTCCGAGAGGATTTCAAGCTGTGTGATTTTTTTTGCCGGATTGTCCAGCGCGTGCCATAAAAGGCTGATCATGTGTTTGTGAATAAACTCGATTTCTTTAACATTAAAAACATCGGTCAGATAATCGTAATCAATGATAAGGTTGCCGTCATCTTCCCGGTCATTAATATTGATGGACAGGGATTCCATCTGATGTCCCGTAAAATGCCAGCGGGACACACAGTCAATTTCGTACTGATTCTTGCGAAATTTTGTGTTCTGATAGGTAAGGACGATATCAAACACGTTGTTTTCTAGGCCGTGCTTTTTTTTAACATCCTGTAGCAGCTTGTAAAACGGATACTTTTGATGACGTAAAACAGCAAGGTTTTCCTTCCTGATTTGGTCAAGAAGCGTCAGAAAATCCTGCGATTCATCCATATAAATTCTGACCGGCGCGCCGATACTGGCAAACATCCCGATTGTCTCTTTATCCAATCTCCCGGTTCTGTTTAAAACAGTCGTGCCAAGAACAAGATCGTTTTTTCCAAGAACTCGGAATATGTACATAGCCAACGCAGCCATAAAAAGCGTAAACACCGACTCGTGGTTATCCTGGCAGAAGTGCCGTATCTTGTTTGACAGTTTTACCGGCGTCAAAAGTGTTTTTCTGGCAGCTGCCGTTTCCATATCAAAAGCGCTTTTTTTCTTCAGCTGCACAGGGTCGGGGGCCTTGTCAAATTTCCCGTCCCAATATTCCTTATCCTTCTGATAGCGCTCAGACTTTTTATAATCGTCCTCCGACGCCAGAATCTGAAAATAGGGGCGGCCGGGGACGCCCGTGAAGTCGGGCGACGCGATAAGTGCCATATAATTTCGGACAATCTGCTCACCCAGCAGGTTCATCGACCAGGCGTCGGCAATCAAATGGTGCATCCGGACAAACAAGCCCGCATCCTGATCACTAATTTTTATCAGTGTAAAATGAAACAAATCATCATCATCAACCAGAAGCGGAATTTTTGCCTGATGTCTGTCCCAGACATACATATCCTCCAGTCCGTTACCAAGGCTGAAATCAACAAGTTCAAAGCATTTTTCAGTGTAATCCGAGACATATTGACACGGCTGACCATCTTCTGCTTCTGTGACGCGCAGACGCATGGCGTCATTATTGTAAATAAAAATATTGATTGCTTTGGCAAATAGCGTCATATCAACATCACACCGAAGCCTCAGAGAGGCGGCGATGATATTCAGGCTCGTCCCCGGATATGCTTTTTCAAGATACCAGATCGATTTTTGCGCTTCAGACAGCGGATACAGTTTTTCCGTGTTCATGTATCAGAATCCTCCGTCAATTACCAGGATATAAGGCATAGATACGCCACATTTTTATGAACTCTTCCTCAGTCAGGCAATATATATCGTTTTCTGTCACCATCTCGACCGCGCAGGCTGACAGGACGTACGCATCAAATCGAAAAGTCGAAATGTTTAAATCGTTGCTCAAGCAGGTAACATCGGTTGTTTTAAGTCCTCCCGCCAGCCCTTTGCCGCTCTGTTTGAGTACCGCTTCTTTTTTTGTCCAGATTTCAAAGAAGCGCTGACGACAATTTTCAGTCTCGGCTTCGTCAAGCCACGACAGCTCGCTGCCCGTAAACGCTGTTTCGGCAACACGCCGGTCAACATCGCGAACCCGCTCGACGTCAACACCGACCGGCTGTGAGGACATAATTGCCGCAATAGCGTATTTCGTATGTGAAATGTTGAAGTGGCAGTTCGGAAGATGTTCAAAAACGGGTTTACCCATTTCATCGCAAATGACTGCCGTCTTGTCAAACGCAGTGCCCGTCAGTCGGCAGGCAAGGCATCGCGCCAGGATTTCCGAATAAACACTCAGTTTTCTGTCGATTTCATGACGATATTTTGAAAGACGCTGTTTCTTCTCAGCGGAAACCGAGCCCATCATCTCGCGGACGAGATCATTATTCACGCCCGGATCGATCTCAAGAAACCATAACGCTTTCATTTTCAGGCTCCGTCATAATTTTTGATAAAATATGGTAATATTTATTCAGTTCATTTTACCACCAAAATCCATCGAATTCAAGTGCAAAAACTGCAATTTCAGCAAAAAAATACAATATATAGTAGAATTCACATCGAATATGGAGCATCATTTGTGTTTAACGCTCGTTCAATGCTGTTGTGCTGCTGCCCTATTGCAAAAAAGGACGGCGCCAAAGCGCCATCCTCCTGTTTGATTTTTCTGCCTACATAGGATTTTTATTCCAACGCCTTGTCAAAAACAGTTCTGATGATATCAAGATTTGCCGCACCCTCGTGGACTTTTTCGCCATCGACGTAAAAAGTCGGCACGCGGAAATAATTAAAGCTGTCTGCGTACTTTTTTTCCTTCTCCTCGTCGATCATGACGACTTCTATATCTTTGTACCGCTCGTCTGCCGCTTTCAGCTGCTCGATCATCGCAGACGCGCGCTTGCAATAGGGGCACCATGTCGTCATAAACATTAAAATATCTTTCATTTGATGTTGTCCCTCACTTGTTACGTGATTTTCATTGCCACTGTTTTATAGTATACCATTTTATTCTGTTTTCTGTCAAAATACGTGCTTAATTTTGGCACAAAACGATACTTTTCTCGATAACACCATCTCGACCCATTTCGTTATTGACCGAACCCCGACTTTCATATTACAATAATCATGAAAAAAATTGCCAACAAGTCAGGAGGATCATGATGTTTTGTGTCAATTGCGGCCAAAAGCTTGACGATGATACCCTGTTTTGCCCGGGCTGCGGCCAAAAACAGGACAAAGGTCAAACTTCGTCCGCCCCAACAGGCCAAAATCCACCTGCCCCATCGCCTGTCACCACACCACAGCCGGTACAGTTACCGCACCAGACCTACATACCGGCAACGCCAGCACACAAGCCAAGAAAAAAGCATGGCTGCCTCATCGCCCTAATAATCGTTATCGTCCTGCTTGCCGCGGCCGTCGCGGCCGTCTATTTTCTGATACCGGGTCTTCTCCGGCCGAATGACCTCGGGATTAAGTCAACGCGCGCAGCTTATGAGAGCGCCATGGTGAAAATCGGCGTGACGAAGGATGCAGCGCCGACATCCGGCAGTGCCAACGATTATAAAATTATCTACGGGGCACCGCACGATGTCAGCACCGCTCTTTCCAGCGAAGAACTCACCTCATTTTTCAACGAAAACAGACCGTCTTACTATGCTGTCAAGAATGTGCAAGTGCGCGTCAATCCGGACGGAACGATAGAAGCATCTGCCAAGCTCGATACAAGCTATGTCTTTAACAACATGCTTTTCGGGCAATATACACGGCAGGATGCCCAAAAGGCGCTGCCGATGGTCGGTCTCATCCCGAATGACGTGAATATCTACTTCAAGGTCAACGGCAGTGTCGTGAACAACACGGTCCGGGGGTTAGACATTGCCGATGTCAAGGTCATGGGTATTGACATCCCACAAGATCTTATATCCCAGGCCGAGCCGTTTGTCACGCAGGTGCTTAACACCTATATTGCTTCGGAAAACGCACGGGCCGGTACGTCGATTGACCTGCTGCAGGCAGACAACGGCAAGCTTGATTTAAAAGGCAGCCTTCCCGATTCTGTCAGCAGAGTTCCGGCACAATAAAGCATGGTAACAAATTTTAAAAGCTTTGGTGCCATCCATATAACAAGTCTCCTATTCCCCATTGTGCTCATTGCTATTTTCATCTTCTTGGGGTTGAAGGCAAAGACAGATCGAAAACGTCGCCTTTTGCGTTATATTTTAGCCGTCTTGATCATTGTCATCCGCGGCACCCGCTATGTGATGGACGTCTATTACGGTGTTTTTGAGTGGACAGATCTTTTGTCCCTGCATATTTGCCATATTGACCTTGTCGTGCTCGTCATCTGTCTGGTGCGACCGAATAAAGCGCTGTTCAACTTCTGCTTCCTCGTGGGTATCCCTTTTGCCCTGTCGGTCGCGCTCTTTCCCGGCAGGAATCACCCGGCACCGGGCATCCCGCGGGCTGTCCTTTTCATCATGAGCCATATGATGCTCGTGGCGGGCGCTTTGTACCTTGCCATTGTCGAGCGCCTGAAGCCGTCGCTCGGCGGGCTGATTCGTCTTGCCGTCCTCGGCAATGTGTGCCTGATCCCCGTTTATCTCGTCAACCGGATTTTCGGGACTAATTATTTGTATCTCATGGAAGCGCCGAAAGGAACTGTCATTGTTCCGCTTGCCCATGTCTTTGGCTGGCCGGGATATGTCGCCGTTCTCGACGCCGTCGCTCTTCTGTGCATGCTTTTCATGCTGGCAATGGGGCTTTTATTCCACCGCGCCATCGGTCGAACGTTGTTGAAATCACCCAATCGATAATTGCCCGTGCAGCATATTGTCTTTCCATATATTATTTTGGGCTGCCGTTTCGGCAGCCCATTCTTCGTCTTTAAACAATTTATTCCCAGATTTATATTGTCAAAACCAACAATTTTGTGTATATTATTCTTGGAAACGCCGTTGGCTGCCTCTCATATGCGGTTTTTTGTCAAAAAAGTTCCACAGCTTTTATCCGGCTACTTTCGAAGGGGAGACAGATGATGTATCGTATTCTGATCGCGGATGATTCACAATACATGCGGGAAAACCTTCGGGAAATCATGCACGACATCGGTTATGAAGTCGTCGGCGAAGCCACAAACGGACTTGACGTTGTCGAGCTATACCGTTTTTTACTGCCGGACATTGTGTTTGTCGACATGAAGATGCCCGAAAGCAGCGGAATTGATGCGCTCAAACGCATTATCGACATCAACAAGGAAGCCGTCGTCATCATGCTCTCGGTTGTCGGCAAGCTCGATCAGGTCCTTGAAGCGCTTAACTGCGGCGCGAAAAGCTATCTGACAAAACCGTTTGACAAAATCAGTGCCCTACACGCCATTAAGCAAGCAATGCTGGAGGAGTCATGAGCCAAGCGTTTTTTGCTTGCAAAACAATTGTGTTTGTGCTAAAATCTCTTTAATTTAATAGCTCCGGTCAGGTGCCCCGCACGCGGGGAGAATAGGGAATCGGCTATAAACCGAGCGGTCCCGCCACTGTATGTGAGGAGCGGTTTTCTCATGCCACTGGCTTGTGCCGGGAAGGCGAAAATCGCGGTGAGTCACGAGCCAGGAGACCTGCCTGACTGTTTTAACTCTTATCCCGGCGAGGATGAGATGCAAGAGGACTATGGTAAAATCCTCGAAGCTTTGCTTCGGGGATTTTTTGTTTTCTCCGGAGACAACTGATGATGGAGGAACGAAACCATGAAAATCCTGAAAACCGTCCAGAGCGAGGACTGTGCCGTCAAGCACCTGCTCAGTCTCGATGACGGCAGCACCGTCGAAGCGCTTTATATGTTCGACAAAGCGTTTAAACTGACGTATCACAGCACGGTTTGCGTCTCGTCGCAGGTTGGCTGCACCGTCGGCTGCCGCTTCTGCGCCACAGGCCAACAGGGCTTTTTACGAAATTTGAACGCTGATGAGATCCTCGGCGAAGTTTTGCTTTGCGACAGCAGCCGGAAAAAAGCCGGCTTCATCCCGATGGACGCCGTCGTCTTCGCCGGTATGGGCGAGCCGCTATTAAATTACGACAATGTCCTCTCTGCCATTGATCTGATTCAGAGAGACTTGGGCATTTCCCATTTTGAGCTGGCGACCGTCGGTATCGTGCCACGGCTGTATGACCTTATCTCGGACCTCAGAGGCCGGGAGCTGAAGCTCCGACTTAACCTTTCACTCCACGGCGCGACGGACGAAAAGCGCCTGCATCTCATCCCCTATACCCGAAAATACGGGCTATCAGACATCGTCCGCGCAGCTGCCGATTTTGCCGACGCAACGGGAACAACGGCCCGTATCCGCTATATGCTGATCAAGGGCTTCAACGATACGGACGCCGATATTGACGCTTTGACAAGCCTTCTCAATGGAAAGCCCTTCAAGCTCGTTCTCTCGGCGTATAACGACAACCAAATCGAGGGACTCACGCCCACCGGAGACCTTGACCTTTTGCGTTTTTATAATAAAATAAAAGATAACTGTACGTGTGATCTCTTTCACAATTTCGGCAGCGGCGTTCTGGGCGGGTGCGGCCAGCTCCGCCAGCTCGACAA
This sequence comes from Oscillospiraceae bacterium ZGZL, assembly GCA_038405045.1. GTDB lineage: Bacteria > Bacillota > Clostridia > Oscillospirales > Oscillospiraceae > Sporobacter. Next base: position 220,814 of record JBBZIV010000002.1, on the reverse strand, counting down.
TGACAATCAGGAGTTCTCTGCATGAACAAGGTCATCTGTGTTTATAGCTCTTCGAGCAATACAATCAGCCCTGTTTACTTTGATGCCGCAGCGCGCCTTGGGGCGGAAATCGCCCGCAAGGGTGATTTGCTGCTGTTCGGTGGCGGGATGACGGGCCTTATGGGCGCGTGCGCCCGTGCGGTCCACCAACACAACGGGACCGTGATCGGCGTGATTCCGGAAGCCCTCAACGAGCCCGGCATCGTCTATGAAGCGTGTGACGAGCTTGTCGTCACCGCCGGTATGCGCGAGCGCAAGGCCGTGATGGACAGCCGGTCGGATGCTTTTGTCGCCCTGCCCGGCGGCTTTGGAACGATTGAGGAAATCATGGAAATTATCACGCTCAAGCAGTTGCGCTATCACAGTAAACCGATCGTCATTTTAAATATCGGCGGCTATTTCACGGCGCTTATTGCGCAGCTGCGCCATGCCATTGACGAGCAGTTTGCAAAGCCCGCCTGTCTTGATCTGTTTTTTGTCACCGACAGCGTTGCCACCGCGCTGGAGCATATCGACGCATATGTCCCGGCATCGTCTGACGAGCGGTGGCTGACCGATGTGGAGGCTGCAAGCCCCTCTCAGGTCTTTGTCAAGCAGCCGCCTCACCTTGATGACGTTGACTCCTGCAAAATTGACATCTTTATCCCGAGGACGCATCTAGCCCCGCTTCAAGAGGCGCTTCGACAGGTCGGTGCCGGTCATTTCGGCACGTACGACAGCTGCCTGTCCTATACGGAGACAACGGGCTGCTGGCGCCCGCTGCCCGGCAGTCACCCCTACGACGGGACCGAGAACGTCGTCAGTACAGCGCCGGAATACAAGGTTGAAGTGCTCTGCCGCTGTGACCGTGTCGACGAGACGCTCCGGGCGATCAAGGCCGTTCACCCGTATGAAACGCCCGTTATCAATGTGATTGCGCTCTACAAGACAGGTCTGTGATTGAGGGCCTTGTTCCCTCCGGCAAAAGACTGCGCCGAACCGGCAAACGATTAAAACACCGCGCCGGATTCGGCGCGGTGTTTTTTGTTTAACGGTCTGGCTTAAACGCCCCAAAATATTCTACCATAAAATCACCAAGAGACATATATATTGATACAACTTGATTATTCTTAATAATAAAAACGATACCTTCTTTCTGCTCGCCGACAGTTATGCTGTTTTTATCCGTATCATTAGGATTAATCAAATCGCCGTATGCATTCAAAACTTGCTCATATGTGCTGCCTATTCCAATTCCCCGGTCATTTTTTAAATCACACGAACCGCTGATAAACGTATAATTCGTTATCATCGGATAATCATTTTCTTCAATGACGTCTATTTGCACGCCTATCGAAAAATACCATCTTTCAAAATGCTCCTTCCTTTCTACTTTTACTGGATGACCAAGTTCCTTTTCAAAATCCTTTGGGTAAATGCCTCCAAACATATAAGTCAATGAATTTATAACTTCTTCCTGGCCAATGTTACTGTATTTCGCTTGTTCTTCGGTCGTTTCCGCTTGACTTGAAACAGTAACTTCCGGAGTCGTTGTTTCTTTTTCGCCGTTACTAAAAATACAGGAAGAAGTTAGACAGATTATAAAACATAAAATAATTGGGATCACAAAATGCGCTTTTATATTCATTTTCTTACCCCTTTAAATGAAATATGTTATTTCATTGAACCGTCACTGGCAAATGTTCCGGTAGGAACGACGGATTCTACGGTATAAGATGTCGTTTTGATACCCCACGAATATATCAGGTTATCAACACTATTTACTATCAGATAAAGGTAATGTTTTCCGATGGCATATTCATAAATGGTAGAATTATCAAGGAAATCGAATCTTTTATAATCCGAACCATATATCCTGATCATATCCTCATACGAATCGCCGGATTTAAGGCCGCGTGTTGGTGATATAGATGGGTTTAGCTCGATGTCGATAAGTTTTCCTCGTTGATCATACCCAAGCCCAATTATTCCAGCATCGATACCCGTATCGTCACCACTAAGTATTCTAATTCCCATTGTATTTAGTATTTGTTCCGCATTTAGGCGGTCTTGTCCTAAATAGAATGTTCCGACCTGGTCATCAGATACTTCATCTATAAATATTTGTTCATTTTTAATCGAAATGGTTTCACTAGTTTGTATGTTATTTGAGTCTGAAGATTTTTCATTCCCTGAAATTGAACATCCTGAAAAAATCGTAATGAAAGATATAAAAAATAGAATTATTGTCTTTTTCATGTCATACTCCTTACAAAATCTATTTTCTTCATTAATATATGTTTTCAGTACCGGTCGCCTTCCGCATTTCATCAGTTATGACGCCAAATGACGTGCCTCCATTATTACAGAATCCTTCCATGACTAATAACATGTGTTCGTGCACTTGATATTTGTGTGTCTTCATTATCTTGCTTTAGACACCATGAGACAAAGGAGGCACACCATGCAGCACCGTCAGCACCTGTATATGCGCCATATTTCGTATAATTGCCTTTCCCCGAATTAGACGATTTACCATAAGTGTTATCATCTTCATATGTCATGTCATCTTTCTCGGTATAGCCAACTTGGCTAATTGCCATCGCTACGAGTGCGTCTGGATCAACACCAAATTTATTTGTAACGGGCGTATTCGCTGTCGTCGTCTGAGGTTCGTTGCCAGAATCATCACCCCAAGAGCCGCCACCGCCGCCGCCAGATACGGCGCTTATTCCCGAATTTCGCAGAGCGGGCGGTTTAATGTTAAATGTCGAATCGAATGTCAGCCTGCCAAGCGTCGATGGGCCAACGACGCCCTTGTTTGTCCCCGTATTGCCACCGGGTATCGCGGCATCCTTATAAGTGTTGACGGCTTCCAGCGTATGCCGCCCGAAGACGCCGTCTTCCTCCAGCGCGCGCCCGTTTACGTCCGTCACACCGAGCTTATTGAGCATCTTTTGCAGCCTTTTTACATCGTCACCCGCTGAACCCGCCGTGAGCTTCATTTCGCTGCCCGATGTTTTAGCCAGCGCCCTCTCCATTAAATCTGGCGACGATTGGGCGTGAGACACAAGATTATAAAGGCCCGGCACTTCTTTCCCATTATATCCCACTGTTTCGACATCTGCAAGCGGATTACGTGTAAGTGCCTGCCGTTTCGGCGAGGCCTCCGAAAGCTCTTGTTCTGTCTCATCTTATCTGAAATTAAAGAGCCTTTTAGCTGTACGGGTTTCCCCAAACAGTTAAAAGGCTCTCAGGCTCTATATGAAATTTCTTAATTACATATATTTACACGTCATTGTACTGAGGCGACACCCATTTGTCAAGCTTTCGGAACACGAAAAGACATTATAAAGTCTTTTTAACGCCACCGCTGTCTGCCTGGCGGTAGGATAAAAACTCTGCAGGCGTCAAGTTATAAAAATCAATTGTGACGTTTTGCCCATGACAGCTCAGCTTGTTAACGCACGTGTTTTTCAAAATTGTCTTCCCCGTGCCGATCTCACCGCCGGACAGATGCGATAAAATGGCGTTGATGGATGCCCCGTGCGAGACGATCACAATATTTTGGCACGCACTGTGCGCGATATAATTGTTTAAAACCGACATCAGCCGCGCCGTCAAATCTTCTTTCGGCTCCAGCATCGGGTCTTCCCCGCTTTCCAATAGGCGCTCCCGCGCCTCGAGCGTCAGGCCGGAGAGTTTGCCAAAATCCCGTTCCGTGAGGCCCTGCTCGACGAGGATATCGTGAAGGCCTAAGTGCTCGGCCATGATGTCTGCCGTTTTTTTCGCCCGTTTTAAAGGGCTTGATAAAATGCAGTCGACTGGGACACCGTGAAACGCCCGTGCACAATCTGCCGACTGTAGAAGACCCGTTTCGTTGAGCTCGATATCCTCAATGCCCTGCAGCCTGTTCTGCCTGTTCCAGTCCGTTTCGCCATGTCTGATTAAGTAGATGACCATTAGCCATTATCCCCTGTATGTTTACTGGCAAGCAGTATACCACAAAGAGCGCCGGGACAAAAGACTATAAAAGCGATTTCGCCGATCCGGCCTATGCGCCGCTTAGGTTGTTTTGCCGTCGAATTTGACCGTTTGAGTCCAGGACTGGTTGTGATAAATATCCGTCAGCATATAGCACTCCAAAACGGGGCTGTCGCCAACGTCCTCATACGTCACAGCCGGGAGCTCATTGCCGATGACAAGCGTGTCGCCGAAATAATAGCTCGAGTCGTACTTGCCTTTATAGGTGTAGTAATCGCAGATGAAATCAATTTTATCGCCTTTACTGAACTGTTTATAACCTTTGCCGACCGTGCCTTCTCCACCGATGGACGAGGTGCTGTCAACAAGGCGGTACCCGGCGATGTAGCCGTCTGCATCCTTACCGTCCCATTCCAGAATAATATCGATATCCGTTTGACCGTTCAAAACAGCCGGAACATAGCCGATAAAGACCGTCATATCGTCTCTTTGAATCGTCTCCTCGGCGTAATAGCAGACGATCTGGCCGCCGATGGCAACCCATGTATAGTCGGCACCAAAATTTAAAATGAGATTGCCTTGATCATCCTTTTCATAATACTGGTCGCTGCCGAGATCAATATAGCCGCCGCCATCGTCCAGCAGAATCTGCATCTGCACATCTGTCAGGAGGTCCCAGTCCTCATCCGACAGCGGCAGATACCAATTGCCCTTTGAAGCATCTTCGATGACGCTCAGCTCGGTGTAATTAATATTATCATACGTGTAGTTGTCAACGGCCGTGTTATCATACCAGTCAAACGAGGAATAATCGGTTTCAGCGTCCGTCTGTCCTGTCAGGTTCTCCTTCAGCGACCGCGTCGTTGAATTTTTCTGGCCGCCCGCTAAAATATTAACGAATTTATCGTAAAATTGATAGATTTCACCGCCGTAACCGAATTGCGCAAATATTTTCTTGGCATAGCCATAAACAGACAAGTCCTTATACGGGAAGTACATTGACAGGCCGTATACGCCGGTGCGTGCTGTACTGTTGCTGTATTTGACAGCGCTCTGCAGCGCCGTTACCAGTTCGTCCTTCCCGTCCAGATTCGACCGCGTCGTGAAATCAACGATATCAATGAGGTCGTAGTCGCCCTCGGCAAACGCTCTTGAACGGGAGACGGCGGTCGAAATTGTTTTAAATTCCTGATTTGAGAGCGCCGTCGTCGCGTTCGACATATAGGAGCAAAGCGTCTCATAGACATACGGTATTTCTCGCAGGGCAACGACCGACAGCGTCGAGTCCGGGCTGCCGTTCTTGCCGCTGTCCGCGTTCTGTTTAAGGAAGCTGTCAACAATAATTTGGCCGAGCGAGACCGTATCGATGGATGTATTCTGGCCGAGCGCGTTGAGCCACGTCGTGTAGTCCCAGCCGTCTGCCGGTTCCGTCTCCTCGGAGCCGACGAGATAGTCGGCATACGGCTCGAGCATATAGGCCGTTTCAATTGTCCCCATTAAGCAGGCGTCAAAGCCGATCATGTCGAACTTGACACCGCTGTTTTGAAGAGCCGTGGCCATATCCGATAAAAAGAGGACCGAGTCGGGATATAATTCGTCGGAGCCGTACCCATACAGCGAGCCGCCGCCGTGATCCCAAAAAACAAGCTCATATCGGTTGGCAGGATAGCGGTCTTTCGCAAACGAAATGAAATCGACCAGCTGCTGCGCGTTGAGCATCCCTGTCTTGCCAAGATCCTGCAGCGGCACAAGCTGATGGTTTTCAATCGCCCAGCGCTGCACCGCACCGTCCTTGATACCCGGCATATCCCAAGACCGGCACCCGCCCGTCTCGACAATGACATTGACATTGTCACCAAGATCTGCTTCAAGCATTTCATTTAAATCGATCGTCCCACAGCCGCCATCCGATTCGAGGTCGGAACCGCAGACGTAAACCATCACGGTTACGGTGTCACGGCCGCCGCCCAAAATTTCTGTGTAATTGTTGCGGAAGCCGTCCGCCGTTTCGTTGCCGCCGAAAACGTGACGATTGCTCAGTAAAATAAGTATCGGGATGAGGAGGATAAAAAGCCCTAAAATAATGCCGCCAGCGACAAATGACGCTTTACGTTGACGTCGTGGTGGCATTATTGGCGCCCCAGGCCCATAGGCCGGCGGATAGAACGGCGGAACCGGCGCACCGGGCCCCGGCGGATTAAAGCCCTGCCCCGGTGCCGGACCGGGTCTTGGCGGCTCGCCGTTTTGTATGTATGAATTTGAAGCGGGCGGTTTTGGCGCGCTTCCAAACGCGGAGGAGGCGCCGCATTTCTGGCAAAAGCTCGCGTCGTCGGGATTTGTGGCCCCGCACTTGGCACAATACATACGCTTCTCCTTTTTTTCATTGTTTTTTTTATATTTTATCGTTATTTCGTCATGATTTCAAGATGGGTGCCAGATAGCGGCATCATTTTCGACACACTCCCAACCATTATATTGTCTTTGTGCTGCTTTTGTGCCTGTCTTCAGATTGATAGCGCGCTAGAAAAGCGCTCGCAAAGCGCCTGCGTCGTTAAAATACCCATAAAAAGCATGGTATCCCGCTCGGTCACCTGTGAATTGAGCGCGGAAAGGAATCTCTCAACGGCCTGGGTATTGAAAATACCATACTGGCTCAGCCGGTCGGGGCTTAAGTAATAACGGACAATCTCATCCTTTAAAAGCTCGGGGATATGGACGGGTGCTCTGTACGGAAACTTCTTGCGCCGGATGATTGATTCCGGCACATATTTCTGCGCGAGCTTCCCAACGATGTATTTTTCCTTCAGGCCCCTGATCTTCAGATGATCCGGCAGCGATGCGGCAAACGCCCAAAGTGCATTGTCCAAAAACGGGCACCGGCACTCAACCCCATGACCCATCGTCATTCGATCCCCCTGTGAGGAGAGCAGATAATTTGAAAAGAGCGTCATCATTTCAAGTGTTTGCGCACGTTTAACAGGCGACCAGCTTTGATAATCCGGCGGCAGCAGCGCGGTGAGGGCGGCCATCGCTGTTGGCAGATCCATGGCCTCCTGAAAATCCTTTGAAAAGAATTGTCGGCTATATGATCCGATTTTCCAGCGGGGCAGATGGGACCCAAACGGCCCGGCGCTGTCTCCGCCGTAATAATACGACAGACGCGCCGGTGACAGCGTGGTCACTGCCGGTACAAACTGATTGACGCGTCTGTACAGCATCGGCCGCAGTGCCGAGCCGGGCACGCGGGCACAGAACGCACGGATTTTCGCTTCCCTGAAAATGTCGTATCCGCCGAATAGCTCATCTGACCCCTCACCGGATAAGACAACCTTGATCCCATGGCGACGGACAAGCGCCGACAGCGCCAGCATCGGAAAAGCCCCCGCCCGTAAGAGCGGGCTCTCCGTATGATACACAACGTCGCCGAGCATTTGCGGCAGCTGTTTCGGCGAATATGAAATCTCGGTATGATGTGTTCCGAGGCTTTCCGCCAGCAGGCGCTGATAGACGGATTCGTCATAGCGCTCATCGTCAAAGACTACGGAAAACGTGTTGAGCCGCTCGGCGCTCCGGGCGGCGACGCTTGTGATGAGGCTTGAATCCAGCCCGCCGCTTAAATAAAACGAGACGGGGACATCGGAGATCATTCGGCTTTGAACGGCGGCGGTGAGCTTCACTTCCAGTTCATCGACGAGCTCCTTTTCGCTTTCCGGGCGCAATGAAGCCGGGAAGGATAGCTGCCAATACTTCTTTACTGCCACGTCGTTTTGGCTGTAAACGAGGTATGAGCCCGGCATGACCTGAAAAATATCCTCAAAAACGGATTCGCTGCCGATGGTCGTCCAGAAGGTAAAAATGTGCCCGAGCGCCGCTGGAGATACTTTTGCCCTGACAACACCGCTTTGAAAGAGCGCTTTGGCCTCGGATGCAAAGCAGAAGGCGCCGCCCTTCCGGCAATAAAAAAGAGGCTTCTCCCCAAACCGGTCACGGGCTAAAAAAAGCTTCTTTTGTTTCTTATCCCAGATCGCAATAGCAAACTGGCCGTCCAGCAGGGCAAACATGTCTTCGCCGAATTCCTCATAAAGATGCGGCAGAATGGCCGTGTCGCCGTCTCCCTGCAGAACATGCCCTTTTCGGAGCAGCGCATCGCGGAGCACCCTGAAGTTAAAAATCTCGCCGTTAAAGACAACGACGACGGTACCGTCCTCGCTGGCCACCGGCTGATGCCCGTTTAAGGGGTCCATCACAGCCAGTCGCGCGTGCCCGAGCCCGATATCGCCGTCACAATAAAAGCCGGTCTCGTCCGGCCCCCGGTATCGAATCGTATCAATCATTTCGGCAAGTGTCTTTTTTAAGTCCATCGGCCTGCCGGGCAAAAGGCCCGCGATCCCGCACATAGCGTCATCTCCCGATCGTTGTTATCAAATTATACCGTTTCTCAAAGTGCTCCGCTTGATTTTACCGCTCGCCGTCCGCGGCAGTGCGTCGATAATTTCATAGATATGCGGCCTTTTGTATGATGGTAGAAGCCGCCGGACATGCGCCTCAATTTCCCCGGCGCCGGCGTCTTCTTTCAGAACGACAAATGTCTTTATGCGTGGTGCTGGTCCGTCAAAAACGGCGACAACGGCGGACTCGAGCACTTTCGGGCAGCTGTTGACGGCAGCCTCTATTTCAGCGGGGCTGATTCGGTGCCCCATATATTTAATGATGTCGTCCTTTCTGCCCTTGATGTATAAAAAACCGTCCTCATCCGTGTAAGCGAGGTCCCCCGTATGGAGCCACCCCGCAACAAGAACATCGCGCGTTGCATCCTCGTCGTTCCAATAGCCCTTCATGATATTCTCGCCGGCGGCGACAAGCTCACCCCATTCCCCCGGGCGTGCCGGGAGGCCGTCCTCTGAGACGACGCGCAGCACGACGCCCGGGATGGCCTTGCCGATGGAACCGGGCTTATCAAATAAAAGCGCCGGGTCTAAGTAGCTCAGCCGGGCAGAAGCCTCCGTCTGCCCGTACATCACAAAAATCCGAAGCCCGGGCGCAAGCGACGCCAGCTGCTTTAAGTCGTCAGCGCTTGTGCTCTCCCCTGCAAACGTCACATAGCGGAGAAAACGTAGATGATCGGCGCCAAGCGCCCCTTGCCGGAGCAGCACGGCAAGATAAGAACCGACCGTTGAAAAGCCGGTCACGCGGCTTTCGAGGAGGGCTTTAAGCACCTGTGCCGGATACGCTGTGGCGTTTTCAAGAACTAGCCTTGCCCCCGCCTTAGCATGCGTTAAGAGCAGCGAATTGCCATAGGAATAAGCAAAGTTGACAACAGCAAGGAGGGAATCGTCCGCCGTCAGATCCAAATACGATAAAATCGACGCCGTATTCGCCGAAAGGTTCCGGTGCGTCAGCGTCACGCCCTTGGGCAATCGCGTCGTGCCGGATGTGTAGAGGATCAGTGCGGGCACGTCGTCAGCCTCTTCGGGTTCGTCCTGAATGCCTTGGTGACCGGCGTCCATTGGCACACCGAAATCAACGACGCGGACGATATCGCCGTCAACGTCGTGCAGCCGCCTTTGAAAAGCAGCGCTCGTCAGGATCATCTTCGGCTGCGTCTGACAGATGATATGGCGTCTCGTCTCGATCGTCAGGTTCTTATGAACCGGCACGACAATGGCGTTTAATAACAGCACCGCAAAATAGGACGCAATGTATTCGGCGCAGTTGTCAAAGTAGAGCAGGACCCGACTCCCCGGTTGAACACCGGAAGCCAAAAGACCGCCCGCAATGGCCGCCGAGCGGCGGGATATCTCCCCAAACGTCCAGTCACGCCCCCGGTCTGTCACAAACGTTTTATCCGGATGGCGGCGGGCACTGTCACTTAAAAAGGCGTAGACGTGTGCCATCTGTAACCCTCTCTTATACGCTTGCGTCTGTATCAAGCTGCCGCTTCACAGCCTGAATAACAGCCTCATCGCCTTCCGAAGAAAGCTTTTTAAGGCCTTCTTCTCTTGTCAAAAACCCATGGCGGACGAGACCGGCGATTTCAAAACAGTATGGGTGAAACCCGTACTGCCTATAGTGAACGGCATTGGCGTAAGAATTCAGCAGGCAGTTCGTGCTGTTCATATCCGTTTCGGAAGGACGTCGCCAGCCGATACGCTCAATCGTCTTAAATATCCTATCTTCATCATACTGCTCAAACACAAGCGGATAAAGTTGTGCCGGGATGTCCGCCCCGTGCGACAGTGCCCACGCGGCGTCAAGAAAATACTTTTTGTAGGTGTCCCCAAGGTTTTTTACAATCGGCTCTTCAATCTGCTTTTGATTAGCCAGGAGCATGCGGACGTCCAGTGTTAAAACAGGTGATTTAACGGGTGCCTGACCCGGTGTCCAACCGAAGCAGACAAACGGGATCTGCCGGAGAATTGCCTCGCGCCAGACAGCCGCTTTTACGAGGCCGATGCAGGCCGTGCAGATTGAGCTTGCCCGTTCCAGCGCTTTCTTCGGAAAAATTTCCTGCGATGCCGCCAGCTTAAAAATCTGCGCCAGCTCAGGAAAAGAGGGTTTTATCGTCATGCTGTCAACATGAAGGTGTGCTGTAACGGTGCTGATATTTTCTCGGCATTGCGCCGTTAGAAAGCCGTTATCAAACGTCACGGCTAAAACGGAAGCACCGAACGTCTGCCGGAGCTTTAAAAGCGTATATGTACTGTCCTTCCCGCCGCTATAGGCAAGCAGCACCTGATACGGCCTGTCCCCGGTTTGCTTAAAAACATCTTTGAGCGCATCATCCGCCGAGGCCTGCCGCGCATCTCGGGTCAGCGATGGCTTTGTCTCTTCAGTGCAGTAATTACAGCGCCCGGCGTCGTCTATTTTGACACTAAAGACGCGGTCACTGAGCGTGCAGCGGCTGCATAAGCGCATCCCGTCACCCCCTGTAGACCGCGTCTTTTAATTTCGTCCGGATGAATTGCTCCAGGCGATTGACGGAATCCATATTTTCCGGAAGGATATCCGCATCGGTCACCGTTATACCAAAGGTGTTTTCGACAAAGGTGACGAGCTCCAGGATTCCCATCGAATCGAGAACGCCGTTATCCATGAAGGACGCGTCGTTATCCAATTCGTTCTCCTCATATCCGAACAAATAACGGTCAAATAAAAAAGCGCGGATGCTCTCTGTCACACGCTCTGCTGACAATTGACCGCTCATACAGCACACCCTCTTTCAGAAGGCAATGTATCCATCCGATACTGTTTTTCAAGCTCCAGGAGGTTACGGCTCCTATCCTTAAGCGGCCGTGCGGGGATTCCGGCGCAGATCTTCCACGGCGGCAGCTGCCGCGTCACAAGGCTCATCGCGGCAACCGCCGCACCCTCTCCGATCTCGACGCCGGGCAGGATCACCGAACCGGCGCCGACAATTACATAGCGCCGCAAGGCGACCTCGCCTGTCTTGACGTTCGTAAAACAATCGTGGACGGTCGGGTTTGTCATAAAGTCACCGGAGTAATCGTCCGACACGGCGTAAATCATCACATTGCCGGACAAGCCAGAGAAATCTTCCATCACGATGCCTGCCCCGGCGCTGCCGCCGACGAGCGAGCAGAACGGCGCAATGTGAACATGGCTGCCAAGCGCAATATCGCCCGACAGAAAGACAAAATCGTCAATTCGGACGTTCGCGCCGATTTGGATACGCTCCGGCGCGTAAACACTCGCTTTCCGGCTCAGGCAGACATTCTGCCCGAGACTCTTAAAACCCATCGCGTCGAGTTCTTCCCTGCTGAGATACGAATTCATGGCATCCCCGCCTTTCGGAAATCGTTAGACCGATTGATTGCAGCTGTTCGTATTATAAAATATCGCCACAAGGAAAACAATGGAATAGTGATAAATAACTGTAATTTTCTCAAATTTTTGATTTCAGAATAGCGCTTGCCCAAATTCGGCACCGAAATGAAGTCCTTATTGAATTTTCATCCAGACTACATTATAATGCCCTTATAGCGGCGGCATCGTAAAGAGCCGCACGCCTACCCTGCTTTAGTTAAATCATCATTTTCATCTGCTTTGATCCATTGTGACAGAGACAGCGGCGTGCCAGTATGTATCACCATGTCTTTTTCGTCTTTTTGACGGCCTGTTTCCATGGGAGCGGGCCGGGCAGGCGAAAAGGGCATTTTTGTTTTTATCCGTCTGTTTGCCTGTATAAGGTAACGGCGGCGGCGGACACTATTGACGAGGTGACTTCTTGAAAATCGGATTTTTCGGCGCCGGAAAGGCGGGCACGGCGCTCGGGCTCTATTTCCGCTGCCATGGCATAGCGCTATCCGGCTATGCAAGCCGCCGGAGCGCCTCAGCCCAAGCTGCCGGGGCTCGCACCTGTTCGGGCATGTTTAAAAATCTGATCGAGCTGGCCGAAGCCAGTGACGTCATTTTTTTGACCGTGCCGGACGATGCCCTCCGCGCGCTCGACGCGTCGACCGCCGCCTCGATTGAACGCGGGGAAATCGGCCGGGAGAAAATATGGCTGCACACGAGCGGGGCGCATGCGTCCTCATGCCTGAAAAACATCGTGTCGTCCGGCGGCGCTGTCGGCAGTGTGCATCCGCTTTTGAGCTTTGGCGACCCGGAAACGAGCGCCGCGCGTCTTGACAGCACTGTCTTTTCCGTGGAGGGCTCGGAGCTGGCTGTCGCCGCGGCAACGAGGATTCTTGAGATAACGGGGGCGCAATTCCAGCGCATCGCGCCGGAGAAAAAGCCCTTATACCATGCCGCAGCGTGCGTTGTCTCAAACCATCTCGTCACGCTTATAGACAGCGGTACCCGGCTTTTTGAAGCGGCCGGTATGGACCGCGAGGCTATTTGTCAGGCCCTTTTCCCCCTTGTTGACGCAACGCTTGACAACATCCGAAAAAAAGGACCTGCGGGAGCTTTGACAGGCCCTGTCGCCCGCGGGGACGTGACGACAATACGGGCGCATCTATCGGCAATTGAATCAACGCTGCCGCAAGAAGCGGCGTTTTACAAAGCCGCGGCCCTTAAAACCGCCCGCATGGCGGCACCGCGGCTGACGCCGGAGCAGGCTGCTGCACTGCAATTCATTTTGGAGGAGTAACCCCATGAGCAAAAAATTTACGACGCAATCCTTTCTTGAAGCCAAGCGCCAAGGCGAAAAAATAACGATGCTCACCGCGTACGATTATTCGATGGCGCAGATAATGGATGGGTGCGGCATCGACGCCATCCTCGTCGGCGACTCGCTCGGCATGGTCATTCAGGGCCGCGAGTCAACGCTCGGCGTCACGCTGGAGGAGATGCTCTACCACTGTAAATGCGTGTCGCGCGGCGTTCAAAATGCGCTCATCGTCGGCGATATGCCCTTTTTAACTTATCACATCAACGCGGAAGAGGCCGTACGCAACGCCGGGCGCTTCGTTCAGGAGGGCAATGTGTCTGCCGTCAAGCTGGAGGGTGGCACCATCATGGCGGAGACCGTTAAAGCCATTGTCCGGGCCCAGATCCCTGTGATGGGCCACATCGGCTTAACGCCGCAGTCCGTTCATATGTTCGGCGGTTTTAAAGTTCAGGGCCGGGAGGAACAGACGGCGCGGGCGCTTTTGGACGATGCGCTCGCTCTGGAGGCGGCGGGCGCTTTCGCCGTCGTTTTAGAGGCGGTACCGGAGGCACTGGCAAAGCTGATTACCGAAAAAATCAGCATTCCGACAATCGGCATCGGCGCCGGCCGCTCCTGTGACGGGCAGGTGCTCGTCGTCAACGATGTTTTAGGGTTGTACTCAGAATTCACCCCAAAATTTGCTAAGCGGTACGCCGATCTGAAAAGCACGATCACCGAATCCGTCGGGTCGTATATTGGCGACGTAAAAACAAGCCGCTTCCCTGAGCAGCAGCACACCTTTACAATGCGGGAAGAAATTTTGGAAAAGCTCTATTAAGGCGGCGTTATTATGCTATTAAAAACAGTATCAGAATTAAATGACTTTTTAAATATGTCCGGCCGGAGCGGCAAAACACTCGGCTTTGTGCCGACAATGGGCTCTCTGCACGAGGGGCACCTGTCCCTCATCCGGGCGGCGAAGGCCTCCTGCAGCCTCGTTATTGTGAGCGTTTTTGTTAACCCCACGCAGTTTGGCCCGAACGAGGACTTTACGCAGTACCCGAGGGACCTTGACCGCGACTGCCACCTTGCTTTTTCTACCGGGGCAGACGCTGTCTTCAGCCCGGAAGTCGATGAAATTTATCCGCCCGGCGCGGGGACGACGGTCGACGTTTCCGGCGCGCTGTCGGAAACGCTGTGCGGCGCGTCACGGCCGGGGCATTTTAAAGGTGTTGCAACCGTCGTCACAATTCTCTTTAACATCGTCAGGCCCGACGCCGCCTATTTCGGCCAGAAGGACGCGCAGCAGGCGCTCCTCATTAAAAAAATGGTTCGGGACCTCCATATGCCGGTTTCCGTTGTCATCTGCCCAATCGTGAGAGAGGAAGACGGCCTGGCAATGAGCTCCCGCAACGTCTACTTAAGCCCCGCGGAGCGGCGCGAGGCCGTATGCCTGAATGCGGGTCTTCAAAAAGCGGCAGATTATCTCCGCTCGGGACAGCCGGACGCGCATCAAAAGGATAAGCTCGTATCCATCATTAAAAATCATATCAAAGCGCAGCCGCTTGCTAACATCGACTACGTCGAGATTCGAGACAGCGAGACGCTGACGGATATCAGAGAAATTGCCCCCGGAAAAACCGCGCTGGCCGCCGTTGCCGTCCGTTTCGGGAAAACACGGCTCATTGACAACAGGCTCCTCACGGCCGACTGAAAGGTAAATGCGATGTTACTATTTATGCTGAAAGCAAAGCTGCACCGGGCAACCGTGACGCAGGCGGATATCCACTACGTTGGCAGTGTAACGATTGACAAATCGCTTCTCCAGCAGGCGGGTATTTTGCCGGGCGAAAAGGTGCAGATCGTCAACTTAAATAATGGCGAGCGGTTCGAGACGTATACGATCGAGGGTGAGGCAGAAAGCGGCGTTGTCTGCGTTAACGGCGCGGCGGCGCGGCTTGTTCAGCCCGGCGACAAGGTCATTATCATCGCCTACGCCATGATGGATGAATCCGAAGCAAAAATCTTCAAGCCGAATGTGCTGATTCTGGACGACGCAAACCATGTCGTCCACGTCCGGTACGAGGAACACCATGGGGCGACGGTATAAGATATGGCAGTATTAAAGCACATTCTTATAACGGCAGGCGGTACCACCGAGCCGATTGATACCGTCCGCCGGATCACCAACATGAGCACCGGCAGCCTTTGCGCCTGTGTTTACGATGCGCTGGCGGCACGTCTTTCTGCCGAAAGAGAAGCTTTCACCAAAAAAGGCCTCGCTTTCCGCATACATTACGTTGTTTCCGAAACAGCCGTGCGGCCTGACCGAAATTATCATCTCCCGGTCACGTTTTATGAGGTCAGCGATGCCGCGAGTACAGCAATCGTCCTTGAAAAGATCTTGGCCGACTTTCCGATAGCCGCCGTCGTCCATGGCATGGCCGTTTCAGACTTTACGACGGATTACGTCACGACGCGTGATGCGCTTATTTCGGAACTGCTGGCAAATATCGAGGAGACGATCGCCGCCGCTCCGGGCGCACCGTCTGCAACAGCGCTCCGCGCTGTGCTTGAAAGCACCTTTGAAAACCCACAAAAAAAGCTGGACGCCACGCAAAAAGTCCGTTCCGATTCCGACCTTGTTCTCGCCTTGAAACGGACGCCAAAGCTCATAGGCCTTTTCAAAAACCATCATCCCGATGCGTTTTTGATCGGTTTCAAGCTCTTAAATAACGTCCCGGAAGCGGCTCTTATTGAAGCCGCGGCCACGCTAGGGGATAATAACGGCTGCGATCTTATGCTGGCAAACGACGCGTCTAAAATTCAAAACGGCCGTCATGCGGGCCTGCTTTTAAAAGGGCGCGCTGTCCTTGCACGGTACGAAACGAAACAGGAAATCGCCGAGGGGCTTGCCGGGCAGCTTCTGTCTGCTATCGGGGAGGGATAAGATGAAATCGATCATCATTGGCGTCACCGGCGGTATCGCCTGTTACAAGGCGGCGGAAGTCGTCTCAGCGCTTGTAAAAAGGGGGCACCGCGTGGACGTCATCATGACGGAAAACGCGCAGAAATTTGTAACACCTCTTACCTTTCAGACGCTGTCGCAAAACAAGGTCATCACGGATCTTTTCGAGATGCCTGACAGTTGGGACGTTCAGCATATCTCGCTGGCAAAAAGGGCGGATGTTTTTGCCGTCGTCCCGGCAACGGCGAACATCATCGGGAAAATAGCCGGCGGCATTGCCGACGATATGCTGACGACAACGCTGTTGGCGGCCACCTGCCGCCGGGTCATCGCCCCCGCTATGAATACGGCCATGTGGGAAAACCCGATCGTGCAGGACAACATCAAAAGGCTCAAAAGCTTCGGTTTTGAGGTTCTGGACACCGCTAAGGGCCGCTTGGCCTGCGGCGATACGGGCGAGGGCAAGCTCCTGCCGTGGGAAGAAATTGTGGATGTTATTTTAAAAAACGCATAGGCCAATTGCCGCATCTTTTCAGATGCGGCTTTTTTGCACTCTGACCCGCGATTTCCGATTGACAGAAAAAGCCATCCGGAGTACTATAGGGCGTATAGCCCATTTCTGGAATATTTCAGATATCTTGCCGAAGGAGGAAAAAGTCTTCTCAGACAAGTATTTTATGAAAAAACACAGCGCAATCATTTCTAAAATAAAGAACAAACCGGAAAGATTGTTTTTCCCCCTTGTCTTTGCCCTGATTTTTATTCGTTACTGTTATTATGGCTTTTCGTATTTCTATCAGCTGGACGATTACATACAGTATCATAATCTGACAGCCGGCACACAGAGCATCTGGTCCCTTTTAGCATCGCTTGGGCTTTTGGGCAACAGGCCGCTTGCCTGGATGGCGGACCTTTTTGTGTGGTCCCATTTCTTCCCCGTCATGATTTTCGGCGTTGCGGTGATATCGGCGCTCTTTGCCGCCTCGGCCTGTCTTTTTAGACGTGTTTTTTCGCGTCATTTCGCTACATCACCGATTTTTCTCTTTGTTTACGCGCTCCTCCCGCTCGGCTTTGAGGGTACCTATTGGATGTCGGCCGCCACGCGGATTGTCGTAGGCTTATTTTTTGCCGCGGCTGCGCTGGATGCTTTTGACCGGTGGTGCGATAGCGGCAGAATCCGATTACTCATCCTCTTTTTCTTTTGCCAGCTGCTCGCCTGCGGTTTTTACGAGCAGGTTCTAATCTTTTCCGTTACGGCCATTCTCCTCTTTTCTGGGATTCATCTCAAAAAGCATAGGCTACGCGCGCTGTTCGGGCTTTTATCACTCGTTAATACCGGTCTGGCCTTTCTTTTTGAGCAGTTTTTTTCACACAATAATGTGTTTTCTGGCCGCGGAACACTGGCCGTCATGGGTGACACCAGCTATTGGACAACAGTTTTTCCCGGCGTCCTCCGGCAGTTGAAAAGCGCTTTTCTGGGCGGGGGCTTTTATACTCTGTTTAAAGGGTTTGCGCGCGGGGTCACCCTCATGCTTTCCGATTTTAACGGCTGGTACGTGCTGGGATTGCTGTTCCTCGTCGCCGTCGTTTTTTTCACCGTCAAATCCTCTGATAATCGGACAAGTCGGCCAAAACTCGCGCTTCTGGCGGGGCTTGTTTTAGCCGTTGCACCCATAACGATTTTCTTTATTTTAGCGGACGGCTGGTTTTCCCTGCGCGGGACGGTCACGTCCTTCTGCGGTGTCGCCCTTTTTGCGGATACACTGTTTCTATGCCTCATCGGCAGACTCGGCAATCGCCGCTTTATTGCCGCCACGATGGCTGCTTTTTTCGTTTTTGCCTGCTGTGTGGCATCCGTCAGTGAGCTGCACGATTATCGCCAGACGACGCTGCAGGATACCGCGTTTACAAGCCGCCTGTCGGCGGCGCTGCGGGCAGACAAGCTGTTGAAAAAAGACCTGCGTGTTGGCATTATCAACTTAAACGCTTCTTATCTGAACGATCAGAATTATTTTTATCATGAGCATATCCACGGCGTCACCGAGAGCGGCTGGGCGCTGCACGGCGCTTTAGAGAGCATCTCAGGCTACTATATCCCAGACCTGGAGCCACTGCCGGAAAACTTGATGGCAGCCCCTTGGGACAGTGATACAAAACGGCTTGACACCTTTGATGCCCTGTATTATGACGACGGCGTAACGCTTGAGCGTGTGACGGCCGTCCGTCGGCCGGACGGGCAGTTCGATGTGTTTTCAGCCGCGGGAGAGCAGCTAGGCTATACCGTTGTAGCCGACGGTTATACAACCTTTATTGAAACGCGATAAGAGATAAAACAGCAATCACTATAAACGCCACCCGAAACGTGGTATGATGATGACAAGGATACAAACCTCTGACAGGTTTATCAAAGGAGAATCGTCATGCAATACCGTCTTGACATGAAATCGGGCAATAAGTTATCGGCTCTCGGCTTTGGCTGTATGCGTTTTCCAAGAAATCTGACGCAGATTGACTTGGATAAATCAGAAAAGCTTGTCCTCAAAGCCTTTGAGAACGGCGTCAATTATTTTGATACAGCGTATCTCTACGGCGGCAGCGAAGAGGCTCTTGGGCGTATTGTCGCCAAAAACAATTTAAGAGAAAAAATTTATATAGCGACGAAGCTGCCGCACAGCCGATGCCGCAGCGATTCGGATTTTGATGTTTTCTTTCAAACGCAGCTTGACCGCCTTCAAACCGATTATATTGATTACTATCTCATTCACAACATATCAAACCTTGAAGAGTGGCAGCGCCTATGCGCGCTGGGTATCGAAGGCTGGATTGAAGGAAAAAAAGCAAGCGGTGCCATCCGCCAAATCGGTTTCTCCTTCCATGGGACGTCTGAAGCGTTTGACGCCCTTCTGGCCGCGTATGACTGGGATTTCTGCCAGATTCAATACAATTACGTCAATACGCATTACCAGGCGGGAACGGCTGGGCTGAAAAAAGCAGCGGCCAGGGGCCTCCCCGTCATCATCATGGAGCCGCTTCTGGGCGGCAAACTCGCAACAGGTCTGCCGCGCAAAGCCCTTGACCTTTTCAAAACAGCTAACCCTGCTCTGTCGCCTGCGGGGTGGGCACTCCGATGGCTTTGGCACCAGCGCGAGGTCACCGTAGTCCTGTCCGGCATGAATGAGGACGCACAGCTCACCGAAAACATCGCTCTTGCTGAAGAAGCCTTGCCCGGCACACTATCTGCGCAGGAAGAGAAAACCATCCAGGCGGTGACGGACGTTTTCCGAGCCTCCTATAAAATTCCCTGCACAGGCTGCAATTACTGCATGCCCTGCCCACAAAACATCAACATTCCGGCATGCTTCTCTGCTTATAATTTGTCCCATACGGTTGGCTATGTTTCGGGCGTGCAGCAGTATGTCCTCAGCACCGGCATGACAAATCCGGACAATAATCGCTCGCCCACCAACTGCATCAAATGCGGCAAATGCGAAGAGCACTGCCCGCAGCATATTCAAATCAGAGACAGCCTGACCGCCGTGACAAAACGGATGGAACCGTTCTGGTTAAAAGCCGCTTTGCGCCTGCTGCTTAAATTCCGGTAGCAGAAAAACAAATCCGCACTCCTTTTTATCCCCCCAGGGAGCTTGCAAATACAAGATTTTTAGCGTATAGTACAGATGATCTGTATCGCGATATCAAAGCTGTTATCTCCCGGCAAACCATGCGTACCGTCCTGAGTTGTGACAGGCCGGTACGCATGGTTTTTTCTCGCTGCTTCATTGCGCGCCTGGGGCGCGCTTTTTGAATGCCGTGCTGTTATCGATGAAACGGCAGGAGAAGGAAAACCGTGACGTCCCAGACGGCATGTGAAATAATGACGGGATAAATGCTTTTCTTCCAATAATAAAGCGCCCCCCAGAACAGGCCGCAAACGAGCGCCGCCATGATGAGCATGAAATTAAACGTAACGGCATGTACCAGCGCATAGATAAGCGCCTGAAGAACAACGGAAAACACGCCGAAGCGCTTCAATCTTTTTTGAATAAACCCGCGCCAAAAGAGCTCCTCTCCCGGCCCGATGATCATGAGCAGCGCCGCGCCGATCACCACTGGATGCAGGCTTGTGCGGTTGGCGTAAACGCTCATGATTTGCGCGTCTTTGGCCGGTATAAAAAGACCGGCCAGAATGTTACCGACATAGAAGCATCCATACAATAGTGCAGCCGATAGGAGGCCGAGCGCGATATGATGAAACCGAAATGTGTCGTGCCGGAATTCATCCCGCTCAATCATGACGGCATACCCAGCCAAAAGCAGAACGCCAAGGCACATTGACAGCCAAAAATTCATCGGGCTGACAACAAAAATAACGTACCAAAGGATAAAGGCCGATACAATACCGGCTACCGGCAAAATCACCGCTTTCTTTTTCATCTGCCGCTAAAAGAGCACCGCGATCAGCAGCAGCAGGCCGAACGTCAGCTGCAGTGCGGCCGTTTTTTGATCAAGCGTCCGGAGGTTTTCGGTTGTTTCCGCACTTTTCATCAGCATCAAAGCCAGCGGCACCGATACGATCACCAGAAGCCCCCAGGCGGACAAGACGCCTGACAGAACATCTATGATTACGGCGGCATATGCCCCGAGAATGAGCCCCCTGTAAAACAGGCGGGCTTTTTGAGTGCCCATGGCCATGGCCAGTGATTTAATCCCGGCTTTCCGGTCATGCTCAATATCCCGCAGATCATTGGCATGCAAAATCGCCGTCGTGAGCAATCCGACGGGCACGGATTGGATAAGCGGCAGCCAGCTGAAGCTCCCGGCAGATAAGTAATACGCGCCCACCACCGGCAGCGGGCCGAACATAAAAAAGACGAGCGGGATGCCATATCCTCTGTATTTAAGCCGAAACGGCTTGCCCGTATAAGCGTACGCACCGGCCGCGCCGAAAAGGCCGATGATCAAAATGACAACGCCGCCAACAATACTCAGATAGACGCCGATTCCAACAGCCAGTAAGAAAAAGATACGGGATGCCATGCGCACTTGTTTTTGTGTTAGCAGCTCTTCAACAATAACACGGCTCGAGCCGAGAGATTCCTGCGTGTCAACATGTCTGTTAAAATCGTCGACGTCATTGATAAGGTTCGACGCAATTTGAAAAAAAGTCATGGCAATGACGGCCAATAAAAATCCGATGACGTGGAGCGGGTACACTTTTGCGGCAAGAACACTGCCCAGGACAACCGGTATGACAGACGCCGTCAGTGTTGGCGGGCGGATGGCGCGCATCCAGCTTGATAAACTGCTTTGCATAAAAACCTCCTTTGTCTTTAGTACTATATATCGGTTTAATTCGTCAAAAATAAATAAATTGTCTATCCTTTTTGTCCATTTTAAAAATAATTCAAAAAGGCGTTGCCCATTTCCATAGAAAATGATATTATGGCGATAAATATAATAATGATTCTAATTCTTATAATCGATTGGTGGGAGAGCATGCAAACAGATTTTAAAGAATTGCTCAACAGCGCGTACATATTTCTGAAGGATGTTACCGACAAGGTTCAGCTAATTTCCAGTGCGACGGGAAATGACGATATCAACGGCCTACTCTCGTATCCGCTGTCATCGGCCGGGCATATGCTCCGCCCGCTTCTCGTATATTTGACGTCCTTAGCCACTGACGGTGAGATAACCAATGAAACAAACCAAAAGCTCGTAACATTTGCTGCCGCCGTCGAGCTCATCCATAACGCCAGCCTCATTCACGACGATTTGCTCGACCGCGAAGAACTCCGGCGGGGTAAGCCGAGCCTTTATAAGCAATACGGTCCAAACGCGGCGCTCTTGGCAGGCAATTGCTTTTATATCAAGGCTTTGGAGTTATCAAATACCCAACTGGATAGTGCCATCACCGACGCCATTATCAAGACGGCCTTTCACATGTGCACCGGGGAGCTGTTACAAGCCTCGTACCAAAACAGGCAGATGCCGAAAAACGTTTATCTCGACATCGTCAAAGCAAAAACAGGCGGCCTGACGGCTCTCGCCTGCAAAGGGGCCGCAATTATCACTGGCAGCTTTTTTGTTGAATACTGGGAAGAAATCGGCAGCCGAATTGGCGTCTTGTATCAGCTGAAGGATGACCTGAAAGATCAAGACGCACACGTCAGTTCTGATTTTAATTTTGAGGCGGCACTTGCACAATACATGAAGGAAACGGAGGAATTGCTGGAAAAAATTAATTGTGCGGACAAAAACAAACGTTTTTCAGAGCTGATCCGATTTTTCTAATTTCGGCATCACACATTTTAAAACTGGAAGGTGGGACGACAGGTTTACTGTCAAGCATATGGATGTTATCGTACTCTCCCGAATTCAATTTCTTCTGACAACGGTTTTCCATTACTTTTTCGTACCCATTACCATCGGGTTATCCATCATTGTCGCGGTATTTCAGACGGTCGGTTATGTTAAAAAGGACGAGGCGTACACAAAGCTCTCTATTTTCTTTGGCAAGCTGTTTATCGTCAATTTCGCTGTAGGCGTCGTGACGGGCATCATTCAAGAGTTCCAATTCGGCATGAACTGGGCCGGATATTCCCGCTTCGTCGGCGATATTTTCGGCGCGCCGTTGGCGATTGAGGCCTTAGCGGCATTCTTCCTGGAATCGACGTTTATCGGCGTTTGGCTTCTCGGAAGGAACAAGCTGTCACCGAAGGTCCATAACCTCAGCATCTGGCTTGTGGCACTCGGCAGCACCTTGTCGGCATATTGGATTCTTGTGGCAAACTCCTTTATGCAGCACCCGACAGGCTATTCCCTTAACGGTGGCCGTGCCGAAATGACGGATTTTGCCGCCGTTATTTTCAATCAGCATGCGCTTTTACAGTTTGCGCACGTGGTCGTCACAGCGCTTTTAACAGCTTCTTTCTTTGTTTTGGGTATCTCGGCCTATCGCCTGCTGCGCAAAAAAAATGCCGATATATTTGCAAAATCGTTTAAATTCTCTGTCATTGTCGGTCTTATCTTTGTCATCGCCTCCGCCTTCACCGGCGATTTACAGGGTAAGTTCCTTGTGAAGGAACAGCCGATGAAAATAGCCGCCGCCGAAGCCCTTTGGGATACGGCACAGCCAGCGCCGTTTGCCGTTATCGCCGGGATTGATGAGGCCAATCAAAAGAACACCTTTGAGATCGCTATTCCAAATTTGCTGAGCTTTTTGAGTTACAACAATTTCACCGGTGAAGTCAAGGGTATCAAAGACCTGCAAAACGAAATGAGCGCCGAGCTTGGTGACGGCAATTACGTCCCGCCGGTCGCCGCCACATTCTGGAGCTTCAGGCTGATGGTCGGCTTCGCCGGGCTAATGCTCGTTCTGTGCATTCTTGCTCTCGCCAAATGGAAAAACAACAGATTTGCCGACTCGAAATTCCTTCTCGGCACATCTCTAGTGGCAATCAGCTTCCCATATATCGCCAACACAAGCGGCTGGATGATGGCAGAACTCGGTCGTCAGCCCTTTATCGTCTACAAATTGCTGACGCTCGACAACGCCGTTTCCACAACGGTTGCGCCGGGATGGGTCATCTTCTCCAGTGTCGGCTTTGTCCTCATCTTTGTGATCGCCGCCGTTGCCGATGTTGTTTTAATCAAGCGAATTGCCAAAGAAGAATTGAAGGAGGAGGCGCGGAAATGAATTTGAATATTCTGTGGTTTTTACTGATTGCCGTTTTATACTGCGGATACTTCTTTCTCGACGGTATGGACCTCGGCGTCGGCATGCTTTTTCCTGTCCTCGGTAAAAAAGATAAAGACAAAGCCCTCATGCTGCGGGCCATCGGACCGACCTGGGGCGCGAGCGAGGTTTGGCTTTTAACGGCCGGCGGCGCCACGTTTGCCGCCTTCCCCGGCTGGTATGCCTCAATGTTCAGCGGCTTCTATCCGGCACTCTTCCTCCTCCTGCTCGGTCTCATTGCCCGCGGCATTGGCGTGGAGTACTGGGGGAAGGCAGCAACGGCAGCCGGTAAAAAACTGGCGTCCGTCTGCATTACTGTTGGCAGCCTGCTGCCGCCGCTTCTTCTGGCGTGCGCTCTTGCCAACATTGTTCAGGGCATCCCGATTGATGCCTCACAGAACTACACCGGCACACTTTTCACGCTTTTCACCCCCTTCACGCTTGCCGCCGCCCTTGGCTCTGTCGCATTTTTCCTATATCACGGGGCCGTTTTCACGGACCTGAAAGCTAAAGGCGACATCACCGGGACGATGCCCGTCATCAAAGCGACCGGTCTTGCCGCTATCGTTCTGGCCGCTGCCGCCGCCGTCTTCGCGCTGCTCCAGACAGATGTTTTCACAAAACCCGTCGCAGCGGTTGCGGCAGTTGCTGGAATCGTCCTCCTCATTGTCTCCTATCTTGTCACAATCAAAAAACCGACAAGGCTGTCCATGATTTTGAACGCACTTGTCATCGCCTGCGGTATCGGCACCGTTTTCGGCGGTCTATTCCCGAACGTGATGATCTCCAGTACAGACCCTGCCAACAGCCTCACGATTTACAACACCGCCTCAACGCCGTATACCCTCACGATCATGCTGACCGTCACGATTTCTGTCCTGCCGATTGTGCTTCTTTACACGATCTGGTCACATTGGTCTTTCAGAAAACTGCGTGACGACAAATCTTCAGAAAACCAGGGTGACAACGGTGAAAGAGAAGAGGCTGTTTACTGAGGTCAAAGGCAATAGAAGCTATCAGGTACATCTCGTTTTAAGCGGTCTCACCTCTTTTCTGCTGTCGCTGACCGTTGCCCTGCTAGCCTCCTTCATCATTAACGCCGTTTTCCTGCGCGGGCTTGAGCTGAAAAGCATGGTTCCCATGCTTTTCGCCCTGCTTGCAGGGGTTCTTGCCCGCGCGGGGCTGACCTACTATTTTTCGCTCTATTTCAGGAACACTGCGGCCGACATCAAGCGCCGGGTGCTTGCGCGCAATGCTGAAGCTCTGCTGGACTCCGGCCCTATATTGACAAAGAGCAAAGACTCCGGCGGCGTCTCCGCCATATCCGGGGAGGCCGCCGAGCTGCTGGAACCATACTACTATGAGTATCTTCCGGCGCTCTTTTCGCTCGCCGTCTCCCTGCCGCTAATTCTGGTGTCTGTTTTATCCGTTGACTTTGTGTCATTTCTGATCATGCTCGTAACAGGGCCCGTTTTGCCGTTTTTTCTCTATCTGATTGGAACGGAATCTGAGAAGGCTTCGCGTGCCCGCCTCAAAAGCCTTACCCGCTTGGGCGGCGGCCTCAATGATCTGCTGTCCGGCTTAAAGACCTTGAAACTCTTTGGCCGGATCGATAGCGCCCGGGCAAAAGTCGCCTCAATCAGTGAAGACTTCCGTCGCCTGACGATGCAGGTGCTCCGTATTTCCTTCCTTTCCGCCTTTGTTTTGGAGCTTGCCGCCACGATCAGCACGGCCATCATCGCCGTCACGCTGGGCGCTCGTTTGATTGACGGCCGCATTGATTTCTTACCCTGCTTTTTTATTCTCCTGATGACGCCGGACTATTTTATGGCAATCCGCCGTTTCGGCGCTAAATTTCATGTCGCGCAAAACGCGAAAACAGCGGCGGAGCTTCTGCTTGAGCCTAAACTCCCGTCGTCAGTTGGTCGAAAACCGGGTCTAACCTTTCCAGCCGACTGCGACGTTTCATTTCGCGGTGTTACGTGCTCTTACAACCGGGGAGAGGCCGCGCTTGCGTGCGTCAATCTAGATTTCCGGTGCGGTGAAATAACCGCTCTTGTCGGGCCCAGCGGCTCCGGCAAATCATCGATTGCCAATACACTTCTAAAACTGATTACTCCCGAGGACGGCGCCGTCTTCGTTGGCGGTGTCAATCTCGCCGAGATTGACACGGAATCCCTGCGCCGCTCGATTTCCTATATCCCACAGCGGCCTTATATTTTTAAGGGAACCCTGCGGGAAAACATCACCCTTTCAACATCAAAAGCTACGGACGACGCCGTCGAGGCAGCCGTTCGAGACGCTCTTTTAGGCGATCTTGTCGCCGCCCTGCCCGGCGGGCTGGATACGCCTGTTGCTGACATGGCGATCAATTTCAGCGCTGGAGAGCGCCAGCGCATCGCCATCGCCAGAGCGCTTTTGAAGGATGCGCCCATCGTCGTTATCGATGAAGCTGTGTCCGCGCAGGATCGGGAAAACGAGAGGTTGCTGACCAAATCATTCGAGCGCCTCTCCCGGGATAAAACGGTGCTGATTATCGCCCACCGCCTTGAAACAGTGCAGAACGCCGACAAAATTTACGTGTTGAATGGTGGTGCCGTGACCGAGGAAGGCTGTCACAACGATCTAATGACACTCGGCGGCCGCTACTGCGCGCTTGTCCGCTCGTGGGGGTGAGTAGATGACCGGATTCAAAAATTATCTGATTGTCATTTTCAAAGCAAGGCCTTTCTCCGTCTTATTTTCTTGCTTACTCGGTGTTGCCGCCAGCCTATTTGCCGCGGGTCTTTACGGTGTTGCTTGCTTTCTAATATCCTTATCAGCCCTGCATCCGCTATATGATGTGATACTGGTACCGGCTGTCCTTGTCCGTTTTTTCGGTCTCGGCCGCGCCGTCCTCTCTTATCTGGAGCGCTATGTATCGCATAATGAAACATTTAGAATTCTCTCTGACATCAGAGTGCTTGTTTATGACAGCTTGGCGCCGCTTGTCCCGTACAGCAAGGCAAGCCGCGATCGCGGTTATAATCTGTCGGTCGCTGTGTCCGACGTCGAGATGCTGCAGGACGGGCTGCTGCGCATTGTCTATCCGATTGCCGTCGCGGTCTTTGCCGCTCTTATGGGGACGATGGGGGCATATTTCCTCTCGCCGCTTCTTGCCGTTGTCTTTTTCTTTTTGACACTGCCACTGTCGTTTGTCGTGTTCGGCTTGACGGCACTTTTATCGCAAAAGCGTCAAAAGCGCTATGATGAACTCCGAAGCTGCCTTTACGGCGACCTGATGGACCTCTCGGCCGGTTTGACTGATATTAAGACAAATTCCTGTGAAGGCGCCCGTCAAGAACATTTATCCCGCCGTTTGTCCGACAGCGCCGCCGCGCAAAGCGCCGTCAGCCGCGTGTCCGCTTTAAGTGACGCTGCCGCCAGTTTCTTTTCCGGCTTGTCTTTCGTTATCTTGCTGGCCGTCTCCGCTGCGCTTTGCGCGGCGCAACGCCTGGACGGGACGTTGCTTGCTGCCGCCGTTGTCGGTCTGAGCTATTTAACGGAGCCCGTTTCGGCTCTTGCTGCTGTGGGGGCGCGGTTCGAGCGCGTAAAAACTGCTGCCAACCGCATTTTTACCGGAAAACCACCCCATCAATTCGCTCAATCATTACCCGCTGGCTTTGACCCGGCTGCTTGCAAAAAACTGTCTGTCGATCATCTCACCTTTTCTTACCCTGGCCGCGCGCTTTTTAAAGATATCAGCTTTTCACTTGAACCGGGAAAGCTGACGGTGCTAACGGGGAAAAGCGGCCGCGGGAAATCAACGATTGCCGATTTGCTCTGCGGCTTTCTAACCCCGGAAGAGGGCGAGATAATGGTTGACGGCGTCTCGATTTTCTCCTTACCGGAGCACGCGCGCTTGCGCCTTTTCTCCATGGCGGAGCAGTCGCCCCATTTTTTCAATGACACCCTTCGGGCTAATCTTCTCGCCGATGCATCCGTGTCGGACGAAACTCTACATAACATTTTGGATGCTGTAGGCCTTTCACCATTTCTTAAAGCCCTTCCGGACGGTCTTGACACAATGATCTTTGAAAGCGGCGAGAATCTCTCCGGCGGCGAGCTTCAGCGGCTATCCATCGCCCGCGCCCTTTTAAAAAAAGCGCCCTTTTATATATTCGATGAACCGACGAGCAGCCTTGATCAGCTCAATGAAAAACGCATGATCGACTGCATTTTATCACTCTCAAAAACAAAGGGTGTCTTGTTAATCACACACAGACTTCCCTCAGAACTTCACAGGTACGACCGGATACACCTAGTATAAGGAGGAAGAAATGAAGGTTGTCGTTATCGGTGGCGGCTTTGCCGGCCACACAGCAGCACTCTATACAAAGATGTGGCTGGGCGACAGGCACGATGTTACCGTCGTGAGCGATCGCAGCTATTTCCAGTATACTCCTTCGCTCGTATGGGTCGGTGTCGGCACGATGGCTGCCGAGAAAACTTATTTTCCCCTTGCGCCGATTTATAAAAGACGCGGTATTCACTTTGTCAATCAGCGTGCTGTTGCGGTTAATGTCGAAGGCAAAAAAATCACCGTGCAGGACGGAACTCAGCTGGATTACGACTATGTTGTTTTTGCCACCGGTCCGCATCTAAATTTTTCTGGCACACCCGGCCTCGGGCCCAACGCCGGTCAGACCGTCTCCATCTGCACGGCTGACCACGCCACACACGCCCGTGACGCATATTTTTCGTGTGTTGCGAAAATGGAACGCGGCGAGAAGCAAACCTTCGTCATCGGTACAGGCCACGCCAGTGCAACATGCCAGGGTGCCGCCTTCGAGTATATCCATAATATCCATAACGACCTCACACGCCGTCATCTCCGAGACAAATGCGAGCTCATTTGGTTTACCAACGAACCCTACGCCGGTGATTTCGGCATGGGTGGCATCATCGGTAATTTTGCCGGTGCAAAGCGCAATTCCGGCGAGCTTGTCAAATGGTTGATGAGAGATTGTGGGATTACAATTGTCGACAGCGCCGCCCCGATGAAAATCGACTCAAACACGTTACATTGGGAAAACACGCGCCAGGAAGAAGGCGCCATCAGATTTGATTTTTCCATGCTGATTCCGCAATTCTTAGGCTCTAAAATCAGTTATGTTAACAACGCCGGAGAAGACATGTCCGACAAAGTTTGCAATCCTGCCGGTTTTATCAAGGTAGATGCCGATTATACATCGGGTGCCAAACCAATGGCTGACTGGTCGGCTTCCGACTGGCCGACAACGTATCAGTCTCCTTTCAGCCCGTCTATCTTCGCCGCTGGCATTGCCTTTGCACCGCCGCACCCTATTTCGCCCCCCAGCGGTACGACAAAGAGCGGCGTGAAAATTCATGCTGCTCCGCCCCGCACCGGTATGACCTCCGGCATCATCGGCAAGGTCGTCGCCGAAAATGTGACAGCCCTTGTCAAAGGCGAAAAAAAGCCGCCCGTTCAGCTGTCCATGTCTCA
Source organism: Oscillospiraceae bacterium ZGZL (assembly GCA_038405045.1). Taxonomy (GTDB): domain Bacteria; phylum Bacillota; class Clostridia; order Oscillospirales; family Oscillospiraceae; genus Sporobacter. The sequence continues at coordinate 191,488 of JBBZIV010000002.1, read as the reverse complement.
GATTCCTGCTGCTTGTATTGCTTCGCTCAATAAATCGATTGTCACGGGCAGTGCCATGACAATGGTTTTAACCCCGGCTGTCCCCGATTATAGTACATACCCGAAAGAGGATGGCGGACGTAATCTGAAACAGACCTTTTTTGATCTTGGCAAGGGCGGCGCCTGGCTCAAGCGGGCGCTTCATACGGGCTTTATGTACAAATTCAAAGGCAATCCCGGCTGGACTGTCATTCCTGAATAAAACGGAGGTATAATGATGAGCAGCGAGATACAAATTACAGGCTTTCAGCGCTTTTTGATGAAGAACGCAGTCGTTCAGTTTGTTAAGTTTACGGTCAATACGCTTAAAATTCTTGTTGCGGTCAAGAAGATCTGACGGCTTATTATAGAACGCTTCTAATTTTATAGGAATTCTTCGTGCTGATTCAGTCGCCACGAAGTACAAAAACCGCAAGACGTTAGCTCTCATCGTCTTGCGGTTTTTGTATTGTATTAGCCCTTTTGAAAATAACTTGATATGCCGCCGGAAAGGCTTTTCACATTTTGGTACCCTTTCATAGTCAGAAACATGACGGCATATACCGACTGAATTCCGCCGTTGCAATAAGCAATTAGATCTTTACTTTTATCCGGAAACAACGCTTTGTAGTGCTTCGGCAAACTCGTGAGCAAGCAGTTTGTTGAGCCGGGAAGTCCATCTTTTTTAAACGCTTCCGGTCCCCTCAGGTCCAAAAGATAAAATTCATCCGGATTGCCGGCCTTTTGCAGTTTTCGTTTAAAATCATCAGCTTTAATGAGATTGAAGTCTCGGCTTATGTTCTCAAGAAACACATCCTCCGGCCGATTCTCTGAGAGTGCCAGAAGCGGATGATGGTTCAGCACGCGGTCTTTTACAACAAATGTTGTAAAATCCATCGAGAGGCTTCTTTGCAGAAGGATGTCATGGCCCAGACAAAGGCCCATCAGAATTGTGAAATCGACCGGCACGCGGTTGAGCGCGTGTGCCTGCCCGAGCGGATTGCAGGATACCGCCTTGGTTGTTTTGTCAGGATCAACAATCGACTGCGTTAAGCCGTCAACCGTGCAGGATACCATTACCGCCTTCAACCCGCTGTCGTCAAGGTGTTGTCTCAGCAGTACGGCCTCTTTCTCGAGCCCATAGCAATACGCCACACCGATTTTTTCATAGCCCCGTATTTTGGCATATGTAATTATTTCCTCAAGCCGGTTCAACGTCCCGGCACGACCGTCATCCACGAGTGCCGCGGCCGCCTGGATGACAGGCCGCGTAGTATCGTCAAGATAGCCGTGCGCATAAAGGGCACTGTTGTCGCCACAGGGTTCTTGCGTCCGACAGCCCTTCAGTTTGCATTTCGTACAATCCATCGTATGCCCCCAAATCGTATTTCACTGATGCCTGTCTTCCATCATAAAGCATTTCACTCTCATTTCAGTGATTAGATTACGATCGATCATCGATCTCTCCAGGTCATCAAGTTCTTCACAACGAATCCATTTCTGATCCCCCTATGCGGTGTTCTGATCGGGCTGATCCTCCTGGTTGTCTCCGCGCTGATCGCGAATCTGATCTACACGCAAAAAGAAATCTAACGTTTCAAGAAGGAATGTTTTATGCCAAAATATGTATATATTATCGCCGTGGTGGTTGTCGTCATTATTGTTAACGTCATCAGAATCGCCATCAAATCGTCCAGCCATCATTTTGAGTGCCCGAATTGCGGAGAGCATTTTCAAGAGAGCTTTTTTAAAAGTTTCTTCACTGCCCATAGCTTCGACGGGAAATACAGCATCACATGCCCGAATTGCAGAAAGACCAACATGCTTCAGCCTCTAAAAGGCAAGAAATAGTCGAAAGTTGATCTTCATTTTTTAATACAAATCAAAAAACACAGGAGAGTCCGCTAAACAGACTCTCCTGTGTTTTGGTGGAGACGAAGAGGATCGAACTCTCGACCTTACGGATGCGAACCGTACGCTCTCCCAGCTGAGCTACGCCCCCATATGTTTTTTCCAGAGCGGTGTTTATTATAGCAGAATTTATTTATACTGTAAAGACTTAATGTTATAATATAAGGACATGCTAACCGGGAGGGCAATACCCTTGGATATCAACCTGCATTACATTGAAAAAGGGACTGGCTTTCCCCTTGTCCTGCTGCACGGCAACGGAGAGAGCGCAGAGTATTTCGACCGGCAAATCGATACCTTCGCCCGCTACTATCGCGTCATTGCCGTTGACACGCGGGGCCACGGTCAGTCGCCACGCGGTGCGGGGCACTTTAAGCTTACACGGTTTGCTGAGGATTTAAAGCTTTTTCTTGATGGGCTCGGCATCCGGGAGGCACATCTGCTCGGCTTTAGCGACGGAGGCAACATCGCCCTGCTATTCGCACTTCGTTACCCCGCCTTCGTTGCCCGCCTTGTTTTAAACGGAGCAAATCTGTCACCGTTCGGTCTCAAGCCCTTTGTTTTGCTCCCCATCACCCTGTCTTGGTGCCTGGCGTCGCTTTTATCACCCGTCAGCAAGAAGTCCGTCATCAAGCGCGACTTTTTGGCGCTGATGCTATCCGAGCCGAATATTTGCCCCACCGCGCTTCGACAGCTTCAGATACCGGTCCTCGTCATCGTCGGAAGCCGCGACATGATCCGCCAGAGTCACACTGCAACGATTTACCGACATTTGCCGCACGGCGTTCTAACCATTCTCGACGGCTCTCATTTTATTGCCAAAGAAAACAGCGCCATGTTTAATGACGCTGTTTTAACGTTTCTGTCCGATTGATATTACGTTTTGTATAAACGCGATTCGACAGAAATTCCAGACCGACAGGATATGAGAATTTTTCTGCTTGGCGCAATTTTATTTCATGACTTCGACCAGTTCGGCTTGTTAACTTTTTGTAAAATCGACGGTTTTCTTAAATCTCTACTGACAAATACGATGTCGTAAGAGTTTACGTAAATTCATCCGTTACAGCTTTCTACAGAGAGTTATTCACACTGTCCACCGGTTTATCCACCACTACTATCCCTTTGTATCATAGCGTTAGAACACTTTTTTGCTATTAATTAACAATCGATTTTCGCGCATTGCGCATCGTTTGCCGCCTTTTCGTTTCTATTTACATAATAACCGATTTGAGACAGTTGCCAGAAAAATATTTTACAAAAATATTCCCTAAACTTTTTTATGAATCTCCCGATAAAGATAGATTGGTGTGATTTATAGCGCTTCCGCGTCAATATCCATCGTCGCGCAAGCGTTTAGATCCATCACGGCACGCCGTCCGCTCATAAATTCATAATACGCCTGCGCGCCGATCATCGCGCCGTTGTCACCGCACAAGGACAGCGGCGGGACAAAAAGCGAAAGCCCTGCTTCGGCTGCCGCAGAGATAAAATCAGCCCGAATGCGGGAATTGGCAGCAACGCCGCCCGCGACGGCGATTTTTTTATGCCCGAGCGCCCGGGCTGCCGCCATCGTCCGTGGCACGAGCGTCTCGCTGACAGCGCGGGCAAACGACGCCGCGAGAGACGCTTTGTCAAGTGTCTCGTTTTTTTGCTCGGCGTTGTGGACGATATTGACGACGGCTGTTTTGAGCCCGGAAAAAGACATATCATACGGCGAGCCCTCGATTTTGGCGCGCGGGAGCGTGAAGGCCGTGTCGTCTCCCGCCTGCGCCAGCAGGTCCATTGGGCGGCCGCCGGGGTACGGCAGGCCGAGCACACGCGCTGCCTTATCAAAGCATTCGCCCGCCGCGTCGTCCCGTGAGGCACCGACAAGGCCGATATCCGTATAGTCGCGTACGTCGGCAATAAGGCTGTTCCCGCCGGAGACGATGAGGGCGAGAAACGGCGGCTCAAGCTCTGGAAAAGCAATATAATTGGCGGCAATGTGGCCCTTAATGTGATGGACAGGAATAAGCGGGACGTTGAGCGCCAGCGCCAGACCTTTGGCAAAATTGACACCGACGAGCAAGGCGCCAACGAGACCCGGCGCGTATGTGACAGCGACGGCGTCAATTTCCTTTTTTGTGATTCCAGCCTTTTTAAGCGCCTGCTCGGTGAGGCGGCCGATAACGGCAACGTGGTTGCGCGAGGCGATCTCCGGGACGACGCCGCCATACAGCGCATGCAAATCCGCCTGTGAGAAAATCTCGTCGGACAGCACCGAGCGCCCGTCCTTCGTAACGGCGACAGCCGTCTCGTCGCAGGATGTTTCAATTGATAAAATAATCATTTCTTTACACGCTTTCTTTGTCGCCCTCAAAATGATACGACAGGACGATGGCGTCCTCCACGGGACTGCTGTAATAATTTTTACGCCGACCCGCGTGGACAAAACCGTGCTTTTTATAAAGCATGAGCGCGGGGGCATTCGATTTTCGCACCTCTAAGTATAAGGCGGCGGCAGCGCGCGCGCGGCAGGCCGCCAGAGCGTCCGTCATGAGGGCATCGCCAATCCCCTTTTTCCGGCGGGACTCGCGGACGGCTATCTGATAAAGCTCCGCCTCGTCGGCGGCAAAGCGGACAATGAAAAAACCGGAGACCTGCCCGTCCTCCACCGCCAGCTTAAAAACCGTATCCACGCGCCCTACTTCACCAAGCAGCGTCCCCTCCGACCAGGGCGGCGTGATGGACGCCCTCTCAATTTCCATAACGGCTGGGATATCACGCTCCTGCGCCTCCACAATCGTTATCATTTGGCCGCATACCAGCTTTTGCCCGCGTGTGCCTCAGCCGTCAGCGGGACGGCGAGGGCCGCGGCATTTTCCATTTCTGCCGTTAGAATTCTTTTAACGGCCTCCTCCTCGCGCTCGGGGCATTCGGCGATCAGCTCATCGTGAATCTGCAAAATGAGTTTTGCGGTCAGGCCCTCGGCCTTCAGGCGGGCGGCGGTCGTCACCATGGCGCGCTTGATGATGTCGGCAGCCGTCCCCTGCATGGGCGTATTGCGCGCCACGCGCTCGCCGAAGGCGCGCGTGTTAAAGTTACCTGACCGCAGCTCCGGCAGATACCGGCGGCGGCCGAAGAGCGTTGTGACGAACCCGTCACGCTTGGCCTGCTCGACGATGTCGTGCATATAGGCGCGCACGCCGCTGTATTTGGCAAAGTAGCTGTCGATATAAAGCCGCGCTTCCGGCACGGTAACACCGATGTCCTGCGCCAGCGAGAAGGCCGAAATGCCGTAGACAATGCCGAAGTTAACAGCCTTGGCCCGGCTGCGCATGAGAGGCGTTACGTCCTCCGGCCTCGTCAAGAAGACCTGTGAGGCCGTCACGGCGTGGATATCCTCACCGTTTTGAAACGCCGCCTGCATGACCGTATCGCCCGACAGGTGTGCGAGAATGCGCAGCTCGATTTGCGAATAGTCGGCGTCGACGAGAACATTGCCGGGCCCCGCGACAAACATTTTTCGCAGCGCACCGCCCGATTCCTTGCGAACGGGGATGTTCTGCAGGTTCGGCTCGGTTGACGACAGGCGGCCCGTCGCCGTCACCGTCATTTGAAAATTCGTGTGAATCCGTCCGTCGTCGGAGATCACCTTTAAAAGCCCGTCGGCATATGTGGATTTGAGCTTTGTCAGCTCCCTGTACGCCATCAAGTGCCCGATGATGGGATGCTTGTCGGCAAGATACTCAAGGACCTCAATATTTGTGGAATACCCCGTCTTCGTCTTTTTCGGGGCGGGCAGCATCAGCCTGTCGAAAAGAACGGTTCCCAACTGCTTTGGTGAATTGATATTAAATGGCTCCCCGGCAAGGTCGTAAATCTCTTTTTCAAGCGCCTGGATTTTGACGGACAGCATCTGTCCAAAGTCGCGCAGGGCGCTCTTATCGATGAGAAAGCCCGTCTGCTCCATTTCGGCCAGTACATGGCAAAGCGGCAGCTCAATGTCATAAAAAAGCCTGTCCATCCCGTTTTCAGCCAGCTTTTGCGTCAAGACCGGATAAAGCCGCGCAACGGCGGCCACTTCCGCCGCGAGCCGCTCCTCCTCGGCCCCGCCATACAGCGTCAGCTGCCCGTTTTCGTCTTCCGCTGTTTTTAAGGCAAAGCCGCCGTAAGTTTCCGCTAGGCGGGCAAGCTGATATGTGCTGTCCGTCGGCGAGAGGAGATAGGCGCCAAGCGCCGTGTCAAAAACCCAACCGCCCGCGTCAATACCGAGTCCTAAAAGGGCCCTCTGCGTGTCCTTAATGTCGTGCCCGACTTTTTTAATGTTTTCGCTGAATAAAGCGCGCAAGACGCTGTCAAAGCCGTCTGTTGTATCCCGGCTCAAGAGATAAACAGTTTTTTCATCGGCATCGCAAACAGCGAGGAGCCCAGCCGCAAGATCGCAGCGTACCGCGACGAACCGGGCGCTTTCAAGCCTCGTAATTAGACCACCACCGTCCGCCGCCGTGACAATATCGGCGCGGCGAAAAGACATATCATTTTCCGGCGCAGCGTCCTGCTCTTCTTTCGGCTTCGTCAGCACGAACTTGTCCGTCAGTTTTTGAAATTCCAGCGTCTGAAACAGCGCGTATAAGGCGTCGTTATTGGCCGGGCGGCGTTTATTGTCCTCGGGATGGAAGTCTATCGGCGCATCTCGGCAAATTGTCGCCAGCTGGTACGACAGCTCGGCGGCCTCTTTCCCGTCAGCAAGCTTTTTTTTCAGGCTGTCCGTGAGGTCCAGCGTCGGAAGTAATGTATACAGCGCCTCAAGGCTGCCGAAGCGCCGCACCAAGTCAAGCGCCGTTTTCTCGCCAACGCCTTTGACGCCGGGAATATTGTCGGACGCGTCGCCCATCAAAGCCTTGAGGTCGACCATTTTCAGCGGCTCAAAGCCGTACGTCTCAAAGAAAACAGCCGGTGTATAATCTGTCGACTCCGTCTGCCCCATGCGCGTCTTCACATGGCGCACGTGCGTTTTTTCGGTGACGAGCTGGAATGCATCCTTATCCCCCGTGACGATGACAGCGTCCCAGCCCGCTTCTTCGCACCGGCGGGCAATCGTCCCGATGAGGTCGTCGGCTTCCCAGCCGGAGAGCTCATAGCGCGGGATGTTCATGGCATCGAGCACCGCCTTGAGAATCGGCATCTGCACGGCCAGCTCGTCCGGCATCCCCTTCCGCTGCGCCTTGTAGGCCTCGAACTGTTCGTGGCGGAACGTCGGCGCGGGCAGGTCGAAACAGACGCAGACGGCGTCGGGCGCTTCCTCGTTGAGAAGCTTTTGAAGAATCGTCAGAAAGCCGTAAACGGCGTTTGTCGGTGTGCCATCCTTCGTCGTCAATAGCCTTATGGCGTAAAACGCTCTGTTAACGATGCTGTTGCCGTCTATCACCATGAGCTTCAAGGATCATCCACCCCTGTCATTCGATTTCTGTAGGGGCGGATTCTATATCCGCCCAAAATTTTGTCTCTGACGAATTCGTTTCTTATACGGGCGGATATGGAATCCGCCCCTACATTACGGTGCGTCATGCCGTTAAGCCTTGTGCCATTTGACGCCTTGCGGTGTGTCCTCCAAAACGATACCCATCGCTTTGATGTCGTCGCGAATGCGGTCGGCCTCGGCCCAATTTTTTGCTTGCCGGGCAGCCTGCCGTGCGGCGATCAGCGCCTCTACCGTATCCGCGAGGTTCTCCGCGCCCGTTTCCGCGTACAAGAGGCCGAGGACGCCGTCCAGCTCGTCAAACAGCGCCAGTATCGCCGTCGCCAGCGCTTTGGAGGGGTTTTTATCCGCTGCCGTCATGCTGTTGCCCTCGCGGACAAGCTCGAAAAGAACGGCGATGGCGTCGGCCGTGTTAAAATCATCGTCCATAGCTTCAATAAACCGCTCGCGGTAGCCCGGCAGCGCCGCTGTGGCCGTCTTCTCGTTTTCGGAAAGGCCGCCGTCAGCACCGTTTTGCTGAACGAACAAGAGATTCTTCCGAAACGTTTTCAGCCGGTCCAGCGCGTTTTTCGCCTGTATGAGAATGTCCCCGGAATAGTTGAGGGGGCTTCTATAGTGGCTCATCAGCATGAACATTCGGATCGTATCGTACCCATACGCCTCGGCCGCCTCCCGGACGGTGAAAAAATTACCGAGTGACTTGGACATTTTTTTGTTGTCGATGCTGATAAAGCCGTTATGCAGCCAGTATCGGACGAATTCTGTGCCATTGGCCGCCTCCGACTGGGCAATTTCATTTTCATGGTGCGGAAAGGTGAGGTCCTGCCCGCCGCAGTGGAGGTCAATCGTCTTCCCCAGATAGCGGCTGGACATGGCCGAGCACTCGATGTGCCAGCCCGGCCGCCCCGCCCCCCATGGGGACTGCCAGAACGGCTCGCCCGGCTTTGCCGCCTTCCAGAGCGCAAAGTCCATCGGGCTTTCCTTAACGTCGCTCACATCGATGCGCGCCCCGGCCATGAGCTCGTCAAGCGGCTGGTGCGACAGCTTGCCGTATTGCGGAAACGATGATGTTTTAAAGTACACGTCCCCGTTTGAGACGTAAGCGCTGCCCTTGTCGACAAGCGTTTCGATAAGGCTGATGATCTCGCCGATATTCTCCGTGGCCCGCGGGTGGATGGTCGCCGCGCGAACACCAAGGCCCTCGGCGTCTTTAAAATATTCGGTAATGTATTTCTCGGCAACAGCTTCCGGCGTCGTCCCCTCTTCCTTAGCGCGTCCGATAATCTTATCGTCGACATCCGTGAAGTTCTGCACGAATGTGACATCATACCCGCGATACGCGAGATAGCGGCGCAAAACGTCAAAGATAATGAGCGGCCGCGCGTTACCGACATGGATATAATTATACACCGTCGGCCCGCAGGCGTACATCTTGACGGCGCCGGGCGCCAGTGGCACAAATTCTTCTTTTTTCATGGTCATCGTGTTAAACAGCTTCAATTCAAACGCTCCGTTTCAGCGGCTTTTTTTGTCGCCGCGCAGATTTCGACATGGCAGTGTGTCCGATCTGGCCGTCTTAAGTGCCGCGCCTGTAGGCCGCGGCCTGCTGCTCAGCCATCTTCTTTTCCAAGAGCTGCACCTGCGCGCAAAGCGTTGCCAGCTCGACGGCGACGGGGTCCGTCACGCTGATTTGGTCGACAATCTCGGCGTAATTGACCTTCACGCCCGCAACGTTCACAATCCGCGCCGGGACGCCGACGGCTGTAGCGTCCGGCGGCACCTCTTTGAGGACGACGGCGTTGGCCGCAATACGCGCGTTATCGCCGACCTTGAACGGGCCGAGCACCTTTGCCCCCGCGCCGACCATCACGTTGCTGCCCAGCGTCGGGTGGCGCTTGCCCTTGTCCTTGCCGGTGCCGCCGAGCGTGACGCCCTGATAGAGCAGTACGTCGTCACCGATCTCCGTCGTTTCGCCGATGACGATGCCCATGCCGTGGTCTATGACGAAGCGGCGGCCGATTTTTGCCCCGGGGTGGATTTCCACCCCCGTCCAAAAGCGTGACCACTGCGAGACAACGCGCGCCAGAAAGAGAAGCTTGTGCCGGAAAAGCCAATGCGCCAGGCGGTGATACATCACGGCGTGCAGGCCGGTATACAGCAGGAACACCTCCAGCGCGCTGCGCGCCGCCGGGTCGCGCTTTTGATAGGCTTTAATCGTTTCACGCAGGTTTTTAAACATATACTTCAGCTCCTTGACGATGGGCGTTATAAGGTTGACCACTGTAGGGGCGGATTCCATATCCGCCCGTGTCCAGCGTATCGTGGTGGCTTTCCTATCCGCCCGTATGGGGTAACCGACGCAACGCGGTATGCACCGACCGTAGGGGCGGATTGCATATCCGCCCTTTTATTTTTGAAAATATTCATCGGTTGACCATTTCACCGGATTGCCGATGATATATTGCCGTATGCCTAGCAATTCTTTATTCGACCTTATGATGTGCTCGTAATAGCCTCTCTGCCAAACCCGCCCTTCAAACGGTTCATATATATCATGATTGACGCCATCAATATATTTAATCGTCGTTTCGCGTTTAAATGTTTGAATAATGTTTGACAGAGCGCATTTCCTATCCGTATTTTTTGATGTGATTTGAATAATGCTGTGAAAATGATTCGGCATAATGATAAATTCATGCAATTTGATAGCCGAAAATTTTTCGCAGATATTCAAATATGTCGTTTCTATCATTTTTCCCGCGTCGTTTAATATCATCTCGGCGCTGGCGGATGTGGAATCTGCCCCCACAACACATCCAAACAATTTATCTCTGTTCTGCGTGCAAATTGTAACATAATAATACCCGGGCCGCCCATAATCATAATTTTTCAGCCTTATTGATTTCCTTTGAATATCAAACATCAGCGTTTCCTCATGCGGGCGGATATGGAATCCGCCCCTACAGTTGGCGTCATACATGGTGGTGGCTTTTTCAGAATCGGGCGGATATGGAATCCGCCCCTACAGTGACAAAAACGCCGCCTCTTGACCTGTACAAGAGGCGGCGTGACCCGCGGTTCCACTCTCATTCGCGCCGTTTAAACAGCGCCTTTTTGGCCTTAACGCGGCCCCACGGGGGCCGTTACAGCCCCCCGCTCCCGGATGCACTTTGGGCAACCTTTGCCGAAGGCCGCTTTCAGCCAGCGGCGGCCCTTCTCTGGCGGCAAAACGCCTTGCGGCGCGCGTGCCCTACTCTTTCCGATCTTCGCGGATATATTAGGAATAGTTTAGCACGCCTTGCGCTTGGGTGTCAAGGCACGCGCTTAACAGAGGGGTATTTGTTTTACCAGTTGATTTCGATGTAACGCGTGTTGGTCGTGTAATAATACATAATCTGCCGGTCACCCAGCGTCATCCTTTTTGTCCCCGCGTCTTTATTGTCTTTTAAAGCCGTCATGATGGTATCAGGCGATGCCACAAGAACACCGAGAACGTTTTTCAGAACCGTCAGGTCATGCGTTGTTGTGAGTTGCTCGGCTGTTATCTTATAATAACTTTCACTCATGATGTTAATTGTTATATAGCCATTGTCCGTATCATGGGCATTGATAACCCCGCTAGTCGTGTCATATCCCGCGTTCGGCAGGACTTCTAAAAATGCCGCCAGATAGTATGAGCTGTTCGGGTCAACGGTGATTATATTGTATTTAGCGTCAAACGTAACGCCAATATTGAGCGTTAAGCCAATATCGCGCAGCTTAAAGTAATTGTAGCCGCCGATGGTATACGCCGTCAGGCTGATCGGCTGGCCGTTTAGATAAACGCTGGACGTTGTGGGCGTGGCCGTAACGGTTGAGGCGCTGCCGGACGATGTCATCTCGCCGCCGACCGGTATATAGTATTTGTTCGTTAAAAGATAAATCGAATTTGTCGCCGCGTTATAATCGACCGAGAACCGCGCCGTTGTGTTTGAAAGCGCCATCGCAATATCCCGCAGCTTAAAATAGTTGTTGCTGTCAATGGTGTACGCCTCAAACGCCATTGTTTTATCCGAAATTTTGACGCTGGAGGACGAGCGTTTTGCCGTCACCCCGGCGGCCAGCGCCGACAGTGACACCGCGCCGATAAGAAAAGTGGCAGCCAAAAGACCGGCGATTGTTTTCTTTGCAGATTTCATTCAATCATCTTCTTTACTGAATATGGATAGGCCTAGTATACCGGCTTTTTCTACTGCCTGTCAACAATAGGAATATTTCATTTTTAAGCCTTGACAGCGAAAAGAGAACCCCCGCCTTTCGGCGGAGGTTCTCTCTTCTAAACGCTATAAAGCGTCAGAGGGTTAGGTTAGGCAATGCCGGTGATGTAGATCGTGATAATCTTGCCTGTTGAATCAGCAACCGTATCGATTGTGAAGGCCTTGGTCGCTGTGGCAGCTTCCATAGCGGCAACGGAGGTGTAAACCGGTGTCGCATTGACAAGGTCAATAACCGTCGCACCAGCGGCGTTGATCGCATTGATGAAGCTGTTGTAGATCCCGTTGTTAGCAACAGCAACATTGAGCGTCAGGTTCGCAGCGCCATTGACACCTGTGAAGTCGTAAACGCCGTTCGTAAGCGTATAGGTCGCAAAGCCATCATCAACCGCTGCAATGTTAGCGTTTGAGTCAACAGCTGTGATCGTCGTCTTTACGCCATCAATGTAGACTGAGAAGACGTTGCCGTTCGCATTAGAGCCGGTCATCACTGTACCCAGCGGGATGTAGATGACTGGAGCCGTCGAGCCAGACGATGCGGGAGCCGTGTAAGCAGCCGGAACAATAACCGTGCTGATCACTTTGTTGACAGCCGTCGTGTTGTTGAAGTACACAAGAGCGTTTGTGAGGTTGTTGTCCTTGGACGCAGCAACACCCGTGACGGTCTCAATCTTCAGCGTCGCACCGGAGCCGCTAACAAAGATGAACTTCACATTGGCATCATAGTAGTAGTTCGTACCATTGCGAACTTCTGTGCCTGTAGCAACGCCAACAGCGGATACGGCAACAAAGTCACCCGGGGTAGCATAGGCCGCGAAGTCTGCAACGCCAGTGGTGGTGTTGACAGTGACTTTGTAGAAACCAGCAATGACTTCGGAAATTGCGTCGCCATCAAGAGCGGCGTTCACGACTTCGTCATCAATCTGTGGGTCTAAAGCTGCACCGGTGTTATAGATAACTTCTTTGCCTGTGCTATCAACAGCCTGAATAGCCATTGTAACGGCACCGTATGCGCCTGTCACAGGATATGAGACGCCCGTCAGATACACAACGTTACTTGTGGCAGCCGCCGGAGTAACCACGACAGAAGCAAAATATGTGCCAGCGGAATCGAGGTAAATTGTGTAGTTATCCGTGTAGTTAGTAGCGATAGCGAGGCCGGTGCCGTTGGCAGAAGTAGAAAGCGTATACTTCGTGCCGTTGACAACGACATAAGAATTAGCAGCACCAACTTCGGTGATCTTGCCGACAACCGTGGAGGTCTTTTCGAGCGTGTACATAGTGCCAGCCTGTGTGACTTTCACAATGTCGCCCTTAACAACACCGGCGGTGTTGACAATCAGAGTGCTCACCTTATCAGCCAGCGTGTTAAACGAGTAAGTCGTTACGCCAGCAGCGGTAACAATATCGTCTACCTTGTCAAGCGTGGAGACTGAGGGCGCAACGTAGGAAACAACCTCACCGCCGTAAACCTGATACGTACCAGTGGAAGCAGCGGTTGTGCCGTTGAATGCGCCAGCAATAGCAGCATCAACCGTAACAGCCGCAATGTTTGCAGTAGCGTTCATAACACCGGTGCTAGCAGAAGCCGTTGCAGTGCCGAATGCCGCAGCATAATTGGTCGCAGATGCTGCAATTGCAGTAGAAACCGTAACAGCCGTAGAAACCGGCACCATGCTATAAACTGTGCTCGCATCCTTATAATACACCTTAACAACCTGACCAACCTGGTTCAGCGCAGTCGTATAAGTATATGTTGTGGTTGTCGGTACGCCAGCTACATCCGCAATATCTGTGATTTTGCCACCGGCAACAGTCGCAGTTGCAACTTTAGTGCCCGTAGCGCCTGTAGCCGCATTGGCTGTGATAACGCCAACAATAGGTGTAACCATGCCATAGGTGGCCATGGCAATCGTCTTGTTACCAGCGACGTTAGTGTATGTGTCAGTGACTTTGGAGTAGGTAACCTTCACCGTGTTCATGAGAACATTGAAGATGTAGAGAGCGGCTTCTTCACGCGTCGCAGCAACAGCGTAGTTGCCGGACTCATTGCCGTTGAAAATGCCGTTGTTGAAAGCATCCTGAATAACAGTGAACGCCCAATTGGCGCCTGTGTATTCATTGTCCTTGCCGTAGCCGACGGCTGTGAGCAGCATTTTGGCCAGTTCGATGCCTGTGACGTTACCATCCGGATTGAACTTGCCATTGCCGATGCCGTTGATGATACCGTTCTGGACGCAGTACTCAATGTACTTGGAAGCCCAGTCGGTGGACTTGACATCAGAGAAGGACGAGGTGGCGGCAGGCAGAGCGCCAGCAACCGTGGGGCCGAGGACTGTGTAAGCGATCATCTTCGCGGCCTCAGCACGTGTAATGCTCTTTGTCGGGCCGAAGCTACCATCGGTATAACCATTGATAGCACCGATACCGCTCACGACGCTAACAGCTTCAGTATACTTGATGCTGGTATCGTCTGTGAACGATTTCGCAGAAGCAATCGTTACAAAGCTCATAGCAATGCAGACGACGAGAACGACTGCGAGAACTTTTCTAAGGTTCTTCTTCATGTATTTTCCTCCTATTATTTTTTTGCGTGATTACACGCTTTTTCTGCCTTGCCCTAAACGGGCCGCCTTTTTGATAAGCCGCAAAAGCGCCCAAGCCGTTCTACCGGCGTGGTGAATGTGACGCCCCGGGTCTTATAAACGAGCGGGGTTTGCGGGGTCGGCTTGTTTATGTACGGCATCCGCGCCGGTTCGGCTAGTACCGGGGACGGATGTTTGTACCGTTTTTGGAGCTTCGCTGGGCGAAAGCAGCTTTGCCGAAGGAGGCAGGGGTGCGGCGGTAAGGCCGCCCCCCATCATACATAAAGACCTCCAAGACAAGTCTGACGCGGCACACCACATACCTTCAGCCCTGCTTGCCGTACATAATCCATTCAGAAAATGGGTATACTGTACGTTTTATTCCAAGGATGATTATAGAGAATGAACCGAATCATGTCAATTCAAAAAAGGAAATATTTATATTACAGTTATGTTACAGCGGGCAAAATAACCCTTTTACCCACGGCGGCCGCGCCGCCACGATTCATTATAATAAATAACTGGCCGCGTGAAAAACTAAATGCGGAAAACGCTTGCAATTGACTGCTCTGAGTGGTATAATTCACACGTTAGTCATGGCAGAGACGGTTTGAGTGGGTTTTTCCCACTCTTTTTCTTGCGTTATTGTAAATTGTTAAATTTGCCGAAGGCACATACCGTTATTAAACCCGTTATTATTAAAGAGGCGTTATATGAAAAAAGTAACAGACAAGGTCGCGGCGCTGGCCGAGCCGGTCGTCCGCCAGTTCGGCTGCGAGCTGTGGGACGTTGAGTATGTGAAGGAAGCGGGTTATTGGTACCTCAGGGTGTACATTGACCGCGACGGCGGCGCGACGCTGGACGATTGTGAAAATATCAGCCGCGCGCTTGACCCGCTGCTTGACGAGCACGACCCCGTGCCGGACAGCTACACCTTTGAGGTCTCCTCCGCCGGGGCCGAACGCGCCCTCCGCCGCCCTTCGGATTTTGCGCGGTTTCAGGGCCATCTCGTTGAGGTAAAGCTCTATAAGGCGCAGGGCGGGCGCAAGGAGTTTGTCGGCACGCTTGTGGACGGCACCGGCGATACGGTTGACATAAAAATAGCGGACACCTTGCATCAGCTGCCAAAAAGCGAAGTCGCCAACGTGCGCCTTCGCATAAGTTAGATATTGGAGGAGCACATCCATGAATGCCGAATTTTTCTCAGCGATAGCCGACATTGAAAAGGAAAAGGGCATCCCGCAGTCTTATATGCTTGAGAAAATCGAGCAGGCGCTTCTGGCGGCCCTGAAAAAAGACTCCCCCGCCTGTCAGGACTGCGCCCGCGTCGTTTTAGACCCCGTCGGCAAGACGGTTCATATGTACCTGCAAAAAGAAGTGGCCGACCCTGTCACAGACCCGGACACGCAGGTTACGCTGGAGGCGGCCAGAAAAATAAGCGCCGGTGCCGAAGTCGGCGACGTTGTGAATGAAACGGTTGACGCCAAAAAGTTCGGTCGGATTGCCGCGCAGGCGGCCAAGCAGGTAATCATTCAAGGCATCCGCGAGGCAGAGCGCGGCATTGTTTTTGATGAATTCAATTCCAAGGAACACGAAATTTTAACGGGCGTTGTCACGCGCATTGAACCGCGCAACGGCAGTGTTTCGATTCAAATCAGCTCCAATTCGGAATTTACCGAGGCCATGCTCTCCCCCGGCGAGCGCATCCCGACGGAGGCACTCCGCGAGGGCGACCGTATAAAGGTCTACGTCGTTGAGGTACGGAAATCAACGCGCGGCCCGCAGATTCTGATCTCCCGCACGCACCCCGGTCTTGTCAAGCGTCTTTTCGAGCTGGAGGTGCCGGAGATTTTTGACGGCATCGTTGAAATTAAAAGCATTGCGCGCGAGGCTGGCAGCCGGACGAAAATCGCCGTTGCCTCCTCTGACCCCGAGGTTGACCCCATCGGCGCGTGCGTCGGCCCCAAGGGCGGGCGCGTGGCGTCGATTGTTGACGAGCTCGGCGGCGAAAAGATTGACATCGTGAAATATTCCGAGGTTTCGGAGGAGTATATCGCCTCGGCACTTGCCCCGTCGGCTGTTCTCGGCGTTACCATCCTCGAAGACGGCAAAAGCTGCCGCGTGATCGTGCCGGATAACCAGCTCTCCCTCGCCATTGGCAAGGAAGGGCAAAACGTTCGTTTGGCCGCGCGGCTGACGGGCTTTAAAATCGATATCAAGCCGGAATCGCAGGCATAATGATATTGGGCGATTCATAATCGCCCCTACAATAACAAATGTAACCCCGTTGGGGCAAAAATCATAATTGAAAGGCGGCCGGGCTATGCAGAAAAAAATACCGATGCGGCAATGTCTGGGCTGCCGTGCCATGAAACCGAAAAAAGAGCTCATCCGCGCCGTCCGCGCGCCGGACGGCAGCGTGTCTCTTGACGTCAGGGGTAAAAACCCGGGTCGTGGGGCATATGTTTGCAAAAGTGCCGATTGCCTGAAAAAAGCGCTGAAAACGAAGGCTTTGGAGCGGGCGCTGGAGACAACCTTTCCCGAGGATTTTTATGAGGCGCTGAAAGTGCAGCTGGAGGAAGCGGATGGACAATAGACTCCTCGGCATTGCCAAAAAAGCCGGTTTTCTCGAAATCGGCGAGGAATCCGTCGCCACCGCGGCGCGGAACAAAAAAGCAAAGGTCATCCTGTCGGCTGCCGATGCGTCGGACGGCTCTAAACGCCGGGCGCGCACGTATGCCGAACAGTACAATATCACATATCTCATTCTGCCGAGTACGAAGGAAGATCTGGGGGCGGTTGTCGGCAGAGGCGCCCCGGGCATGCTGGCCATTCTCGACGCGGGTATCGCGTCCCGCTACGCCGACATGCTTGCCCGGCTGGAACCCGGGCAGTATGACACTGAAGCGGAGACCTTGTCAAAAATGGCCCAGCGCGTGCTGCAGCGGCGGCGGGAAGCCCGGGCGCACGACAGAAACAAACGAACCGGTAAGAGGAGGACAGGACTATGAGCACGATGTTTAAATACAGGGTTCACGAGGTGGCTAAGGACTTTAAGGTCCAGACAAAGGTCATCACCGAAATACTGACCGAGTATGCCACGACGCCGAAAAACCATATGCAGGTTCTGACGTCGGAGGAGCTCGATCTGATTTTTGAGCATTTGACCCAACATAACCAGATCGCCGATATTGAGGAGATCTACGCCGTCACGCCCTACTCTCAGACGAAGGCCGGCCAGACCGACAAAACGGCAGCGGAAAAGAAGACCGCGGCGCCGCCCGAGGCCGAAAAAGCCCCGCAAGGCCAGAAGACGCCGGAAGCTGCGCAACCGGCCGCCGGTACGGCCCCGCAGCACCCGCCAGCGCACCGCCCGGAACAGGCAAAAAAGCCGGATAAACCGTTTGTCCCGCGCCAAGCCCCGCAAAAACGCGTGATTGATACCTCCGGTGCCACCATCAACATCGACAAATATGACGAGCGGCTCGACAATCTCGTACCCGAGCGCGCCGAGCATATGAAGCACGGCAAAGAGAAATTTACGAAAAAGAACCAAAGCCGCGGCCCGACGATAGCCTCCGGTGCCAAGCGCCGTCAGGAAGAACGCGAGCGTATGCAGCGCCTGCAGTTTGAAATCGCCAAAAAAGCACAGCTTAAGGTCGCCATCCCCGACGAAATCTCTGTCGGTGACCTCGCCGCCCGCATGAAGAAGACGGGTGCCGAGGTTGTCAAACGCCTCATTAAGCTCGGCGTTATGGCTTCCCTGTCCGACGTGATTGATTACGAAACGGCGGCGCTCGTCGCCATCGAGCTCGGTTGCAAGGTTGAGCATGAAGTCGTTGTCACGATTGAAGAACGCCTGATTGACGACAGGGCTGACACCGAGGATGAGCTCGCCCCGCGCGCGCCCGTCGTCGTTGTGATGGGCCATGTCGACCACGGCAAGACGTCGCTCTTAGATAAAATCCGCGAAGCCAACGTTGCCGAGGGTGAGGCTGGCGGCATAACCCAGCATATCGGCGCTTACCGTGTGTCCGTTAACGGCAGCCCCGTCACCTTCCTTGACACACCGGGCCATGAAGCCTTTACAGCCATGCGCGCCCGCGGCGCGCAGGTCACTGATATCGCCATTTTGATCGTTGCGGCAGACGACGGCATCATGCCGCAGACTGTTGAGTCTATCAACCACGCCAAGGCCGCGGGTATTCCGATCATCGTCGCCATCAACAAGATGGACGTTCCCGGCGCCAACCCGGACCGCATCAAGCAGCAGCTGACGGAATATGAGCTCGTCAGCGACGAATGGGGCGGCGACACGATCGTCTGCCCGATTTCGGCAAAAACCGGCATGGGCATCGACCACCTTCTTGAGATGGTCGTCCTGACGGCCGAAATGGGCGAATTGCGCGCCAATCCGAGCAGAGCCGCCCGCGGTACCGTCATCGAAGCACGGCTTGATAAGGGCCGTGGCCCGATCATGACGGTTCTCGTCCAGAACGGCACCTTAAGGCAGAACGACATCATCATCGCCGGTACGGCCGTCGGCCACGTCCGCGTGATGACAAATGACCGCGGTGAGCGCGTCACTGAGGCAGGCCCCTCCGTCCCTGTTGAAATTTCAGGCATGTCGGAAGTGCCTGATGCGGGCGACACGTTCAACGCCGTCGCCGACGAGCGCATGGCCCGCGAGCTTGTCGAGCAGCGGAAGGCCGAAAAGAAGAACGCCGGTGCCGAGACGGTTAAGGTCTCGCTGGAGGATCTCTTCTCCAGAATTCAGCAGGGCGAACTCAAAGACCTGAATATTATCGTCAAAGCCGACGTGCAAGGCTCGGCAGAGGCCATCAAATCGTCGCTTGAAAAGCTTTCCGGCAGCGAGGTGCGCGTGCGCGTCATCCACTCGGGCGTCGGCGCCATCAGTGAGTCCGACGTCATGCTTGCCGCCACGAGCGGCGCGATTATCGTCGGCTTTAACGTCCGGCCGGACAATGCCGCCCGTGACAGCGCCGTGCGCTCAAACGTTGATATCCGCATGTACCGCGTTATTTACGACGCCATCAATGAGATCGAGGCAGCCATGAAGGGCATGCTCGCCCCGAAATTCAAAGAGGTCGTCCTTGGCCACGCCGAGGTGCGTCAGGTTTACAAAATATCGCACATCGGCACCGTCTGCGGCAGTTATGTGCAGGATGGCAAAATCGTCCGCAACAGCCTTGTCCGCCTTATTCGCGACGGGATCGTCATCCACGAGGGCGAACTCGGCTCCCTGCGCCGCTTCAAGGATGACGTCAAGGAAGTTGCGACAAACTATGAGTGCGGCATCACCATTGAAAAATTCAATGATGTCAAAGAAGGCGATATCATTGAGGCGTATATTATGGAGCAGATCAAGGATTAATTTCCGACCGAGGTAAACACCATGTCATCAAATAAAATCGGCAGGACAAATGAGGATATCCAGCGCGTTATGTCGACGCTTCTCCGAAATGTGAAGGACCCGCGCATCCAGCAGGGCATGCTCAGTATCACCGCTGTCGACACGACGGGAGATTTGCGCTACAGTAACATTTACCTGAGCGTTTTAGGGCTTCAGTCTGAAAAAGAGCTCATGAAGGGTCTCAAGTCGGCTTCCGGCTTTCTGCGCCGGGAGCTGGGCAGCGCCCTCTCGCTGCGGTACACGCCGGAGCTCCTTTTTCATTTGGACAAGTCTATCGAGCACGGCGCGGCCATTAATAAAATTCTTGCAGACCTGACAGAGAAAGAAGACGGGGATCAACATGACCATCAGTGAAACGGCACACTGGCTCTCAGCGCGCGATCAATTTCTTGTCCTGACGCATCGGCGGCCGGACGGCGATACGCTCGGCTGCGCCGCAGGGCTTGTCGAGGGCCTTTTAGAAGCCGGGAAAACGGCTTATATCCTCTATAATCCGGAGGCCACCGCTCGCTATACGACGTATGTGGAAAAGCACTGGGCGCCGGAGGGCTTTGTTCCGGCCCATATCATCTCCGTTGACATTGCCTCGCAGGAGCTGCTGCCGCCAAACGCCGCGGCTTTCCGGGACAACATCGATTTATGCATTGACCATCACCCGTCGAACACGCAGTACGCTTCGAGCAGCTGTATCGATACAACACGCGCGGCTTGCGGCGAAATTGTTTATGAAATTTTAATGGCCTTAAACGGCCGTATCAGCACGGAGACGGCAACCTCGCTTTACGTCGCGCTGTCGACAGATACCGGCTGTTTTGCCTTTGCCAACACGACGTCAAACACGCTTCGCGTCGCCGCAACGCTCGTAGACGCGGGCGCGCCGATCGGCGAAATCAACAGGGAGCTGTTCAGGCGTAAGGCCAAAAGCCGCATGATGCTGGAAGGTCTTATCACAGCCGGAATGGCGTTTTATTTTAACGGTGCCGTCGCCGTCGCCACAGTCACACGGGAGATGCTGGCGCAAACGGGTGCCAGTGATAATGAACTCGACGACATCGCTTCCATCCCCGGTTCAATTGAAGAGGTCATCGTCGGCATTACCATCCGGGAAATGACCGACGAGGAAGGCTGCAAGGTCTCCGTCCGGACGACGCCGCTCGTCAACGCAAACGACTTGTGCGCGCGTTTCGGCGGCGGTGGCCACGCGATGGCGGCAGGCTTCTCCATCAAAGCTTCTTCTGAAAAAACGACCACGTTGCTGGTGGACGCGCTTGGGGACGTTTTTTCGGAGAGCCATACCGGCAAATGAACGGGATCATTGTCGTCGATAAACCGGCGGGCTGGACATCACACGACGTTGTGGCCAAGCTCCGCGGTGTTCTGCACGAAAAGCGCATCGGCCACGGCGGGACGCTTGACCCTATGGCAACGGGCGTTCTGCCCGTTTTCATCGGGCGCGCCACGCGGGCCGTTTCATTCTGTGAAGCGTCTGACAAAGAGTATCTCGCCGGGCTGCGCCTCGGCATCGTAACGGATACACAAGATACAACCGGGCAGGTTTTGAAGCAATCGCCTGTCACCATAAAAGCCCAGGATATCGACGCGGTACTCGGGTGCTTTATCGGCCCGCAGCAGCAGCTGCCGCCAATGTATTCGGCGATTAAAATAGGCGGCCAGAAGCTCTATCATCTGGCGCGGCGCGGCATCGAGATTGACCGCGAAACGCGCACTATCACCATCCGAGTGCTGGAGCGTCTTGACGGCGACGGGCCCGATGTTCTTCTGCGTGTTGTCTGCTCGAAGGGGACGTATGTCCGTACCCTGTGCCATGATATCGGTGCGGCTCTTGGCTGCGGCGGGGCAATGTCGTCTCTCCGGCGTACGCGCGTCGGCGCTTTCACACTTGACGACGCCGTGACGCTTGATGAGATCATCGCGTCGTCGGCCGGTGGGTCGTCACCTGCTTTTTTTAAGCCGGTCGATACGCTTTTCAATCTGTACCCGGCAATCGTGATTGACGGCAGTCAGGAAAAAAAGTGCCGCAACGGCGCCGATTTTGCTGTCATGGCAGAGGACGGGCGCTACCGTGTTTATAATGCCGACAACCAATTCCTTATGCTCGG
Organism: Oscillospiraceae bacterium ZGZL; assembly: GCA_038405045.1. Lineage (GTDB taxonomy): Bacteria > Bacillota > Clostridia > Oscillospirales > Oscillospiraceae > Sporobacter. The sequence continues at coordinate 169,703 of JBBZIV010000002.1, read as the reverse complement.
CAATGTCGACGGCGGTATGATGCGCGCTGTTAAAAATTTTTTTGAGTAAGTTCTTGACAATCGCGCCGGGTACACGTGCTAAAGCACCGGCGAAAGGATCGCTGCGAAATGACAGAAAAAAAACGAGTCATCGCCCTGGGGTTTTTTGACGGGGTGCATATCGGCCATTCGGCCCTAATGGAGCGCGTTTTAAAAATTGCGAAGGAAAAAGACCTGTTGCCCTCCGTTATGACGTTTGACGCCCATCCCATCAGCATGGTCACCGGCTGCCCTGTGCCGCTTATTAATTCCTGCGAGGACAGGGCCGGGCTTATCCACCGCATTTTTGGCATTAAGAACGTCATTATTCTGCATTTTGACAATGAGACGATGCATATGCCGTGGTCAGAGTTCGTCGAGCGCCTGACCGGCGAATTCGATGCCGTACATCTTGTAGCAGGCCACGACTTCCGCTTTGGCTGGAAGGGCGAGGGCTGTGCCGAAAAGCTTCTCGAAAAAAGCCGCGCGCTCGGCATCGGCTGCGATATTATCCCGGCCGTCACATACAAGGGCATCGTCAGCAGCTCCACATACATCAGAACGCTGATAGCCGAAGGCGATCTCGAGCAGGCTAACGAATTTCTCGGCCATCCGCACGTTTTGACCGATATCGTCCATTACGGCTACCGCCTTGGCAGGACGCTCGGAACGCCGACGATTAATATGTGCTTTGCACCGGGTGTTCTCATCCCCGCTTACGGTGTTTACGCCACGCGCGTCTTTCTTGACGACGGCAGCGAACATATCGGCGTGACGAACATCGGCGTGCGCCCGACGGTCGACAATCAGGACAATGTCACTGCCGAGACGTATATTCTCAACTACACCGGCAACCAGTACGGAAAAATGGTCCGCCTGGAGTTTTATAAACGCTTGCGGCCTGAAATCCGTTTTGACAGTATCGACGCCCTGAAGGAGCAGATTCGGGCCGACGCAGACAACGCCGCAGCTTACTTCAGTAACGTTTAAAGCTTCCGAGATTTCAGCACAGGCTGCCGGCAACGGCAGCTTGTTTTTATCTCGTTAACGGCATGTTTTCTTTTTCATCAAAGTCTGCTATACTTTCTGCATCAGATACAAAAGAGGTGACGGCAGTTGAATAACGGCTATACAAATAGTGGGCGCGATGCGTCGGGCGATATTTTTTCATGGGTCGTCATCGTCATCTGCCTGTTGGCTTTCTGGCCGCTCGGCCTTTTCCTGCTGATCCGGAAAATCACCGTTAAGCCGCAAGGTACCCAGGGCGCGAACCGGCAGGGAACGGGGTACGGCAATTCGGCCAATGCGCCGCGATACGGTGAAAGCGCGTCCGGCACACCCACGGAAAACAAGGTGCAGAATGCGCAGGTGGGCCGATATCAAAAGACGGCTCACGGCGATAAAGAGGCGTCGGAAGCTGCTCAAAGTGGCGCGCTAAAACCCAAAAAGTCGATCAAGGTTCCGGGGCAGGGGCTTGCAACCTGGCTCTTACTGCTCGGGCTTGTTTTTATCGCCGCAGGCGGCGCGTCTTTACTGGCCGGAATACAGGGGCTGATCAGTCTTGGCCTTGCCGGTTCTGTTCCTTTCAGTTTCGCCATGGCCGGGTTTTTCCTGACCGGCGGGCTTATCTCCCTGTTAACGCGCGGCTTTGTCAAAAAACGCGCGCGCCGTCTGAGCACCTCGGCGGCTGTCATCGCCGGGAGAGATGCCGTCCCCGTCTCTGAGATTGCCGAGGCCGTCGGCTGCTCTTTAAAGAGAGCGCGCGCCGATCTGGAGATTTTGCTCGAGTGTGGCTGTTTCGGCCCCTTTGCCTATATTGACACATCGCTTGACAGTTTTGTCATCTCTTTTGAAGCAGCCGAAAAGGCACGAAGTGCCGCGTCTGCGCCCGTTGAGACGCAAGACGGCACGACGGCCGAAGGCGCCACCAACCCCTTCGTCAGCGTCGTCAGCCAGCTTCATATGATCTGCGCCAGAACGTCAGACCCCGCCATCTGCGGTAAAATTACGCAGATTGAAACGCTGACGGTCAAAATCTTCAAAACTGTTGAAGATCATCCGGAAAAGCGCCCGCTCATCCGTCGTTTTATGAACTACTATCTGCCGACGACACTCAAGCTCCTCCACACGTATGAAACACTTGAAAAGCAGGGCATTGACGGCGAGAATATTACGACAGCCAAGCAGGACATTGAGCGCATCCTCGACACGCTGACGGCCGGATTTAAGCAGCAATTGGACAATCTGTTTCAGTCGGACAAACTCGATATCTCCTCGGACATCACTGTCCTTGAAAACCTTCTGACCCAGGACGGCTTGAAGAACGGCAGTAACATTCTCAAAACAGCCGGTGGCTCGTGATAACGCAACAGCGGTGTGTTCGGGAGGAACACACCGCTGTTTTTTTATGCGCCTTGAGCCAGCTTCACCAGAAAATAAAAAAGCCCGTATAGTATCGACGCCATCGTACCGAAGACGATAACAGGGCCGGCGATGATAAACATTTTGGCGCTCATGCCGGTAATAAGCCCCTCGCTTTTAAATTCCAGCGCCGGCGCGGCGACGGAATTGGCAAAGCCGGTAATCGGCACAAGCGTTCCCGCGCCTGAAAATTTCGCAAGATTGTCGTACACCTTAAGGCCCGTTAAGAGCGCCCCGGCGAAAACAAGCGTGACCGCAGTCGCCGCCCCCGCGCCGTCCGGCGTGAGACCCAGGCTCGTATAGCCGTTTAATATGGCCTCACCGATGACGCAAATAAGACCGCCGGATATAAACGCTTTCACCATGTTGGCAGCGAGCGGCGAATTGGGCGATTTTTTCTCTACAAATTTCTTATAGTCTTTTTTTGACATATCCATAAACACGCACCTCGCCATTAGCGTTTCCATGCCAGAAGTGTTTATGCAACTGTCCGGCGGATCTATGAAAAGAGAGGGCCTGCAATCGGCCCTCTCCTGTTTTGCGCTGCGGCAGTTCTACCAGGCGAATTTTACAATCATACGCTCGGCAATCGTCATAGCCTGTTCGCGTGATAAAAGACCTTGTGGTTCAAAATTGGTACCCGTTCCCGTCATCAGGCCGTTTTCATAAGCATACCGAACATATAAAAGCGCCCAGACGCTAATCCGGGAAGCGTCCTGATACGGCAGCGGTGATGACGATGACACCGGCACGCTTGTGACCGCCGCAACGGTTGCGCCGATGATTTTTGCGCACTGCTCACGCGTCAGCGTTCCATTTGGCCCAAATGTCGTTGGGCTTTGGCCGCTGACGATGCCGAGGGCGTAGCCCTTTGCAATTTCAGTGGCGTATGGACTGCCGGAAATATCGGTAAACGGGGTTTCAGTAGGCGCTGTATAGTCCCCAGCCGCATATTCGTAAATGTTCACCATGAGCGCCGTGAACTCGGCGCGCGTGATGCTGCTCTGATAGCTTGAGGCGAGTGCCTCCGGCACGACGCCGCGGGCTGCCAGCGCTGCAACATCGGCCTGCGCCCATGGGCTGACAGCTGACACGTCAATTTCCGGGCCTGTATTCTGAGACGGGTCATAGTTCGTCGGCGACATCGGATAGGCCGTATTAAATGCCGCAGTCGTATAATCGTCATCGCGGATATGGTCGGAGAATACCACATTGTTTTTCAAAAAATACGCTGTTGTTGATCTGCCCGTATCGTCCCACGTTGCATCAACATTATACCAGTAATCGCCGATCTTCGTGATATTCCAAGCGTGGCTCTCGCTCCGCCCGCCGCTGACGCCGGTGCCGACAATGATCCGCACCGGTATACCGGCCTCCAGCAGCATTTTGTCAAAAAGCAGTGCATAGCCGTTACAGACAGTTTTTTTCGCGTAAAGCCCATCGTACGCCGAAAACCGCGTGAGCGAATCGTCATAACTGACCGTTTGGAGTATGTAGTCATGAATTTTCTTGATCTTATCATAGCGGCTGCCGGTTAACGCAAGCTGGGTGAGGATTGTGTCGACGGCGGCGTCCACAGACGCTTCCTGTGCCTGCGTTGTCAGGAAGTTTTGTGTGAGCTGATAGATGGCCGCGCCGTTATACCATGATCCGCTGATATGCATATACCCCGTCACGTTCCAATGGAGATAATCAAGGTCGGATGTCGTCCCGGGCAGGTCGACGGAAAAAATATCATCCCACACCTGGCCGGACGTCACGATGCTCTCAGCCTGGCTGTAGCTGATGTTGGTGATCGTAATTGAAAAATCGGTGTCACGCGCCACAAATCGTTCGGCGGCCGCTTCAATAAAGCTTTCATAATCTCCAACGGTATAGTCGGCGCTCGTCGGGTACGTCTGCTGCGAAAACGCCACGCGACTTGAAAAGCCGGTTTCCGTATCTTTTTGATATACACCCAAAAATTGAACCGCCCGGGCAGCCAGCGCGCTGGACGTGATTGACAAAAGCAGCGCGAGAAGCGCGGCCGTCGCGGCCGCTTTTATGTACCGTTTCATAACGCCCTCTTTTCCATCATATGGTAACAATCGTCACCTCAATCCAATTATACAGGAAATCCATAACTTTACAAGGCGCTTTTCAATTTGGACGGATGAGGTGTGCGTGCAGACGATCATAAGAGTGCCGCCGCCCGACAGGGCGGCGGCACTCTTATATTAAACCGGCAGTTGCTTTATACCGGCAGACAGCTTTTTCATCCGTTTTCGCTGGTCGTCTGTGTCACGCCCTCTTCGTCAAACGTAATGGACAGCGTGACATCCTTGCCTTCACGTCGAACCGTCACTTTTGCCGTCTCACCGGCTTTATAATTTTTCTTTGCCGCCTTGAGCGTATCGGAAGACGTTACAGATGTGTCGCCGAGCTTCGTGATAATATCGCCAACCTTAATGCCAGCCTTGTCGGCACAGGAGCCGGGCTCGACGGAATTGACATACGCGCCTTCAACCCAATTATAATACTCCGCCGCCGCGCTCGTCACGGTGCTGACGGTAATGCCCATACTCGGCTTACCGCTGACATGGCCCGCCGTCATCAGCTGCGTGATGATGTTCATGGCGTCGTCAATCGGGATGGCAAAGCCAAGTCCCTCCACGGGGACGCTGCTGCTGGCGTATTTAGCCGAGACAATGCCGATGATCTCACCTTTTGAATTGTAGACCGGCCCGCCGGAATTGCCCGGGTTGACGGCGGCATCAATTTGAAACATGTTGATTTTCGTCGCCTCGTCAATTGGGATCACGCGGTCAAGCGCGCTGACGATACCGTTCGTCATCGTATAATCGAGCTCGCCAAGCGGATTGCCGATGGCAAAAACTCGGTCGCCAACCTGCATGTTCTTGCTGCTGCCGATGGTAACGGCGCTCAGGCCCGTTTGATCGATCTTAATGACGGCTAAGTCATTATCCTGCTCGTAGCCGACGATTTTTGCCGGATAGGATTTGCCGTCGTGCATCATGACAGTCAAATCATATCCGTTTTTGACGGCGTATTCGATCACATGGTAATTGGTGACAATATACCCGTCCGCCGATATGATAAAGCCCGAACCGGAAACGGCTGATGACGAAGACTCCCCAAAAACATTCGTCTTCATCTGCGAGTTAACACCGACGACCTGATTGACGGCCATGGCATAAATATCTTCCGCCGCCATTTCCGTCCCCGGTGAGACGTTAGACGATGTGCCTTGCCCGTTGTTTGGTGCCCCGTTTGAGGACGAGCCGATGATAACTTTATTCTGCGTTCCATTGTTTCTGTAATTTGTAACCTGAATAACACCGTACGTCGCGCCGGCGCTGGCTATGGCGCACGCCAGAACAAGGCACACGGCTTTCGCAAAACCGCCGATCGGCTTTCTGGGCTTTTTTGGCTTCGGCGGCGCTGGCTGAAATTGCCCATAGTCTTTAAAGGGCGCGTTGTGATACCCCGGTGAAAACGGCGGTGGCGCGGCTGCTCCAACTTCTCGGTAAACAGGCTCCTGCCATGGCGCCTCATAGACGTATCCACCCGTCTTTGGCGGCTCGCCTGGCTGTCCTTCAGGCGGCTGGGCGCTTGGTGGTGTCGTTTCATCCGGGTTGGTTGCCGTTGTCTCCGGATTCTCACCAGCCTCCACAGCGCTTTCCGGCATTAGATTTTCCGACGGCTGCGCGGCCTGGGTTTCATCATTTCTGATTCCGTCGTCATTGAGCATTTGAATTCCTCCAAAACGAAACATATATCTTTAAAAAGCTTCTCGCTTCCTCTTGCAATCGTATCATATATTGTCTTTATGTCCAATAAATGAATAAAATAAAAACAATTGAAAAACTGAGGCTTTTGTGTCATTGCATTCCTAAGTTCCCCCGGCTTGACACCACAGCGTCGGCATGTTAAGTTATAAATTCAGGAGATGATAATATGCCAGACGCGCTTTACACATTTGAAAATGAAAATTATAAAAATGCCTATCGTCATACGACGTCACATATTCTGGCACAGGCCGTCAAACGCCTGTTTCCCGATACAAAGCTCGCCATTGGCCCCGCTATAACCGACGGTTTTTATTATGATTTTGACGCGCCGGAGCCGTTCGGGCCCGAGGTGCTCGAACAGCTTGAAGCCGAGATGAAGAAAATCATCAAGGAAAAGCTGCCGCTCGAGCGCTTTGAGCTGTCTCGCGACCAGGCCGTGGCGCTCATGGAAGAGCGCGGAGAACCCTATAAACTCGAGCTCATTCACGACCTGCCGGAAGACGCCGTCATCAGCTTTTACAGGCAGGGTGACTTCGTCGACCTGTGCGCCGGCCCGCATCTCGACAGCACCGGGCGTGTTAAAGCCAATGCCTTTAAGCTGACAAGCTGCACGGGTGCATACTGGCGCGGCGATTCAAGCAAAAAAATGCTTCAGCGCGTTTACGGTACGTGTTTTATGTCAAAGGATGAGCTTGACGCCTATTTAGAACGTGTTGAGGAGGCCAAGCGCCGCGACCACAATAAGATCGGCCGTGAACTCGGTTACTTTACAACGGTCGACGTCATTGGTCAGGGCTTGCCGATCCTGATGCCGAACGGCGCACGCGTCATTCAGCTTCTGTCCCGCTTTGTGGAGGATGAGGAGCAGCGCCGCGGTTATCAGCTCACAAAAACGCCGTTCATGGCCAAGCGGGAGCTTTATAAAATCTCCGGACACTGGGATCACTACCGCGAGGGCATGTTCATCCTCGGCGACCCGGACGACGAAACGACGGAGTGCTTTGCCCTGCGCCCGATGACGTGCCCGTTCCAGTATCAGGTGTTTTTAAACAGCATGCGCTCATACCGCGATCTGCCAATGCGCCTTGGTGAGACATCCACACTCTTCCGCAACGAGGACTCCGGCGAAATGCACGGCCTGATCCGCGTGCGTCAGTTCACTATTTCAGAAGGCCACCTCATCCTGCGCCCCGACCAACTGGAGGAGGAATTTAAAGGCTGCCTGGAGCTGGCAAAATTCATGCTGGAGACGCTCGGTCTCGAGGGTGACTGCTCCTATCGTTTCTCCCAGTGGGACCCGAACAATACCGCCAAATACGAGGGCACAGCCGAGCAGTGGAACGCGGCGCAGACGCTGATGGGCAAAATCCTTGACCATCTCGGTATCGACTACAAAATTGGTATCGACGAGGCGGCGTTTTACGGTCCGAAGCTTGATATTCAGATCAAAAACGTCCACGGCAAGGAGGACACGCTCATCACCATCCAGATCGATATGCTGCTGGCCGAGAAGTTCGGCATGGAGTATGTCGACGCCGACGGATCGAAAAAGCGGCCGTATATCATTCATCGCACCTCCATCGGCTGCTATGAGCGCACACTCGCCCTGCTGCTTGAAAAATACGCCGGTGCTCTGCCGCTGTGGCTGATGCCGGAGCAGGTTCGCGTCCTGCCCATTACCGACAGAACGGCCGATTACGCCGATCAGATCACCAAGACGCTCCGCGCCAGCGGTTTTCGGGCGGAAACGGACCGTCGCAGTGAAAAAATCGGCTATAAAATCCGAGAGGCACAGCTTCAAAAAATCCCGTATATGCTCGTCCTAGGCGATAAAGAGGCCGAAACAAACACCGTCACCGTGCGTACGCGCGCAGGCGGCGATCAGGGCGCGATGGCCCTTGCCGATTTCTTGGCAGCCATCACGGAAGAGCGGGATTCGCGCGCTATTAAATAAACAACATGCCAGACCAAAGGGTTTAAGCGAATGCTTAAACCCTTTTTTTTGCTGCAAATTCAGCGACAAAATTTACAAGACATATGCGCGGGCATGCCTTCGTAAAATAAAATACAGCCATTACAATTAAGGGAGTTTTTGACGTGGCAAACAAACGAAAGCTGATTTTATCGCTGGCTGTCATTTTCGCGCTCAACATCGCGCTCATTTCGCTCATCCAATTCCTGCAGTCGGCGCAGGCTGCCACATACAGAAGAGGTTCGACGGGATCCGTCGTCACCGAGATTCAACAGCGCCTGTCCGACTGGGGTTATTATGACAATGGGATTGACGGCGTATACGGTGAGCAGACGGAATCGGCTGTCCGGTATTTTCAGAGCAAAAACGGCCTGACGGTTGACGGGGTTGCCGGGGATGAAACGCTCGCGGCTATCGGCGTCAACGGGGGGTCTGGCACGACGGCGCGCTCAAACGACATGGAGCTTCTAGCACGCCTTATCTCTGCCGAGGCCCGTGGCGAGCCGTATACCGGTCAGGTCGCCGTCGGTGCCGTCGTCCTCAACAGGACGAAGCATCCGGCTTTCCCCCATTCGATTTCAGGTGTCGTTTATCAGCCGGGTGCCTTTACCTGCCTTGACGATGGGCAATTCTACGCGCCCGTGTCCGACAGCGCTTACAACGCCGCACGGGACGCCCTAAACGGCTGGGATCCTTCCGGCGGCGCGATTTATTATTTTAACCCGAATACGGCGACGAGTGCGTGGATTTGGTCGCGCCCGCTGCTCGTCATTATCGGGGACCACCGCTTTTGTTCATAATAAGAGGCGGGGCTTATCTGCCCCGCCATCCTGTCAATTATATCGATTCATCGCCGCGTCAACACCGGACGTGACGATGGTCTTAACAGCCGCTGCCGCTGTCTCCGCCGCCGCTTCGAGCTGCTGGAGCTCACTGCCGAAAAGGGTGGAGAGCACCCAGTCGGCCATTTCGAAATCAGGATGCGCAGGCTTGCCGACACCGATTTTGACGCGGATAAAGCTGTCGCCGCCGCATTTGGCGATAATATCCTTCAGGCCGTTGTGCCCGCCCGCCGTGCCGTCACGCCGGATTCTGAGCTTGCCAGGCAGCAGGGCCACATCGTCGGAAACGACAATGACGCGCTCAAGCGGCAGCTTGTAAAAAGCCATAGCCTCCCGGACGGCGTCGCCGCTCAGATTCATATACGTTTGCGGCTTCATCAGAAAGAGCTTGACGCCGTCAACATCGGCCGAGCCTGTTAACGCTTTGAATTTCAGGCGGCTTATTTTGACGCCCGTTTTTTCAAAAACATCCGCCGTCATAAAGCCGGCGTTGTGCCGCGTTTTGCTGTAGACGGCACCTGGATTCCCCAAAAAAACGACAAGCCAGTCGACGGGGCCGCTTTTCTTAAACAACATCGGCACACCCTGCCTTCATTAACGGAACAAGGTTGAGATCGATACTTCCTCATAGACGCGTTCAATCGCTTCCGCAAAAAGCGGCGCGGCGGACAGATACTTAATTTTACTGCTCGGAATTTTTCCGGGGTACGGGATCGTATCGGTAAATATCAGTTCCTTGATATAGCTGTCGTTAACCCGTTCAACGGCGGCACCGGAGAGAACGCCGTGTGTCGCGCAGGCGAAAATTTCCTTTGCCTTGCCGATCTCTACAAGGGCTCTTGCCGCGCCGCAGAGACTCCCGGCTGTATCCACCATGTCGTCGAAGAGAATAACGCTTTTATCCTTGACGGAACCAATGATATTCATAACTTCAGACTGATTGGCCTTTTCGCGCCGTTTATCGATAATCGCAAGCCCCAGGCCCATTTTCAGGGCAAACGTCCGCGCTCTTGCAACGGAGCCGACATCCGGCGAGACGACGACAACATCTTCCGAGCCCTCGCCGAATTTTTTAATATAGTATTCCGCGAATAGCGGGCTGCCAAGCAGATTGTCAACCGGAATATCAAAAAAGCCCTGTATCTGCGAAGCGTGCAAATCCATTGTGAGCACCCGGTCGGCCCCGGCCGAGGTGATCAGATTTGCCACAAGCTTGGCGGATATAGGGTCTCTGGCTTTGGCCTTTCTGTCCTGACGTGCGTATCCAAAATAGGGGACGACGGCTGTGATGCGCCCGGCAGACGCCCTTTTGCAGGCATCCACCATGATAAGCAGCTCCATCAGATGGTCGTTGACCGGTCCGCAGGTGGGCTGAATGATGAAAACGTCTGAGCCGCGGACGGATTCATACAGCGAAACGGAAATCTCGCCGTCCGAAAAGCTTGTGACCTTTGAATCCCCCAGGCGAATTCCTATGTTTCGGCAGATGCTTTCAGCCAGTGGCTTGTTGGCATTACCCGCAAATATTTTTATATCTTTCCCGTGTGAAACCATTGTTGTCCCCCTCTTTTTCGCTTGCCACCTGTATTATAGCAGATACAACCCGGAAAACAAATAGTTTTGGCGCTTTTTCGTATGCCGTTGAGCTGTCAATCGCTGTCAGATGTTTATGAAGGTGGTGCTGTACTTGTCCAAAAAGCGGTGTGCCATACCGCCGATTCTGGCCGAGGCGCTGTCATGCGAAGGCCTGCATGCCGAAAAGCTTGATTTCTCCCAGCTGCTGCACGTCGCCGTCCAAAAATCAGATGTCAAAATCACCTGCTATCAGCGGGACGCCATGGGCTTTTGGGCGCCAAACGAAGATACCGGGAATATACATGGCTTTGTTGGCATTCACGGCCTAAGTACCGTCAAACGCGAGGGCGACGGCTGTACACCCGTCGGTCTATACAGACTTGGCTTTGCCTTCGGCAACAAGCCAAAAGCGGATACTTTAATGCCTTACCGACCTGTCACCGTCAATAGCTGCTGGGTCGACGACCCACACTCCGCCCATTACAACACCTGGGCTGAAGGCGGCGAAAACGGTGACTGGGTAAGCGCTGAGCAACTGGCCGACTATCCTGAAGAATACGCTTTTGCCGTGACGATCGGCTACAACATGCGGCGCATCCCAAAATGCGGCTCCGCCATTTTTATGCATTGCGGCCATCAGCCGACGGCGGGGTGCGTTGCCATGCCGAAAAACAATCTGCTGGCAGTTTTAAAATGGCTGGACCCTGGAAAGATGCCGAGCATCCTGATTGCTAAATACCCTTTTATATATTGTCAAGCGAGATATTCCTTGTTATGATAACGGCAAATGATGTTGCTTTGGCTAAGGGAGTCTTCATGAATCTCAAATATCGAAAGGCCGTTCAGAATACAGCAATTTATCTTCTCGTTTTGATTGGTATCAAAAATCTGGCGGAAGCCCTCCCATGGCGTGCCGCCCAAGCCGTCGCCCACCTTTATAACATCGTTGTTGACCCGCATGCCGTTGTCTTAAAAACAAGTTTGTCCTTTCTTGTGGGCTTGCTCATGCTTTTGCTTGCGCACCGCCTCTATCTGCGCGTGCGCCTGGCTTGGCTTTCTGAAATCATCATGCTGACGATATCGGTTTTCCTTCAGGTTCTGCGCTATCATCGGTTCTCTATCCCGATTATCATGATTGAACTTTTTGTCCTTGCTGTGCTGTGCCTGTCCCACCGTGATTTTTCGCGGCAGGCAAACCGCATGACAATCAAAATGGCCTTCATATTTATCGCCGTATCTGTCGTTCTCGTCCTGTTTAACGCAACGAGCTACCTTCTGCTCCTTAAGGCCCATCCCGTCCATTTTTCTAACGTATGGGATGCGCTTGTCAGTTCCGCCAAGCTGCTTTTCCTTCTTGATAAAAGTGCAGCGCGCACCGCAACCGTCGGCGCGGCGCTTTATGTTGATTCCCTGATCGTTATCAACTGGACGTGCATCATCGTCGGTTCCTTTTTGCTGCTCAAGCCGATCGTCTATAACCCCATACGCACACGGCTCGATAAGGAAAAAGTCCGAAATCTCGTTCTTCGGCATGGCCGAAACCCCATGTCATACCTCGCGCTGGAGGATGATAAGCAGTATTTCTTCAGTTCAAAGGTTGATGGCGTCTGTGCGTACGCCCTTGTGAACGATGTTTTCGTCATTTGCGGCGATATGCTTTGCAGCGAGAAAGACAGTTTTGAGTTTTTGGCGGAAATCGTCTCCCACTGCCGCCAAAACGCCTACCAGATCCTTGTGATGACGATATCCGATGCTTTTGCACCTCTTTACAGGGCGGCAGGCTTCGGGCTTGTCAAACTTGGAGAAGAATGCTGCTTCAAGCTCGCCGGATACAGTCTCGCAGGCGGCCGAGCGTCAAAGGTCCGAGCTGCTGTCAACCACGCTGTTAAGGCGGGTGTTACAGTACATGAATACGAGCCTACACATCACCGCAGCGCGGAAATAGAGCGCCAAATCACCGAGATTTCCAACGAATGGCTGAAAACAAAGGGCGGCTATGAGCTCCGTTTTACCATCGGCAGCACGGCGCTGACCGACCCAATGGACAGGCGATATTTTTATGCCACCGACGCTGATGGCAAAATGCTTGGCTTTATCGTCTTTCTGCCGTATCTCAGCGGCTATCTGGCCGATGTCACACGGCGGCGCGGCGACGCGATGCAGGGCGTTTTGGAGCTTATTACTTATGAGGCCTTTATGCGCATGAAAGCGGAAGGCGTTGAATGGGGAAATCTCGGGTTATCCCCGCTCTTCAATGTCGCCGAAAGTGATAAGGCAACAATGACGGAAAAGCTTTTTAACTACATTTATGAAAATTTGAACAAACAATACGCCTTTAAAAAGCTCCATCATGCCAAGGAAAAATTCGCGCCGACCGACTGGGTCCCGCGTTATCTGGCCTATTACCCAAAGCCCTTTTCCCCAAAGTTGGCTTATGCCATCGTTCGCTGCCAATTAAAAACAGGCTTCGTGAAACTCATTTTTTCACAGATGTTTAAAAAGAAAACGGTAACGACGCCATGACAGAAAGCCCAGCCAAAATTCCGGGCTTCTCGATTACGGCATGAATGATACGTCTTAAAACACTTCAAATCAATCGGTTTTGAAGTGTTTTTCTTTTCTCAATGATTTAACACCGTTTAGCAGGCACATCAGGCGGCCTAAAGCGATATATTGATAATGCCGCCGATTTGTCCGCTTATTTCACGATGCTTTCGGAAATGGCGGCCCAAAGAGGAGGCATTTATTTGCAACAGTCCGTTGAAGTCACCGTGAGAGATATCCTTTTTTTCCTGAAAAGACGGTTTGCACTCATCATCGTGTTGACGCTGTCCGTCGGCATTTTATGCTTTGCCGCGTCAAAATTTATTCTTTCACCAACGTACGAGTCTACTGCAACGTTGTTTGTTTCGCAGGCCGAGGAAAACAAATCCGTTGTCGGCTCCGCCGTCAAATTTGGCGATACGTTTGCTTTTATTCTGAAAAATCAGCCGTTGCTGGAAGACGCGATTGCAGCCCTGCACCTGAATATGAGCGTCAAATCGCTTGAAAACCGTGTTCATATCAGTGAGATCGGTTCAACTGAGATTTTCACGCTTTCTGTTCGCGACAGTGATGAAATAAGAGCCGCCGCCATTATAGACGCCATTTTGACTTTAGCACCCGGGGAGATCAGCAAAACACTTCAAGTCGATTCGGTGCAGATCGTCATTCTGTCGAAAGGGACGGTGTATGTAGGCCCGAACATCCTAAATAATTCTTTTACCGGCTTGTTTGTCGGTTTCGCCGCATCCTGCATCGTCGCTTTTGTTCTTGAGCTTTTAAACAATAAGTTTATGACGAGCGAGGATATCAACAACAAACTTACCTGCCGTGTGGTCGCCGTCGTGCCGACATATCAGCCGTTGAAAGCCAGCTCCCAAATGATAACCATCGATGAAAACAGTATTTTGCGTGAGCGGGATTGGGCGCATCTGACAGAATCGTACTATGCCATGCGGGCTAACTTGAAACATGCCGCCCAACAGCACCCGGCTAAAAAGATTATCATTGCCAGCGCGCTAAGCGGCGAGGGTCGGACGTCCGTTGCCGTCAACCTGGCTATTTCACTCGGTCGGAGCGGCAAACGCGTTCTTCTCATCGATGCCGATTTCAGGAATCCGGGTCTTGGCGTGCTGTTTTCGCCGTCATATTATCACGGATCCGGCCTGTCCGATGTTCTTTTGAAAAACGCGCCGTTATCGGATTGTCTTTTCCAGTATGGTGCATCCGGTATCACCATTCTGCCTTCCGGCATCGCGCCAGCCAGTCCGAACGATTTACTGGAGTCGGATGCGATGCAATCACTTCTGGAGACTTTGTCAAATGACTATGACCACATCATCCTAGACACGCCGCCGATGGCCGTTTTCTCCGACACCCTTTCCCTTTTGCCCGCGATTGACAGCGTTCTCTTCGTTGTCAGACAAAATGTAACGCCTTTTGAAGCCGCCGAATTTTCAATGAACAGTTTAAAGGCGCAAAACGTTCATGTTCTCGGTTGTATCTTAAACGGCTTTGATGCCGGGAAAACAAATAAGCTGTACGCCTCTATGAAGCATTAACGGCGCGCGTGTTCTCAATGTGCTGAGCCTGACGGTTAATCGTCAGGCTCCTTTTCCTCCCTGCCGAGTATTTTTTTGGCGAAGCTGACGAGATGCAGCGCTTTTAAAAGCGCATAGGCACTGTTTTCGATACGCTTTTTCATGCTAAACCGCCATCCGGCAGGCGTATATTTTTTGAGGACATATGAGAAGCCACGCGAGAAAAACTCTTCCCAGAAGATATCTGCTTTTGAGCTTCGTTCACTGGGGCTTTTCAGCTGCGGTTGACGCGGCAAGCATTCCGTCAAATTGCTTTTTTCAAAGTCGATTCGATCACGAACCGCTTCAAACAACGCTTTGCCTTTTTCCGTTTGGACGAGCACCAGCGAAACGCCGCCGCCGTCGTCAAATTCCGGCTTACTTGTCTCTATTCCCCAAAAGTCACCAATCGTGATGTCGGAAGGCCGGGTTGTTCCGGCAAAGCGGCACCGGTGGCACGATTCTCGCAGGATCAATCCATCGAGGTATAGCCGGAAAAACACGTCGGTCAAAAAGGATTTCTGATAACTCCCCTTCCTACCGCGCAATGTGCTGAAGAAATGAATTTTCATTCCGATCCCACCATTGGATAGCTCCTTGCTCCGAAAAGCGGCAGCCGTCACGCGACCTTTAAATTTTTTCATAAGGAAGGCCAGATACGCCTGCCAGATAACAGGGCTCGTCACACCGTGACACACGAGATCACACATGAAAAGTCTTTCAGTTTTTACAGCATGCGGTGTGAGAAATCGCATCAGTGCCGAGGTCTGACACGGCGTCCCTGTAAAGAGGACGGTTCTGCCCTGATTAAGGTCTTTTTCAACCTCCCAATAGACGTTGATGAGCGTGCTCTGTACATATTTAGAGCCTTTGAAGGCGTCGCGCGCCTGTTTCGTCACGGCCCGCCGGTGGCATACGTTGAAATTGTCGTCAAAGCACGCACCGTAGACGCTCCCTCCCTTTTCCAACACAACGTCGGACAGCGCTGTGAACATGCCGCCGGATGTACTCGAGCGGCGGACGGCGCTGTCCCGATGCTTGGCAGCGTAGACCGTTGGTTCCGTGAGCCTTCCGCTGATTTCTCTTTCCGCGGCAGCATCCAGCGGGCAAGTTCTGACACAAGCCCGGCAGCCGACGCAGAGCGCCGTGCTGACCTCGGGATAGAGAAAGCCTTTTTCATCCGGCCGGAGCGTAACGGCGTGATGCGGGCAAACAGCTTGGCATGCCCCGCAGCCGCAGCAGTTTTCCTTTCCCTGTGGTTTCGTTATCATGATTGTCGCTCCTTTTAAGTTTCTGATTCTTTTGAGGATATGGCGGTGTTCCTCCCGCTCAATAAACAGCGCCGTTATGGCGATGACCAGGGCGGCGTACAGCGCCGTCAGGCACGTCATAAGCCCCCAGCTGCTCAAATGGGCCGGGTTTAGTTTGATCATGGTAAACGGCAAAATGATAAGCCCAACGCGCACAAAGACCAGCAAAATGCGTTTTGCCGTTTTTTGAACGGGCAGCTTCGTCACCTGGCGCGGGATGAAAAACATTAAGTCTAAATCCCTGTATATATTGGAGACCACCGAGCCTAGAATGATCCCGGGAAGGCCGAAAACAGGTGCGAGTGCCGCGCCGACTGTCACGGCGATAAGCCCCTGCGTCACCGTTTGATACCGCGTTTCCCGATACAGCCCCGCCGATATGACAAGCATGCCCTGCGGCGTTTTTATGTTAAAAAGAAGCCCATTTAAAACCATGAGAAATCCGACAAGCGGCATATTGTAGTGCGCATCGGAGATGCCGGCTGTATACAACTGAACAAAAGGCATGATCATCACAAATGTCACGCCGTACATTAAAGAAATAATGGCGTAATAAGCCATTTCAAATTCCCGATAAGCTTTTTGAAGCGTTGGCAATTCTCCGCGTGCAATCACGTCACCGAACGACGCGGAAAGCCCGCTGATAAAAATGCCGACGAGACCGCCGATTCCCGTCAGCACCATGTTATACACCGAGAAGACACTGACAAGCTTGAGGTCTTTTAGAAGAAGCGTCAGTAAAATCACGGGTGTCCCCGTGTGAACCATTCCGAGAATCTGCAGAAACATGGCATCCCACCGCTTGTTTAGCGATTTATTATCGGGCGGGACCCTGTCATTCAGAAATCGATACCGTCGTTTGCAATAGCGCCATAAAATGGCCGATCGGAGAAATAGGGCGCATAAACAGACGGCGCGCAGCCCGACGATTGGAACGCGCCAAAACGCGAGGGTGACAATGACCACCGTACTGAGCACAATCTCTGCCGTCGTCGCGGCGGCGATGACATACGTCTTCTGATCGGCTGTCAGCAGCACTCGGTATTTGGCCAGCGTGAAAAATTCCATCGCCCCGTTCGTTCCCAAGATCAAAACAAGTAGGCCGATCATGGAAAAGGGCAGCGTCTCCGAGCGGATATAAATGGGATACAAAATCGCAAGCCCGGCCGTCAGGGCCAAAAACAGGTATCCGCTCTGCGTGTAGAATTTTTTTGCCGCGGCGACAATACCGTTGACAGCTTGATGGTTTTGCTCAGCCAGAGGCCTATACAGGGCGTAAACTGCCGCCCCTGCAAGCCCCGCCTCCGCTAGATTGAAATAGGCGATAAACTGGGAGACAGAGGTAACGAGCCCGTTAATTTCTGAGCCATAGGCGGTGAGCAGGACGCGTGGCGTTATTAGTCCGGCCAGCAGGGTGACAAGCTGCATCAGTGCCGTTGCGGCCGTGTTGTACAAAAAGGCTTTTGTTCTGCTCATCAATGCTTATTCATCGGCTTGTCGGTCAGCCGATGATTGGATAACCGCGCCCCTAGCCGTTGCCGGACGTTAGAAAGATATAACGAAAGCGCCAACAGAACGGCACTCCGCCGTGCGATTAAAAAATTCAGCCATTTGTCTGTGTGGTTTTTCGGCCGTGCATAGGGGAGCGATGCCAAAAAAACCGCGTCGCAATAATATGCTTTTAATTCGTTCAAAACCGCATGCGACAGCGGGTTGCGCCTGTCGGCGCTGCTCAGCAGGCAGACAAGATACGCGCGGTGGCAGTTTTCTTCCGTTTGTTGAAGGCGGCGCCCGGAATAGGCGTCATACGCTTTGAACAGCATTTTGTATTCACTGTAAAACAGGTGTGTCAAACGGTGCAGGTCGCGGTGCTTTTGACGGCTCAGCGACGTGTTGCCTAATTCATGGAAATAATTGTACAGGCATTGATTAACAACGCAGATACTTGCTGTATACCGATAAAACGTAAAATTGAAAATGGAGTCCTCGTGCAGGCTGATATCTTCCCGAAAGCGGACGCCGCTAGCCTGCAAGGCCTCTCGCCTGTACATTTTATTCCAAACGCCGCCGATAAATGGCGAATAACACTGCAAGACATCAAATTGCCGGACATAGTCGGCCGTCTCAAAGCAGCCTGCAATCGGCAGATTGATGGGGACGGTTTTCAGTTCTCCGCCGGGCTGTTCATAAACGTTGTTAAACGCCGAAACGGCCATATCGCAGCCACTTTCTTCAATAGTCCCGACGAGTGTCCGGCAATAATCCGGCTCGAGATAGTCGTCGGCATCGACAAATTGAATATACTGGCCCGCGGCGTTGTCAAGCCCGGCGTTGCGCGCGGCGGAGACACCCCCGTTATCCCTGTGAATAACGCGCACTCTGTGATCTGCTTTTTCATATCGCCTGCATATGTCAAGAGAGGCGTCTTTTGATCCGTCGTCTACGAGCAGGATTTCAATATCTCGATACGTTTGGCGCAGGATCGAAAAAAGGCATTGATCCAAATACTTTTCGCCGTTGTAAACAGGCACGATGATTGATATCACCTCGTCACCTGCCCAGATGGCGTGTTATCAAGGGATGCGCGGATATACGCTAGCGATTTTATTCTCAGTTCATTGAGGCGAATGCTTGGGATCGTATAATCGATATCCTCGATGGGCATGTCGGAATCAAATGAAGAGACGATCCTGTCGTCAAGCTTGAGCGCCTTTAAAAGGTCCACCATTCGGGAACCTTTTGTCCGATGAGGCACCGTATAAAAATTTTTATTGAACAAAACGGCAAAGGCCGTGCCGTGGAAGGAATCGGTGACGACATAGTCCGACCCGTCAATCAGTCCGAGGAAGTCCGACGGCCCGGCGCAGGGTATGACCTGATGGCGACGGCGCGCGCGAAACGACAAGCCGCCGGAGGCGATTTCATACACGGTCAGTTCTTTTTCTAAGGCAATTTTCGCGGCAAGATCATACGTCTGTTCATATCCGTTAAGGGCATATAAAAGAAGATAATTTTTTATTGGGCGCTTTTTTGCGACGCGCAGCCACTCTTCCCGTGTCAGAAGAAGTGTCGGGTCAAGGACAACGGATACAGGCTTGGGATAGACAAAGCCGATCGCCTTTTGTGCCGATCGCTCCCGGACGGCAACAACGTCCACGTTTTTTAACAGCGCGCCATACAAGGCCAGCTCCCGTGCCTCAAGGATATCCTTGCCGTAGCTCGCTGCATACGCGATGACGCGGCAGCCCTCCCTTTTTTTAAAATCGCCGAAATACGTTTTGTCAACGCCGTCTGTAATCCCGAAGCTCCAAATCTGATCGCTGCCGAGAAAGACGTAGTCACAGTCCAGCGCGAGCGCCTCCCGGGCGCGGTATACGCCCGGCGTCAGGAACAGATGCTTTTTTAAAAAGGAACCGAACTTTCTGTACCGGATAAATGTAAAGGGGAAATTGAGCAGGCAGGAAAGAAACCAGCGCAACGTTTTGAAATAGAAATAATGATACTGCCGCAGTAGATGCGGGGGCACATAGTTTAATATCTGCACGGCTTCAACGAATTTCTTAAGGTTTTGCTGCATGGCGTAAGCCTGCAGCATCGCCCCGTAGTTCGGGACGCAGTGAAACGTCACCACGACCGCTTTCTTCACCGCCATCCCTCCCTGAGCCGAAAAAGAAGCGTTAAAAGCTTCGGGCACACAAGGAACACGATGTAGCGGAGCATGAGGCGGATATGGATGGGCATATGGATAATCTCTCGTTTTGCGCCTATCAGTTTCGATTTTAATTCCTGCAACAGCTCTTTTTCTTCTGGCAGGTAAACGCTTGCTTCGGCGAATGACGATATCAGGGTCTGATAATAATAGTTTTTTGATTTCTGAAGGAGCCTTTCTTGCGCCTCCTTTTCAAAAAACGCGTTGCGCTCCTCAAAGGCGTCTAGAATGTCCCGGATATTTTTTGGCAAAACGGGCGATGTCATGATGCTGCCGGGCCTGCCCTGCCGGTAATTATATTTCGGCCGCGCCGTCCGGACGAAAACGTGTGCGTTATAAAGCGCGCGATACATAAAAAAAGCGTCTTCATGTAACCGATTTTTCTGAAACCGCAGCGTTTCAAAAATGGACTTCTTATAAAGCTTGTTGCAGATGCTGGCACTGATTTTAACGCGTCTGTCCAGAAACGCCGCCGTTGCCGCGCGCTGATCAAGGACGCAAACACCACCCCTCGCCCCGTCTTCGCGTTGTTTTCCGTTCGGATAGACGTACCGGATGCCGCATTCGGCTATATCGGCGTTATGTTGGCGCATGAGATCAAAAAGTGTTGTATACATGTCTTTTTCAAGCCAATCATCCGCGTCGACAAACGCGATAAGGTTGCCGCGCGAAGATGCCAGCCCGGCGTTGCGCGCGTCACTCAGCCCGCCGTTTGTTTTGTGGATAACCCGAATTCGGGTATCCGCTTTGGCAAATATGTCGCAAAGACGCGGGCAGCCGTCTGTTGACCCGTCGTCAACCAAAATAATGTCCAAATTGCCGTAATCCTGACGCCGGATGCTTTCAACGCAGGCTGTCAGATACGCCTCCACATTGTAAACCGGCACGACAACGCTCAAAAGCGGCTTTCCGGTTTCGGCTGTAATATTACGCATTGTGAACCTCCTGTCTGCTTTGCGGCGTGGTCAAAGGCCGACTGCCGGACGACAGCGCGACTAGAAGAGCCAGAATTGCCGCGAGCTTGACTTCGCCCAGCAGAATATTGATGGTAAACCCGATCAAAATCGGTATCATGAACAAATAACCGGCGGGTGGCGTCTTTTTTCTTTTTCTGAAAAATATCACCATAAATATGACATAGGAGATCATCCCATAAGCCAGTATCCAGAAAAGATGGCCATTATGCGGGCTGACCTTCGCGTCGTTTAAAAACGTGTCTCCCCCCTGCCCGATCAGCAGATATTGAAAGAAATTAGCCTGCTGTAAGATGCTTTTCCAGATGGAAAAGCGGGAGCTGGCTGAATTGCCCGCTATTCGGGATAATGACTCCTGCGCGACGGTACCGCCCAGATAGTCCGGAATTCTGGGGATAAAAAAATACAGAATAACTGCCAGCAAAACAAACAAAATGACGTTTGTTAGCTTCCATCGGAAAACCATACGCCCTGTCATCAAGCGCCAGATAGAATACACCATGTATAGTCCAACTGAAATCACGGTGCTCAGCAGCGCGCCGCTGCTCATGCAGGATATAACGATAAGCGTCAGCGCGCCAAGCAGGAGCGCTTTTGTGAAAAGACTCGTTTTCTCGTGGCAAAGTATAAATAAAACAACGGCGTTTGCCATATAGCCAATGTTGTTTTCATCCATCCAAAAAAAGCCGAAGCGATAACCCTTAAAATCAGTTGTCGACCAAGCTGTCGCCATGCGAGGATTCCATATAAATTTAATATCCTGATAGAGGGCTTTATCCACATTGAAAACAACGGCAAACGCTGTGACAAACACGATAAATCCGATGAGCACGCCTTTGACTCGAAGGGGATACCTCTCGGCGTAATAAGCAAACATGAAGTAATAAATAAACATCATAAGTAGCTCGACGAGCAGCGTTGAATTGTCATAAATGTGCGCCGGGTTGATGAAAAACGACAGCATGGTGCTCACGCCCATTAAAAACACGAGCAGGACAAATAGCCGCCATTCCCGCTGCTGCGTAACCGCCGCATATCTTTTAATAAACCAATATAAGACAACCGGCATGGAATATGGAATCGATAAAAACCAAAAATACGGCATGAAAAAGAGGTCAACAACGCAAAACCAGAAAAAACACCGGTCAATAAACGCTTCATGATCTCGGTTCGCCAACACCATTTCTTCCATTGCCGATATCCTTTAAAAATTCGTTTACTTTTCTTGCCTGAACGGCCCACGTTTTACTGCTGCATACAAAGTTTTTTGCTTTCTCAGCCGTGTCGGCTAAAGTGGCCTCATCTAAGTCGGCAAGGTGATTGATTGCCTCGGCAATCTCCGGCGCTTTTCCCAAACCTTGAATGAAAAAGAGCTTGTCGTTATACGCCTCATGAAAGCCGTTCAAACGAGTTGTGAGTACCGGTGTGCCACTTTGCATGTATTCCAGGATTTTTGACGGAAACGTTACCTGTGCAATTGGGTCGTCAACAAGCCGGGGATTAATTAAAAGCCAGGCGTCTTTCTGGACGGCACGTATTTCGGCGTTCTTGAGGCTGCCGTCATAGTACACGTTCGCCATCATGCTCGCCCTGTTGCGAACAGCGGACTCAAGCTGTCCCTTACCATATATATGAAGGCGCACATCGCTGTGTTCAACTAGCGCCATTGCGTCCATCAGGGCGGAGATGCCGTTATAGGCCGTGAGGCTGCCAGAATACACGATTCTTCTTTGTCCGGTTGTTTTATTTGCGGGATATCCGTCGTCGTTGACATGATCCACGCCGCCTTCCATGACGATGAAACGGGCATTGGGATTGTATTGCTCGGCGGCGTGCCGATTCAGGACGATCAGGTTCGGGCAGGCGGCAATAATCTTCTTCGTCAAGGCATTAAAGATCCCCAACAAAAGCCTGCCGGGAAACGGCCTGTCTGTCCGGTCATCGAAGGGCAGGTCGGCAAGGAGTGCGGCGACATGCCAGTGTTTTTTCATAGACAGTAGCGGCAGTCCCGTTTGCGGATAGAGGTTGTAGGACAGGACGATGACATTTCCGGCCCGGCGCGCGATTTGTTTTGCCCGGCGGCAAAGCGCTAAGGCCTGCCAGAGCTGCTTAATGAGTGGGATATTGAGGAATGGAACGAATTCCACCGTCAAACGCGTGTCATCAAGCACCGTTTCGTAATGCCGTGCGGAAAAAAATGTTTTATCCTTCGGATAGGCCCCAATGGTTTGCAGTGCCAGAACCTCAATATTAAAATCTCTTAAGGCCGAGAGGTGCTTTAAAAGATTTAGCTGCATGGCATTGCCTGCCACAGACCCGCCCGAGCGCGCTTCGGCCCCGTCTTTTCCGGCAAGGGCACCCAGAAAAATAAGCGTTGTCCGGCAGCGCTCTCTAAACTTCTCAAGATGCTCGGCAGCCATCGTCTCAATAGTGTAGCCCCGGATGCGCTGCAAGCATTTTTCGGCCATGCCGTGCCGTACCCCGTCATGATTTAACAAGTACAAAAGCTGTTCTGCCAGCGCTTTTTCATCACCAGCCGGGATGATATAGCCGTTTTCGCCGTTTGTAATAAGCGCAGCGCCCGCACCACAGGCGTCTGTCGTAACGACGGGCAGGCCGCGCGCCATCGCCTCGCTGACAACAAGGCCCCAGACGTCTGCTCGTGTCGGCAGGACAAACACATCGGCCATGTCAAAATAACAATTAATTTTCTCTTTGCCCATAAAATCAAGAAAATGAATGTTACAGTGTCCGGTTGCCGCCAGAAGACGTCGGTACTCCGCCGTCGGCTGTCCGCCGATCAGATAGATGCCGGTATCCCTGTCTAAATACCGGCAGGCACCGAGCAGGCATTCAAAGCCCTTTCCGGGGACAAACCGCCCAACGGTTAAAACCATTTTCGCCTCCGGGATTCCATGAGCGCGGCGGAGCGCTCCTTTTTCAGCGTCGGATGGCGGGGCGCTGCGGATGTCCCTTTCATAAAGGGATGTGAAATGGTAGCGGCAAAGCGCGTCCTCACGGGCACCGTTTGACAGGAAGTACGCGTCGTGGCTGTCACCGGTGCTGAAACAAACCGCCGCGCCTCCAAAAATCCGCTTTTTGACAAAGGCGCGGAGCCAGTTGCCCTTTTTGTATAACCCGCCGTCACCCTCAATCATGTAAGAGCGCTTCAATAATTTTAACCAGGCGACGGCGAGTATGCCTGTCGGCGTTAGCGGATTGCTGATAACGACGCCATCATAGTCCCTTCTTCTCAGATGCCTAATAACGCCTGGGCAAAATGCCATATCCGGTCTGATGGATACGCCCTTTAAAAAAATGCCGGTGAATGTCTTAAAACTGCTGAAAACCCAACGCCGGTCCCGCTCTCCGGACGCTTTCTTTTCAAAAAGCACGGTCAGCGCGCACCCGCTCCCAAGCGCGTTGAAAAAATCAACTCTGTACGGCGCGGGGATATTCGTCAGCCAAAGGATGTTATCCATTTAATCGGCCCGCCTTTTCATAAAGTGTTTCATACAAATCAAGATACCGCGCCAGCATGATTTCTTTGTCAAACGCCGATGCGCGTTTAAGGCAGTCCGCCTGTTTGAAGGGGTTTATTTGCAGCTTTTTGACGGCCTGTGCAAAAGCCGCGGCAGAAACATCGCCGAGAACAAGTCCGCAGGTCGGCGTTATAAGTTCCGGGTTTGCCGAAAAGCTGTTAGAAATGACCGGTATGCCGCAGGCAAGCGCCTCGAGCGCAACGAGGCCGAACGACTCCTCTACAGATGGATTGAGAAAAATATCGGTGGCCGAATAGACGTTCGCGAGTTCTTGCGGATCTTGAATGTGCTCGAACGTCATAATTTTTTTTGAAAGCTTCTTCTTTTGCGCCTGCGTCACACCAACGAGGATGATTTGGTATGTTTCGTCCAGACGCGCCGAAAGCGCGTTGAACATGGATAGGCCTTTCCACGGGCTCCAAACGGACGCCGCCCCGAGTAGGATTGTCTTGCCGCCCAGATTATAACGGGCTCTGAAATCGCTTTTAGTCGGCGCGAAAATGCGCCGGTCGACGCCGTTGGGGATGACGCGCCGCTCACAACCGCCAAGAAAGGATTGTGCTGCCTGCTGCGAAAGCCACTGCGACACCGGAACAAGCGTCATCTTGTCGAGTGATGTGAACAGGCGCCTTTTCAGCGCCATATTTTGGGCACTTCGGTCAACAAGCCAGCTTTTCGGGTATGCCTGCCGCTGCGGGCAGCTTTGACAGCCCGTTTCCCAGCGGCGGCAGCCGATTGCCGTAAAATTGGTGCAGTGCCCCGTCAGCGGCCAGCAGTCGTGCAGCGTCCAGACAACGGGCTTATTCAGCTCCTTCAGCCAATGAAAAAGCAGCGGTATGTTGATATAGCTGCCGTGGAGATTGTGCAGATGGATCACGTCAGGCGAAAACTTTGCTGCTTCTTTTAAAAAGGCGCGTGTAGCGCTTTTTGAACAAAGGCCTTGGGCGTCAAGCAGTCGGGTTTGAAGCGTGTGCCATAAAACGTCCCATTGGCTCCCAACTCTGATGGCGTCCGGATTTTCCCCCGCGTTTTTGCGGCCATAGGCCAGAAGGCAGCAATGACCGCGTTTTATCAGCGCGTGGCACAAATCGTCGGCAATTCGACCCGTACTGCCGATGCCGCTGTCTGAATTGATCATTAAAACGTTCATTCCCGCACCCCGATGAGGATATCGGCTGTTTTTAAAACACCTCGTTTCCGCGCCGTCAACCGGCACAGGCCGATGGCGGCGAGCGACAGCGTGATGACGATGAACGGTCTTAGAAAGAGCACGGGCCAAAAATCCACGTAGCTCGTCAGCCTGACGACAAGACCGGCCGGTATCATATGAATGAGATAGACCGAAAAAGACCGCTTTCCAATCTGCACCGGTAAAGACGCCGGTTTTTGTTTTTGAAGCCGCGCGGCAAAGCCCAAAATTGTCAGAATGGCGAGCAGTTCCGTGGGTATGGCGGCGTTTTGCCAGTAGTCGATATGCAAACCGCCGGAAACGGGCAAAAATATGGCAAGTCCAGAACACAACGCGAGGAGCCATATACCTTTTTTACAAAAGCTGACGATGCTGTTCAGCAGCGCATATTTTTTCAAAGTGACCCCAAGGATAAAATAGATAAACCAATTGAACGGATTGATATAAGGGTTGAGCTTCAAAATACCCGCACCGGTCAATGTGATGCTCGTGACGGACAGCACGGCAAGGCAGAACAGAGCCACTCCTTCAAAACGGCGCCCGCGGATGTAAAAGAAAACAATATAGCAAGCGAACAAAACCGTGAGGAAGTAATAATGGCTTTTACAAGTCAGCGCAAGAAACCAGTCGGTCAACCCCAGGCCGCCTTTTCGCAGCGCGACATAGAGGTAATCAACCGTTCCGCAAACGAGCCATGGAGCAACCAACGACGTGACCTTCCCTTGAAAGAAAGCGCGCGCCGACTTTCGGCTGCCGTAAAAAAGGTAACCGGCGACGAGTAGAAAAACGCCGACACCACTAGCGCCAACACTGAGCATAACAAGAACGGCCGTTTTGCCGCCCGCCCCGGCGTTATCGGGCAAAACGCCGCAGTGCGCGCAGACGATACTGAAGAGCGCCAGCGCTTTGACGATATAGAGGTATTCTCTTGTCTGTGCCGTGCTCATGCATTAATCCCCGTTTTCCGCTCCGGCGCCCAGGTGATCTCCCGACGGATAACGGCCGCCGGGTTGCCCCCAATGACGATATTGGATTCTGTAAATAATTTCGTGACGACGGCGTTTGTCGCAGCAACACTATCCGATCCGACGCCCGAACCTTTTAAAAAGGTTACGCGGTGCCCGGCCCAGACACGGTCGCCGAGTGTCACATCGCGCGAGGCATTAATCCGTACGCCGTTTTGGTCAACAAGGGCGTGGCTGTCGCCCGTCCTTATCACAACGTCGGACGACAGAAGACAATCTCTGCCGAGCGTCAGATGTGTTCCTTCGATGCAGGCCAGATGTGATCCTGCGTTGATAACGGTACCGGCGCCGATTTCGATGACGCCCCCGTCGTCCTCCATATAAAAGTCACTGCCGTCGGCTGTGACGCGCTCGTGCAGGATCATCATGTTGCCGCAGCCGGATATAAAAAACCGGCAATTGCTGATATGGCAGTACGGACCGATGATCACGCTGTTCCGATTGCCTAGCAGCTTAAATTTTGTCTGTCTGACAAAGCCGCTTTGTTGATATATGACGTTCTCTTTTCCTTTTATTCGGATGCCATTAAACCCAAATAGTCTGTAAACGGCCGCACAAAGCGCCATCAGGCCGGGGGACTTCAAAAGAAGCGTTTTAAGCGTCATGGCTTTCTTCTTTGACGGATGCGCCGAAATGGCGCAGAATGGCCGCACAGCTTACCGCTGTTGTATAGTGCGTTTTAAATAATCGATACGATTGTCGCCCCATATCCAACCGCTTCTTTTCATCCTTTAATGCTTCAACAACCTGTTTAAAGCGCGAGAGGTCCCCGTTACGGCATTTGAAGCCGCATTGATGGCGCTCAACAATGTCTCCCATATCTGTTGCGTCGTCCGCGGCGACAATGACGGGAAGACCGGCCATCAGGTAAGAGAGCAGGCGTGACGGAAAATTCGGCACCCGCCCCAACGGATGGAGCAAAACAAGCCCCACGTCGCACGAAGCCGCGAGCGCCTCATAATCGGGGCTCGGCAAAGCGGGGAGCAGCCGTACATTCGGCGCGTCAGCAGTCAGTAGGCCGCGCTTTAAAGCCAACACCTCGGTCCCGGTGCCGACAATTAAAAAGAACGCCGTCAAATCATTCCGGTACGCTATGGCAATATCGATGAGAAACTCAATACCCTGTGCCTTGCCCAGATTGCCGCCATAAATAATCACAAGCGCCGAGTCTGGTATCCCATACTGACGCCGGACGGTCTGTCGGTCTACCGGCAGGCGCTCCCTGCTTTTTCTGCTGTTTGGGCAAACTTCCACCTTCTCTGACGGCAGCTCGGGATAGTGCAGCCGGAGATATCGGACCGAAGCCTCCGACATGCAGCCGATAAAATCAGCCGCCCGGTATGTGCGATTAGCCAGAAAACGAAAAACACGCCAAACAATGCCGCCTTCCCGCATGCCGCCGATGCCGACCGTGTCGTCCGGCCAGATGTCTTTTAACAGAAGATATAAGGGCGCCTTTAAATGCCTTTTGATTAGCAGCACGCCGGGGAGCAGCGTAATCGGCGGCGTTGAAAAAATAATCAGATCAACCGGCTCCCGCTTGAAATTTCGGAAGACGGCGTGAGCAAGCTGGAGCCCGGCGAAAAAGGAGAACAAAACTTTTCTGTATTTTCCGGTTTTCTGGAGCGGCCTTGTTTTCACCGCCAGTACACGGCAATACTTTTCAGGGTGCTGGCCGGGCTTTTCCGCGTGTATTCCCACGGCGGCAACCGTCATCTCATGCCCCATATCACAAAATGTCTCTATCAGATCGGTGTAGAGATTTTGTTCTCCGCGCGGCGGCCAGGCGGCTGTAATCAGAAGAATTTTAACGGTGCTCGCCCCCTTCTGCCATGCTGCTTTGACGCTCTGCCGACAGCTGCCGACGGACGTAGCCGCCGTAATCCGTGTTTTTTCGATGAAACAGCCCCCATAGGGCTTTTAAAAAAATCCGTGCATCCTGCAAAAAAGAAACATTGGCCGCATAATCGGCTTCATATTGAAGCTGCTCTGCCCATGTCGGCCGGATATTGCCATACAGCACCTCCGGCGGAATAAGCCCGCCCCGCACCCGATGGCGTGCCCGTTCAGCAGCTGTAAAGTACGGCAGATAACCCGTTAAAAGCGGGCGCGGCCCGACGAGGGACATATCGCCCCGGATTATATTGACGAGTTCAGGCAGCTCATCAAGTCCCGTCCCGCGTAAAAATCGTCCTAACTGTGTCAGACGCCGGTGATCGCAAAGCAGTGTGCCGTCATCATCTTTTTGATCCGTCAGCGTCCTGAACTTGAGCATCATAAATGCTTTCTCATCCTTCCCAATCCGCGTCTGGCGGAAGAGAATCGGTTTTCCCAGCGTCAATCCGATGCAAATCGCCGTCACAGCCATCACGGGGGAAAAGAGCAGCAGCGCAAGGCTCGACAAGGCCACGTCCAGCGGCCGCTTAACAACCCGCCTATAAATCATGTTCACCGGTACGATCATCACGCGGCCTTGCCGGAACACCAACGGCCGTGCAGTAAGCCGGGATATCGCATACGACAGCGGCTCCTGCACCAATAACAGCGTATTCCCCGATGACAACGCCGGGTTTGATTGAGCATCCGACGCCGAGGACAGCCCCCTCCCCCACCGAAACATGGCCACCCAGATGGCAGCCCGGTGCCAGCATCGCGTAATCGCCAATATAGCCGTGATGGCCGACGGCGCAGCCTTGATTAATGAGTACGTGGCTGCCGACAATCGTGTCGACCGAGACCGTACATAAGGGGCCGACAACGGATCCCTCCCCCAGCTTGGCCCTATCGGCAAGAATGGCGGACGGGTGGACGGCAGCCGGAAACCTAATAAACGGGAGCCGCTTCAGCGCTTGAACGATGCGCTTTTTGTCGCTGGGCGCGCCGACGGCACATATAACGGCAGTCGGCGTAAAATAGCATTCAAAATATGTCGCATTCCCAAGAACAGGATAGTGCGATATAACAGTTCCAGGTAGGAGTGCGTCATCCAGAAAGCCCAAGAGACAAAAGCCCGGCAGGCATGTGGCTGCAAGCCATAAAAATTCTCGGCCCAGATCCCCCGCGCCGTAGATAATGAGATCTTCCAAATATCTCACCCTTTCATGTAGCACCTATTAAGTAAAGGCTTTTCCATGAATATGAAAAAGCCTTTGGCCGTCAGCGCCTGTACAGCATGCAAAACAGCATTGCAACAAATTCAAACAACATCGTCCAGAACGATATCGAGCCGATAAACGCCAGAATCAATCTGACTAACAGCGGCAGAAATGTCGCAAGGACTATCATCGAAAAAACGATAAAGATGGCTGCGCTGATCAGGATAACGAGAGAATATTTGCGAAGGCTCGAGCAGGTCGACGTGAGGCAAATCCCCTCGGCCATGTTGCCGCATCTGGCTTTAAGAATAGCTGTCATAACAAAGAGAATGACGCCGAAAGCCAGCGCATAGGGAATCATCTCACGAACATACTGGATAAACCCGTAATACCAGACCAAAGCCGTCGCCGTACCGAGCAATGCCCCCAAAACGATTAGGACAAAATTTGGTATGCAAAAAAGACTTTTAATTTATAAAGCACCTCCCTGACAAACATCGTGTCAGTCCAATATATGCTGGACAACGCCAAATGACAGTCCCTCTGGAAAAGCCGCCCTGTTTTGGAGGCCGTAGGGCTTAACCAATACGCTGGACAATGCATATGATGAAACTGCCGCAGAAACTTGCCTTCAGCGGCAGATCGGAGTCATCTATGAGAATTCTCGTGATCGCCGCGCACCCGGACGACGAGGTGCTTGGCTGCGGCGGGTATATGGCGCGGCTATCCGAGTCAAACGAGGTTTTTACGGCAATCGTCACTGAGGGTTGCAGCGCGCAGTATGCCGATACAGATTACAAAAAGATTATCGCCCTTAAAAAAATGGCCGCCTTGAAGGCTAACAGCCTTTTGGGCGTCCGAGACGTTTTTTTCGGTGATTTCCCGGATATGCGTCTTGATACCGTGGGGCATGTCACGATTAATGCCTTTTTGGAAAAGGTGATTGCGGAAACATCCCCCCGCCTTGTTTTGACGCATCATCCCGGCGACTTGAATCTGGATCATCAGCTCGTCTATCGCTCGACGATGGTGGCTGCCCGCCCTGTGCATGGACATCCGATCGATATCCTCTTGTATGAGACGCCCTCAGCGACCGAATGGCAAGGGTATGATTATAAAACGGCTTTCATTCCGACTGTCTTTATCGATATTGATGAGACGATTGCGCGGAAAATCGAAGCGCTGGCACAGTATGACATCGAGCTGCGTTCTGCGCCGCACCCGCGGTCAGAGCATGGCATCTGTGCCCATGCCTCCTACAGGGGGCTGGCAGCCGGTCTTATGTATGCCGAAGCGTTTAGCCTTCAGCGGTCCGTTGAGTTTGGTATTTCACCGTGACGGCCGCCATTCACCAGCCGGATTATATCCCGTATCTCGGGTATTTTTATAAAATTAGCCGGGCGGATGTCTTTGTTTTTCTCGATGACGCCCAGTTCTCCAATACCGGTGGCCATGACCGAAACCTCCTCAAAACGCCTTTGGGGGTCAAATCCCTTAAAATACCGGTATCACAGACCTTGGGCGACGCCATTAACGAGGTTCGGACAAAAGATCATCTCGGCTGGAAGGCAAGGCATCTCTCAGCCGTCCGTGAGCATTACAAAAGCGCCCCTTTTTTTGATGCAGTTTTCCCGATTTTCAGCGAACTTCTGGAGCCGGCGTATGACAACATCGCCCGACAAAACGAGGCGCTCATCGTCCGCTTCAGCCGTGAATTCGGCTTTGACACGGCATTTTTACAGGCGTCGCAGCTTCATATCCGCACAAAAAAAGAACAGCGGGTCATTGACCTTTGCCGCGCAGTGGGTGCCGATACGTATCTGTCTGGCAACGGCGCACGGGTCTATCAAACATTGGCGCATTTTTTGGAAAACGGCGTGCAGCTGACTTATAGTGCTTATACGCCGTTCGGATACCCGCAGCTCTGGGGTAGCTTTATTGAAAACCTGTCCGTCTTGGACTATGTCATGAACTGCGGCTTTGACTGGAGGGACGATGGCGATGAAAGAATACGGCAGCTTCCTTGAACTCGATTTAAAAAAAGGGCCGGAGTTTTACGACGGCCCGGGCGTCAAGCGTCTCAACACGGCGCGCTGCGGTATTGGCTACGTTTTAAGGCTTTTAGGGCTCAAAAAACTCCGGCTGCCGACGTACCTGTGCCCGAAAGTGCGCGATTATCTGTTATCGCAGTCCATTGAGCTCTCTCATTATTCGCTGGACGATGACCTATTGCCAATACTCCCTGAAAAAATAAGCAGCGATACCGCCGTTTTGATCGTTAATTATTTTGGCCTCCTGCCGCATGACAAAATCGAAACGCTTGCACGTAGGTATCAAAACGTCATCATCGACAACGCGCAGGCTTTTTACAAAAAGCCTGCTGAAAACGCCTACTCTGTCTATTCCCCGCGGAAATTTTTCGGCGTGCCGGACGGGTGCTACGTCGTTGGGGAAAAGGCCGGACAGGAGGATTTTTCGATTCCCTGTGATTTTTCAGCCGATACGTCGCTTTTTCTCCTCAAGCGGATTGAACGGGGCTGCCAAGGCAGCTATCCCGACAGGATGATGAACGAAACACGGCTGGATGGGAGCGGTCTTTCCTTGATGTCACGCCTGACGCGGGCACTTTTACAAAATGTTGATTACACTGCCGTTAAAGACCGGCGCGTTCAAAATTTTCGATATGCGCAGTCGCTCTTTTCGCAAATGAACCTTTTCGATTTAAGCCGTTTCCCTCTGGAAGAGGATACCGTCCCCATGGTTTACCCACTCGTGTTAGCCGACGACGAGATTCTGTCACATTTTCTTGAAAACAGCGTCTACCTTGGCAGATGGTGGTCGGCGCTGACATCACTTGTGCCGCAAAACAGCCTTGAAATGACGTTGTCACGCTACCTTTTACCTCTGCCGATTGATCAGCGCATGACACCGGAGGATCTCGACTACATTTACCGGTTAATCGTCAGCGGCCGGTAACACCGCTTATCTGACTAAGCGATAACGTTTAAACCTAATGAAATAAGATAGGATTTAACATGTCCGAATTCTTTTCAACATCAACCAATCACTTTTCCGGTGCCGAATTGCCGCCGCGGCCGCTTCAGGCCCGCCTTTCCTGCGAGATTAACCCCGACGACCTACTTGGTCGTGAGCCGACTGTTTTGAACACGGAAAAAGTCCGAGAGAGCCTTTTTGACAAAACTGTTCTCGTGACGGGCGGCGCGGGTTCCATTGGGTCGGAAATCTGCCAGCACGTGCTGTCCTCCGGATGTAAAAAATTGATTTTACTCGATATAAACGAAAACGGTTTATTCGCGCTAAATAATGCGTTCCGGAAGAAATTCAGCCCCGAGCGCTATGATGTTGTTGTCGGCTCCGTCAAGGACTCCGGCAGTCTGATAGACATTTTTGCCCGGCATCAGATCGACGTCGTTTTTCACGCGGCGGCGCACAAGCATGTCCCGCTCATGGAAAGCAATCCGTCCGAGGCGATTAAGAACAACATCTTCGGCACATTAAAAACCGCACAAATGGCCGTTCAATACGGCACCCGAAAATTTATTCTCATTTCAACCGATAAGGCTGTCAATGCAACAAGCATTATGGGCGCAACGAAGCGCATCGCCGAGATGATCGTCCAGCGGCTCAATGATGATGCCCCCTTGACCGAGCTCGCAGCCGTCCGCTTTGGCAATGTGCTCGGCAGCAGCGGCAGCGTCATCCCAATGTTTCAGAGCCAGATTCGGGACGGCGGCCCTGTTACGGTGACGCATCCGGCGGTCGAGCGCTATTTTATGACAATCAAGGAAGCCGTCAGCCTCGTTCTGCTGGCTGCGTCAATGGCCAACGGCGGTGAGATTTTCGTTTTGGATATGGGCAAACCGATCAAAATCCTCGACCTCGCGCACAACATGATCCGCCTGAACGGCTTAAAGCCGGAGCGAGATATTCTTGTCGAGTTCATCGGTCTTCGCCCCGGTGAAAAAATGTATGAGGAACTGTCATTTCATAATGAGCTTCTTGGGAAAACAGAAAACAACAAAATTTTTGTCTGCAGCCCTGCCCATGTCTCCCCCAGTCTTTTGCCTCGTCTCAAAAAATTGGAGGATATCCTCCATTCAACCCGAGAACTGGAATATAAAACGCTCCTCGATGACATCATCGACGGCGCCTGTTGATAAATATGGATAATTTGTTTAAAAACAAAACACTGCTCATAACAGGCGGAACCGGCAGCTTCGGCAATGCTGTTTTAGACCGCTTCATATCAACCGCCATTGCCGAGATTCGTATCTTCTCACGTGACGAAAAGAAGCAGGACGAGATGCGATTTCACTATAAAAGCGATAAAATCAGCTACTATATTGGCGATGTGCGGGACCCCGCAGGCCTTCGCAGCGTCATGCACGGCGTTGATTTCGTCTTTCATGCGGCAGCGTTAAAGCAGGTGCCATCCTGTGAATTCTTCCCGCTCGAAGCCGTGAAAACAAATGTACTCGGAACGGAAAATGTCTTGTCAGCCTGTATCGAAGCGGGCGTTTCCAAGGTTGTCTGCCTATCGACAGACAAGGCGGCCTATCCTGTTAACGCGATGGGCGCCTCGAAAGCGATGATGGAAAAGGTCTTTGTCGCCAAGTCGAGAGCCGTTCCGCCGGAGAAAACGCTCATCTGCGGGACGCGCTACGGCAACGTCCTCTGTTCGCGGGGATCCGTCATCCCCTTGTTCATTGGGCAGATTAAGGCCGGAAAACCGCTGACCGTTACAGACCCTTCGATGACGCGTTTTATCATGAGCCTCGACGAGGCGGTCGAACTCGTTCTATTTGCGTTTGAACATGCCGAGAGCGGCGATATCCTCGTGCAGAAGGCGCCGGCCTGCACCGTTGGCGTACTGGCGCAGGCGCTCTTGGAACTCTTTGAGGCTGACAATCCGATTAAAACCATCGGCATCCGCCACGGTGAAAAAATGTTTGAGACGCTTTTAACAAACGAGGAATGCGCCGTCGCTGTTGATATGGGGGCCTTTTACCGCGTACCGGCTGACAAACGCGGCTTGAATTATGACAAGTACGTCAGCTTGGGGTTGCGGCCTCACGTCGGGCTGAAGGAGTTTAACTCCAACAACGCCGAACAGCTCACGGTTGGGCAAGTCAAGGAAAAGCTGCGCGGCCTGCCCTGTATCCGAGAAGCGTTGTCCGACAGGTTATCCGCAAAGCCTGCTGTACAGCCGGTTCAGGAATAATTTTTTAGGAGGCCGCCATGAAAATTCTGGTGACGGGCGCTGCCGGGTTTATAGGAAAAAACCTCGTCGCGGCGCTGAACAATCAGCCGGACATTGAACTGTATCACTATCACGCCGACACCGATCCCGCGCAGCTGCACGCGTTTACAAGAGATTGTGCCTTTGTCTGCCATCTCGCGGGGGCAAACCGCCCGGAAAATCCCGACGATTATGGCACCGTCAATGTCGGCTTAACGGCACGCCTTATAGATCAGCTCGAAGATAACAGAAACGCCTGTCCAATTCTCTATACTTCCTCCGTTCAGGCTGACACAGATACGCCATACGGCCGAAGCAAAAAAGCAGCAGAATTCCTTCTTGAAGCTCACAGCCGTAATACCGGCGCACGCATTTATATTTCACGTCTTCCGAATGTTTTCGGCAAATGGTGCCGCCCTGACTATAACAGTGCCGTCGCGACCTTCTGCCGCAATACCGCGTACAGCCTGCCTATCCGCATCGATGACCCCAACCGCATGCTTCGTCTCGTCTACATTGATGATGTCGTTGACGCTTACGTGCGCATTGTGACCGGCACAACCGCGGCAGCCGATGAATGCTGCCTCGTCCCAGCCTCATACGAAAAAACGCTCGGCGAAATTGTCTCGATTTTATCTGAATTTAAGGCCTGCCAGGATCAGAAAAGTGTCCCGAATATGGGTGACGACTTTGCGAGAAAGCTTTATGCGACGTATCTCACCTATCTCCCGGCTGAAGCGCTCTCTCATCGGGTTGAGACAAGCGTTGATACACGCGGCATGTTTGCCGAGCTCTTCCGGTCGGAGGATCTGGGGCAGCTTTCCGTCTGCGTCGCGAAACCGGGAGCCGTGCGCGGTAATCACTGGCATCAGACAAAAAATGAAAAATTCCTCGCTTTGAGCGGGACAGGAAAAATCATGCTACGCCGCGTCGGCACGCCTGACGTTATTGAATTTGACGTTTCCGGCAATCTAATAACGACCGTCGAGATTCCCCCGGGATATACGCACGCCATCCTCAACACCGGGCAAAGCGATCTTGTTATTTTGATCTGGGCCAGCGAGCCGTTTGACCCCGCAAGACCGGACACCTATCGCCTGGAGGTCTGACGGCTGATGGAAAAGCTTAAGTTGATGACGATTCTGGGGACGCGGCCGGAGATCATTCGGCTGTCCGCCTGCATTAAGGCCTGCGATACTTATTTTGACCATATCCTCGTCCACACAGGGCAGAACTGGGACTATACACTCAATCAGGTGTTTTTTGACGACTTAGGCCTGCGTGCCCCAGCTCATTATTTAAACTGCGCCGGTGCTGATCTTGGCCAAACCATGGGCAATATCATCACACGCTCATACGACCTCATGCGCCGCGAGAAGCCGGACGCCGTTCTGCTGCTGGGCGACACCAATTCAACGCTGTCAGCCATTTCGGCTAAGCGGCTCAAAATACCCATTTTCCATATGGAAGCTGGGAACCGCTGCTGGGATTGGAATGTCCCGGAGATGATCAACAGAAAAATAATCGATCATATTTCAGATGTGAACCTCCCCTATACAGAGCACGCGCGGCGCTATCTCCTTTCCGAGGGGCTTGACGGCAAAATGATTTTCGTAACCGGCTCGCCGATGAGCGAGGTGCTCCATCGCCACCGGGAAGAAATTGCGCAAAGCGACGTGCTATCACGCCTGTCTCTTGAAGAAAAAGCCTATTTCCTTGTTTCAGCGCACCGAGAGGAGAATATCGATAACGACGCAAACTTCCTTGAGCTCATGCACTCCATCAACTATATTGCCGATAAATACGGGATGCCGGTGATTTATCCGGCGCATCCGCGCTCGATGCGGACAATTAAGGCGCATCAGTTTCCCTTCAGCCCGTTCGTACGCCTTGTCAAGCCGTTCGGCTTTTTTGACTATGTCAAGCTGCAGATGAACAGCGCCTGCGTCCTATCTGACAGCGGTACGCTTTCGGAGGAGTCGGCCATCTTGGGCTTTGCCGGTGTCCTTATCCGAACCTCAACGGAGCGGCCGGAAACACTCGACAAAGGTTCTGTCGTCATCGGCGGTATCCGGCAAGATGATGTCGCCCGTGCTGTCGCGCTCGCGCTGGCGCTGCGCGGCACAAGCGAGGGTAACGCGCTTCCCGCCGATTATGGTGATTTACATGTCTCCATTAAAGTCGTCAATTTGATTGAGAGCTATACGAAAATTGTCAACAAAACTGTCTGGGGAAAATAGAATCCGGCTCCCTTGGCAATCAAAAAGGGCTCCCGGCAAAAACCGAAAGCCCTTTTGATGATGCAACTTACTATGTATTCTCTTTTTTTTCAAATCGGATTTCTGCGTCCCTCGGCAGCGCTAGGCGGCATTCGACCTCGGCGCATTTGATAATGCCCGCAATGACGGGGCAGGAGACATGAACCGGAAATTTCTTTGAAGCATAGTCATAGAAGGGACCGACGCCCGGCCTCACAAGGCAAATGTCATAGGCTTTGAATGTACTGCCGACCTCTGCCATCATTTTGTTGACGGCGTCGCAGGCTGATTCCACGGTTAGTGTGACTGTCTTTTTATTCTCCGAGGCAACTGCTTCCACTTTTGTCATCAAGCTGCAAATACCCGGGTTAATTGATACAGTCGTCATTTCATCCATCTCCATCTTTTGATCTATTGATTCCGAGCAAAGTTTTGCTCTATACCAATTAATTTCATATTAGATGATTTCCAGCTAACTGTCAATGCTCGTGTCGTCATGCGTCGTCCGGAAACAAAAAAGGCGTCATCCGAATAGATGCCGCCTTTTCGTCATGTATTTCGATTCAATTTGATACGGTCGTTTCTGTGGTGCTGGCCCAATCGTCAAGCTTCTGCATCACGGCGTCGTACGTCTGGCTGCTAATATCCGGCAGGCTGCCGCCAAGCGTTTTTTTAGCGTTAGCAAACCCCTTATCGATCGCTTCCCGGAGTGTCTCCAGCTTGCTTGTGTCGGCGCCAGATACGGCTTTGGCAAAATCGACGATCCTGTCGCTGACAGCCTCAACGCCCCAGTCCCCGCCGTCACCGATAGCTTCTTGCGCTTCTGCCTGAGACATCGTCTCGGTTCCTGATGCGGTGAAAAACTTTGTTGACAAAGAAATCGCCGACGTGTCGCCGGACTGGCGGGAGATCAGTTTTTCAACGAGGTCGCGCAAGGCTGCCGTCGACATATCGGCTTGCTGCTTGATGTCCTCGATTTCTGCCGAGCCCGACGTGACAGCGCTTGCCTCAAGACTTTCCGCGCTGAGGCTCAGTTGATACGCCTCGTCAGGCACGATATCTTTCTTAGGCTGTTTTGTCGCGGCTGTCTTGTCATAATCCGTTTTGTATGCCGATAAGGCAGACGCGCCGACCGTATTGATCATAGTGGGCCTCCTCACATGAATGGACTTTATATATTTATCGATAAAAGCACCGTCAATAATACCCATAATTATCAAAAAAACAGGTTATTTATCAAAAAAATAGAAACGATATCAAAATTCCCGTGCTATATGTTCCCCAACACCTTCGGGGCAAGCGCCGGGGAGCGCAATTTCCGAGATCTTTTTTAAATACGGCAGGTCTCTCATTAAATTATTTCTGACGTTTTTCTGCCACAAGTACTCGCCGATAAACAGCAGCCGCTCGTTTCCTCTCTTTGTCGTTATCGCCTCAAAAAGCCGCTTGATCGAATAGATCCTCCTGCTTGCAAGAATGATTTCTTTCTGCAGATCATGCGGGGAGATATTTTTGGGGTAATGAACGACTTTTCCAACACACCTTGACCAATCCAAATCCAGCAAACGCGCCTGATACGTTTCATAAACAGGCGTGCCCGGAATAAAGTACATAGACTGTATGAGAACGCCGCAGAGCTTATTTTCAATGACGAAATCCGCCAAACGCCGGCCTATCCCCTTCGTATGATTTTCAGCACCGACGATGAACAGGCCGCGCACGCGCAGGCCGTGCGCCTGAATATTTTTTATGGAACGCCTGATGTCGTCTCTCGTGCTTTTTTTGTGATAGATTTCAAAGGCCTCGTCCTCAATAAATTCAATGCCAACCGCAAGCTCAACGAACCCGGCGCGTTTGAGCAGTTCCAGCATTTCATCGTCGAGGCCGACTTCATATCGGGCCTGTATTGTAAAGTTATAGCTGATTTTACTGTCGATCAAGGCGTTTAAAACGCGGATAGCCCAGTCCCTGTCGGCGAAGAAATTGTCATCCGTCAGCCAGAGAATTTTCGTCAATCTGTGGTGGCCGTTTTCAAAAAATCGAATTGCCTGCCGGATATCTTCAATAATTGTTTCCGGCGCGCGATGCCGCAGCTTCCTGCCAAACGCGGCGACAAGCGCACAATAATCGCATTGGTGCGGGCACCCGCGTGACGCGTGCACCTGCGGCCAAATCGTATTGTGGCCGGCCATCTTTTTGAAATTGTACAGTAAAAACCTGTTCGGAATGGTCTCAATTTGTTCCGGTATCTTCGGGCTGCCGGTATGTATCAGCTGCTCATCGCGATAATACGCAACGCCCGGAAAATCGATCGGTTTATTTGTCTGCACTGCCTGAATAAACTGAATGATTGACGCATCGCCTTCACCGAGCAGAACGTAATCGCCGTGTCGGCATGTCTCCATATAATTGAGCGTTGCGTGCAAGCCGCCAAAAACGATGAGCGCACGGCTTCTTTTCCGAATTTCATCAGCCAGCTCGTACCCCCTGACGGCGTTGAACGTGAAGATGCTGATGAAAATAATATCTGCGTCAAGAACATCTTTCCAGACGATCTCGGATATGGACTCACTGTACATTAATGTGTCGCTCACATAGTGCTTCACAATTGTTGTCAGCGTCAAAAGACCGTTTGACGGCGTTCGTATGTATTTATCATAAAGATACAGATTCTTGAATGATTTTCTGTACGGCAGATTACCGGGTTCAATCAGTCGTATTTTCACGATAACACCACTTTCGTGCGGAAAAATACATATTAGCCATTGTAAAGCATTTATGGAATTTTGTATATAGACATACTAAATTTTCTCACAAACGTTTGCAAATAGCAGCGAAGGAAATCATTAGATATTCGCTTTATTCTTACTGTGTTACATAATTTAACATGCCTCATAATCCGTTCAAAAAAGCGGATACTATTCGTGAGGTAACCCAAATGGTTTTTGTATGGTTGGTCATTCTACTTTTGACAATATTAATTGCAGCTTTTTTCATCGAACCCGTGCGAATTTCTTTTTTTCTGGATACTGATGGGCCCGATATGCATGCAAATGCTCGATGGACCCGAAATATTACGATTGAAGCGAGGATCATCGATTATCAATTGTTTCTTACCTGCCGACTTTTCAGGAAAAAAATCTTTGCACAGTTTTTAAAAAAAAGAGGAAAAAATGCAAAATCCGGAGCAAACATTTTTAAAGCCTTGGCGTTGTCGGACAGTGACGTCAAAATATCCTACGGGCTCAGTGAGCCTTCACTGACAGGTATTTTTTGCGCAGTGGCCGATTTTTTTGCAGCCCTCATTCAGAATGTTGGCATCGAACTGGAGCCGGATTTTTTTCCAGAAAGAGAATATCTCCATGTTAAAGCGGGGACATCTCTAAACCTCGGCAATACTGCTATAAACCTTATTAAATCGAAATTTTTAAAAAGGAGAAAAAAATATGGATCAACAGCTTAACCTAACGGAGAATGTGAATTCTCTGTTTCAGAGTCTCGAGGATTTCACGCAGAAGGAAGGCATTATCGGAAAGCCCGTCACTCAGGGCGAAAAGACATTCCTTCCGGTTGTTTCCGTTACTTTGGGTTACGGCGGCGGGAACGCGAGTATGAAAGGGCAAGGTGGCTCCTCAAGCAGCACCGGAACAAGCGCATCCTCTTCGACAGGCACCGGTGCTATGGGACTTGGTGCTAAACTGTGCACGGACGCTGTCATCGTTATTGAGGGCCAGAATGTATCGGTCCTCCCGGTGAATGCGGCAGGCGCTTCGACCAGCCTGGTGGATAAAATACCACAGATAATCTCCGGTATGAAGGGTCAGGGGCAAAGCCAGAGCGCGGCTCAGAATCAATCGAGTCAAGCAAACCAATCACAGAACCAGGCGCAGAACTCAAACCAACAAACCCCTGCCTTTAAGTAATAACAGCTCAATAATATGTAACCTCCGCCGACCATTACGACGGAGGTTATTCTTCGCCAAGATTCCTGAGTGATTTTCTTTACGGCAGATTGCCTGGTATAATTAATCACCAGACTAAAGTTCACGAGCAGAGACGATATCGGTGATAGCGATGGCTTCGATTCTATCATCTTTTATGATGAAGTCTATTACATGTGTAATGTCGCTATCGGAATAGTCGGATTGGACGGCACCGCTGATACTCACTGCATATTTTAGGGTGTTGCCGATGTAAGCCAGTATAATGTGTCCGTTTGCGTCATGCTTCTGTAAATAACTTTCGCTTCCATCATAAGCCTTCGCGATACTCGACGCGGGGTCTCCAACAGCGACCCCTGTGCCTGTTTTCAGATTGGCCCCACTGCCCGGTCCAAGCTGGATGACCGTTACTTTCCCCAAGCTGCACCCAATTTCGGCATAAGCATTTCCGATATCCGCTGTGCTTGAAATATTTTCGCCATATTCATAACGTGATTGCGGAGACGGTACGCCGCGCCCCCAAACAAATGCGGGTTCACCTAAGTTTTGCTGCATTTCAGTCACATCCATGCCAAGGGAAACGGTGTTGCCTTTGCTGTCTATAACTGAAATTATTTCCGGTGAAACGGTTGGGAAAAGACTCTCGCCAGCGAGCGGAGCGCTCCCTCGCAAACGCGTGCCGATTAAGAATCCAGCTTTCCCATCTAAAACACCTGCTCCGATAGAGCTCCAAATCACGTCCATGTCCATTGCTTCAAAAATGAATCGCAACGGCACCATCACACTGCCCCTGACTGCCATGGCGGGAACGTCAAGTTGAATTGTTGAACCGTCAACGGTAGCCGTGTCGCTATTAAGTGTCAGCGTCACTATGTGTGTTTTACCGTCAACATATGGATTCGTAGAATCCAGTGGGATTTTCATCAATTTTTCTGTCTTCGTTATTGTTGCAGTACGAGTATTCTCGTCATAATCAACCTTCATGCCTGCCGCTTCGGCAATGTCTCTTAGCGGTACAAGTACCTGGCCATTTACAATGTAAGGCGGTGTGTCAAATACAACAAGGTTATTGTCTACGACCACTGAAATATTTTTTGCCGCATGCATGCAGTTCGTGACAATAATACAAATGAATATGGTAAAGAGAACAACGAATCCTTTTTTTAATTTCATCACACATCCTCCACAACCATTAAAAAATACGATACTACTCATCTCATGATAGACATGTTCTCAAGAATTGTCAAATAAGTTAATAATTAATTCTCAGACTAATTATTAACTTACGTTAAAAAGGCATTAAAGCTGTCTTCTTCGCCCCTCAAATAGCCATAGCAAAAGGCTTGCAGTTAAACCCTGCAAGCCTTTGTATTTTGGCGGAGAAGGCGGGATTATGTGCCGACGCTATTTCTTTCCGATCATTTCCTTTACGATCCCGGAAATATGCGATAATGCCTTTGCGTCAAGTTGTTTCAGGTTCTCTAATAGCTCTCCAAATTGTTCAGGGTATGCGTTGCCCAAATCGAAGAAGTCTTTTGGGGTGATGCCGAGATATTCGCAAATATAGAAAAATACAGTCATCGAAGGATATGCTTTTTTATTCTCGATTTTATTTATATAATTTGCGCTCTGCCCGATTGACAGACTCATATCCCGCGCCGAAACGCCTTTTGCCGTTCTCAAAGTGGCAAGGCGTTCGCTGAAAAAATCCTCATTCATATTATTCCCCTCCTCTGTGTATCATTATATGATGCACTCTATTGGATATCAGGGAATCTATTTCGTCTTTATCATTGACACAGGGAATCTATTGATTTATTATTGCCTTATTCGCATAATCTGTTGGTTCAAATAAGGAGGAATAATTCGTGCGTGCAAAAACTTGTTGTGTGATAGGCCATAGGTATATTCCGGCTGAAAAGCTGGAATATTTGAAACGGGAGCTGCGCCGGGAAATTTTACAAGCTGTCAACGAAGGATATCTTCATTACATTTCCGGCTTTGCGGATGGTGTAGACCTTTGCTTTGCGGCAATTATCCTTGAACTGAAAAGGAAAAACCCAAGTCTGACACTGGAAGCGGCCATTCCATACAAGAAACGATTTTTGCAACTTTTAAACAATAGTCAAACAAAGAAAATGCTTATGGAATGCTCGGCGATTGGCATACATAGTGAGAAATATCATGGAAATTGCTTCATGAATCGCAACCGTTTTATGGTGCGTCATTCTTCGCGGGTAATAGCCGTATACGATGGCCGGGATAAAGGCAACACGGTATTTACCATGAGGGTGGCTGCCATGCTAAACCGCGACATTCGTGTCATTGAGATTTAGTCATAACAGCAGCAAAAGAGGGTGAAACCAAACGGCTTCACTCTCTTATGTGTTTGAAAGGCACACAAACGCCAGCCTAATGCTAAAGGCGGGAGTGCCCATGAAAGTGGCTAGCGAACGCCTAGGACACACGACAATAGGCATTTCAATGGACTTGTACAGCCACATTGACGAGGATATGCAATAGGACGCGGCGGACAGTATTGATAAGATTATCAATTTGTAATTCACCTAAGAAGAAAAATATCATATGGCTCTGACAAGCTATCTGGTGGAGGACAAAGGATTGCTAAAATGATCCACGCAATCCAGCCTATGGGCTTTTGTTTATCATTACCCCTATGTTTATCCTATCGTCACACCTAGCGAAAGATGGGCAGGACTATGGAGCAGGTGATGTGCATTTTAATCAACAAAAAAGAACGAAAACCCACTTCGAGACGGTCTGATTGTGAGGTGCGCTAATGCTTAAGTCGATAAGGAGCAACCACCCAACATTCAAGCGTGTGGATTTTCATGTTGGTTATAACATTATCCTTGCAGATCGCCAGTGCCAAGGAGAAGAGGATGATCACAAGAAAACCCGTAACGGCGCCGGGAAATCGACATTAGTCGAAATCATCCATTTTTGTCTTGGGTCGCGAGTTGACAAAGGCTCAATTTTTAAATCC
Source organism: Oscillospiraceae bacterium ZGZL (assembly GCA_038405045.1). Classification (GTDB taxonomy): domain Bacteria; phylum Bacillota; class Clostridia; order Oscillospirales; family Oscillospiraceae; genus Sporobacter. The sequence goes on along the minus strand of JBBZIV010000002.1, from coordinate 125,653 downwards.
AAGGAACTTGAGGGATGGAGCTTTACACTTGAATTTAGCGCAGGTGGCTTCGACTTCGAAATTGAACGAGCAGTAGATACGCCGAATAAGATTGTCATCCACCAGCTTTCACCGAAGCTCAGTTGGGATACAAAGATTGATAAAGACGGTCATTTCCTGTATGTCCCCCCAACTACCTATAATGAAGAATTACAGATGCTTTTCTTCGGGCTATCCAAGGACGGCACGGAATATATGCCGACGTTTCGCGAACTCATTTCCTACTATGTACGCCGGAACATTGACGGATATCGCGATGCTTTTGAGTTCTGGAAAAATCAGCCCATTCACAACCGACAGGCTTGTAATGCATATTTCCTCGATTTGAACATGGAATTTGCTTCCAGATTTCAAAAGCTAAAAGAGGAAGCGAAGAAGATCGAAGATTATCGAAAGGCGGCAACTTCAGGTGTTATTGGCACGTTTACACTTGATGTAGGTAAACTTGAAACAGAGGTTATTAATAGACGCGCAGAAGCAGAGCATATGCGAAAGCAGCTGGAGACTTTTCGCGTCCATCCGCAGTATAGTGAGATATCGACCGAGGCGAACTCACTGACAGATGAGATTCATGCTGCTAGTAATACCCTCGTGCTTCGGCAGCAGCTTCTGTCTCGTTATGAACAGAGCATGATAGAGGAGATCACTGACATATCAACCGGAGAATTGCAGCAGATATACGAAGAAGCTGGGGTGATTTTTTCAGATAGTATTAAGGTTCAGCTTGGCGAAGTTATTGAATTTCATAAAGCCCTACTTTCGAATAGAAGGGAATACTTGCAGAGTGAAATCTCCAAACTCCGCGGTGAGATAATGCGGTTGCGTGATGGGATTGAACGGCTCACAGAGATTCGAGCAAAGTCTCTACAAATTCTTGAGTCCCATGGCGCATTGGAGGAATACACGAAGCTTCAAGAAAAATATTCGGGACTCATTCAACTATACGAGGATGCCAAAAAGCGAAAAGAGGCTGCATCACAGATTGAGGAGCGTAAAAGCAAAATCAAGATTGAGACACAAGAATTGTTACTTGCCGCTCGCCATGACTATGCGGAGCGATTAGTAACAAGAGAACGTGCTGTAAACTTATTTCGTGAAAACACCGAATTTCTGTATCAGGAACCCGGTATCCTCACTATTGAAATTAAAGACACCGGCTATGATTTTGGTGTAGAGATTAGAAGCGCAAAGAGCCAAGGCATCAACTATATGAAAGTTTTTTGCTATGATATGCTTATAGCTGAGCTTGGCGCGTTTAGGAACCATCACCCCGATTTCTTGATTCACGACAGCACTATCTTTGACGGCGTCGATGAACGCCAGATAGCACTTGCCCTTTCACTCGCGAAGAAGAAAAGCGAAGAGGTCGGATTTCAGTATATCTGCCTGATGAACTCCGACACTGTTCCCGACAAGGAGTTTGACGATCAGTTTAAAGCCTCGTTTATGGAAAGCGTAGTCTTGCGCCTTGATGACTCGACTGATACAGGTGGGCTTTTGGGTATACGCTTCTGACATTTTAAATGTTCGCCCCAAAACGTCATAGCAAAAGGCTTGCAGTAAAACGCTGCAAGCCTTTGTGATATGGCGGAGAAGGAGGGATTTACGCCCCACGCGGCGACAGCCGCGTGGGGGCCCCGAACCCTTTCTGCGCTTACGCGCAGGTGTTTTCACCGAGTCTCCCTCGTCACTGAAAGATAAAAGCACCCCTGTCGGGATGCCCTTAACTTTCAGCGGAGAAGGAGGGATTCGAACCCTCGAGACGCTTTTGACGCCTACACGATTTCCAATCGTGCGCCCTCGACCGGACTAGGCGACTTCTCCATACATTATTGAGTAAATTCCCGGCAGCGGGTGCTGTCAGGCTTAGTTATTATAGTAGATATGCGCGCATTAGTCAAGAACATAATACCGCCCGGCATGGACTTTTTAGGCGAAACACGGTATACTTTGAAAACAGACAAAAAAGCGGAGGGACAAGCTCATGCCATCGTGGGAAGAACTTGAAAAAGCCTGCCAGACCTGCAAAAAATGCGCGCTGTACGAGACACGGACGAACGTTGTTTTCGGCGTCGGCAGCCGCGAGGCTGACGTTTTGTTCGTTGGCGAGGGGCCGGGCGAGCAGGAGGATTTGAAGGGGGAGCCCTTCGTCGGGCGGGCGGGCCAGCTCTTGGACGACATGCTGAAAATCATCAATCTTGACCGGCACAAGAACATCTATATCGCCAACATCGTTAAATGCCGCCCGCCGAAAAACCGCGACCCCTTGAACACGGAGCAGGACGCGTGCATGGATTACCTGCGCGCGCAATTTGCGCTGCTCACGCCGAAAATCGTTGTCTGTCTGGGGCGCATCGCTGCCTATCGCCTAATCGGCGAGGACTTTAAAATTTCGCGCGACCATGGGAAGTGGTTTGACAAAAACGGCACACGCTTCATGGCTCTTTATCACCCGGCGGCGCTGCTGCGTGACCCGCGGCGGCGGCCGGAGACATTTGTCGATCTCAAGACGCTCGAGCAGGCGATTAAAGAGACGTGCCCCGGCACGTATGCGCTGTCATGACGGCGCAGGCAGCGCCGCGCCTTGCCTCTTCAAAAGACGTCTCCGCTCTGAAAGAGCTCTGGCGCCTTGTTTTTGACGACAGCGCGCAGGACGTTGAGGATTTTTTTAAAATCTTCTTTAGCCCGGACCACACCGTTGTGATTGACGGCGGGACTGGGATTGTCGCCGCAGCATACCTTCTGCCCGTTGGAAGCCTTGTCCTGCCGGATGGCCAGCGCTTTGCCTGTGCGATGATTTACGCCGTCGCCACGCACCCGGCTCAGAGAGGCCGAGGCTACGGCGCTTCTGTGACGACAGCTGCCGAAAAACAGGCGCTGGCGCTCGGCTATGACGCGGTTGTACTGAAACCGGCTACAGACGGCCTGTTTGACTATTACGCCCGAAAAAGCGATTTCGTTGAATTTTTCGGCGTTTATGAGGAGGCGTTTGAAGCGGCCACTCTCACGCCTCCCGCGCCGGGTGTTGCCGCCGTGCCCGTTTCGACGCTATCGTACCGACAGCGCCGGGCAGCCCTCTTATCCGGCGGCGTCTATATCGACATGGACACGCATGCGCTCTCCTATCAAGAGCACCTCTGCCGCACAGCGGGCGGCGGTCTTTTTGAAATCCGGCGTAACGGCACGGCTGTCGGCTGTGCCATCTGTGAGCGCGAGGCGGGCACGCTTATCATCAAAGAGCTTTTATTGGCTGACGCGGCGCTTAAGAAAGCTGCCGTCGCCGCGCTCGGCGAGCACTTCCCAGCACCCGTCTACCGTCTCCGCACGACGACGGGTGACGCTGCTAATTATCGTCGCTTCGGTATGCTGCGCCCGCTTCGCGGTTTGGAACGCTGTTCAGACGCCGTGTGCTGGTACGGCCCGGCGTTTGACTGATCTTCATGAAAACTTTATTCAAAAATTCATAGTTTCGAAACAATTAAATGTAGAATTGTTAACAACTGGCTGGTAATATAGGTAGCGTAGGGTTGCCAATGCCGCTTTTATCTTTTTTCATTTTATTATCCTCATAACCTTTGACCGACGGGAGTTACACCTCCCGTCGGTCATCTGTTTGCCCTTGACCGCGCCCTTCATAATTGCGTGCGGGCACTTCTTGTTATATAATAGCGGCCGGGTATATTGATTGAGGAGACAGATATGACAGCTTCATTGACAGATCGCTTTATTTCGGCTCGGCGCGACGTGATTGCGCTTGATTTCATGCATTTAAACGAAATGCAGCGCCGTGCCGTTTTGACGACGGCGGGCCCTTTGCTCCTGCTGGCCGGTGCCGGCAGCGGGAAGACAACGGTTCTGATCAACAGAATCGCGAATTTGATTCAATACGGCAGTGGCTCGGATAGTATGGAAATCCCGCCCGCCGTCACAGAGCAGGACGCGGCGTTTTTGGAAGCGTACGCCAAGAACCCCATACCGGAAGAGCGTGCGCGGGCGCAGGCGTTATGCGCCGTTGAACCGGTCGAGCCGTGGCGGCTCTTGGCGATTACCTTTACAAATAAGGCGGCCGACGAGCTGAAGCTGCGCCTTGAAAAGCTGTTGGGCGAAGCCTCAAACGATATCTGGGCGCTAACGTTTCACGCCGCGTGCGTGCGCATCCTGCGGCGCGATATTGACCGGCTCGGGTATGACCGTTCCTTCACGATTTACGACACGTCGGACAGTCAGTCCCTCATGAAGCGGATTTTAAAAGACCTCAATATGGACGATAAGACGTATCCGTACCGCACGGTGCTCAATACAATCAGCCGCGCGAAGGACAGCATGATTATGGCCGAGGATTTTGCCGCCGCTGCCGACAAAACAGGTGATATCCGCAAGCGCCACATCGCGCGGGCATATCTCGAATATGCCCAGCGCATGAAGTCCTCCAACGCCCTCGATTTTGATGACCTGATTCTCCTGACCGTCCGCCTGCTTCAGGAGCATGAAGACGTGCGGGCGTTTTATCAGCGCCGCTTTCGCTATGTGCTGATTGACGAGTATCAGGACACAAATAACCTCCAGTACCTGTTAGCGCGCGCTTTGGCGGGCGGCCACGAAAACATTTGCGTCGTCGGCGATGATGACCAGAGCATCTATAAATTCCGCGGCGCGACGATTGAAAATATACTAAGCTTCGAAAGCCATTATAAAAACGCCCGCGTCATTCGATTAGAACAGAATTACCGCTCGACGAGCCATATATTAAACGCCGCCAATGACGTCATCCGGAACAACAAGGGTCGCCACAGCAAAAAGCTGTGGACGGAGAAGGATAGCGGCGAGAAGGTAACGCTACACATCGCGCCCAACGAGCGCGAGGAGGCCGCCTTCGTCACATCGACGATTATATCAGACATTGCCGCGGGCGACAGATGGAGCGACCACGCGGTGCTCTACCGCCTCAACGCCCAGTCAAACCAGCTCGAGTACGCCTTCAAGCGCAGCGGCATCCCGTACCGCATGGTCGGTGGCACGCGCTTTTTTGACCGCGCGGAAGTGAAGGACATGCTGGCGTATCTCTGTGTTGTGAATAACACGTCAGACGACCTGCGCCTCATGCGCATTATCAACAACCCGCCGCGCGGCATCGGCCAAGTCACGCTGGACGCCGTTTACGAAATGGCTGCGACGCGGCAAATGGCCGTCTATGACGTTTTAAAGGCATCCTCAACCATTGAAAGCCTCCAAAAGGCAGCGCCCAAGCTGCACCAATTTGTTAATCTAATTGACGAGCTGCGCGCGCTCGCCGACACGGTCCCGCTCGACAGCTTTTATGAAGCGCTGCTTGACCGCAGCGGCTACGTGCGCATGCTGGAGGCGAAGGAGACGGACGAGAACTTGACGCGGCTTGAAAATGTCCGCGAGCTCAAAACTAACATCGTCACGTTTCTGCGCGAGGCCGAAGGCGGTACCCTCTTGGACTTTCTCAATGAAATAGCGCTGTACACAGATCTCGACCAGTATGACAAAACGGCGGACAGTGTCGTGATGATGACGATGCACAGCGCCAAGGGCTTGGAGTTTGAAACGGTGTTCATAGTCGGGGCTGAGGAGGGCATTTTCCCAGGTGTGCGCGCCATCGGCGAGCCGGAGGAGATGGAGGAGGAGCGCCGCCTGTGCTACGTTGGGATGACGCGCGCCAAAAAAAAGCTCTATTTCACCAGCGCCCGTCAGCGCATGATCTTCGGCAAAACAACGGCCGGAAAACCCTCTCGCTTTATTGAGGAGGTCTCTTCCGACCATATTGACAAGCCGGAATCACCCGCATTTTCCATGGGCTATCGCTTTGACGACGATGGTTTTGAGAGTTCACGAACATCTACAGAGCGCCCATATAGCCGCTCATCCTCTTCGGGTGCGACGTCCTACAAAAAGAAGGATTTAAAACCTTATGCGCCGAGTATCCTGCAGGCTGCTCCGGCGGCGGCCTTTCAAAAAGGCGACAGTGTCGAGCACAAGGCGTTCGGGCGCGGGCTTATTATCAGCGTTTCGCCAGCTGGCGGTGACGCCCTTTTGGAGGTTGCCTTCGATAACGGTGGGACGAAGCGGCTGATGGCGCGCTCGGCGTCAGCGTACATGAAAAAAATCTGACCGGACAAGCGGCTAATTCCTGTTTGTCCGGCTAACGGAGTATGACAGTGAAAAATTACGATCAAGCACTCGGGCGGGCCGCCTTGTTTCTGGCAACGCTCATCTGGGGGATCTCATTTGTCCTGATGGACGTGACGCTGACCCACATGGGGGCGTTTTTTATCCTCGCCATTCGGTTTTTGGGCGCTGCCGCTGTCATGCTGCCGTTTGCTGCGCGCGATTTCAAAAAGCTTGATAAGCGGTATCTGACGAGTGGCGTTATCATGGGGCTTTTGTTGCTGGCTGCCTATGCGTTTCAAACGTTCGGTCTTGCGCTCACTACGCCGGGTAAAAACGCCTTTCTGACGGCCGTTTACTGTATCATCGTCCCGTTTCTCTATTGGGCTTTCAGGCGGAAACGGCCGGACGCCTTTAACATTGCCGCAGCAGCCATCTGCATTATCGGCGTCGGTCTCATCTCGCTTGATGGCAGTCTCCGCCTCGGTCTCGGCGATGGGCTGACGCTTGTCTGCGGGCTCGTTTTTGCCGTTCACATCGTTGTGACAGGCGCGGCTGTGCGTAACCGCAGCACCGTGCTTGTGGCAATGCTGCAGTTTGCTGTTGCCGGGGCGCTTGCGCTGATACTGGCCTTTCTATTTGAACCGGCGCCGGTCAATCTCACGGCTGGGACTGTTTGGGGCCTTGTTTTTCTGACGGTCGTGAGCACGGCCCTGTGCCTGTTTCTTCAGACGTTCGGCCAAAAACATACGCCGCCTGCACAGGCGGCCGTCATCATGGCGCTGGAGGCAGTTTTCGGGGCTGTGGCCTCCGTCCTCTTTACCGGCGAAGTGTTAACCGTCAAGCTGACCGTTGGCTTTATGCTTACGTTTGCAGCCGTTATCATTAGTGAGACAAAGCTGTCTTTTATAAAAACTGACCGGCAGCAAATACGTGACAGCCAATAAAATAAACGTGTTTTTTGGTGTTTAAATTTTCGGTGCGTTATATGAGAAAGGATTGTGCGTCATGTTCACCGGTTTTACGGAAAAAGCAACGGAATTTTTATGGGGCATCCGCTTGAATAACAATCGGGCGTGGTTTCTCGAAAACAAAGGCGTTTTTCAAGATGAAATCCAAGCCCCGCTCAAGGCGCTGGCTGACGACGTCTGGTCATATCTGACGGAGAAAACGGGGCTCGACCTCACATATCGCATCTCCCGTATATACAAAGACGCACGCCGCGTCAAGACCGGTGAATTCTATAAGGACAGCCTTTGGTTCTCTCTGGAAAAGCACCATGAAAACTGGCAGGAAACGCCCGTCTTCTTTTTTGAAATTTCTCCCGAGGGGTACATGTACGGTATGGGATATTACGCGGCGACTGCCGCGACGATGAAGATATTCCGTGACCGGCTTGACGTAAACCCCGCCGAATTTGAGCGCATCGCCGCAGCGCTCAAAAGCCACAAAGCCCTTCAGATTTTCGGTGAGGAATACCGGCGCAAAAAAGCTGAGAAGATCGGCCTGCTCGCCGATTGGTACAATCGGAAAACGCTTGCCGTCATCGCTGAATTTAAGGGGCACGAAACAATCGCCACCCCGGCGTTTGCCAAAACGCTCTGCCTCGAATTCGAATCACTTGTACCGCTGTATGCATTCTGCCAATCGCTCGAGGGGGACGTTTAGGCCGAGGCTCGGCATTTCATTAATCGAAAGCAACTGCCGGGCACATGGCCCGGCAGTTGGCGTTTTGCAGTGAAAGTTTTTTCCATCCGGCGTTTTTCCGCTTACCCCAGATTAAGCGTTCGAAGTGTTTCCCGCGCTATTTTGTCCTGATACGTCTCCCGGAAGGTACCGTCTGTCATGTCGGTGCGTGATTTTTGCTCCTGGAGATAGTTTTGCAGCGCGCCGCGCAGGACTGGGTCCTTCGTTGTTTCATAAACCCGCGCGGCGTCAGGAACGCCCGCCGCCCCGGCGCGATAGAGCACAGCGTCACTGTACTGCGGCAGTGTTCCGGCGAGGTACCGATTCGTATTATATCGGGTAATATAGCCGTCAACATTTAATATGCAAAGCGCCGTGAACAAGACGGCCCCGGCAATCAGCGCGAGACGGATGATTGAAAACTGCCATTTCTGCAATACAAGAATCCCGATACAAATTATCGCCAGAAGCGTCATAAACACGCATGGCAGAATCCGCAGCATCGTGAGGCCATAGGCACTGATATACAGCGCCATCTTGCTCCAGGCCGTCGCGATGAGGAGCAGTGTTATGAGCGCGAGGAGGCTGTTGAAGATTTTGAGCAGCAGGCTCTCCCGCCGCGGCGTGCGACTTATGACGTTGGCCGCCGTTAAAAGCAGAAGATTAACAAAAGCCAGTCGGCAGAGCTCAAAAAATCCGCGCCGGGCATAGTCGGAATACGAGAGCCAGCCGTCCGGCCGCGCGCCGGAGAATGCCGAAAAGAAATACGGCACTTGGCACGCGATGAATACGCCATACAGTAAAACCGCCGCGCCCAGAACAATAAAAATCGTCACCGGCGCGACAACACGGCAAGCCTTGACGCTTTCACCCGTCTTCTCCGGGGAAAACGACGATGTGTGCCGCCGGGCGGCACAGCCAGACACAAGCCCGAACAGATAGGCCGCCGTCGGGATGGCGAGGAAGGCATACAAGAGAAATTCGACGAGCTTTGAGAAATCGAATCGGAACAAGCCGATAAAGCGGCGCAGCAGATGCGAAAAACCACCGCTGTCGGCTGTTAAAAGCTGTGGCGTTACAAACAGAATAACGACAGCAGCTAGGACGATCCCCAAGGCAATTGACTGGCCCATTCTCTTTTTTGGCTCCCGCCCACGGTTCAACGCCCCAAGACCTTTATACTGGTTTATAAAGTTGCTGAAGGGAACGATAAAAACGGCACTCAGGGCATCGAGCAGCAGAAAATTGCTTGTTTTCCCGGCCATCTGTGTCTGCGTAGCGGCCATAACCCAGTACACAGCGGCGCAGAATAAGAACATGTTTTTCAACGGCAGAAGACCAACGTCGTCCCAGACGGCAAAGCTGAGGCCGACAAGAAGCGTCACGCCGAGCCAAAACCACGCTTCACCGCTCATCCGTGCGCCTTTCGCAAAAAGATACGTCGTGATCGTTGCCAAGAAAGCGACGGTGAAAACGGCCGTCCCCCACCCCTGTGTCGACACCAGCACCCAGCGGCAGAAGAAATAACCGAGAACAAACGCGATTAGCGCAAATAAGCCGTCTCGTCGCGACGCCTGAAAGGGGGCTGGAGCAAGCCCGGTATAAGAGGGCAGATTCCTGCCCGGTATGGACTCGGGCGATCCGCTCGCCCCATTCGGCAAATCAGTCATCTATGCTTCCTCCCTGTATTCCAAAATGTCGCCGGGCTGGCAGTCCAGCGCCCGGCAGAGGGCTTCCAGCGTTGAAAAACGGATCGCCCGTGCCTTTCCAGTTTTGAGAATTGACAGATTGGCCTGGCTTAAACCGATTTTTTCGGCCAGCTCGCCGGACGAGATTTTCCGCCGGGCCATCATGACATCAAGGTTAATTACAATCGCCATCGTCTGCCCCCTAAATGGTGTGGTCGGCGTCATCCTGCAGGGCGACCGCCCGCGCGAAGACATTTTTCACGACGCGGACAATGAGGCCGACAAAACCAGCGGCTATAGTGACAAAGACCCACGGCATATAATAGATGACGGAGACGGCGCAGATGATAGCCCCGGCAAAACAGCACCACGAGATGTGCCGCAGCGCCTCAACATTTTGCGGGACAAAAACATCGCCCTGCGCAATCCGGCGCAGGAGAATATATAGCCTTGTCAGCAAAAAAGCGGCGGGAATGCAGCCTGTATAGACCGTGATTAAGACGAGTGCCTCCGAACCTGCCATATCCGTATTCTCAAACGTTTTCGCTACGAGCCACGGCGCAAAAACGGCCGTTGCCGCTAGAACAATCAAGAAGACGGTTACACAGACACGGCTTAAAAGAAGTGATCGGTCGTCATTCCACATCGTATGGCCTCCTAAAACAATTTTCACCCGCAGTATAACAGACGTTATATTGTTTTGCAATAGTAATTTATCGATTATCGATATTTTTAATGAAAATAAACAGCCTGAGACGGCGGGCATAATATGCCCTTGCATTCTCAGGTTATTATGACTCAACAGCTGCCGCAGTACTCTCTATCTCAGCAGGTATCGCAGCTGCTCAACGGCGCGGCGCTCCAGCCGCGAGACCTGCACCTGCGACACTTTTAAGATACGGGCGGCCGACTCCTGCGTCATACCGCGGTAATAGCGCAGGCGAATAACCATCTGTTCCTTTTCAGGCAGCGCGGCAATGGCCTCGCGCAGCGCCACGCGCTCAATCAGATGCTCCTCCTGGCACCAGTCGCCGAGGATGTTTTCCAGTGTGAAGCCGTCATCCCCCGTCTCCCGCTGCAGCGATTCCGGTGCACCGACAGCCGTCTCGGCGACGGCGATATCCTCAATCGTCACGCCGGTCTCCGCCGACAGCTCTGATAGTGTCGGCTCCCGGCCGAGCTTTTGCTCTAAGTGGCTCTTCGCGCTGTGGATGACATGCGCCCGCTCCTTGATGGTGCGGCTGACTTTGATGCTGCCGTCGTCACGCAAAAAGCGCCGGATCTCCCCGGCGATCTTTGGGACGGCATATGTTGAAAACTGTGTGCCGTATTCGGGGTCAAATCCGGCCACCGCCTTCAGAAAGCCGACACAGCCCAGCTGGTAGAGGTCGTCCGGGTCGACGCCGCGCCCGAAGTACCGCCGCGCGACGCTCCAGATGAGTCCGGAATTGAGCGACACCATTTCATCGGCAGCGTCGCGATCCCCTTGTTTGGCAGCCAAGAGGCGGCAGAGCGTTGCTTGTTCCATCATTTTTCGCTCATCCGCACTGAGATGTTCCGGCGCATGACAACGGTCGTTCCCCGCCCAGGCTTAGACCGGACGCGCAGCTTGTCCATAAAGCTCTCCATAATGGTGAAGCCCATGCCGCTGCGCTCGTCGCCGCCCGTTGTGTACATTGGCGATCGGGCGCGCTTCACATCGTCGATGCCGCAGCCCCAGTCCCGAACCGTGATTTCAATCCAGTCATCGTCAAAAAGGCGCGCGCGCAGCTGAATGCGTCCAAGTGTGTTCGGATAAGCATGCACGATGCTGTTTGTAACCGCCTCGCTGACGGCCGTTTTGATATCCCCTAATTCCTCCAGCGTCGGATCGAGTTGTGAGGCAAAGCAGGCAATGACTGTCCGCGCGAAGCCCTCATTCGTTGAGCGGCTTAAAAACTCCATTTTAAAACCGTTAGTCTCTGTCATATGTATTAAACCTCCTTCGTCAGCGCGGTTATTTTGACGATGCGTTCCACCCCGGCCGCGTCAAGCACGCGCCGCGGCTGGTTGCTCACATTATCAACGCGGACTTTTCCGCCGAGCTCCTGCATCCGGCGGTACGTTTTTAAGACAATGGCAATGCCGGATGAATCCATAAACGTCAGCCCCCGAAAGTCCAGAATGGTCTCACGCGGCAGCTGCGTGTCGATCTTTTCTTCTATCACGGCAATGGCTTTTCTGGCGGCATGGTGGTCGAGCTCGCCATTGAGATAAATCGTCAGCTGACCGCCGTCAATCGATGCGCCGATTGTCATCCTTTCCCCTCCTCGATGATTTTTCTGCCGACTGTCGGCCGGAGAAAATAAAAATACCCGTGTACATCTTGTACACGGGTATTTTATCTGAACTTTCCTGCGTATTGTGTCGAATCCGGCTGTGCCTACAGCCCTTTCAGGCTCTCGTGCAGATTGTCGATGAGGGCCTTGAGCTTTTCAACGCGCTCGCGCTCGGCGCCTACGACGGCTTCCGGCGCTTTGGCGACAAAGCCTTGGTTATTCAGCTTGGTTTCTGTTTTCTGAAGGTCGTCCTGCGCTTTTTTGAGCTCCTTTTCGATCCGCTCGCGCTCCTTTTGGAGGTCGACGAGCTCATCAAGCGGCATAAAGAGCTTGGCGTCGTTTGTAACGACGGCGACAAGACCGTCCGTTGTCGTCGGCGGCGTATTTGAAATGCTGAGTTCTCCCGCATAGGCAAGCTTCGACAGGTAGACGCGCCCAGCCTCAAAAATAGCCGATTTGTCGGTAACGATATAAAGATGCGGCCTTTTGGACGGCGGCACGTTCATCTCCGAGCGGCGAACACGGACGGCGCGGATTGCCGCCATGATGATTTCAAAATTCGCCTCGTCCTCCGGGAAGGCCAGCTTTTCCGTCAATTCCGGGAATTTCTCAATCATGAGCGCCTCGCCCTCATGCGGCAGCGCCTGCCAAATCGCCTCGGTGATAAACGGCATAAAGGGATGCAGGAGCTTCAGCGTTTCCGTGAGGACGTAGAGGAGGACCTGCTGCGCGCCGATTTTCGCCGCTTCGTCATCGCCGCTTAAACGCGGCTTCGTCAGCTCGATATACCAGTCGCAGTAGCTGTCCCAAATAAAATCGTAAATTTTGGCGGCGGCGATACCGAGCTCAAATTTGTCAAGATTGTCCGTCACGGCACCGGCAAGCGCGTTAAGCTTGGAGAGAATCCAGCGATCCTCCAGCTCCAGCTTATCCGGAAGGGCGTTTTGCTCAATAGTAAGGTTCATCATCACAAACCGGCTAGCGTTCCAGATTTTATTGGCGAAGTTGCGCATGGCCTCGCAGCGCTCCGGGTAAAAGCGCATATCGTTTCCGGGCGAATTGCCGGTGATAATGTTAAAGCGCAGTGCGTCCGCCCCGTAGGCGTTGATGATCTCAATCGGGTCAACGCCGTTGCCCAGTGATTTGGACATTTTGCGCCCCTCGGCGTCACGGATGAGGCCGTGGAATAAAACTGTTTTAAACGGCTCTTTTTTCATGTGCTCCATGCCGGAAAAGATCATGCGGGCGACCCAGAAGAAGATAATGTCGTAGCCCGTGACGAGAACGCTCGTCGGGTAGAAATAGTCAAGCTCCGGCGTCTTGTCAGGCCAGCCGAGCGTTGAAAACGGCCAAAGCGCGGACGAAAACCACGTGTCTAAGACATCCTCGTCCCGCGTGATATTTTTGCTGTTGCACTTTTCGCAGACAACGGGGTCTTCCCGGCTGACAGTTGTGTGGCCGCAGTCGGCGCAATACCAGGCGGGAATCTGATGGCCCCACCAAAGCTGGCGCGAGATGCACCAGTCGTGCGCGTTCGTCATCCAGTTGTGATAAATTTTCACAAAGCGGTCGGGGACAAATTTGATCCGCCCGTCCTCCACCACGTCAAGCGCCTCTTTCGCGAGCGGCTCCATCTTCACAAACCATTGGGGGGACGTGATGGGCTCCACCGTCGTGCCGCAGCGATAGCAAGCGCCGACGCTATGGGTGTGCTCTTCTGTCTTAACGAGCAAGCCAAGCGCGTCGAGGTCTTTGACAATCTCTTTGCGCGCTTCGTAGCGGTCAAGCCCGTTATATTTCCCGCCGTTAATAACCCTGGCGTTTTCATCAAGCACGAGGATCTGCTCTAAATTGTGGCGCTGGCCGACCTCAAAGTCATTCGGGTCGTGGCAAGGCGTCATTTTAACGCAGCCCGTGCCGAATTCGCGGTCAACGTAGTCGTCGGCGACGACGGGGATTTCCCGGTTCATGAGCGGCAGAATCACCGTTTTGCCGATAAGGTGCTGATAGCGCTCATCCGCCGGATGGACGGCAACGCCCGTATCACCCAGCATCGTCTCTGGCCGTGTTGTCGCAACGATCATAAATTCGTCCGAATCCTTGACGGGATATTTGATATGCCAGAAATGGCCCGCCTTTTCGGCGTGCTCCACCTCGGCGTCGGACAGCGCCGTCGTGCACTGCGGGCACCAGTTGATAATGCGGTTGCCTTTATAAATGAGCCCCTTTTCGTAAAGGGAGACGAAGACCTCGCGGACAGCGCGGGAGCAGCCTTCATCCATCGTAAAGCGCTCTCTATCCCAGTCGCAGGAAGACCCAAGTGTCTTGAGCTGCTCAACAATCCGGCTGCCGTATTTGTTTTTCCACGCCCAGACGCGCTCTAAAAACTTCTCGCGCCCTAAATCATACCGGGTGAGGCCCTCATGCCGGAGCTCCTCCTCTACCTTGATCTGCGTGGCGATACCGGCGTGATCCGTGCCCGGCAGCCACAGGGCGGCAAACCCCTGCATGCGCTTATAGCGGATGAGAACGTCCTGCAGCGTCTCGTCAAAGGCATGGCCGAGATGGAGCTGGCCCGTGACGTTCGGCGGTGGGATGACGATGGTAAACGGCTCTTTCTCGGGGTCGATGACGCCCTTGAAATAACCCCCCTCCATCCACATCTGATAGATATTTTTTTCCACGTCGCCGGGTTCATACACCTTCGGTAATTCTTTTTTCATAAGAACCTCCATGCGCTTTTGGCGCCGAATTACATAGTTTTCAGATACAGAAAGCCCGTCTCAAAGCTGTGCTTTGAGACGGGCAGAAAGACCCGCGGTACCACTCAAATTGCCAAGGCCTCAAAAGACCATGACCACTCTTCAGGACTCAACCATAAGTCCGCTGCCATAACGCGGCGTCTGCGGGAGGCTCTACTGAAGCAAAATACCGTCCGGCATTCGGCTTGTTCTGCGCTCCGGCTCAGAAGGGACAAGTCTGTGATCCTCTGCTGCCCGCTCTCACCATCAAGAACAATAAGCTCTCTTGCGGGCTTCTCTGAAGCTTCGAAATCAGACCCTCTTCATCACAGCTTTTAACGAGTTTCATTTAATTTTTTAGAGCGTAGCACAGTCTGCAAGCATTGTCAATGGGCGTGTTATTCCTCTTCCCCTTCGTTGGTGTCCTCCGGATCGGCAGGTTCGGTGTCCGGCGAGAGCGCTTCAATAAACACATCCTTTGGCTGGACGCCGACAAACCGCCTGACCTCCTGCCCATCCTGAAACATCACAACAGTCGGGATGCTCATCACACCGTATTCAAACGCCAAAACGCCCTCGGCGTCCACATCGACTTTCGCCACCTGGACGTTGTCGAACTCGGCGGCGAGCTCCTCAAGGACAGGGGCCAGCATTTTGCACGGCAGGCACCAACCGGCCCAGAAATCAACAAGAACGGTTCCTTCTGCCACTGTTTCCTGAAACGTCTTCTCGGTCAGATGCAGAATCTCCAAATTAAAAACCCCTTCCGATATTTGTACAACCGCGCTGCGCAAGCGCGCGCCCTACTCGTTATTTTTTGCAAGAAAGTCGATCGCCGACAAGACGGCAACCTGCCCCTCGCCGACGGCCTTGGCCACCTGATACGGCGTTCCGGTGCAGTCTCCAGCCGCAAAGACGCCGGGGATATTCGTGCGCATTGCGCGGTCGACCTTAATATGGCCTTTTTCCGTTTCAAGCCCCGGCAGGAGGGAATCCGGCGCGATGGTCGCGCGAAGAATGAAGACACCGTCACAGGGAATCTCCTCCCCGTCTGCCGTGATGGAGGTCACCTTGCCGCTGCCGTTAACGACAACGTTTTTCGTTTTAACGCGTGTGACAAGGCAGCCGATGGATTCCAGAAAATCCGCCTCGTGTTCTGCATCGGGCGACAGGCAGACGACGGCGACCTTTTTTCCTTTGAAGAGCATACCGTCGCACGTCGCGCAATAAGACACACCGCTGCCGAGCAGTGCCGTTTCGCCAGGAAAAACGGCTGTCTGCACGACGCCGGTCGCCAGGATCAATGTCTTGCAGGAGACTGCCTCTGAGCCGTAAGCGACCGAAATTTCCGCGCCAAGCGGCAGAATCGTTGTCACGCGGCCGCCAATGAGCTCCGCGCCCATGCCTGAAGCATGCATCGACAGCTTGCCCGAGAGCTCCATGCCGGAAATGCCCGGCATGCCGGGATAATTGCCGATTTCAACGGCCTTATAAAGGCCGCTTTCCGTTCTGTTATTGGAAATGACGGCAACGCTTTTATCACGCATACGGGCCGTGATGGCGGCTGAGAGGCCCGCAGGCCCGTTGCCGACGATGATGATGTCAAACATGTGATACCCCCGTCTTCTATATAATCCGGTACATGAACCTAGCGTTAAATGCAAATTGGCTGGCAGGCAGCAACACATTCTGCAGCGGTCAGGCCGCGCCCGTTGTTAGGGTAATTTTAACATACCACGATTGTAAATACCACACAAATCGTTTATAATATTCATTTATGAGACAAGCTTGGAGTTGAATAGCACATGGAAGAAGCATCCAAAAATTTTATTCATGCATTTATCGACGAGGATATTGCCCCTGGCGGCCGCTTTGCGGGAAACCCAGTTCATACGCGCTTTCCGCCGGAGCCGAACGGTTACCTGCACATTGGCCACTGCAAAGCCATGACGATTGATTTCGGCACGGCAGAGCGGTACGGTGGCCTGTGCAACCTGCGCATGGATGACACGAACCCCGTCAAGGAAGACGAGGAATTTGTCGACGCCATCCAGGCGGATATCCGCTGGCTCGGCTTTTCCTGGGGCGACCGCTTTTTTTACGGCAGCGACTACTTTGAAAAAACGTATGCGCTGGCTGTCGGCCTCATTCAAAAAGGCTTTGCTTACGTCTGCCAGCTCTCCCCGGAGGAATTTAAAGAGCGCCGCGGCGATGTCGGCGTCCCCGCGACGAGCCCCTTTCGGGACAGGCCGGTCGCCGAAAGCGTCGAGCTGTTCGAACGCATGAAAAATGGTGCGTTTAAAGAGGGCGAAATGACGCTGCGGGCCAAAATTGACCTGGCAAGCGGCAATTTCAATATGCGTGACCCTGTTTTATACCGCATCCGCTACGCGCACCACCACCGTCAGGGTGATAAATGGTGCATTTATCCGATGTATGATTTCGCGCACCCGATTCAGGATGCTCTGGAGGGTATCACGCACTCGCTATGCTCGCTTGAATACGAGGATCACAGGCCTCTTTACGACTGGGTCATCGAGCATACGGACGTGCCGAGTACACCGCGTCAGATTGAGTTTGCCCGCCTTGGCATCAACTATACCGTCATGAGTAAGCGCAAGCTGCGCCGCCTCGTTGAGGAGGGCTATGTCGACGGTTGGGACGACCCGCGAATGCCGACGATCTGCGGCCTGCGCCGACGCGGTTATACGCCTGCGTCCATCCGCAATTTCTGTGAGCGCATCGGCGTGGCAAAAGCCCCCAGCACGGTTGAGTTCGGCTTTTTGGAGCACTGCCTGCGCGAAGACCTCAACCAAAACGCCAGACGGGCTATGGCCGTACTCCGCCCGCTTAAGTTGACTATCGTCAATTACCGGGACGGCGGCAGCGAGGACTTTGCGGTAGAAAACAACCCGGAAGACCCCTCTGCGGGTACGCGGAGCGTCTCGTTTTCCCGTTCACTTTGGATTGAGCAGGACGACTTTATGGTCGACCCTCCGAAAAAATACAATAGGCTCTTTGTCGGCGGCGAGGTGCGCCTTAAATCCGCCTATATTGTCCGGTGTACTGGCTATCAAACGGATGAAGACGGCAACGTGACCGAAGTGCTCGCCGAATATGACCCCGAAACGCGCGGCGGCAACACGCCCGATGGCCGCAAGGTACGCGGGACGATTCACTGGGTCAACGCGCACGATGCCGCCGACGCCGAAGTGCGCCTCTACGACAACCTGTTTTCCGACCCCGATCCCGACGGCGGCGATAAAGACTTTATCACGTGCTTAAACCCGTATTCTCTGGAGGTTTTGAAGGGCTGTAAGGTTGAACAATCTCTCGCCCTTGCCAAAGCGCCTGATACCTTTCAATTTTTGCGTCTTGGGTATTTCACGGCCGACAGCCGAGCTTCCACGTCGGGCACGCTCGTCTTTAATCGCTCCGTTGCCCTGAAGGACAGCTTTAAACCGACAACATGACGCACCTGCCGTATAATCAATTTCGTCCGGTAGTTTCTGTAAAAAATTATTCCGTAATCTGGTATAAAGCGCGCGTCCGCCGTCAACAATAACGGCAGACGCGCTTCACTTTTATACTTATCGGCGCTTCGGTATAATTTTTAACTTCGGGAGGATCAGTTGTGAAAGATAAGTTCTCACTGACACGCAGAATCGGCGATTTTCTCGCCGGCAAGGGCTTCTATGTCGTCCTTTTTATCTGTACCGCCGTCATCGGCGTCTCTGCATGGATTCTGCTATTTTCAAGCAGCCGGGTTGACCAGGCCGACAAAGACACTGCCGCCAATGTATCCCCGCAGGTCATGGTGTCACCCACTGGTAATCATCCTACCACCGCTTCGCCATCCGCCACGGCGTCGCCATCGACCACGAACAAACCGTCGTCAAACGGGAAATCTGCTGAGGCAATGGCCAAACAGCTGACGTTTTCTTGGCCTGTCGTCGGTGATATCGACGTCGGCTATTCGGTCGACGACCTGCTCTACGACAAAACAATGGCAGACTGGCGCACGCATAACGGCATCGACATTGATTCCCAGATCGGCACGAAGGTGCTGGCTGTTGCCGACGGGACTGTTGTTGACGTGAAACTCGACGACCTGCTTGGCACGACCGTTATCATCGACCACGGTAATGGGCTCAAGAGCATTTATGCAAACCTCGCAAAAACACCTGTCGTTAAAAAAGGCGATAAGGTCGCCATGGGGGCTGTTCTCGGTGCCGTCGGCGATACGGCCATCGGCGAGTCGAGCCAGCCATCGCACCTCCACTTTGCCATGCTGAAAGACGGAAACCCGACAAACCCGCTTGAATATCTGCCGAAAAAATAACCGGCGCTACCCTATAAAAATCTCATGCCATTTCCCGTTTTTTTCGCCCTGCGAAAAAAACGGGATTTGTTTCTTATCACAAGTGCTGCCGCTATGACGATTTCGGCCGCCACCCGTCGAAGCCGCACGGAAACAAATTTCAGTTAGCTCTTCCAATTTACCCTTAAATATATTAAAATACATGGGAAAAGCTTCTTGGAGGTGCGCCGATGACTGCGGAAAAACCCGTCTTCAAGCGTGTTCTGCTTAAAATCAGCGGAGAGGCGCTGTCGGGTGACAAACACTCCGGACTCGACTTTGACGTGATCAAAAGCGTCTGTAGAGTCATTAAAAAATGCGTGGATATGGGCGTTGAGATCGGCATCGTCGTCGGTGGCGGCAACTTCTGGCGCGGCACGAAGGACGGCAGCGGCAAGATCGAACGCACGCGAGCCGACCATATGGGCATGATGGCAACCGTGATGAACTGTCTGGCACTGGCCGACGTCTTGGAGCAGATGGATGTTCCTGTCCGCGTTCAGACGGCGCTGGAAATTAAGGCGGTCGCCGAGCCGTATATCCGGCTGAAAGCCGACAAACACCTTAAAAACGGGCGTGTTGTCATCTTCGGCTGCGGTACGGGCTGCCCGTACTTCTCGACCGACACGGCCGCCGTTTTACGCGCGGCGGAAATTGACGCCGATGTCATCCTGCTGGCAAAAAACATTGACGGCGTATACAGCGCCGACCCGAAGACAGATCCGACGGCCGTCAAGTTTGATACCATTTCATATGACGACGTGCTCGCCAAAAAGCTGACCGTTATGGATTCAACGGCGACCTCCCTGTCTATGGACAATCACATCCCCGTTATCCTCTTTGCCTTGAAGGATCCGGAAAATATTCTCCGCGTCATTCTCGGCGAAAAAATCGGCACCGTCGTCGGCTGAAAAACAACTGGAGGTAGGATTATGTTTACGGAATATGAAAATAAAATGAAGAAGACGGTTGACGTGCTGCACGCACAGTTTACGTCTGTCCGCGCAGGCCGCGCCAACGCGTCTGTTCTCGACCACATCAGGGTGGATTATTACGGTGCGCCGACGCCGATTCAGCAGATTGCCTCGGTTTCTTCGCCCGACCCGAGAACGCTTGTCATTCAGCCGTGGGACGCATCCAGTCTGAAGGCAGTTGAAAAGGCCATTCAAACGTCTGACCTTGGTATCAACCCGACAAATGATGGCCGCGTTGTCCGCCTTCTTTTCCCGCAGCTGACCGAGGAGCGCCGCCGCGAGCTTGTCCGGCAGGTCAGCAAGTACGCCGAGGAAGCCAAGGTCGCCATCCGCAACATTCGCCGTGACGCGCTGGAGGTTTTTAAGGCGCAGAAGAAGAAGTCCGAAATCACAGAGGATGATTTAAAAGACATTGAAAAGGACCTGCAAAAGCTGACGGACGAATACGCGAAGGAAATTGATAAGCTTGCCGACAAGAAGGAAAAGGAGCTTAGCGATATTTAGTCCGCTCGCGCGCCTATCGGAGTAAAAGATTGGCTATGAAACTATTTAACAAAAAAACAGAAAAGGCGGGGCAGCCGGATCAGTCAAGGCTCCCCCGCCATATTGCGGTAATCATGGACGGCAACGGCCGTTGGGCCAGAAATCGCGGGCTGCCGCGCACGGCCGGTCATGCCGCCGGGGCGGAAACGTTCCGCCGCGTCGCCACCTACTGTAAAAACATCGGCATTGAGTATCTGACGGTGTATGCCTTTTCAACAGAGAACTGGCGTCGCCCGGCAGACGAAGTCGCCGCCATTATGGATATCCTAGAGCGCTATCTCAAGGAAGCCATTGAGACGATGGAGCGCGACCGCGTTAAAATGAAATTTTTCGGTGACATTTCGTTTTTGTCGGATAAAATCCGTATGCTGATTGATCAAACGGAAAAAATTTCCGCCAAGTTTGACGGCGTTCAAGTCAATATGTGCGTCAACTACGGCGGCAGGGATGAGATTCTCCGGGCTGCACGCCGCTACGCCGAGGATTACAAAGAAACAGGCGCCGCCCTGACAGAAGAGCGTTTTTCGGGCTATCTGTTCTCTCAAGGCATTCCCGACCCCGACCTTATTATCCGGCCCAGCGGGGAAATGCGTCTGTCGAATTTTCTGTTATGGCAGTCGGCTTATTCCGAATTTTATTTTACAGATGTTTTATGGCCAGATTTTAACGAGCGGGAGCTCGACCGCGCCATCGTCTCCTACCAAAGCCGCGACCGTCGTTACGGGGGCGTGAAAGGACGGGAAAAATGAAAACAAGAATTCTGATTGCCGCCATTTTTGTCCCGCTCATTTTTGTCACACTCTTTTTCCTGCCGCCGTACGCCGTCACGATTCTTGTCACGATCATCACCGTCGTCGCGTCGTTTGAGCTCGTCCGGGCTGTCGGCGCGTCCACCGTCAGACGGCTGTATGTGTACGCCGGGATTGCCGCGGCTATAATTCCCGTTGCTGTTTTATTTGGAACGGGCAGTATTTTTTTCCGCGTTCTTCTCTATACCGTCATCGTCGTTTTGTTCGCCGACGCCGTTATAACGTCCACCTCGGCACACAGAATCGCCCTGTCGCACATTGCCGCCGTTTTATTTGGCGGCGTCGTCATCCCGTACTTCCTGTCGGCCATCATCAGCTTGAAGCTCTTTGAAAACGGCCGGTTTTATGTACTCGTGCCCTTTCTCGTCGCCTTTATTACGGACGGGGGGGCTTATTTTACGGGCGTCTTTTTTGGCAAACACAAGGCTTTTCCGTCCGTCAGCCCGAAGAAAACGGTGGAAGGTTGTATCGGCGGCATTTTGACAGGTGTTGCCGCTCTAGTCCTCTTCGGCGCCATCGTCGGGCTCTCACAGGGGATTGCCGTCCGGTTCTGGGCGCTGATCCTCTACGGCCTCGGCGGCGGCGTTGTAACGGAGCTCGGCGATTTGGCCTTCTCGCTGATTAAAAGGGAGTTTAGCGTTAAAGACTACTCCAACCTGATTCCCGGGCACGGTGGTATGCTCGACCGCTTTGATAGTATGATTTTCGCTGCGCCCGCCGTTTTTATGCTCGCCAAGCTGTTCCCAGCTTTTTGATGAACGACAAACTTTTCTCCCGAGGACACATGTCTGGGGGCCGCTGTTGAATACACTATTAAAGCACGTGCGTGTAAAGAGGTCTTTTCCGTGACAATTCATGCCATATCACTATTAGGCTCCACCGGCTCCATCGGCCGCCAAACGCTGGAAGTCTCCGAGCTGCTCGGCATCCGCATTTCGGCGCTGGCGGCGTCCCGCGGGTCGCCGCTTCTGGAGGAGCAGGTCAGGCGCTTTAAGCCCGCCCTCGTCGCCGTTTATGACGAGCGCGCAGCCTGTGACATGCGTGTGCGCCTGGCCGACACACCTGTCCGGGTCGTGTCCGGTCAGGAGGGGCTTATTCAGGCCGCTGTTATTGATGACGCAGACGCCGTTGTTACGGCCGTCGTCGGCACCGTCGGGTTAAAACCGACTCTGGCAGCCGCCGAAAAAGGAAAGCGCATCGCCCTGGCAAATAAGGAGACCCTCGTCTGCGCGGGCGAACATGTTATGCAAACGGCGGCGCGGTGCCAGGCGGAAATTATCCCTGTCGACTCGGAGCATTCGGCAATTTTTCAGTGTCTCTCCGGCTCGAAGACATTCAAAAAAATCATATTGACAGCCTCTGGCGGGCCCTTTCGCGGCAAATCAGCCGATGCTTTAAGGCACGTCACGTGCCGCGAGGCACTTTCGCATCCGAACTGGCGGATGGGGCCCAAGATCACTGTCGATTCGGCAACACTGATGAATAAGGGCCTTGAATATATTGAGGCGATGCACCTGTTCGGCGCGGCGCCGGACCAGCTCGACATCGTCGTTCACCCGCAAAGCGTCATCCATTCCATGGTCGAGTTTGAGGACCGGTCCGTGTTAGCACAGCTGTCCGTCCCTGATATGCGCCTACCGATTCAATACGCGCTGACGTATCCGGAGCGCCGGGCGTCACTGACCGCGCCGTTAGATCTCGTCGCCGTCGCGTCATTGACATTTGAAAAGCCGGACACGGTCGTTTTCCCTTGCCTGAAGCTTGCGATGGACACGGCGTCAAAGAGCGGCACGGCCTGCGCTGTCATGAACGCCGCCAACGAAGCGGCCGTTTCGCTTTTTCTTGACGGCAAAATTTCTTTTTACGGTATTTATGAATGTGCCACCTCTGCGCTGGACACGATAAAAAACATTGAAAATCCGTCTGTTGACGACATAATTAAAGCCGATCAGGAAGCCCGCCGATATGTCTTTCGGCTGCATCCCTGAGTGTCTCCCCCGCAGAAAGGGTTGTGAATGATGTATATTATCCTTGCCATTCTCGCCTTCGGGCTGCTGATTGTGATCCACGAGCTGGGTCACTTCGCGGCAGCGAAGGCTTTTCACGTCAAAGTCTTGGAATTCTCCGTCGGCATGGGCCCGCGGCTTTTTAAAAAGCAAGGCCGTGAGACGCTGTATTCCCTGCGCGCACTGCCCATCGGCGGCTCCTGCCTGATGGAGGGCGAGGATGCGGAAACGGGCGATACACGCTCGTTTACGGCGCAGCCGCGCTGGAAGCGCTTTATCATCCTTGTTGCCGGTGCTTTGATGAATTTTCTCGCCGGGGCGCTTGTTATTTTCCTGCTCGTCTCGCAGGCCTCAAGCTTTAGCGGCACAACATTAACAGGCCTGGCCGACGGCTTCCCGCTGCAGGGGGAAGAAGGCCTCCTGCCGGGTGACACGATCGTCTCGATTAACGGCGAGCGCCTTTACTATTTAGAGGATTTTGCCGTTTTTATGAGCCTTGCTGGCAACAAGCCGGTTGACCTCGTTATCAATCGTGGCGGCCGGACGATTCAACGAAACGATTTTCCACTCGTTTTGCGCGAATATACGCAGGACGGCGAAACCGTCGTGCGCTACGGCGTCACCTTCAACACCATTGAGGCAACAGTGGGCGCCAAGGTGAAATACGCGGCGTACAAGACAATGAACTTCGTCCGCCTCATCCGCGTCAGCCTGTCGATGCTCGTTTCTGGCAGCGCCGGGTTAAAGGATTTGTCCGGCCCCGTCGGGATTGTCTCGGCCATCAATCAGGTTGGGCAAAATCAGTCTGTTCCGCTTTCCGAGCGGCTTGCCAACATCGCCTACTTTTGTGCGTTTATCGCCATTAACCTCGCCGTTTTCAATCTCTTGCCCATTCCGGCGCTTGACGGCGGCCGCATCTTTTTCATGGCCGTCACGTTCGTTGTTGAGAAATTGACCCGCAAGCATATTGACCCGAAGTATGAGGGGTATGTGCACACAGCCGGTTTCGTCCTGCTTATGGGGCTCATGCTAATTGTCATGTTTAACGATGTGGTGAAGTTGTTTAATGGTTAAAAAACAAATTCGCGTGGGGGGCGTTTTGATCGGCGGCGGTGCGCCGATCACCGTCCAGTCCATGACGAACACGAAAACAAGCGATATATCGGCCACCATCGCGCAGATTGGGCGACTGGCGGATGCCGGGTGTGACGTTGTGCGTCTTGCCGTACCCGATCTTTCGTCGGCTCGTGCCCTCGCGGCCATTAAAAAAGACGTTTCACTGCCACTCGTGGCCGATATTCATTTTGACTATCAGCTGGCTATTGCCGCCGCCGAATCGGGGGCCGACAAAATCCGGATCAATCCCGGCAACATCGGCTCTGATGAAAACATCCGCGCGGTGACAGACGTCTGCCGCCAAAAGGGCATCCCCATCCGCATCGGCGTTAACGGCGGCAGCCTTGAAAAAGACATCCTGAAAGCCCACGGCGGCGTCACACCGGAGGCGATGCTGGAGAGCGCCCTGCGCCACGTCGCACTTTTGAATCAATTCGACTTTGACGATATCTGCATTTCTGTCAAAGCATCTGACGTTCGGCTGACGATTGATGCCTACCGCCTCCTGCACGAGGCAACGTCATACCCGCTCCATCTCGGCGTCACCGAAGCCGGGACGGCATATGCCGGGCTCGTCAAATCCGCCGTTGGCATCGGGGCGCTTTTGGCCGAAGGAATCGGCGATACGCTTCGCGTTTCCCTCACCGCCCCGCCGGACAGCGAGGTGAAGGCCGGGCTTGAAATCCTGAAAGCACTGGGCTTGCGCCGCAGTGGCGTGGAGCTCATCTCCTGCCCGACGTGCGGTCGGACGCGGATAGACCTCATATCGATTGCCGAAGAGGTCGAGCGACGGCTTTCCGGGCGGAAAACCGATCTGACCGTTGCTGTGATGGGTTGCGCCGTCAACGGCCCGGGAGAAGCAAGGCGCGCCGACGTCGGTATCGCCGGGGGCGACGGTGAGGGCGTCTTGTTTAAAAAAGGTGAAATCGTCCGAAAGGTTCCGAAAGAAGCGCTTGTCGACGCGTTGATGGCGCTCATCGACGACTGTGAGAAAGAAAAACAAACGGCACACTGAAAGGGAGAGGACTGTTGAGCGAGCAAAATCAGATACCTTTTCTTGAGATGTTCTCGTGCCTTCAGAACGCGGGAGCCTTGACAGACAAGCTGGCCCAGACCTTCGTTGTCTCGGCGTCGGTGGACAAGGCCAAACGCCTGATGAAAATCACGCTCCTGCTGCCGGAGCCGATTGCACCTGTTGATCTCGGCGTGATCGCCGACGGCATTAAAGGCGAATTTGGCCTCGCCGCCGTTTTGGTAACGCCCGTCTATCCCCGCATCGGCGGCACAGCCTCCAAGAAAAAATCGGAAAAAAAGAAGCCCGAAAGTGCACTTCTCTATGGCCGCGAGCCCGGCGGCAGTATCACCCCGATGGAAAAGGTGACGCTTGACCTCGGCAAGGTGACGATTCGGGGCGACATTTTTGATATCCAATCCCGCGAGATTCCAAAGCGCAAGGCTTGGGTCTTAAGCTTTGATATAACCGACTACACAAGCTCTGTCCGCGTTTCGAAATTTTTGACGGACGAAAACGCGGCGGATGTTGTCAGCCGTATCAAAAAGGGCCTTAGCGTCACCGTCTCGGGCGTACTCGGCTTTAACCGGTATGACGGCGAGCTGACGCTCGAGCCCACAGGCATTGCAACAGCGTCAAAGGAATGCCGCACAGACATGGCCGATGAAAAGCGCGTTGAGCTCCACCTGCACACAAAAATGTCCGCGATGGATGCCTTAACCGATACGTCGGACGTTATCCGGCGGGCCATCGCGTGGGGGCACCCCGCCGTGGCCATCACCGACCACGGCGTCGTCCAGTCGTTTCCGGATGCGATGAAGGCCGCCAGTGATAAAATTAAGGTTCTTTACGGTGTTGAAGGGTATTACATCAACGATGTTGACGATAAAACGGCCGTCTTCGGCGACTGCTGCGCCCCTCTCGATACCGAGATCGTTGTTTTCGATATTGAGACAACAGGGCTGTCGGCATTTAATGACGCCATCACGGAAATCGGGGCCGTCATCATGAAAGACGGCGCGGAGCTCAAGCGATTTCAGACGTTTGTCAACCCCGGCCGGCATATTCCCCCGGCCATCACACAGCTGACCGGCATTTCAGACAGCGACGTTTTGACAGCACCCTCGCAGGAGGAGGCTGTGCGCGCCTTTCTCGATTTTGCCGGCACGCGGCCGCTGGCCGCACACAACGCGAGCTTCGATATTGGCTTTATCGATGAGGCCTGCTGCCGATACGGCATCGCCTTCGACCCTGTTTATCTTGATACGCTGGCATTGGCGCGGGCGCTTTTACCGCAGCTTAAAAGCCATCGCCTTAATCTGGTGGCGGGCTTTTTGGGTCTGCCTGATTTCCGCCATCATCGGGCGTCCGACGATGCGGTTACGGCGGGTCTTGTGCTCGCGCGATTGTTTGAACGCCTCCGCCAAGACGGCCTTGAGTCGATGGATCAAATCGGGCCTTATATCCGCGCGGCGCGCACCGGTGCCGCCGTCAAGGGCCGGTATAAGCCAAAGCACATCATGATTCTGGCAAAGAATCAGACGGGCATTAAAAACCTCTATAAGCTCATTACGAAAAGCCATCTCGATTTTTTTAACCGATATCCGATTATGCCGAAAAGCGCACTTCTGGAACACCGGGATGGGCTGCTCATCGGTTCGGCGTGCGAGGCTGGCGAGGTTTTCAGCGCCGTTGCCGACGGGTATGGCCGATTAGAGCAGCGCCGCCTGGCTTCCTTTTATGATTACCTGGAAATCCAGCCGATCTGCAATAATCTTTTCATGCTGTCAGGAGACAGGCCAAAGGCTGGAAACGTTGAGGACCTGCGCAACTTCAATCGCCGCATCGTCGCGCTCGGTAAGGAACTCAATAAGCCGGTCGTCGCGACGGGTGACGTCCACTTTCTCGACCCGGAACAGGAAGTTTTCCGCCACATCCTCCTGTCTTCTAAAGGCTTTGAGGATGCCGACCGCGACCTGCCGCTCTATTTCCGAACAACGGCGGAGATGCTGGAGGAATTTCAATACCTCGGCGAGGAGGCGGCGTATGCCGTCGTCATAACGAATACGCGGCTTATTGCCGACTGGTGTGACCCCGTTCGGCCGCTGCCGCCTGCCAAAACGCTGTTCGCGCCGAAAATTGATAACAGCGCCGATGATTTGAAAACGATTGTCACAAACCGGATGCGGGAGCTTTACGGCCTTCAACCGCCGGAAATCGTTCTCAAACGGGTTGAGGCAGAATTGGGCGATATTTTAGAGCGTCATTACGACGTTATTTATATGAGCGCGCAGAGGCTTGTGGCCGATTCGCTTGCGCACGGCTATCTCGTCGGCTCGCGCGGCAGCGTCGGCTCATCGATCGTCGCCTACCTTTCGGGTATAACAGAGGTCAACGCACTTCCAGCCCACTACCGCTGCGCCAATTGCGGCCATTCCGATTTTGACGCCGGCAAAGGGTACGGCTGCGGCGCAGATATGCCAGACAATGTCTGCCCCATCTGCGGTGACATCTATAAAAAAGACGGATTTGACATTCCGTTTGAAACGTTTCTCGGCTTCGGGGGCGATAAAGTTCCCGATATCGACCTCAATTTTTCCGGCGAATATCAGGCAAACGCGCATAAATATACGAATGAGCTGTTCGGCTCTGATCATGTTTTCAGGGCGGGTACCATTGGGACAGTCGCTGAAAAAACAGCCTTTGGCTACGTCAAAAAATATTTAGAGGGGCTGGGAAAGCACGTTTCGCGCGCGGAAGAAAACCGTCTTGCGCAGGGCTGCGTCGGTGTCAAGCGGACGACTGGCCAGCACCCTGGGGGCCTCGTCGTCATTCCGCAGGATATGGAGATCACCGATTTCTGCCCGGCACAGCACCCGGCAGACGACAGCGGCACCGGCATCATCACGACGCATTTTGAATATCACTGCATGGAGGATAACCTTTTAAAGCTTGACGAGCTCGGCCACGATGACCCGACGATGATAAAAATGCTGGAAGATTTAACGGGCGTGAACGCCCGTGAAATTCCGCTCGACGACCCCGAAACGATGGCGATTTTCAAATCGCCGGAGCCGCTCGGCCTTGCCCGGGGGGACGATATCGTTGGCGAAACGGGCTCGATCGGCATCCCGGAATTCGGCACAGGCTTTACACGCCAGATGCTGGTTGACACAAAGCCGGACAAGTTTGATACGCTCGTCCGTCTGTCCGGCTTCTCTCACGGGACGGACGTTTGGCTCGGCAACGCCAAGGATATTATCTTGAGCGGTACAGCCACCATCGGCGAGACAATCGGCTGCCGCGACGATATTATGCTCTACTTGATTTCAAAGGGTATGGACGAAAAGCTGGCGTTTAAAATTATGGAATGCGTTCGAAAGGGCAAAGGCCTTCCAGAGGGGGCTGAGGACAAAATGGCAGCCGTCGGCGTCCCCGGGTGGTACATAACATCCTGCAAAAAAATTAAATATCTTTTCCCGAAGGCGCACGCCGTAGCCTACGTCATGATGGCTTTCCGCATTGCATGGTTTAAGGTCCACGAGCCGCTGGCCTTTTACAGCGCCTATTTCTACCGGCGCAGCCAGAAGGACTCTTTTGACGCTGAGTTCATGACGCGCGGGATTGACGTTGTCTCGGCAAAAATCCGCGAGATTAAAAACCTGCCGGAAGCCAAAGCCAAAGAAGAAGACCTCTTAACGACGTTGGAGGCTTGTTACGAGTTCTATCAGCGTGGGTTTGAATTTGCACCGGTTGACCTTTACGAATCGGATGCCGTTAAATTCAATATTACGACTGACGGGAAGCTCCGCCCCCCATTTGTCGCCATCAGTGGTCTCGGCGAAACGGCGGCGTTCGATCTCGTTAAAAGCCGCGGCGGCACGCGGCTGTTTATCTCAATTGAAGAGCTGTCGCTCTGCTGCCCGAAAGTCTCGAAAACGCATATCGAGCAGCTGAAAAACCTTGGCGCGCTTGGCGCGCTGCCAGAGACAAGCCAGCTCACCCTGTTTTGATCCGACAATAAAGTAAAAGTTTTTTCTCCCTATTTATGACGAAGAGATCGGCAAAGCCGATCTCTTCGATGTTTTCCAGACTGACATTGGGCAACAATAACAAAAGGCGCTTGCCTCTTGACAAATGCGATTCATCTGCCTATACTACAATTGAACAATTGAACAATTGTAGTATTATTGGAGGAATTCAACATGTGCGCCTATACGGTCGAAATGGATCGGTGCGATTGCAGCACTATTCACGAGGACGTCGTCAGCAACGTCCGCGCCCTGCTGCCCGACGAAATCAATCTTCTGAATCTCTCCGAGCTCTTTAAAGTGTTCGGCGACTCCACACGCGTTAAAATTCTCTGTGCGCTTTTAAACGCCGAGATGTGCGTGTGCGATATCGCCGTACTGCTGGGGATGACAAAGTCGGCGATTTCCCATCAGCTTCGTATTCTAAAGCAAGCCAAGCTTGTCAATTACCATCGGGACGGTAAGATTATATTTTATTCTCTAGCCGACGATCATGTTCGCCATATTTTTGATCAGGGACTTCAACACGTCTGCGAATAGTGCTGCAAGCGTATGCTTTGTATGCGGCGCATAGTTGAATGGGTTATTTTATTATATCGATTTAGACGAGGGACTCATTATGGATCAGAAAACAACAGGACCCGGCCGGCATATTCTCTTTTTGGAAGGGCTGAGCTGCACTAGTTGCGCGCAAAAAATTGAGGCGCAGACAAATGCCATTACTGGTGTTTTGACATCAGAAATAAACTTTGCCGCGCAGCGGTTGACGCTCACGGTGTCCGACAAAAAGGCGCTGCCAGACATCGTCCGGCAGGCGTCTTCCATCATCAATGCAATTGAGCCCGATATGACCGTATCGTCCGGCGAAAAACCGGCGGCAGATAACGACGAGACAAGAAAAATGCGTGTCCGTCAAATAGCTTTTGTGGCAGGCGTCGGTTTTTTTGTCGCTGGACTCCTCGCAAATTCTAGCAAAACGGCGGCACTGGCGCTTTTTTTGATCAGTTATGTGCTGATTGGCGGCGCGGTCGTTTTCCGGGCGCTGCAAAACATCCTGAAAGGCGACTTCTTTGACGAAAATTTTCTCATGAGCGTCGCGACAATTGGTGCGTTTGCCATCGGGCAATACCCCGAGGGCGTGGCGGTCATGCTTTTTTATCAGGTGGGTGAGGCGTTTGAACATCTCGCCGTTAGTCGCTCCCGCCGTTCCATCGCCGCGCTGATGGACATCCGGCCAGATACCGCAAATTTAAAAATTGACGGTACGCTTCGTCGTGTCGCCCCGGAAGACGTTGCCGTTGGCGATTTAATAGTCGTCAAGCCGGGTGAAAAAATCCCGCTTGACGGGCGCGTTGTTGAAGGCCGCTCGGCTCTTGATACATCAGCCTTGACAGGAGAAGCCCTATTTCGCGACGTTGAGCCAGGCAGCGCCGTTTTGTCCGGCTCCGTCAATCAAAACGGCTTGCTGACGATTGCGGTTACAAAAGTCTTTGGCGATTCGACCGTTTCAAAAATCCTTGATCTCGTGCAAAACGCCGGCAGCAAAAAAGCGCCGACAGAGACTTTTATCACAAAATTCGCCAGGTTTTATACGCCGTTTGTCGTCTTCTCGGCGCTGGCGCTTGCCATTATTCCACCGCTTATTATACCCGGGGCGGTGTTTCATGACTGGCTCTCCAGGGCGCTCGTCTTTCTCGTTGTCTCCTGCCCGTGCGCGCTTGTCATCTCCATCCCGCTCAGCTACTTCGGCGGGATCGGCGGCGCTTCCCGCAACGGCATTTTGATTAAAGGCGGCAATTATCTGGAGGCTCTCAACACCA
The DNA here is from genome assembly GCA_038405045.1 of Oscillospiraceae bacterium ZGZL. Classification (GTDB taxonomy): domain Bacteria; phylum Bacillota; class Clostridia; order Oscillospirales; family Oscillospiraceae; genus Sporobacter. Next base: position 94,378 of record JBBZIV010000002.1, on the reverse strand, counting down.
TTGATACGGTCGTCTTCGATAAAACAGGCACCTTGACAAAAGGCGTTTTTGACGTGACGGAAACAACCTGTGCAAACGGCTGGTCGGAAGCGGCACTTCTTGATTTCGCCGTGCACGCCGAGAGCTTTTCAAATCATCCGATTGCTGTCTCGCTCCAAAAAGCTTTCCGGCAGCCCGTCCGCCCGGAACGGGTCGGGGCGCATGAAGAGCTCCCCGGTCTCGGTGTCCGCGTCATGGTGGACGGCAAAGAGGTCCTCGCGGGCAACGGCAGGCTTATGGCGTCGGCGGGAATTGAGTGGCAAGTAAGCACATTACCGGGAAGTATCGTTTATGTAGCGATTGACGGCGTGTTCGCCGGGTCTATCGTCATCGCCGACACGTTAAAGCCGGATAGCCGCCAGACCATCGAAGACCTGAAAGCCCTTGGCGTCCGAAAAACGGTTATGCTGACCGGTGACGTCAAGACCTCCGGCGAGGCTATAGCCGCAAGCATCAGTCTGGACGCGGTTGTGACAGACCTTCTTCCCGCGCAGAAGGTGGCACAGCTTGAAGTCCTGCAACAGGAAAAGCAGAAAAGCAAAACGCTCGTTTTTGTGGGAGACGGTGTTAACGATGCCCCGGTGCTCGCGCGGGCCGACGTCGGCGTTTCGATGGGGGCGCTCGGCTCTGATGCCGCCATTGAGGCCGCCGACATCGTCCTGATGACGGATGAACCCTCAAAGCTCGTTTCGGCCATCCGGATAGCGCGTCGGACGCGGGCTATCGTCTGGCAGAACATTATTTTCGCACTCTCGGTGAAGGCCGTCATCCTCCTTCTCGGGGCGCTGGGGCTTGCGACCATGTGGGAAGCCGTATTTGGCGACGTCGGCGTGGCACTGCTTGCAATTTTAAACGCTATGCGCGCCATGCGTTTGGAGCGATAAAACGGCACATAACAGGATGTTACCGCCATTAAGTGTTTATTTAACAGCTAAATTTCATGCTGTCTCGTCTTTTTTCTTTTGATAAAACACCAGCAGCAACATAGCGACGGCCGCCGAAACGGCAACAACTAGGTAAGTCATTTTATAGCCGCCGTTGAGTGTCCTCTGATATACGTTTTCGAGCCGTGCGCTTCGGCTGTCAATTTCAGCTAGATAATCTGACTCAGCTGTTTTAAACGCCGCCGGTATCTCGTCACGAAGTACCGTCATTTGCGATACGAGTGTCGTCATCTCGTCCTCGGCGGCTGCCATTTCCGTAAGCGCTGTTTTCATATCTACAAGGGCTTTTTTACTTGAAAGGATTTTTGCATTGAGTGCCGTTTCAGCTTCTTCAAGCGCCGATATCTGCGCTTGCAAATCCTCTGGTGTTTTCACGGTAGCCAGCGTCGCCTGAACGCTTTTGGGGATACCCTCTCTGACGGCTGCCGGAATGATATCCAAAAGCGTCATGCCGCCGGGCAGCGCCCCTGTCATCATCGGTACAAATTGCTGCAGCTGCTCTATCGCTGCCTGCTGCTGCACGAGCCCTTGCTGCATCCCATCAACACCTTGGCTGAGTCCACTATAACCAGCATGAAGCTTTGAGATACTGTTAGAAAGTTCATTGCGGCCTGCCGTAATCCCGTCAATACCGCTTTTGATCCCTTTTTGAATCTCGTCAACTCGCTGCGGCGACGTTTCATCAAACATCGCCTCCGCAAAAAGCTTCACCGCATCTGTAATTGTTGTCACGTCGGATGTCTGAAACGCTTTTAAAACGTCGTCAGGGATCGAGACACTTTCGTCATTGCTTTCAAAATTAATTTTTACCGTCTGCATCGCCGTAAGATCTGGTATATCGACGCCGTTGAGTTTTTCAGCCATGTTCGGGTCGTTTTTCAGCTTGTCGGTCTCTGCCATAATCTCCTGTACATAGGGCAGATTAGGCACCTTAATCTCGTCCGGCAGTGCTGCAGTCAAATTGGACTGTAGCGATAATCCGGCATGGGCGATAAACCCCACCATAATAGCCGGTGCGATTGTCGTGCCGACGGAGCGGAGTAGTGAAAGCGTTGCGAGACCAGCGCTTGCGTCCTTGTCGGAGATATTTTCCAGCATCATGTAATTAACCGGCGCACCCATGGTAAAACCAAGCCCGAAGCCTAACAGCATAAGGCTCGTTACGACGTTCACAATGCCGGGGTTATTTGCCGCCACAAGCATCAAAAAGAGCGCTCCGACAATAGAAATTGCAAATCCGATTAAAAGAACGGATTTTGCCCCGATTTTGTCGATCAACCGTCCTGAAAACGCTGCTGATACCCCGGCCAGAAGTCCAAGAATCATCGTGAAATATCCGCCTGTCCCTGACTTCATTTTCAGGGCGTTCTCTGAAAATTGTGGTATAAAAACAATTCCCATCAGGATAAAACCCGCAACAAACGCAACAAGCAGCGTCATGGCGATTCGTTTGTTCGTAAAATAGTCTAGATTGATAATCGGATCCTGCGCCTTTTTCTCTGCAATGATAAACACCGGTAACAGAACGACAAACGCGATGAGGTATGGGTAAACTGCCGTGCTCAAAAAGGATTCCTTGAAATTAAAGAAATCAATATTTTGGAGGCCGTAAAGCAGTGCCAATACCATTGCTACAACGAATAGGATGCCGAGAAAATCGATCTTTTTCCCGCTGATGTCTTTGTTATTCGGCAGGACAATAACACCGACAATAATAATGAAGACAGTGATGGGAACATTGATAAAAAAGATGTACTGCCAATTCTGATTGCCGAATAAATCTAGAATTGCGCTGCCCGCCAGCGAGCCAAAAATATTAGCTATGCCATATACGGCACCGACGAGGCCGAGCGCCATGCCACGTTTCTCGACCGGAAAAGACGTGCCAAACTCCGCTGTGGCTATTGGGACAATTCCACCGCCGCCAACGGCCTGCAGCGCCCGGGCGCCAACGAGAAACCAAAAACCGCCGAAATTGTGTGACAGGCCGCAAAAGAGTGATCCAAATCCAAAAAGAAAAATACTAATTATGTAAATCGTCTTGCGCCCGACTCTATCGGCCAGCTTACCCGTGACAGGAATGCTGGCGGCATATGCCAATGTATAGACGGTAATCATCCAGATGCCAGTTTTCCCGTCGACCAAAAAATTATTCTGGATAATTTCGCGAGCCGGGGTGACGATACCCGTGTCAATCGCGCCCATGAATATCCCGGCAAGATAGACAATCAGAATGCCAACAAAATATTTACGACGCGTTTGCCCTTCCATAAACATGCTCCCATTTTTCAAGATTTTCCGTTACATTTGCCGCTATTTTATGGACTGTTCTCTCAAAAATTTTACCCTCCTCGGCGGTGATACCCTGAAACATCGTCTCATGCCAGAGCCGGACAAGATCGGTGCAAACGTCCTGGAGGGCATAGCCTTTATCAGTTAGGCAGCTTACTTTTTCGCGTTGGTCTTCTTTGTTGACTATTCGCTCGATAATCTCTTTCTTTTCCAACTTCTGAAGCGTTTTAGCAATCGTCCCCTTGTCAAGCATAAAGTATTCCGCAAGGTCCTCCTGGCGCGAATTATCGTGCCCATAAAGGTATATCAGAAGAATAACTTCCGCCGCCGTTATGCCGAAATCGCCCAGGCATCGCGACATGAACGTCTCACTTCCTCTGGCGATAATAGATAGATCGCTGTGCAGCATGGTGATCCCTCTCCTTTTAGTTGTCATGGCAACCGTTGTTCTTACAACTAATTTATCACAAAAAAGCAGGAAGTCAAGTGCAATTGCCAGCCATATGCCGCGAATAGCCTTCGATAATTCATTTTAATGGTATTATCGTAATGTCAAAATAATGCCGGCGCAAGCTCAACGCTTACGCCGGTGAATCTGGTGGAGGAGGGTGGATTCGAACCACCGAAGTCGGTGACAACAGATTTACAGTCTGCCCCCTTTGGCCACTCGGGAACTCCTCCATATTCAATTTTGACGGAAGGCGAAATGGAGCTGGTGGACGGATTCGAACCCCCGACCTGCTGATTACAAATCAGCTGCTCTACCGGCTGAGCTACACCAGCGCACCCTTACCGTCAGTGAGGTTAATGATAGCAAAACAGCCCGGTGTTGTCAACAAAAAGTTTTACGCCGCCCGATTCCTTTCTCCATTTTTCGCAACTAAAAAAGTATGCCTGATTACAAGTTAACCTCTGTTCCATATTCCGTTTATATTGCTTGATTTTTACAGGCAAAAACACCCCGTGGGCAGCCTTTTTGCTTGATGCGACCCCATCAGCATTGGATTACTCATTTTTTATAGGAATCTCTTTTTTTATTCATATGTGTATGCTATAATACGTTGGTTAACCAAATCACACTCTATCCGCAGGAAAGGCAGTCATATGTTTAAAGAACTCGTTTCAAAAGTTTTTGGCACGCACAGCACGCGCGAGCTCAAAACCATTGCCCCGCTCGTTGCTAAGATCGAGTCTTATGAAGAGGAATACAAAGACCTGTCAGACGAGGCCTTAAAGGCCAAGACGGCTGAATTTAAAGAAAGACTTGGCAGCGGCGAAACGCTTGACGATATTCTGCCGGAGGCATTTGCCGCCGTGCGTGAGGCTGCCGACCGCGTTTTGGGTCTCCGGCCGTATAAGGTCCAGCTAATCGGCGGCATCGTCCTCCACCAGGGCCGTATTGCCGAGATGAAAACCGGTGAAGGCAAAACGCTCGTCGCTGTTTTACCCTCCTACTTAAACGCGCTTGCCGGCAACGGCGTCCACATTGTCACCGTCAACGATTACCTCGCCCGGCGCGACAGCGACTGGATGGGTAAGGTCCACCGCTTTATGGGTTTGTCTGTTGGCCTGATCGTCCACGGTCTGTCAAGCCCGGAACGGCGCGCAGCATACGCGGCGGACATCACCTACGGTACCAACAATGAGATGGGCTTTGACTACCTGCGTGACAACATGGCGCTCTACAGCCAAAACATGGTACAACGCGGCCATTCCTTTGCCATTGTTGACGAGGTTGACTCTATTTTGATCGACGAAGCCAGAACGCCGCTTATCATTTCCGGCCAGGGCGATGAATCGACGGATATGTACACAAAGGCCGACGAGTTTGTCAGCAAGCTGAAGAAAAAAGTCTATGCCTCCATTGACGAGAAGTCACAGGAGGATGAGGATATTGACGAGGATTACGTCGTCGACGAAAAAGCCCGCACCGCAACGCTGACGGCTAAAGGCATCGCCAAGGCCGAGCAGTATTTCGGGCTTGAAAATCTATCGGATCTTGAAAACAACACGCTTTCCCATCACATCAATCAGGCTGTCAAAGCCCACGGCGTTATGCAGCGCGATGTTGACTACGTTGTCAAGGATGGCGAGGTCATCATTGTCGACGAATTCACCGGCCGTTTGATGTTCGGGCGCCACTATAACGAGGGCCTTCATCAGGCCATCGAGGCCAAGGAGCACGTCAAGGTCGCTCATGAGAGTAAAACTCTTGCCACGATCACCTTTCAAAACTATTTCCGCCTGTATGACAAGCTCTCCGGCATGACCGGTACGGCGCTGACTGAGGAAGAGGAGTTCGGCGCTATTTACAATCTCGATATCATCGAAATTCCGACAAACCGCCCGCTTTTGCGCATCGACAACCCTGATGTCATTTACAAAACTGAAAACGGCAAATATAAAGCGATCATCAATCAGATTGACGACTGCCATAAAAAAGGCCAGCCCGTCCTTGTCGGCACCGTCTCCATTGAAAAGAGCGAGCTCTTATCCGCCATGCTGAAAAAGCGCGGCGTTCCGCATCATGTTCTTAACGCCAAGCACCATGAGAAGGAGGCCGAAATCGTCGCACAGGCCGGAAAGCTCGGTGCTGTCACGATTGCCACGAATATGGCCGGGCGCGGTACAGACATTATGCTCGGCGGCAATGCCGAATATATGGCGAAAAGCGATCTGCAAAAAGCGGATATCTCAGACGACGTTATTGTCGAGGCCACCGGTTATGCCGAGACAGAGGATGAGCGCATTCTTGAAGCCCGCCGTCTTTACACATCAAGTCTTGATAAGCATAAAGCCGTCACAAGCGCCGAGGCCGAAAAAGTGAAAGAGGCGGGCGGCCTGTTCATTCTCGGTACCGAGCGCCATGAGTCCCGCCGGATTGACAACCAGCTCCGCGGCCGCGCCGGCCGCCAGGGCGACCCCGGCGAAACGCGGTTTTATATCGCCATGACGGATGATATTATGCGCCTGTTCGGCTCCGAGCGCATCATGGGCATGATGGACTCGCTCGGCCTTGACGAGGACACGCCCATCGATCAGAAAATTCTCTCCAACGCGATAGAGCAGGCGCAGAAAAAGGTTGAAAGCCGCAACTTCCAGTCGCGCAAGCACGTTTTGGAATATGACGACGTCATGAACACGCAGCGCACGCTCATTTATGAGCAGCGCCGCAAGGTCCTTGACGGCGAGGATATCAAGGCAAATCTGCAGGGTATGATCGGTGAGGTGATTGACGCGGCGCTTGCCGGCAGCTTCGGCGAACATGGCAGCCTGTCCGATCAGGCGGAACTTGACGAGCTTGTCAAGCCGTATGAACAGTTGTTTTTAAATAAACGTGACATTCCGCAGTTGTCGGAAACGAAAAAAATCAGCCGCGACGAGCTTCGTGACCTTTTATATGATAAAGCCATTGCCGCCTATGAGGCGAAGGAAAAGGAGCTTGGTCTCCTGCCGGGGACAGACGCGCCGCTCATGCGTGAGCTCGAACGCGTCATCATGCTGCGTGTTGTTGACGAATACTGGATGGAACATATTGACGCTATGGAAGAGCTTCGAGACGGCGTCCGTCTCCGGGCCTACGGGCAGACAAACCCTGTTGACGAATATAAGCGCGAGGGCTACGACATGTTTGAGGCCATGATCGGCGGCATCAAGGAAGAAGTCGTCCGCCGGATATTTGTCGCGCGCGTCAAGAAAGAGCAGACGCTGGAACGCAAGAGCGTTTCAAAAAACGCCAGCGCGGTTGAAAACGCCGGAGGCGACGATTCCGCCAAACAACAGCCGGTTAAAAAAGGCGCGAAAATTGGCCGGAACGACCCCTGCCCCTGCGGCAAAAAACGCTCAAACGGCTTACCGATGAAGTATAAGGACTGCTGCGGCAGAAACGACTGAATTATGTCATTTGCAGAGAAAAGCGTGGGCGGCATCCCTTTTATGACGTCATCGCTTCTGACTGTCACCCATGCCTTTACAACGCGCGGTGGCGGTGTCAGCCGCGGCATACACGCATCGTTGAATCTCGGCCAGAACGTCGGGGATGACCCGACTGCCGTCCGGGAAAACTATCAGCTGCTTGCCGCATCCCTCGGTCTTCCAGCCGGCGGCTTTGTCTTTTCCCGGCAGGTACATGGGGCTGAGGTTCGTCTTGTCACAAAAGAAGACCGTGTGGATGTGTTCCAGCCCGTCCCGTTTGAGGCTGACGGTCTCGTCACGGCGGCGATAAACGTGCCGCTCGTTATCTTCACGGCGGATTGTGTCCCGATGTTACTATTTGACCCCCAAGCGCACGCCGTCGGTGCCGTTCATGCGGGCTGGCGCGGGACGGTGGCAGACATTGCCGGTGCGGCCGTCCGGAAAATGGCTGCGTGTTTCGGGACGCACCCGAAAAACCTCCGTGCGGCCATTGGGCCCTGTATCTCTCAATGCTGCTTTGAAACGGGGAAAGATGTCACCGCCGCTGTTTCAGCCCTTATCGGCGCAGCCGCGTCGAATTTCATCCGAGCAGATGACAGCACGTTTAACGTCGACTTGAAAGGTATTAACACGTTTCTTTTGAGCCGCGCGGGGTTAAAGGCGGAGAATATCGACGTTTCACCGGAATGCACGGCCTGCTCCAACACAAAATACTGGTCGCACCGCGTCACGAAGGGACAGCGGGGAAGCCAGGCCACCGTGATCATGCTGAAAGGAAGCGCCCATTGAAACGGCATTTTAAAAAATCGCTTGCCCTGCTGCTCGTCGGCGCCCTTTTGGCGGCGACACTGTCTTCCTGTGCGTCATCATCCAAATCATCTGATGATCCGGCGTCCAGCGCCTCCCCCGGCGTAACGGCGGGCGCTTCAAATGCCTCCGATCACGTCTTCACAATTCGGTATGCCGCGGGCCAAACGCTCAATCCAATTACGGGAACTTCGCCGGATAATATGGCGCTGGCACCGCTGATGTATGAGGGGCTCTTTGTTCTGAATGACAAAATGGAAGCCGAGTCCGTCCTCTGTGACAGCTTTTCAACATCATCCGACGGCAAAACATATACCATCACGCTAAAATCCGGCGTTGCCATGAGCGACGGGTCAACCCTCAATGCGGCCGACGTCAAGTATTCACTTAACTGGGCCAGTCAACTCGGCCGTTTTGCCGGTCGCTTTGGGGCTCTTTCAGGCATCTCGACAGTCGACGCCCTCACGCTGAAGATCACGCTCACCAAAGCAAATTATAAGCTGCCGGAGCTTTTAGATGTACCGATTATTAAAAGCGGCGCCATCAACAGCACCCACCCGGCGGGCTCTGGCCCATATTATTATGATGATACAGGCTCGGCCCATCTCGTCGCCCTCACCACATATCGCGATGCCGCTAAAATTCCCGTTTCTGAGATCTATTTAAAGGACTGCACGAACTCAGACCTATCGGTTGAATTTTCCTCGCAGGCCGTCGACATGTTCTGGGACGACCCGGCCGATGCCTCGGAAATCAATATTTTAAACGACCATGAAATTCGCTATTATAATACGACGATTTTGCAGTATGTCGGCTTTAACCTGCATAACCGCGTCTTGTCGAACGCGAAAATCCGCAACGCTTTTTCGCTTATAATTGACCGAAAAAGCATCGTGAGCGCCGTTTACAACGGTCATGCCCTTGCAGCACCGCTTATTCTAAGCCCGAATTATAAGTTTTACGATACAGCTTGGGAGCCGCAGATTACCGATACGCTCAGCGAGCTGTCGAGCATCTTCTCATCGCTCGGGATGCGCGATGACGATACGGACGGTTTCCTTGAATTCCCGAGCTCCGGCAATACGCTTGTCCCTTTTAAGCTCACCTTCATCGTCAATGCCGACAACAGTTACAAGGTCGCCGCAGCCCAACAGGTCGTTGATTCGCTAAAAAAGGTCGGTATCAATGTTGAACTCAAGCCGCTATCCTGGAGCGCTTATGTTGAGGCTTTAAAAAACGGTAATTTCGATATGTATTACGGCGATGTCTATCTGCCCGCCGATAATGATCTTTCTGCGCTATTGGCGCCCGGCGGTTCGGTTGATTACGGCCACGCCGGGACAACGGCCTGCCAGACGCGTATTAACGCATTACTGGCCGCGTCGGACGATGAAACCGAAAAAACGGCGGCCGCGCAGCTGTGCGCTTATGTCGATTCAACCGATCCGATCATCCCGATTTTATACAGGCAATATACCGTCCACGCCAACAGAAATGTTATCAGCGGTTTAAACCCGACGCAGTCCGATGTTTTTTATGGGCTGACGTCTTGGAAAATCAATCTCGGCTGACCAGGGGAAGGGGCAACTATGCACGTCTACAGATGCTACACAGAAAAAAGGCCCGGCTATGATATTGAAGCGCAAGGCCTTTCCGTCGATCTGCGCGATTTTCTCGGTTTAAAAGACCTTCAAGCCGTCCGAATTTTCAACCGGTACGACGTTGAAGGCATAACGGAAGATATTTATAATAAGGCGCGCGGCACCGTCTTTTCCGAGCCGCAGGTTGACGATTGTTATGACGAAGCGTTGCCGGCCTTTACCGGCGATAATTGGGTTTTAGGCGTCGAGGCCCTCCCCGGGCAGTTTGACCAGCGTGCCGATTCCTGCGCGCAGTGCATCCAAATGCTCACATGCCTTGACCGGCCTGCCGTTAAAGCGGCAAAAATCTATGTGTTTGTCGGTACTCTCAACGAAACGGATAAAAATCGCCTATCTGATTATCTCATTAACCCTGTTGAAACGCGCCGTGCCGGTCTTGAAAAACCTGAAACACTGTATCAGGAAACAATTGTTCCGGCACCCGTCGGCGTTGTGAGCGGTTTTATTGACGCCGACGATGCAGTGCTTTCGCGCCTGCATGACACCTTTGGGCTGGCTATGGACATGGACGATCTGCGCTTTATGCAGGCCTATTTCCGCCGGACCGAGCAGCGCGACCCGACCGAGACGGAAATCAGGCTGATTGACACATACTGGTCCGACCATTGCCGCCACACAACCTTTGGCACACATCTTGACGATATTAACATCGAGGATGAGGCCGTTTCCCGCGCCTATACCAGATACAAAGACCTCCGAAACGAGGTTTATGGCGACAAAGCGGCCAAGCGCCCTGAAACACTGATGGACATCGCGACCATCGCGGCCAAAGCGCTTGCCAAGCGCGGTCTTTTGAAAAACATCGACATCTCCGATGAGATCAACGCCTGCTCCATTCATGTCGACGCGACAGTCAACGGTGAAAAGGAAGACTGGCTGTTGATGTTCAAGAATGAAACACATAACCACCCGACCGAAATTGAGCCGTTTGGCGGTGCTGCAACATGCATCGGCGGAGCCATCAGAGACCCGCTATCCGGCAGAGCGTATGTTTATCAGGCCATGCGCGTAACAGGCTCCGGCGACCCGCGCGTTGCGATTATGGACACGCTGCCCGGCAAGCTCCCGCAGCGCAAGCTGACGGTGACAGCCGCACAGGGCTATTCGTCCTATGGTAATCAAATCGGCCTGGCAACCGGGCTTGTTCATGAGTGCTACCACCCCGGCTATGTCGCCAAGCGCATGGAGATTGGTGCCGTTGTCGGTGCCGTTCGGGCGAAGGACGTTGTTCGCCTGACGCCCGCCCCAGGCGATCAAGTTTTGCTGCTCGGCGGCCGGACAGGCCGCGACGGCATCGGTGGCGCGACGGGGTCCTCCAAGACGCACAACGATGCCTCACTTGTCACGATGGCTTCGGAGGTTCAAAAAGGCAACGCGCCGGAAGAGCGCAAAATCCAGCGCTTGTTTCTTGGCCCGGCTGTCACGGCCATGATCAAGCGCTGCAACGATTTTGGCGCGGGCGGCGTTTCGGTTGCCATCGGCGAGCTGGCCGACGGTCTGTCGATTGACCTTTCCCGTGTCCGGAAAAAATACGACGGCTTAACCGGTACGGAAATTGCCATTTCCGAGTCACAGGAACGCATGGCCGTCGTCGTGGCACCGGAAAATGTCTCAGCTTTTATTGAAAAAGCGGCCAAGGAGAATCTCGAAGCTTACGTCGTCGCTGAGGTGACGGAATCGCCCCGTCTTGTCATGCGCTTTGAGGGCAAGGTGATCGCGGATTTAAGCCGTGAATTTCTGGCGTCCAACGGCTCTGAAAAGCATATCTCGGCCGTTGTGCCGCCGCTTCCGGCGGAGCAAGCCGATTCATCTAGAGCATCCCTCGGCGAGCGCTTTCTAGCACTCGTCGGCGGGTTGAACGCGTGCTCCCAGCGCGGCCTTATTGAGCGCTTTGACAGCTCAATTGGGGCCGGCAGCGTCTTAATGCCTTTTGGCGGCAAAACGCAGCGCACACCGGCGCAGGTGATGGCGGCGCTCCTGCCCGCTTTTTCCGGGCAGACATCGACTTGTTCTGTCATGTCCTTCGGTTTTGACCCGTTTTTGTCCGCGCAAAACCCCTTTGAAGGGGCTAAAACTGCTGTTGTGACCTCAGTCGCCAAACTTGTTGCAGCCGGGTGCGACCCCGACGCCGTTTATCTTTCGTTTCAGGAGTATTTTGAGCGCCTGCGGCACGACGCTGTCCGTTGGGGTAAGCCGCTGTCCGCCCTCCTCGGTGCCTTAGAAGCACAGATGGACTTGGAACTTGCCGCCATCGGCGGCAAAGACAGCATGTCCGGCTCTTTTAACGAGCTTGACGTGCCGCCGTCTCTCATTTCATTTGCCGTCGCGCCAAATGACGCGTCGCGCGTCCTATCCCCTGAATTCAAGCAGCCTGGGAACGCCGTTGTGCTCTTCAAAGCCGGGCGGACGCTTTCTGAAACGAAGCAAGTTTGGAAAACCGTCCATCAGCTTGCCGGGCACGGCGTTATTGTCTCAGCTTGGGCCGTCACAAGCGGCGGTATTGCCGAAGGCCTCTTTAAAATGGCGCTCGGCAATCATCTCGGCTTAACGGCAGACTTAGGCTTGGACATCGATACCCTTTTTTCAGCGCCCATTGGATCAATTATTGCGGAAGTGACCGGCCCTGTCGACGGGGCGCTGCCCCTTGGTCGCATTTCCGAAACCCCCGTATTCGTTTTCGAGGCAGAAACGATTGACCTTCAACCTTTATGCGAGCGCTGGGAACAGACGCTCGAGGATGTTTTTAAAACAAAAGCCGGTGAAACGGCTCCGGTTCCAGCTGTCAGTTTTCCAGACAAGTGCCTTCTCACGCCAAAGCAATCGTTTGCCAAGCCGCGCGCGGTCATCACCGCTTTTCCCGGCACCAACTGCGAAATCGATACAGCCCGGGCCGTCATCGCGGCTGGCGGCATTGCCGACACGAAACTGGTCCGCAACTTAACGTCATCTTTTTTGGAAGAGTCCGTTGACGCTGTTGAAAAGGCGATCCGGAACAGCCAGATTATTATTCTGCCCGGCGGTTTTTCCGGCGGCGATGAGCCGGACGGCTCGGCTAAATTTATTACGGCCTTTTACAGGAATCCGCGCATTACGGACGCCGTCCATGATCTTTTGTACAACCGTGATGGTCTCATGCTCGGCATCTGCAATGGTTTTCAGGCGCTCATCAAGCTCGGGCTCGTTCCCTTTGGTGAAATCCGGCAGACGGACGCGGCTTGCCCGACGTTGACTTACAACCTGATTGGCCGTCACCAGTCCAGATACGTTTATACGCGTGTTGCGTCCGTCCACTCGCCGTGGATGAACCTCTGCCAAGTTGGCGACGTGCATGCGATTCCCGTTTCGCACGGTGAGGGGCGCTTTATTGCCTCTAATGAGACGATAAAAGGCTTGCTTGCCAGCGGGCAGCTCGCCACGCAGTACTGCGATGCTTCCGGCACACCGTCGATGGACATTCTCCTAAACCCGAACGGTTCAGTTATGGCTGTTGAGGGCATTACAAGCCCAGATGGGCGCGTTTTTGGCAAGATGGCGCATACCGAGCGCCGCGGCGCATATGTCGCGAAAAACATTGTCGGCAATAAGCATCAGCCAATTTTCGAAAGCGGTGTTCGCTACTTTATCTAAACACCGCGGACGAAACGGCATTTTTCTATGAGTACCGGTTATTCCGGAACGGGAGGACGCCATGACAGACAGAAATTTGATTGAAAAAGCGGCCAATGCCGTGAAGAACGCTTATGCCCCTTATTCGCGTTTTGCCGTCGGTGCTGCACTGGAGTGTGAAGACGGCACTGTTTTCACCGGCAGCAAAATTGAAAACGCCGCGCTGGAGTGCACACTTTGTGCCGAACGGGCTGCCGTTGCCAGTGCAGTCAGTGCCGGTCACCGTAGCTTTAAGCGTATTGCCATCTATGCTGATACGAACGCCTATTGCTTCCCATGCGGCACCTGCCGTCAGGTTTTGTGGGAATTTTCGCCGCGGATTGAAGTGCTTTGCTCGCGTTCGGACGGGCGTTACGTCAGCTATCCGCTAACAGCCTTACTGCCGGAGCCGTTTGGCAAAGAGCAGATGGATATGTAATTTTGTTCTATTTGCTAACATCTTGTGGTTTTTGTCATGAAATTGTAACACAATCGGCTTTACACACTGCTAAAATTTGTTATAATATTGTTGTGTATCTATCGTGAGCGCATTTGATTATGCAAGGAGGGCATCGTGATGGACGGATATACGAGAAAATTTGATGTCGTGACAACAAGAACCGAGACACGCGAAATACTCTCCTCGGTTTATGAATCGCTGCGTGTTAAAGGCTACAATCCGGTCAATCAGATTGTCGGCTATATTTTATCGGAAGACCCCACCTATATTACAAATTATAACAACGCCCGCAGCCTCATCTGTCGCCTCGATAGGGACGAGCTCCTGCAAGAGCTTGTTAAATTCTATCTGGAGAAATAACCTGGCCGCAATCTTCATCACATTTTAAAACAGCCGATGACACGTCATCGGCTGTTTTTTATATTTTCTGCCGGCATTTATGTCCTTATTGTATAATTTATACCAATCATATCATGCTTTGACAGTGACATTGTCTATATTGACCGGAATTGGTGCTTTTTATATTGACATCTGGGAAACAATGTGTTACAATTCCGTTACAATCATAGAAAGGGGGCGAAGTATGTCCACAGCTTCGGCAGAATCACTATTAGAGTATAAGGGTCATCCACTCAGACGCAAGGATAATCTCATCTATTACGGCAGCATGTCCGATAAATATATAATCATGCTTCAGGTCACGGAAACGAAAAAGGTTAAAGATATGGATGTGGCGACGAAAATCATCGTGCAGCTGCAGCTTACGGATCCCGATTTAAAGTCACGTGACAGAGTCGTTAAAAAAAGCGAGAAAAATAGCTTGTATGCGGCAATAGATGTTGCCGCCGTCTGGCTTGACAGGGCATTGAATTCAAAATAAGCGCAATCGGAAAGGTGTGATGTGTTTTGCGATTATTCAATAAGCTTTTCGCTGTGCTGATGGTCTTATCGGTCCTGTTAACAGCACAATACATAACAGCCGCAGCCGGCAGCATTGCCTACGGCGCAGCGACCGTTTCCGCCTCCAGTCTCAACATTCGCTCGGGGCCGGATACTTCATTACCGATCGTTGCAACCGTTGCACATAACGAAAAGATGGTCGTTCTCGAGCAGACGAGCAGCGACTGGTATCGCGTCAATTATAACGGGACCGTCGGGTACGTCGCGACGATGTATCTGTCGAACGTTTTAAAAGCAGAAAATTTCAATGCAATCGGCAGCGTCACAGGTGACAGCGTCTCCATGCGTGCAACACCCTCAACATCGGGAACTTTACTGTGCACCTGCAAGAACGCCGCGGTCGTTAGTGTCATCGGCATCAATAATGGCTGGTATAAAGTCAAATATAGCGGCAAAACGGGCTATATACGATCTGATTTTGTAAGCATTGTGGCGACGCCTACGCCGTCCGGTACAACCGCCGCGGCTCAGACGGGTGCCAACAACGTCACCGTGACACAGCTCTCCTCCGAGCAGCTGTCGGCCCGCCAGGTTCTTGTTGATTTTGCCACGCAGTATGTCGGTTACAATTATGTTTATGGCGGCGCGTCTCCTTCGTCCGGTTTTGACTGCTCTGGTCTTGTTTACTACGTTTTCCGTCATTTTGATTATAATGTCAATCGGACGGCATCGAGCCAGTTTAAGAATGACGGTACGTCCGTTAAGAAAGCAGACCTTCAGCCGGGTGACCTTGTCTTCTTTTCCTCAAACGGCGGGCACAGCGTGACGCACGTTGGAATTTACATCGGCAATAACAAATTTGTCCATGCCTCAACGCCCAAAATCGGCGTCGTCATCTCAAGCCTTGACAGCGACTATTACACGCGTGTCTGGTACGGCGCTAAACGCGTGATGTCTTAACCCTGACGTTTCCGAATTCATAAATTAAGCGGTGCAGGCATAACCTGCACCGCTCTTCTTTTTAATTGAATTTAAAGCGTTTTGTCAAGCATGTTTTCAATAAACGCTGTCACTTCTCCGACTGTCTTATACCCATAAATTGTCTCGTCTGTAATAACAATACCGAATTCCTCTTCCAGCATCATTATCATCTCAACAAGGTCTAAGGAATCGGCGCCGAGATCCGCAACGATATCCGTGTCCTGCGATATTTTGCTGATATCCAGCTCGAACTGCGATGCCAACAGCTCCCGCACTTTGTCAAGTACCATTTGCCGCACCCCCTCTTATCTTATCTCCATTCCCGATACGTCGGCTGGCTGTTTGTCTCTCCACCCTTGCGTTCATAGGCGACGACAATGCGTCGGTTCGGCTCCGTTCCGACGGAGTATGTTGTCACATTGGCAACTTCCTGCAGTGCCGTATGGATGACGTGGCGCTCATAAGAGTTCATCGGTTCAAGCGTCATATTCTTCCTGTATTTGACGACCTTGGCGGCAACTTTTTCGGCAAGCCGCTCCAGCGCCTCGTTGCGGCGCTCTCTGTAATTCTCAGCGTCGACGCTGACGCGGACGTGCGCGGCATTGCCACGGTTAATAACATAGTTGGTCAGATGCTGTATGGCGTCCAGCGTTTCGCCGCGGCGTCCGATTAACGCCCCCGGGTCTTCCCCGGTCAGTGTGACGGTAAGAGTCCCTTCAGCTTCGGCTATTTCAGGCGTTGCTTTGACGCCCATCCGAACAAATAGGCCCGTCAAAAACGTCTCAACGTGCTCGGCGCTGCTGGTAACGCTGTCAAATGTGACGCGGACAACGGCCGGCGTACTTTTCAGTCCGAGAAAACCCGCTTTTGCCCGCTCGACGATTTCAACGGATACTTCGTCGCGCGACAGCCCAAGTTGATCCAGCGCCGACTGGATCGCCTCATCCTCACTTTTTCCAGTCACTTCTATTGATTTCAACATCCCGGTCAGCTCCTTCAGCGCCCAATGGCGCGTTACGTGTTTTCATCAGGCGCATCAGTCGCCGCATCATCGAGGGCAACACCGTCGCCAAAACGTTCCGGGTCATACGCGCGCCCTCTGGCGAACCGGCGCGTGCCGACGCGGCTCGGGTCGGTTTCCTCAACCGTATCCGAATGCTTCTTCTCCCAATCCGCCGCTTTCTCCAACTGCTCCTGCCGCTCACTTTTGTGCTGCTTTTTCTTGGACGTATTAGGGTTTCTTTCCGTCATGTTTTCCGCTTTTTTGCGCTCCGTCTCCAGATGCTTGGCCTCTAGTTCGGCTTCCTTTTCTTTCTGGCGCTCGAGTTTGACGGCGTCCTCCGCATCCAGTATCCGTTTGAACCGCTTTGTCAGAATAATATCCTGAATCATGGCAAACAGCGTGCTGGCGATGATATAAATACCGATTGAACCCGGCATGATAAACGCGAAATAGACGTTAATCAAAGGCATGAGGAGCAGCATTGTCTTCGTCGTGTTCTGCTGCTGCTGGTCAGCGGCCGTATTGATCTGCATACTGATTTTTGAGGAGAGGAATGCCAGAACGCCGGAAATGATTGGCAGTGTGAAGAGCAAAAGGCCCGGCAGCCAGACGGAAACGTCGTTCCAGTTCGTCGTCCAGAGGAAGTTAAACTGTGGCGTATGCCCGAGATTCATGCCCAGGAAGTTGTAATCAATCATCCGAAGCTTGTCGCTCAACCCGGCAAATTTGTCAAAGTGCTCGGAAATGAACTGCGTCTGCGCAATCTGTATATAGTTGTTATTCATCGTTGTCGAGAAGCCGAGCTCCGAGAGCTTGTTTGCAATGGCCCCGCCCTGTTCCAAAAGCGCCTTCGGTACGCCCATCATGATTGTCAGCGGGTCTCTGATGGCGGCAAAGAGTGCCAGCAGGATTGGAAACGGCAAAAGGGACCACAAACAGCCCGACATCGGGTTAATTTTCTCCTCCCGATAGAGCTTGGCCACCTCTTCGTTATACTTTTGCTTATTGGCGCCGTGCCGCTTCTCCAATTCCTTGAGTTTCGGCTGGAGACGGCTTGTCTGCATCATGCTCCGCTTAGATTTATACTGGAACGGCAACAGAATGATTTTCAGAACAAGTGCAAATAGAACAACAGCAAAACCGTAATTTACGGTGACCTCATACAGCAGCATGAGAAGCCAACCGAACGGCTTTGTTATAAAGTCAAACATACAATCTCCTATCTGTCGGAAAACAAAGAAAGTTATGGGACGGGGTCATACCCGCCCTCATGAAACGGATGACACTTAAAAATTCTTTTCACAGCCAGCCACGTCCCTTTTCGGGCACCATACTTTTCAACGGCTTCGAGGGCATACGCCGAGCAAGTTGGCACGAACCGGCAGCTCGGCTTCGTGAGTGGCGAAATATTCCTTCTGTAAAAGCGAATCATCGCGATGACGATCTTTTTCATTTAATGCGTAATCCCCAGCCGCTGGCAGCATTTCAAAAAATCTGCCTCCAGTTCCTGAAAGCGCGCCGTGCGGCTTCTCGTTCTGGCAACGATCACTATATCAAACCCTGGTGTCAATTGATTTTCGTGTAGCCTGTAAATCTCTTTAAAGCGGCGCCTGATTCTGTTGCGGCAGACGGCCTTGCCGATTTTGGTGCTGACGGTCAGTCCAAGCCTGTTCTGGGCACCTCTGTTTTTTCTGCAATAGACAACGGCATAGGGGGAGGCCACGCTTTTGCCTTTGGCATACAGGCGCCTGAATTCGAAGTTGTTTTTTAAAGAAACCGAAAACTCCAAACGGCCCCTCCCGTCAAACAGCCATAGGGCGGGGTACCCGCCCTAAACTTAATTATTACCAGACTCGCCAACCATTAAGCGGAGAGCTTCGCGCGGCCTCTCGCGCGGCGGCGGGCAAGAACCTTGCGGCCATTTTTTGTTGACATTCTTTTACGGAATCCATGTTCCTTCGAACGCTGACGTTTTTTCGGCTGATATGTTCTGAGCATCCTGGCACCTCCTTATGGTATCTGTAAGCGGGCATTTCCGGCGCATGGCACCCGGCTGCGCGGCATGTCTCAACATTCTGACAAGTATTTGTCATTTCCCGGCGTCGCTATACAAAAATAGATGATATTTCGGCGATTTTAAAGCTTGCTGGACAGCTCATGCGGAAGCTCATTATATAATACGCCGCCTGACTGTGTCAATAAAAATTCGGCGGCATGCCTCTTGCAAAACACGCCGTTTATCGGATATGTCCCATGGTGCACAAAGATTCCCAACTGTTCTCACGTGCCGTCGGGCGCCTTTTGCCGCCTTTTTCGTATGACGGCAAAGCGCGGTGCCACAGCAGGCAGGCGCATGGTGAAAACCATCATCGGGTGTGGGGTCGCGTCAAGCTCCATGCCGCCGGTATCATACAACGCCTCAGCGACAAAGGAAACGGGCGGCACGTCCGGCATCAGCAGCTCCAGCGTATCGCCTTTAAAAAACCTGTTACGCTGGGTCAAAACAGCATTTTGAGACGCGTCGCACGATTCCACAACAGCGACAACGTCACTGTCGGAAAAATACATGGCGTTTTCATAATACTGGCCGGGTCCGTCTGCTTTGAAGTAAAAGCCCGTCTCGTATGGCCGATGGCTGACGTTTTGAACCTCGTCAAGCCAAAGGCGCTCCGGCGCTTCGCCGCGCACAGCGGCGTCAAGCGCATGGCGGTAGGCATTTGTGACGACGGCGGCATAATACGCCGATTTCATGCGCCCTTCTATTTTCAGGCTGTCAAGCCCGGCATCCAAAAGGGCCGGTATATGCTCAATCATACACAGGTCTCGGGAATTTAAAATAAACGTGCCGTTATCCTCGGTAATTTCAAACAGCTCGCCGGGCCGCTTTTCTTCCACGAGATGATATTTCCAGCGGCACGGCTGCGCGCACGCACCCTGATTGGCGTCGCGTCCCGTCAGATAGTTTGATATCAGGCAGCGTCCAGAAAATGATACGCACATACTGCCGTGTACAAAGGCCTCAAGCGCAAGGTCCGGCGGTGTGTTGGCGCGGATGTCGGCAATCTCGTCAAGCGTCAGCTCCCGAGCGAGGATAACGCGCGCGGCGCCCATGTCATAAAACGCTCTGGCGCACGCGTCGTTGGTGACACCAGCCTGCGTGCTGACATGGATTTGGAGCCGCGGGGCATGTTTTTTTGCCAAAGCCAACGCACCAAGATCGGCAACAATGACGGCATCCACGCCGACCTCCTGCAAAAATTCAAGAAACGGTGGCAGCGCGCGGACATCCTGTCCATGCAGCACGGCGTTGCACGCGGCATAGAGTTTCACGCCTTTTTCCCGGCACATCGTCGCCGCCCGCCGTAGCGCCTCTTCTGAGAAGCCTGAAGCGGCGCGCATGCCAAACCGGCTCCCCGACAGGTAGACGGCATCGGCCCCGTAGCATAGCGCCATTTCCAGCCGCTCCATGTCACCGGCCGGGCAAAGCAACTCGGGCACGTTATCCGCCATACTGATCGCTGTTAACAAAGCTGTCAAAGGAGGCCGCATCCTTAAAGAAATCGTGCATGTGCGACTTATTGAGCGCATAGAAGTAATAGCTCGTCTTTTGGGGATTGAGGGCGGCTTTGATGGACGCGATACCGGGGTTTGCAATGGGCCCGGGCGGTAAACCTTTGTTTGTATAGGTGTTATATGGCGTGTTGGCGGTAGTTGAGAACTTCTCACCCGTTTCGTCAATGCCATAAATAATTGTCGCGTCGATCTGGAGATATGGGAAGGCCGAGCTGTTCAGGCGGTTATAGATGACGGAGGCAATCGTAGCCCGTTCGCTGTCACCGCCTGCCTCCTTTTCAATCATAGAAGCAATCGTAACAATCTGTTGAACCGTATAACCCATGTCCTTCGCCTTCTTGATGAAGTCCGCGCCGAACTTTTCTTCAAAATTATCAAGCATTTTTGTCATGACGCGCGTTGCCGAATCGCCAACGTAGAAGGTATACGTATCCGGGAACAGGAAGCCCTCCAGCCTGTGCTTGTCGCCGATGGTACTCTTGTCGAGAAAGTCGTATTCGAACGCCTCATTCGTCGCCGTGTTCCAAAGCTCGTCCTCCGTACAGACATTGTTGGCAGCAAGAAGCTGAAATATCTGTTTCTCCGTAAACCCTTCGGGAATTGTCAAGGTGACCTCGGCGCGTTTTCCGCCATGGGTGGACATGCCGCTGACGAGGGCGCGGTAATCATAGTTTTTATTCAGCTCGTATGTCCCGGGGTCAATTTTCTTAACGGCGTGTGAAAATCCGGCATAGGCTTCAAATAAAAGCTTATACTTGATCAAACCGCTGCGGTATAAAACGTCGGCGACAGTGCCAATAGTGAAGTCCTCCGGGATCGTCACCTGAACCAGCTTGTCCTCATTGGCGAGGCCAAGCACATCCGTCGCGGCAAGCCATCCGAGCGACGCGAATAGTAAACTGACGCAGAGAATAAACGCCACATAGGTGACGCCGCTGAGACAGCCGGATTTTTTCTCGCGGCGCGGCCGTATCGGCCGTTTATCTGGTATATCTCTGTACTCACCGTCGAAATCAAAATTTACACTGAATTCCTCATTTTCATTCGGCTTACCGGAACTTGCAGCCGGGCTTGCCGGTGCCTGTTTTCGCGCTGCCGTTTTTTTGTCTTGCTGCGCGTTATAGCTGTAAAAGCGGTCGCCGTCGTCCGGCTCGTCCGCCGCTGGCTGCTTTGCCTTTATCGCGTCAGCTTGTTTTCCCTGTTCGGACGGCTGCAGGACATTCATGAGGTCATCACTGTAATCGTCTCCCAAAAGATTTTTCCAGTATTCAGGGTTTCCCATAAGAACGATCACTCCTTGTTCGGTCTTCAGATCGAAAAATATAATGCAAATCCGCTGTTTACCCACTGGAACCCCTTTTCACGGGGTCGCATAGAATAACGCAGACGGTGGAGCTAAAGAAAATGTACCGTCTTCAAAAGACGATGAGCCCTTATCATTTTTCTGCGCGTGATAAGTGAGGATTGAAAATTATAATATGCCGGCGCGCAGCGGCAGAATGGAGTTCATAATATGTTTAATTTTGGAAATAATTCCTGCTGCTGGATCATAATTATCCTGATTATCCTTTGTTGCTGCTGTGGCGGCTTCGGCGACAACTGCGGCTGCAACCGCTGACACCTACATACAACAGCGTCGGGATTCCATCAGGCAAAATGGCGTCCCCCTGATCCGGACTTTGTGCGAGGCTCCTCTTACGGAGTCTCGCTTTTTTCCGTCACGACACGCCGGACGGGGATATCGTGCACCTCATGTGGCAAAACATCCGACAAGAGGCTTTCCCGCGCAATACCAGCCGTAAAGCCCTTTGTTTTCACAAGAAAACGGTCATAATACCCGCCGCCCCAGCCGAGCCGGAAGCCGTAGCGGTCAAACGACAGCGCCGGGACAATGATAAAGTCCAGCGCCTCTGGCGAGATGATCTGTGTTGAGGAAAGCGGCTCCATGAGCTTATAACGGGATAGCGTCAGTTCATCAATGCTTTTAATGGCGCGCGCTTCCATGATCCCGCCCGGAAAGCAGACCGGCAGCGCGACTGCTTTTCCCTGTGCCAGCGCGTGCTCGATTATTTGATGTGTACCGACCTCACGCCCGAGGCTGTAATAAACAAAAATGGATTGCGCCGTTTTATATTCGGCCATCGCGATGATATTCTGAAATACGCCCGTATCGCTTTGGGCAATATAATCGTCCGTTAATGCGCCGATTTTCTCGGCGATTTCCTTGCGCCAGGCTGCTTTTTCATTTGTCATACGGCACCTCACTGATTAGAAGCTCATAAATCTCTGCGTGAACATCCTGCGCTGCCCGCTCTTGGCCATCCCGGATACAAGCTATTTTCTTCCAGCCATAGTAATTTGCCGCTTGCAGGCCGCTTGATGCACAGCATTTCAGGTATTCGATATCGCGCTCGTGGATGTCGCTATCGGTGCCTGTTCTGGCCTGGCGATTTTGAATACGCGCGGCGGCCGTTTCAACAGGTATATCGAGATACAAGACGGTATCTGGTTTGGGCATCCCCATCTTATTAAATTCAAAATCATACAGCCATTTAAAAAACGCCGGTCGCTTTCTTTCCGGGAGCTTGGAGCCCTGATGCAGCGCGTTGCTCGTTGTGTAGCGGTCGGTTAAAATAAGCCCGCCGCCGCTGTAATAGCCGCCCCAGTCCTTCACAAACGAGGCATACCGGTCAACGGCAAAAAAAGATGACGCGGCATACGGGTTAACGTCCGCGGGGTCGGCACCAAATTCCCCTGCCAAATACATTTTTATAAGGGCGGAGGACATTTCCTGATACTGCGGAAACGCCAGACGGCGGAAGGAAACTCCCGCCGCTTCAAAGCGATCGCAGATACGCTTGAACTGTGTTGATTTGCCACTGCCGTCGATACCTTCAAATACGATTAACTTTCCCATCGTCATTTCCCTCTGAGCCTCCAGCCGATTACCGCCAGCACAAACAGCGGCAGCTTTGTCATCCGCCGCCAGCGCCACGGTTCTTTTTTCAGCCGGTACAGCCATTCCAGATGGAGCTTGATCCAAACGTCCGGCGCGCGCGACACAACGCCGGCATAAACATCCAGCGATCCGCCAAGCCCGGCCATGACGCGGACGTTGAGGCGTCTCAAGTTGCGTGCCATCCAGCGCTCCTGCTTCGGCGCGCCCAGACAGACGAGCAAAAGGTCCGGCTTTGCGTTATTAATCTTCTCAACGACAGGGCTGTCTTCCTGAAAGTATCCGTCAGCCGTTCCCGCAACAGCCAGACCGGGATATTTATTGGCAAGGTTTTCGGCGGCCTTTTCGGCAACGCCGGGTTTGGCACCGAGCAAAAAAATGCTTTTATTGGTGCGTGCCATGCTTTCCATCAATTTTTCGGCAAATTCAATCCCGGCCAGCTTGCCCTTGAGCGGGCGGCCAAGGATTTTTGCTCCATAAACAACGCCGATGCCATCCGGCAGGACAAGCGCGGCGCCGGAAATGATTTCTTTTAATTCCGGATCCGACCGGCAGAGCCAGACGATTTCAGGGTTTGGCGTCACCACATATGAGGTGTTTTGCGCTTCCAAAAGCGCTTCCGCCTGCCCAACGGCCTCTTCCATCGTCAGATTGTCGAAGCCGACGCCGTATACATCCGTTCTCATGTTCTCATCTGTCCGTTCACAAGCCATAATATGACAGCTGCAACAGCAGCAAGTCAGATTATTTTATCATATCGAAAAACGCTTGTCCAGTCCGGTCGGCTATCACCCCCCCTCTCGCTCCTCTCTTGACACGCTTTTATCTCTATGGCATTCTGTTAACATACCGGTGCAGCGCCCTCGACCAAAATACACCGCCGGAGAAAAGGACGGTTATCATGACTGCAAACGATCAGATGTCCTCGAGACTGCTTGACATGGCAGCGCGCATTAAAGAACTGCGTGAAATTATCGGTTTAAGACAGGATGAGATGGCGCAGAAAACAGACCTCAGCGCCGAAACGTACCGGACATATGAAACCGGCACCGTCGATTTACCTTTTTCCTTTATTCACAAGTGCGCGTTTGTATTCGGCGTGGACATGACAGAGCTTTTGGAGGGCAGCGGCGCACATCTGTCTTCCTATACGATCACCCGTAAAGGCAAAGGGAAAATGACGGCGCAAGAACCGGGTATTGACATTAAGGATTTAGCACCGCTTTTCCGGCATAAGCTCGTCGAGCCGTTTTGGGTCACGTACGCCTATTCAGAAGCGATGCAAGACAAACCAATTGCCCAGTCAACGCACGCTGGCCAGGAATTTGATATCATTATCAGCGGTAAGCTGAAAATTCAAATCGGCGAACACACGGAAATACTCAGCGAGGGCGACAGCATTTATTATGACAGCTCAACGCCGCACGGCATGCTCGCCGTCGGCGGGAAAGACTGCGTTTTCTGCGCCGTCGTTGTCCCCGGTGCAAAAACACAAGCGCCGGTGCTGCCCGCCAAAACGCCCGAGCCCGCCGCTGCGACTGCCACCCGTATTTATGAGGACTTTATCACAACGATTGAAGACGCGCATGGCGCTTTGCAGGCCATCTCCTTTAAAAATAGGGAGACGTTCAACTTCGCCTTTGACGTGGTCGACATGCTCGGCGTGAAAAAGCCGGAGAAGCTCGCAATGCTCCACATTGACCGCAACAAGGTCGAGCGCCGCTTTACTTTCGGCGATATCAGCCGGATGTCGGCACGCGCGGCCAACTACTTCCGCTCGCTCGGCATCAAAAAAGGTGACCGCGTCATGCTTGTTTTAAAGCGCAATTATCAGTTCTGGATCGCCATTATCGCCCTGCACAAGCTCGGGGCCGTTGTGATCCCGGCAACAGACCAACTGCTTGAGAAGGATTTTGTTTATCGTTTCAACGCCGCCGGCGTCAGCGCACTTGTCTGCACGGCCGAGTCGGGCGCCGCGCAGGAGGCCGAGAAGGCGATGGCGCAATGTCCGCAAGTCGCCGTTAGAATTATCGCCTCCGGCACGCGCGAAGGCTGGCATCATTTTGACAGCGAATATGAAATGTTCAGGAGCACTTTCCCTCGGACGGACGATACGGCGTGCGGCTTTGAACCGATGCTCATGTACTTCACCTCGGGTACGACAGGGTATCCCAAAATCGCCGCGCACAACTTTACATACCCGCTCGGCCACTTCATCACTGCTAAATACTGGCATTGTGTCGACCCTGAAGGCATCCATTTCACGATCTCCGATACCGGATGGGGCAAGGCCATGTGGGGCAAGCTTTACGGCCAGTGGCTCTGCGAAGCGGCCGTCTTTACGTATGATTTTGACCGTTTTGACGCCAATGATATTTTACCGATGTTCCGGCAATACGGCATCACCACCTTTTGCGCGCCACCAACGATGTACCGCTTTATGATCAAGGAGGATCTGTCTAAATTTGATCTGACCGCCATTAAGTATGCCACCACCGCCGGCGAGGCGCTCAACCCTGAGGTCTTCAACCAGTTTAAAAAGGCAACCGGCCTATCCGTTATGGAGGGCTTCGGCCAGACGGAGACGACGCTGGCGCTCGGCAGCCTCGTCGGCATGGTGCCGAAGGTTGGCGCGATGGGTAAGCCGACGCCCTTGTATGATATAGACCTTGTCGACAACGACGGCAATCCTGTCGGCGTCGGCGAAACGGGCGAAATTGTTATTCGCACCGACAAGGAGATTCCTTGCGGTCTCTTCATGGGCTATTATCTCGACGAGGCAAAAACGAGCGCCGCCTGGCATGACGGCCTTTATCACACGGGCGATACTGCCTGGCGCGACGAAGAAGGCTACTATTGGTTTGTCGGCCGTTTGGACGATGTCATCAAATCCTCCGGCTACCGCATCGGGCCATTTGAGATCGAAAGCGTCATCATGGAGCTGCCCTATGTTTTGGAATGCGCCGTCTCACCCGCACCGGACGAAATCCGCGGCCAGATTGTCAAAGCCACCATTGTGCTGACGAAGGGCACCGAACCGAGCGACGCGCTGGCCAAGGAAATTCAAGAATACGTCAAAACACACACGGCGCCGTATAAATACCCGCGCATTGTCGTCTTCCGGGAATCGCTGCCGAAAACAATCAGTGGTAAGATTCAGAGAAACAAGCTCTGATCCAAACTGGATAAAAGTAAAACAGGAGCCGTCGGGCTCCTGTTTATTTTGCAGCCAGCGTTTGGTTCATTGGCCAAACGTGCTATCACGCTGCGCGGCGCGACCGGGCCGACGGTCTCTTCTTTAGGAGCAGACCGAAAAGGCCTGCGATGAGAGGCAGCAGAAAAACGATAAAAATTGCCGTTTTTAGCCCCCACGCATCGGCAACCGTTCCCATCACGATCGCCGCAAGCCCGCCAAGGCCGCCCGCAAAGCCCATCGTCAGACCGGCCGCAAGCGCCTTGTTATTCGGGATGGCCTCTTGCGCGGCAACAACGGTAACGGAGAAGCTTGACAGGAGCGCAGCGCCTGCCAGCGCAAGAAAAATAGTGCCGATCATACCAGAGAACAGATAGAATCCGAAAAAGAGCGGCGTTGACAAAGCGAGCGAGCCGACTATGAGCCGTTTCCGCCCATATAAATCTGATATAAAGCCGCCCGTCACGCCCCCGACGGCACCAGCCGCCAGCATGATCGTAACGAGATGGCTTGCCGCGACGTTAGAAATGTTCTCCGCCTTAAAATAAAGGGGTAGCAGCGTGAGCATGGATGTGTAGGCGAGCGAACGGATCGCGATGACGCCCACAATTGCCCCAAGCTCGCGTGACGCTTTTTTAAGCGACGCAACAACTTCTTGAAGCGGCGTTATCACCCCTTCGAGAACGTTGTCGCGCGGGGCAAAAAACAACAGAAGCAGCGCCACCAGAACGCCCGGGATAACGGTGAAGACGGTCGCCCGGAGGCCAAAGGCCTGAAACAGCGGGACGAGCAGAAGCGGGCTGAGTGCAAAACCGAAATTGCCGAACGCGACAAACGCCGATAACAAAACAGCCTTTCTGTCCCCGCTCAGAACGTTCACCATTGTCGTTGCCTGCGGATGGAAGGCCGCCGTGCCAAGTCCCGCCAGAGCTGCTAAAAAAACGAGCAGCGGAAAGCTGGTGACGAGACCCGTTAAGCTGAGCATGACGCCCATCCACACAGTTCCGATATAGACAAGCCAGCGCTTTCCTTGCCTGTCGAGCAAAAAGCCGAAAACCGGCTGAATTAATGACGACGAAATTGTGAACGCAGAAACGAGAATCGATGCCTGCGTCGCCGTAAAGCCCACAAATACAACAGCCAGAAAAGGTATGAGCTGCGGCAGAAAGTTGCTGTAAAAATCATTGAGCAGATGCGCCAAGGCTAGCACGCCGATTTTTGAATATCGAATCTGTTGGGACTGTGTCATATAACGGCTCCTAACCGGCAGGTCATTGAGAATTCTCTTCTAAACGCAGCCTGTCTTGTTTGCTAAAAGGCGACACCCGCCGTTTTCACAAACGGCGGGTCTTTTGAGTACGCCCGACTGGATTCGAACCAGCGACCTTCAGAGTCGGAGTCTGACACTCTATCCAACTGAGCTACGGGCGCCTATTTCCGATTACATTGGAAGCGGAAGTCATTATATCAAAAATCGCGAATCGTGTAAAGCGACGGCTGTATTTTTTGCTCTTATCTTTCAGAAATAATTAATATTTCCCTCTGACAAGCAATATATATATGGTGTGTCCACATCACGGCGCGGCACTTGCCGTCCGCCAAGAATAGGCAGCATTGGAAAGGATGAAGAACATGCCGTACGAGGAAAAATATAAGACCGCCGAGCTTCCGCACAACGTGATCATGGAGGGCCGGAAAAAGGTCTCCGTCTCCGGTGTTGAAGACGTCGAGAGCTTTGACGACAATGAAATCGTCATGCGCACAACGCAAGGGGTTCTCATCGTCCGCGGCAGAGGGCTTCGGATCGAAAAACTGAACCTTGACAGCGGTGACGTTGTGCTCGACGGCATGGTTGACCGGCTTGAATATGAAGATGACGTGCGCGTTACTGGCGGTTTGTTCAGCCGTCTTTTCAAGTAGTCGATGGAAATCCCGGTCACAGAGCAAGTAATCCAGGCGGCCTCCTCCCTGCTGTTGGGGGCGGCCGCCGGTTTCTTGTACGATTTTTTCCGTATTGTGCGGCGCCGGGCACCGTCGGGCGTCGTGACAATGCTCGCTGATTTTTTATTTTGGCTCGTGTGCGGCGCGGGTCTTTTCCTGCTTGGCCTGTCACTCGGCGGCGGCCGTCAACGGATCTTTATGAGCGTTGTCGCCGTGACGGGTGCCGCTTTATATTTTATCACGCTCAGCCGAATATCTCTTGCCATCTGCAACAAGCTGGCAGATATTATTATCTTTATACTCTTTTGTTTGTCGAGACCTGTCGTTTGGTTATACTTGGCCATGAAAAAAATCTGTTTATTTATCAAAAATATCTTTCATTATCTGCAAAAATGGTATAAACTTGAGATTGATAACGTTTTCCGGCCGTCACACCAGATAAGGCTTCAAAAAGCCCGCTCGAAAGGAGTCCAGCATGAAGCTGAAAAGGGCAGGTACCATTACGAAAATCATCATCTTCGCGATGATCGTCTACGCATCGGTGGTTCTTATCAATCTCAGAACACAGATCGACGCGGCCCGTACGGCGCAGGAGGCGCTCCGCCAGCAGGTGACGGAAAAAGAAACGTCAAACGCCGCGCTTCAGTATCAAATCGATCACAGCAGCGATAAAGAGACGATTGCCGATGTCGCCAGAGACGATCTTGGTCTCGTGGCTCCCGGCGAAAGAGTTTTTTACGATTCAGGCAACTAGCTAACAGATGTCATATTATAATTATTGAGAGGGTTTTTCTTTTCGTATGGATTTTGAAGTGGGATCAATCGTCACAGGCAAGGTCACCGGCATCACCAAATTTGGCGCTTTCGTCTCCCTTGTGCCGGGGAAATCTGGGCTTGTACATATTTCGGAAATCGCCGATACATATGTCAACGATATTCGCGAGCACTTGACGGACGGGCAGGAAGTCACCGTCAAGGTGATTGGCATGGACAACAACGGTAGAATTAACCTCTCAATCAAAGCGGCCCTTCCGAAAGCGCCGCGCCCCGTTCGTAACGACGCGC
Organism: Oscillospiraceae bacterium ZGZL; assembly: GCA_038405045.1. GTDB lineage: Bacteria > Bacillota > Clostridia > Oscillospirales > Oscillospiraceae > Sporobacter. The sequence continues at coordinate 65,003 of JBBZIV010000002.1, read as the reverse complement.
CGCGCCGCGCCCCAGTTGCGCCGCGCCATAATGGCGAACGTCTTTCCAGCCCGCCGCCTGTGTTTGAGGCAACTTTTGAGGATAAGCTCAAGCGTTTTATGCAGGATTCCGACAGCAAAATTTCCGGGCTCAAGCAGTATGCCGATAAAAAAGGGCCGCGCCGCCGCGGCCGATAACGTGCCTAACGCCCCGAAAACGGGGCGTTTTATTTTCTCTTAGAACGTGCTATGATAATTTCATGAAACGGAAAAGCGTTATGAGGTGACCGCCGTGAAAAATGACAACACACCGGAACCGGCGCTCAAACCGCCCGGCTCTTATTTAAGCAGCTTGTCTGACTTTGCAGAATTACTCGGCGTCATCGAGTCGGCGGAGCATGCGGCAAATGAGCTTCTTGAAGAAACAGGCGGCGCGCTGCATGACGCCGCCCCGAAAACAAAGGCCGAGCAATCCCCCGAAAAACCTGATTTAAGCGCACTGCTCTGCCAGCTTGACGCGCTGATCGGTCTGCGGAACATTAAATCAAGTGTCCGAAGCCTCATTAACCTCGTCAAGGTGCGTAAGCTGCGTGAGGAAAACGGCCTGGTCGTGCCGCCGGTCTCTCTGCACATGGTGTTTACCGGCAATCCGGGTACCGGGAAAACGACGGTCGCGCGCATCCTCTCTTCTCTTTTCTGCGCGATCGGTGTTTTGTCGAAGGGCCAGCTTGTTGAGGTTGACCGCTCAGGTCTCGTCGCCGGATACGTTGGTCAGACGGCCCTGAAGACAAGCGGTGTTATTCAAAGCGCCCTCGGCGGCATTTTATTCATCGACGAGGCATATGCCCTCGTCTCGAAAGACGGCGTCAACGACTTCGGCCACGAGGCCATTGAGACGCTCTTGAAGGCGATGGAGGATCATCGTGACGATTTCATCGTTATCGTCGCTGGGTACGACGCGCCGATGACGGCGTTTATCGCCTCAAACCCCGGGCTTCAGTCCCGCTTTAACCGTTACTTTGCCTTTGACGATTACACAAGTGATGAGTTGAGCAGTATTTTTAAATCCCTTTGCGAGCAAAACGAATATGTCATGACCGACGATGCCGCCGCTTTCGCCAGCACTTACTTCGATGCCCTATATACGCGGCGGGACGAGCATTTTGGCAACGCGCGCGATGTGCGCAATTTCTTTGAAAATGCCGTAACCGTCCATTCCGACAGAGTCTCTTGTTTTGAGCAGCCCTCACGAGACGTACTGATGCTGTTAACGCGCGAAGACCTTGAAAAAGCGGCGACGATGACGTAAGTGCGTCACGGGTTTGTCTGCCTGCTTGATGCCGTTTTTTCGGCTTCCTCCCTTTCGAGCACCGTGTAGGCGACTTTACCAACCAGTGTTTTCGGCAGCATCGCGCGGTATTCGATTTCAAAGGGCATGGCGTATCTGGCAATATGCTTTCGGCAGTGCTCAAGGATTGACGCTTTCACGTCGTCCGTTGCATGAAGGCTGTCCCGCATGACGACGAACGCCTTGACCCTCTGCATCTTATACGGGTCCTCAACGCCAATGACACAGCATGTCAAAACCTTTTCGTGCGCGTTGATGGCGTTTTCAAGCTGGGAGGGGTAAATGCTATATCCCGAGGAAATAATGAGGCGCTTTATCCGCTGGCGGAAATAGACGAAGCCGTCATGATCCATCATACCGAGGTCTCCTGTATGCAGCCAGACGGCCCCGTCCGGGTGCCGTTGGAGCGCTTGGTCCGTTTCCGACGGATGATCGGCGTATCCCACCATCACCGTCGGCCCTGTCAGGCATATCTCACCGATTTCGCCGGGCGGGAGCGGCTCGGCCGTCCCCGGCCGGACGATTTTGTAATACATGTCCGGAAACGGAATGCCGATGCTGCCTTCCCTGTAATCATCGTGCGGCGTTAAGCAGCTGGCCGTCACACACTCCGTCAGGCCATAGCCCTCTCTGACCTGAACGGTAGCGCCGTGCGCTTTTAAAAAGGCGTCCACCTTGCGCTTGAGCGCAACGGGAAGCGTATCACCGCCGCAGAACACGCCCTCCAGCTGTGACATATCGAGCTTCTCTAAGCCGTCGATTCTTAAAAGTGCCTCAAACAGCGTCGGGACACCGGCGATGTAGTGAGGCTTATATTTTTTTAGAAGTTTCAAATATCCCGCGACGGTGAATTGCGGCACAAGAATACCGGTGACACCGTGCGTCAGCATCGTGTGAATACAAACGCCGAGACCAAAGCCGTGAAAGATTGGCATGATCGCCAGCATTTTATGACCGGGGACAATGCAGTTGCCGGCAGCGCCGGTCTGCAGCGCCAAGGCGTTGAAATTCCTGTTTGTCAGGAGAATACCCTTCATCGTCCCCGTTGTGCCGCCGCTGTATAAAATGGCTGCGAGATCACCACCTTGACGTGTGGGATATTCCGGTTTCGCGTCGCGGCCCCTTTCCAAAAAGTCTTCCCAGCGCAAGACAATGCCGCCCGTCGGAACGCGTTTTTTTTTCCGCCCTTTTGATAGTCTGTATGCCGCCTTTCTATACCCATTCAGCCCGTCCTCGATGCCGGAGACAATGAGTGTTTTGAGCTTCGTTCTGTGAGTAATGGGCGCCAACGTCGGATAAAACTGGTCAAGCGTCAGGGCTGCAACGCTGTTACTGCTGTTTAGGAAAAAGACAAGCTCTTCCGCCGCCGACAGCGGATGCACCATGTTGGCAACGGCCCCAACCCTGTTGATCGCGTAAAAAAATACTAGCGCCTGCGGCGTATTCGGCATACAAACGGTAACACGATCATCCGGTCTGATCCCGATGGCGGAAAGTGCCCGGGCACAGGCATTGATTTCATTTGCCAATTCTCCATAGGTTGTTCGGCAGCCGAAAAAATCGAGGGCGACGGTACTTGTGTACGTCTTTGTCGTTTCAAGCACTAAAGCGCTCATTGAACAGTCCGGATAGTCGAGATGGTGCGGGACGTCCCCGAAAAATCGGAGCCACGGTGCCTGTATCGTCATAAGCCCTCCAAAAAAACGTGGTATACCGCCTTTTCAGGTAGTATACCACATGGATGTTTAATTTAAAAAGAAGCTTTGCAGCGCCATCAGCCAGCTTTTCTGATCTCACCGCGGACGTCAGCCAGTGTTTTAACCTCTTTATGAATGATCGGCTTCCACTCAACCTTTTTAAAGAGCGCGGCCAGCGCAATCGGCAGATACGTCGCAAGGAAAATTGGAAATGTGAAGAGATAAAGAATTTTGTGAACCGGCTTGCAGTGAATCTGTTTCCATTCAGACGCCACGGTTACGATACCGATGACCAATAGGAGCAAATAGCCGTCAAGGCACGTTATAAGCAACGAATAAAAGACCTCTGAGACGTCCTGCCCAAGCAGCCCGTAAGCAATGGCGGCGACAAAGTTGCACAGAACACCGGTCATCGTCAGGAAGATGGCGGGCATAATCGTCATCGTCATGTCATAGCTGGCAAAGCTGCGGCGCGAAAAGATCGACTTAATGAGCGACGAGCCGTGCTTGCGGAAAACCTGCAAAAAGCCCTTCGCCCAGCGCAGGCGCTGCCGCCAGGACTGGCTGAAGGCCGTTGGCTGCTCGTCGTATAAAACGGCGTTCTTGCAGTAGGCAATCCGGTCGCCGTTGATAACGCTGCAAATTGTGAATTCGATATCTTCCGTCAGCAGGAAGAACTTCCAGCCGCCGTGCTTTTCTATTATCTCGCGGTGCAACAGAAAGCCCGTTCCAGATATGGCACAGCTTGTACCGAGAATCATACGAGAATTGTTGAGATATTTTGACTCGCGGAGAAACCAGAGCGAATAACCGGCAGAAATCCAGTTGTCGGCATAGTTTTTGGAATTTCTGTAGCTTGTGATGATTTTATGCCCTTGGGAAAAGGTCTTGTTCATCTCGGCAATATAGTTTTCGTCGAGCAGATTGTCAGCATCAAAGACGAAAAAGCCGTCAAATTCTTCTCTGTTGTAATCTTCATCGATTTTTGTCAGCAAATAATCCAGCGCGTAGCCTTTGCCGACCTCAACCTTGTTAAAGCGTTCGTACACGACGGCGCCCGCCTCTCGGGCAACACGTGCCGTTTCATCCGTACAGTTGTCGGCGACGACAAAGACGGTCACAAGCTCGGCCGGATAGCTCTGCTCGCCAATATTATCTATCAGCTGTCCGATGACGTTTTCCTCGTTGCGCGCCGAAATGAGAACGCCGAACCGGTGCATGACGACAGGCTTTGTCTGCGGCTTGTGTTTTTTAATAAACGGCACCAGCACATAGAAGAACTGGTACATATAGACGATAGTGAACGTAATCGATATGATAAAATTAATAAGACCTATTGTATGCATTGTTTACTGCTCCTTTAGGTAAACATCCTTAAATAAACGAACAAACAAAAATTAACACATCTATATTTATACCTCTATTTCTCGAAATAAACAATGGTATTAATTAAATCTTAATATTTTCTTAATAATTACATAAATTTATCGGCTAATTTTGGCCGTTTTTTTGTTAAATATGTAAAATTCCAGCGGTCGACGCTCCATTTATCAGTCAAAACCACTGTCTTGGATGGCAAATTGTGAACAACTTAATAGTTTTCAATGGATTCGCCTGCTCCACGTGTTCACCGGTCTTTTCGTGCTTTGCATCAGCATTTCGCTAAAATTCGCCACCTTTTGCTATCAAATAAATGGAATTATGTGGATAATTCTGTGTGTTTGTTGATAACACACGGGTTGTGCCGATGCCTTCCGAGTATTGATTATCTGCCGTTCGTCCATTATAATAACTTGCATCAAGCAATATTTTATTTGTCCAGCGCACGGCGGTGCCGCAGGTATATTTGCTCGCATGAAATTGAAAGAAGGTGTGACGTTGACAGCAAACGTATTGAACCTGAATAACCTTCGCCTAGCCGTCTTGATTGACGCCGAAAATGTGCCGCGCAACTGTATCAAAAGCGTCATGGAGGAGATTGCGATCTATGGGACGCCGACCATTAAGCGCATTTACGGTGACTGGACGAATCCGTCCATCGCCGGGTGGAAGCACTCTCTTTTGGAAAACGCCATTACGCCGATTCAGCAGTACAGCTACACCTTCGGCAAAAATTCGTCGGACTCGGCCATGATTATCGACGCGATGGACATTCTCTACACAGAGAAGACAGACGGCTTTGTCATCGTCTCCAGTGACAGTGACTTTACCCGGCTTGCCATCCGTCTGCGTGAGGCGGGCCAGCGCGTTATCGGCATCGGCGAAATGAAAACGCCAAGCCCCTTTATTGCCGCGTGCGATAAATTCACGTATATTGAGGTCATCCGGGCCAACGCCGTAGAAGTCAAGCCCGCCGAGGGGGAGCAGAAGCCCGTTGAGAAAACACGCTCGAAGCAGCCGCTCCCATCCAAAACGCGCGGCAGCAAGGTTCCGGAGGATGTTATTCAGATTATTGCCGACTCTATTTCTGATTTGGCCGTTGATGACGACTGGGTCTTTATGGGTGAACTTGGCAACCTCATCTTAAAAAAACAGCCGGATTTTGACCACCGAAATTTTGGGTTTAAAAGTCTGTCCTCCCTCATAAAATCGATTGATCGCTTCGACGTTGATTTCCGCCAGACGACGGATCCGAATATTAAGCACCCCTATGTCCACGACAAGGAGTCTTAACGTCAGGCGCAAATTTTTCTTCGCCGCACCGCGGCTGAAAGTCAGTTTATGAAAACACGCAAAAACCACCGCCGTGCCGGCCTCATTTTCTTCCTTCTCATCTGTCTGTCCATCTTTTTTTTGTTTTACGACAGCAACACGCGCCTCGTAACAGACACATACAGCCTATATTTTGATAATCTCCCGCCGTCCTTTGACGGTTACAGAATTGTTCAGCTCTCCGATATTCATGCGGCCGTTCTCGGTCAAAACAACGCGACGCTGCTTGACGCCGTCCGGAAAGCCCAACCCGACATCATCGTTATAACCGGCGATTTAATCGACAGTAAGGACGATTTGGCCATTGTCAGCCCGCTTGTTCAGGCCCTCACAGGCATTGCGCCCGTTTATTTCGTCACCGGCAACCACGAGTGGCGCTCTGGGGCGCTAAACAACCTGCTCAGCGTCTTGACAGCGCGCGGTGTGACCGTTTTCAGAAACAGCTTTGTCCGGCTGACTGTTGGAGAAGAATCAATCGTTCTGGCCGGTGTTGACGACCCGAACGGTCCGGCGGATATGAAAACGCCGGAAGCGCTTATGTCGGAAATCCGCGCACAGGTCGGCGACCCGTTCGTTATCCTGCTCGCGCACCGAAACGACGCGCTTGCCCGGTATGCCAGCTTAAATATTGACCTCGTGCTGAGCGGGCACGCGCACGGCGGCCTTGTCCGCCTGCCGCTGACGGACGGCCTGATCGGCCCGAGCAGAGAGTGGTTCCCCAAATATACAAGCGGCGTTTATACAGACGGCGCGACGCAGATGCTCGTCTCACGCGGCATCGGCAACCGGACGGGGTATCCTCGTCTTCTGAACAATCCCGAGCTCGTCGTCGCCATCCTCCGGCGCACAAAATAATACGCACATTTCTAAAAGGCGCAACATATGATGAAGTTATCAGCATTTTAGGAGTGAGCGTATGCGACATCACGTAACCCGCTGCAGCGGCGAGGACTCTCCGGATATTGACGACCTGATTTACGGCGACATGGGAACCGTCCCGAGCGAGCGCCTGACAGGTTGGTCATGTCGGCTTTGGCTGCCATAACGCCGCTGCCGACAGCACATTTTTGTTACCCCGTATACATCTTATACAAATGAAAGCGCGGTCAGACAATGATAGAATTTGATGATTACAAAGTAAAGATTAACGCCTTAAAGCCGGTTTTAACCGGCCTTGGCGAAGCCCTGAAGCTCGGCGATGCCGAAGCGGAAATCGAAAAGCTGGAAAGTGAGAGCGCTGCCGACGGATTTTGGTCAAATATTGAAAACTCCCAGAAGGTCCTGCAAAAAATCAAGCAGCAGAAAAACAAAGTGGCAGGCTATAAAAAGCTGGCCGCCCGCTGGGATGATCTGCTGACGTTGTGCCAGATGGCAATCGAGGAGAAGGACGAAAGCCTTCTCCCGGAACTTGTGGAGGACTTCAACGCGTTTGAAAAGGACCTTGAAAATGCGCGGCTGTCAACGCTCTTGTCGGGCGAATACGATGGTTGCAACGCGATTTTGTCTTTCCACGCCGGTGCCGGCGGCACCGAAGCGCAGGATTGGACGGAAATGCTCTACCGCATGTATACACGCTGGGCAGAACGCCACGGTATGAAATATAAAATCCTTGACTACCTGGACGGTGAGGAGGCCGGTATCAAATCTGCCTCTATTGAGATTGAGGGCGAAAATGCCTACGGTTATCTGAAGAGCGAGGGCGGCATCCATCGCCTTGTCCGCATCTCGCCATTTGATTCCTCCGGCCGCCGCCACACATCTTTTGCCGCCGTCGAGGTCGCGCCGCTGATTTCCGACGATATTGAGGTGGATATCCGCCCCGAGGACTTAAAGGTTGATACGTACCGCTCCTCCGGTGCGGGCGGCCAGCACGTCAATAAAACGGAGAGCGCCATCCGCATTACGCATATCCCAACCGGTATCATCGTCGCCTGCCAGATGGAACGCAGCCAGCATCAGAATCGCGAGGTGGCTATGCGCATGCTCCGCTCCAAGCTCGTTGAGATCAAAGAACGCGAACATCTTGATAAAATCAGCGATATCAAGGGTGAGCAGATGAAAATCGAGTGGGGCAGCCAGATCCGCTCCTATGTCTTCATGCCGTACACGCTTGCCAAGGATCACCGAACCAATTTTGAAAACGGGAATATCAATGCCGTTATGGACGGTGATATCGACGGGTTTATTAACGCGTATCTCAGCATGAAAGCTGGGGACTAGGCATCGACTTAACAATTGCACGCCTGTTGTTTCGCGACAAAACTAGTGCCCATCTGACAAATGCTCCTATTTACACATTCTGTTAATTGTTGTATGATAATGACACAGCTTATCCAATGGCATGAGGATGCCAACCGTCCCTGGCCTCGGCGGAGGCGCTCGGACATAAGCTCATATCTTTATCCCACAACCCTTTCTTTGGCGAATCGCTTGGCGGTTCGCCTTTTTTTGCCTATTGGGAGCGTTTATGTTTGTTGAAATGCGGCTTGTCAAAACAGACTAAACGGGCGTATACTATTTATTATCCCTTTATCCCTGTGTTGTTGCCGCAAACACCTGCCATCACACCGAAAGCCGGTGATCCGTTTTGAATCCCACCTCCTTTCCCTTCTTGAAAAAACGCCTGCTCCTTGTTACCGGCCATTACGGCAGCGGAAAGACAGAGTTTTCCGTCAGTCTCGCCCTAAAGCTGGCATTGGAAAACATGCGTGGCGACGAGCGCCTTGCCCTTGTCGATCTTGATATTGTCAACCCGTATTTCCGCTCACGTGAGCAATCGCAGCTGTTGGCGGACGCGGGTATCGGCGTTTACGGCGGCATTTACAAAACAGAGATTACGGCGGAGCTCCCGGAGCTTGCTGCCGATATCCGCACCCCGCTGGAGGACAAGCATTGCCGCGTGATTCTAGATGTCGGCGGAAATGACAGCGGCGCCAAGGTTCTCAATCAGTTTAAAAAATATTTTACACAAGAAGCGGCGGCCGTCGTCGCTGTTTTGAATTTCAACCGGTTTGAGACACGTGATATTGGGTGTGCTGAAGCCCATATCCGCGCGATCGAAAATGTCACCGGGCTCACTGTTGAAGGGATCGTGAGCAACACGCATCTGCTGCGGGAGACAGTGGCGGAGACGATTATACACGGCTACCGTCTGAGCACCGAGCTCTGCGAAAAAACAGGGAAAGCGCTTTGGTGCGTCTGCTATCCTGAACAGCTCGTTTCCAGAGAGCAGTTAAGCGGAATTCCTGCTTTCCTCATGCCTTTGGGCCTATATATGCGCCCAACCTGGCTGGATCGGTGATGCCACCGTTTTTTCAACTTGTTTAACAACCGAAAGGAGCAAAGATATGGCTAAATTTCTCGTCCAGTTCAACAGCGACAAGTGCAAGGGCTGCGAGCTTTGCCGCGCAGCCTGTCCAAAAGGGATCATTATCATGAGCGCCACTTTAAACAACAAGGGTTTCGCACCGGCTGCCGTCGCCGAGCAGGATGCATGCATTGGATGCCAGTCCTGCGCCCTCGTCTGTCCGGATGGCGCGATTGCCATTTTTCAAGAGGAGGCGTCTCAATGACAGAAAAAGTTCTTATGAAGGGAAATGAGGCTTTTGCCGAAGCGGCCATCCGTGGCGGCGCCCGTTTCTATTTCGGATATCCGATCACACCGCAGAGCGAAATTCCCGAATTTATGTCGCGCGAGCTGCCGAAGCGCGGCGGAACATTCCTGCAGGCTGAAAGCGAGCTTGGTGCTGTCAATATGGCCTATGGCGCCGGTGCTGCCGGAGGGAGTGTTTTTCTCTCCTCCTCGTCGCCCGGCATCGCCCTGATGCAGGAAGGCATGAGCTTTTTATGCTCGGCGGAGGTTCCCGTCGTCATACTCAACGTTTCCCGCGGCGGCCCCGGCATCGGCGGTATTCAGCCTGGGCAGGCGGACTATTTTCAGGCCACGCGCGGCGGCGGCAACGGTGACTATAAGCTCATCGTCTTTGCACCCGCCAGCATTCAAGAGGCCGTTGACCTGATTTATGAATCCGTGGCGCTTTCCGACGCATGGCAGAACCCTATTATGATTTTTGCCGACGGCATTATGGGCCAGATGATGGAGCCCATCACGCTGCCCCAAGCGCGCCCCTTTATCGAGGAGGCAGACATCGCGGCCAAAAAGCCGTGGGCCATTGTCGGCTATGGCAACGACGACGGGAACAGGCGTGTCGTCAAATCCCTGCGCATGCAGCCTGATGAGCTGGAAGCGCATGTTGAGAAGCTTTTTAAAAAGTATGAGCAGGCCAAAACAGCGCTCTGCCGTTATGAAAGCACGAATGTTGCCGACGCCGATATCGTTTTTGTCGCGTTCGGTACGGTCGCCCGCATCACGAAGGAAGCCATCGACATCCTCGAGGCGCAGGGCATTCGCGCCGGTCTCATCCGCCCCATATCCCTCTGGCCGTTCCCGTACGGCGCTTTCGACGAGATTGGCAGCAAAACGACGGTCGTCATTTCCGCCGAGCTGTCGATGGGCCAAATGCTCGACGATGTCAAGCTTGGCATTGGCGGCCGCAAGCCCGTCCGGCTCATACACAGGACGGGCGGCATGATCCCCACATCCATTGAGATTGCCGAGCGGGCCAAAAAGATTTACGAAGAATTACGCTAGCAGATGGAGGGTAACATGAAACCTGTCTTTACATATACGACCGGTATGACGCCGGTTGACACGAGCTACTGCCCCGGCTGTACACATGGCATTGCGCACCGTCTCATCATGGAAACGTTGGAGGAAATGGGAAAGCTCGGCGAGGCGATCGGCGCCGCCCCCATTGGCTGCAGCGTACAGGCCCACAAATTTATGAACGTCGATATGTGCGAGTCGGCGCACGGCCGTGCGCCCGCCGTTGCGTCCGGTATTAAACGCGTCCATCCCAATAAACTCGTATTCACCTATCAAGGGGACGGCGACCTGGCGTCCATCGGTATGGGCGAAATCGTCCACGCCGCGGCACGCGGCGAAAAAATCTGCACCTTTTTTATCAACAACTGCATCTACGGTATGACGTCCGGCCAGATGGCCCCGACAACGCTCGTCGGCCAGAAGACAACGACGTCGCAGGATGGCCGTACCGTCGAACAGGCCGGTATGCCGATTAAGATGTCCGAACTGATTGCAACGCTTGACTGCGCCGTTTACGTTGAGCGTGTCGCGCTCGACACCCCGGCTCACATCAGGCTGGCGAAAAAAGCCGTACGCCGCGCGTTTGAGGTGCAGGAAAAGAAGCTCGGTTTTGCCTTTGTGGAAATGCTTTCAACCTGCCCGACAAACTGGGGCCTGACGCCGCCCGATTCCATGAAGTGGCTTGCCGATAAGATGATTCCTTTTTACCCGCTGGGCGTAATAAAAAAGCCGGAGGACATCTAATGAAAACACATAAACTGTTTTTTGCCGGTTCCGGCGGTCAGGGTATCCTGCTGATGGGCCAGATGGTCACATACGCTGCCATGCTGGAAGATCAATCATCAACTTTTTTTCCGTCATACGGGCCGGAGATGCGCGGCGGCACCGCCAACTGCACCGTTGTCGTATCCGACAAGGAGGTCAGCTGCCCGCTGATTTATGAAGCCGATGCGCTCGTCGTGATGAATCTGCCGTCACTCATCAAATTTGAATCAATGGTCAAACCCGGCGGCTTGATTTTTGTGAATACCTCCATCGTCGACCAGCCTGTCAAGCGCACGGATATTACGGCCATCGCCATACCGGTTAACGACATTGCCATTGAGCTTGGCAACGCGAAGGTCGCCAACATGGTTATGCTCGGCGCACTCGTCCGCGCAACGGGCGTCGTCAGTGAAGCATCGATCGAAAAGGTCATGCAAAAAACATTTACCGGCAGCAAGGCCAAGCTGATTGACCTGAATATGAAGGCTTTCCGATATACCGATAAAGGAGAATCAAAATGACTTATAATTTTTCCATACAGAGAACGATGGCGCCGAAGCCGAAGCCGGACCCCGATACGCTTAAGTTCGGTAAAACGTTTACAGACCACATGTTTATCATGGACTACTCGGCCGACAAAGGCTGGCACGACGGGAAAATCGTCCCCTACGGCCCGATTTCGCTCGACCCGGCCGCGGCCGCCCTGCATTACGCCCAGATGATGTTTGAAGGCCTGAAAGCATATAAGACGCCGGACGGCACTATTCTGCTCTTCCGCCCTTACATGAATGCCCGCCGGACCAACCGGACAAACGAGCGCATGTGCATCCCGCCGCTTGATGAGGAGCTATTTGTCGAGGCCATTCGTGCGCTTGTTGATGTAGATCGCGACTGGATTCCGGAAAAGCCCGGCACGTCGCTTTATATCCGCCCGTATATTTTCGCTGACGAGGCTTTTCTCGGCGTCCACGCGGCAACCCATTATAAGTTTATGATCATCATGTGTCCTGTCGGCCCATATTACGCCACAGCAGGCGGTGCCCTCCCGGCGACGAAAATTTTCGTCGAAGAGGAATATGTCCGCGCCGCGCCGGGCGGTACCGGATTTGCCAAGGTCGGCGGCAATTACGCCGGTTCCCTGAAGGCGCAGACGAAAGCCAACGCGCTCGGTTGCGAACAGGTGCTATGGCTTGACGCCATCGAGCACAGCTTTGTTGAAGAAATCGGCACTTCAAACGCCTTTTTCGTCATTGGCGACGAGGTCGTTACCGCCCCGCTCGGCGGGACGATTCTCCCCGGCGTCACACGCGATTCCGTCATTGCGCTTCTGAAAAAGTGGGGCCTGACAGTTTCGGAGCGCCGCCTGCGCATAGACGATGTTATCAAAGCGTCCTCTGATGGCAGTCTGAGGGAAGTCTTTGCAACCGGCACAGCCGCCGTGATTTCCCCTGTCGGTACGCTCGTCTACAAAGGAAATGACGTTTCGATCGGCGGTGGCGTTGTCGGCAGCCTGTCTAACAAGCTTTATGAAACACTTTACGGCATTCAGACAGGGAAGCTCCAGGACGATATGGGTTGGACAGTTCCCGTTTAAACCATAAAAGACGGAGGTTTTGCATATGAAATCGGTACAGCTTGCAGACATCTCCCTGCGCGAATCGGAGGCGCTTTTTGCGTCCGGTCTTACCTTTAAACAGAAAATCGATGTGGCGAAGCTTCTTGAAAAGCTCCGTATCGATATCATTGAAACACCCTTTGTGACGGAGGCTCCGGCTGACGCCGTTCTCGTCCGAACACTTTCAACCATGCTGGAGCACAGTATTATCAGTGTCCCCGTTTTGCTTGACCGTTCGAGCATTGACAGGGCCACCGCCGCCCTTGGCAAAGCGAAAAACGCCCGACTTAACCTCATTGTACCCACGTCGACCGTTCAGATGGAATATGTCTATCATCTCAAGTCGGAATCTGTTCTCGATCAGGTCAAGGAGCTTTTGGCGTATGCCATATCGCTCTGCCCCGACGTTGAATTGACAGCCGAGGACGCCACGCGCAGCGAACGCGATTTTTTAGCTGCCGTGCTTCGCGCGGCGATTTCTGCCGGGGCACAGACGATTACGCTTTGCGACGCGACCGGGGAAATGCTGCCGGAAGAAGTTTCCGCCTTTATCACCGCCGTCAAAGAAGACGTGCCGGAACTCAACACCGTGACGTTCGGCATGCATCTGCGCGACAATCTTGGCTTGGCTCCGGCGTCGGCGCTTGCCGCCGCTGCGTGCGGTGCCAGCCAGTTTAAAGTCGTCTTCAGCCAGAACGCAGGCCATCTGTCACTCGAGCAGTTTGCTGGTATTCTGAAGCTTCGCGGCGAAACGCTCGGTATCGCCACTGGCGTTAATATCACAGGGCTTATGCACACGTGCCGCCAGCTAGACGCGTTGACAGGCTCAGCCGCGAAGCGGCGGCTGCCGCTCCCCGGCGAACCGGAAGCACCGGACTCTGCGCCCGAACCCCTTGACGAAACTGCTGACAGTGCCGACGTCCGCCGCCGTATAGAAGCGCTCGGTTATAATGTTACCGATGACGATATGGCGGAAATCTATCGTCTCTTCAAGGAAATCGCCATCAATAAGAAAATTGACAGCCGCGACCTCGAAGCTCTCGTTGCCGATGCGGCCGGCCAGTCTGCGCCGACGTATCAGCTTGATCATTACGTTATCAACAGCGGCAACACCATCATGGCAACCGCTTTTGTCCGCGTGTCGAAAGACGGTGCGCCGCTTGAAGCGATCTCCACCGGCGACGGGCCGATAGACGCCGCTTTTCGCGCGCTCGAGCAGCTCGTTGGCCGTCACTTTGAAATGGAATCGTTTGAGGTGCAGGCCGTTACGGAAGGCCACGAGGCGATGGGTGATGCGCTTGTGAAGCTTCGTTACAACGGTAAGCTCTTTTCCGGCCGCGGCCTTTCGACGGACATCATCGGTGCCAGCGTGCGCGCTTTCCTCAGTGCTGTCAACAAGATCGTCTATGAGGAAAAAAGCCTATGAGACTGTCATATTTTACGGGAAACTGGCCGGCGCTTTCCTTCAGCGCGCACTATGATCTTGCCGACAGCATGGGCCTTCAAGAGCTTGACCTTCTTGTGTCCGAAGCCTTTTTATCAAACGATAAGCACGAACTGCGTCTTCTTCAAGAGAAAAATCTGAGCGCTCCGTGCCTGACGGTCCGTTTATCGCCTGAGGTGGGCGACAAAACGGCCGCCTTAAAAAACGCCGCCGATGCTATATTGGCCGCCAATATGCTTCATACCGATTATGTCTGTCTCGATATGCCTGTTGTTAATGAGGCCGGCGCATCGTATTTTGCCGATTTCATTGACGAACTGCTCCCACTCGCGGAATCCGAGGGTGTCGTTCTGCTCGTCGAGACGAAAAACCTTTTTGCCGACACGTCGGCTATCTGCCGTCTGCTTGACCGCTTCGCCTGCGACAATCTGGCGGCCTTGTGGAATATCGTTTACCCATACTGCCTTAATAACGAGACACCGGACAAAACAATTCAGACACTTGGCGCGTATGTCAAGCACGTCCGCATCGGCGACGCCGAGATACAAGCCGGGGTACTCAAGCCCTCTTTAATCGGTGACGGCGCCGTGCCCATATCGGAAATGCTCCTCGCCCTGCGCTCGATCGACTATAAGGGATCGCTGTCGCTGGAATTTCTGGGTGACGCCTCCGGTCTTAACGAACCGGACGTTGTGCTGCCGCATTTCGTCAACGTTATCAGTCGCCATTTGACGGTTCCTGCGCAAAACGACAAGCATTTTGAAAACAAGCGTCAAACAGGCCGGTTCATCTGGCCGAAGGATGACCTGATTGAATTGACCTTTTCCCAAATGCTCGACCGCGTGACAGAGGCGTTCCCCGACCAGGTCGCCTTCCGCTATACGACGCTTGATTACACACGCACGTACGCGGAATTCCGTGAAGATGTCGATACGTTTGCCCGCGCGCTGATCGCTTTAGGTGTCGGGCCGGGTGACAAGGTGGCCGCCTGGGCGACAAATGTGCCGCAGTGGTTTATCACTTTCTGGGCAGCCGTTAAAATCGGCGCCGTTCTCGTGACGATTAACACGGCCTATAAAATCCGCGAGGCGGAATACCTCCTGCGCCAGGCTGACGTGCATACGCTCGTCTTGATCGACGGATACCGTGATTCCGATTACATCTCCATCATTAAAGAGCTTTGCCCAGAGCTGGCGTACACACCGGCGGACAAGCCTCTCCACAGCAAAAAGCTGCCGTTTCTCCGCCGTGTTATTACCGTCTCCTCCCGGCAGAAGGGCTGCTTGACATGGGAGGATGCCGTGGCGTTATCTGGGCGCGTCCCCGTTGAAGAAGTGCACCGCCGCGCCGCGCTTGTCCGGCACGACGATGTCTGCAATATGCAGTACACGTCGGGGACGACCGGCTTTCCAAAAGGCGTCATGCTGACGCATTACAACATTGTTAACAACGGCAAGTGTATCGGCGACAGGATGGACCTGTCCACAGCCGACAGGATGATGATCCATGTACCGATGTTCCACTGCTTTGGCCTTGTCCTTGCAATGACGGCCGCAATGACGCACAACACAACGATGTCCCCGCTGCCGTATTTCTCACCGAAGTCGGCACTTACCTGCATCCGGCAAGAGCGGATTACCTGTTTCCACGGCGTACCGACGATGTTTATCGCCATGCTCGAGCACAAGGATTTCAACCCTGCAGACTTCTCGTATATGCGCACCGGCATTATGGCCGGTTCGCCTTGCCCGATTTCTGTCATGCGTGACGTGCTTGAAAAAATGAATATGTCCGAAATTACGATTGTTTTCGGCCAGACGGAGGCGTCACCGGGCTGCACGATGAGCTCGACGGACGATCCCATCGATGTCCGCGTCGGTACTGTCGGCCGGCCGCTACCGCAAATTGAATGCAAAATCGTCAATCCGGAGACGGGTGCTGATCTTCCCGACGAGACGACAGGGGAATTTGTAGCCCGTGGTTATAATATAATGAAGGGCTACTACAAAATGCCGAATGCGACGGCTGCCGCCATTGATAAAGACGGCTGGCTGCACACGGGCGATCTGGCCGTTCGCACCCCGGAAGGCAATTACCGCATTACCGGTCGGTTGAAAGATATGATCATCCGCGGCGGCGAGAATATTTACCCCAAGGAAATCGAAGAGTTCTTGTATACACATCCCAAGATTAAAGATGTTCAGGTCATCGGCGTGCCTTCCGTTGCATATGGCGAAGAAATTATGGCCGCCATTATTCTGAAAGACGGCGTCACAATGACCGAGCAGGAAGTGAAAGACTTTGTCTACGCCAGCATGGCCAAGCATAAGGTTCCGAGTTATGTTGATTTCGTCGGCGAATTTCCGATGAATGCCGCCGGGAAAATTCTCAAATACAAAATGCGTGAGAGCGCCGTTGAAAAGCTTGGTCTTCAAAAGGCAGCCGCCATCGAAACGGCTTAACGCCGCCGTACCGCCGGAAACAGGGCATAACGAGCCGCCGCCGCGCCGCCGTTATGCCCTTCCCCGTCTCCCTAAATCCTATTTGTTGAATCTGATATGCCTTGTCCCTGTCAGTTTTCCGGAACATTTTACATTGATGGGGTGGACAGGCGACACTGTTTCCGATAATATAGAGGATATTGAGTGCCGCCAAGCGGCGCGCTTATGGTCAATTTCTTGACATGTATTAATAAATGTGTCATATTAAGTCATCGAGACTGTCAAACGGAGGGTTTTTATGCCTGACAAAAAGCGGGATAAAACCGGCGATATCAACGATTATCTCTCGTGCGTCCGGGAGATGACACATCACGACGCCGTCCGGTCAATGCGCGGGTATAACCAGCACGCGGGCGTCGACTGCCTGCGGCACTGCCTGAATGTCTCCTACCGCAGCTTTCTCATCTGCCGTCGCCTCGGTCTTGATTACCGCTCCGCTGCAAGAGGCGGCCTGCTCCACGATTTCTTTCTCTACGACTGGCATGTTGAAAACCCATACGGCGGGCTGCACGGCTTCCGCCATCCGAAAATCGCGGCAATTAACGCAAACCGCCACTTCTCGCTGAACAATAAAGAGCAGGATGTTATTAAGAAACACATGTGGCCGCTCACCGTCTCCATGCCGAAATATCTTGAAACGCTCGTCGTCATTCTTGTCGACAAGTTTTGCTGCGTCAGCGAATCCGTAAGCGCCTTCAAGCTTTTCCGCCGCAGTCAGAATTTCTATTTTGAAGAGACATACCAGAATATCTAACGTCTGGCCACTATTTCCCGGCTGTCCTCTGCGCGAGACGGGATAATATGATATGGAGCGTGTATCCATGGACATCTTGGATTTATTTTTGTGGTTTGTCATATACAGCTTTATCGGCTGGGCGTATGAATCGGTTTTGTTCACGATTCAGGAAAAGCACTTTGTCAACCGCGGGTTCCTGAACGGTCCCCTCTGCCCGATTTACGGCTTTGGCGCTATCCTGAACCTGTTGATTTTTGAACATACGACGAACGTTTTTGTCCTGTTTTTCCTCGCCGCCGTCCTGACGACAACGCTTGAATACCTGACGGCTGTTGTTCTTGAAAAAGTTTTTAACGCCAAATGGTGGGACTATTCCGAGTTCCCTCTGAATTTTCAGGGTAGAATCGGCGTTATTTCCACCGTTGTTTTCGGAATAATGTCTGTTGTGCAGATTAAATATGGACATCCCTTTATAGGCGGCCTAACGGACAGGCTCCCCGATAACTTTAAGATGGCGTTTTCTTTTGTCATCCTCATGCTGATCCTTTTTGACTTTGCCTTTACCGTCCGCCATGTCCTGCTATTAAACGGTCGGTTGAGTGAAATCCAGACGGCGATCAATGCCTTTTTTGAAAAATATTCCCGCCGCGCCGGCGAATTTAAAAATACGCTCCTCGTCAACTTTGAAGGCAGTGAATTTTACTCCGACCGGATTCGAACACTCTTTAACTTAGACAGGCTGCAAAACCTTCGTCTGTTCAAGGCTTTTCCGAAGCTGCAGTCTCTCAAATACGATGGGGCGCTGCGCAAGCTCCGTGACAGGCTTTTGGGAGCACGGAAAAAACCATAAACGAAAAACTGCCGGAGTTCATCCGGCAGTTTTTTTATGCCTATTCAGCTGCTGTGTTCCGCCAGCGCGGCCAGTTCCTTGGCAGCATCAATCCGTGGGAAGATAGCCTCTCCCTTTATGACGGTGACCGCTTTCGGCAGCGCGCCAAACACACCGGCCGCATCCCACGTCGTATCGGCTGGCGCTGCGCCGATCTGCGTCAAGATTTTTGCGCTTGTCTCCGGCATGAACGGTGTGAGGAGGACGGCGCAGATCCGGATGGATTCCAGCAGGTTGTACATAACGGCGGCAAGGCGCGGCTTCTTCGCCTCGTCCTTTGCCAGCACCCACGGCGTCATTTCGTCAATGTATTTATTGGCACGGGCTGTGACCCGGAAAATTTCGCAAAGAGCGCTCTGAAACGCGTACTTCTCCATCTGCGTCTCAAAACTGCCGCGCAGCGCAGCGGCCATCACACACAGCTCCTCATCTCCGCTGTCAGCCTCCTGTGTCGTTGGCAGTGTCCCGTCAAAATATTTGATGACCATGGCGACTGTGCGTGAGACAAGATTGCCCAGATCGTTTGCCAGATCGGTGTTAATCCGGCTGATCAGCAGTTCGTTTGAAAACGTGCCGTCCGTTCCAAAGGGGAACTCGCGGAGGAGAAAATACCGCAGCGCGTCAACGCCATACCGGGCGGCCAGAATCCCCGGGTCGACGACGTTGCCGACCGATTTGCTCATTTTGCCGCCGTTTAAGAGGAGCCAGCCGTGGCCGAATACCTTTTTCGGCAGAGGCAAGCCGAGCGCCATCAGGAGCGCCGGCCAGATAATCGCGTGGAAGCGGACGATTTCCTTGCCCACAAAGTGGACGTTTGCCGGCCAGTATTGATCAAAATCGTTATATGCCTCGTTGAGATAGCCAAGCGCTGTAATGTAGTTTGTCAAGGCGTCAATCCAAACATACACGACGTGGCCAGGGTCAAAATCAACGGGGACGCCCCATGTAAATGTCGTTCGTGAAACGCACAAATCCTCCAAACCCGGCTTTAAAAAGTTGCCTACCATCTCATTAACGCGGGACGCCGGCTCTAAAAAGTCCGGCTGCTTTTCATAGAGATCAAGAATACGCTGCGTATAGTTTGACAAGCGGAAGAAGTAGGCCTCCTCCTCAGCGTATTTGACCTCCCGTCCGCAATCGGGGCACTTGCCGTCTTGAAGCTGGCTCTCCGTCCAGAACGATTCACACGGCGTGCAGTATCGGCCTTTGTAGGCGCTTTTATAAATATCGCCCTGCTCATAGAGCTTTTTAAAAATACGCTGAACCGACTTTTCGTGATAATCGTCCGTCGTGCGGATGAATCGGTCGTTACTGATATTCATGAGCTTCCAGAGGTCGCGGATGCCGCCCGGGCCCTCAATGATATTGTCGACGAACTGCTTGGGCGTCACGCCAGCGGATGCCGCCTTTTCCTCAATCTTCTGGCCATGCTCGTCGGTTCCCGTCAGGAACATGACATCATAGCCTTGCATGCGCTTATACCTCGCCATCGCGTCCGTTGCCACCGTGCAATACGTGTGCCCGATGTGGAGCTTGTCCGAGGGATAATAGATGGGCGTTGTGATGTAGAATGTTCCTTTGCTCATGTTATGACTCTTTCCTTTCCGTGTATAATAACAGTGCTTTCGGCACTGCTATCAAGACCGTTCCGTTTAAATCGGATAACCGGCAGTATATCAGACTTCGGTGTGGCGCGCAAGCGCTTACGGCTTGAGCTCAACGACGGCATTGTCCGTCATCTGGAGGTTCTGTCCGTGGCCGACTCTTTTTTCCCGCGGGATGAAGCCGCGCACGGACGTCATCGGATAAATCCAGGTGTGCGGGCCGATATGCGTCCCCGGCTGGGAAACGCTATTGGCGCCAAGCCGTGATGAATCGCCGAGCACAAGGCCGAAATATGTGTCGCCCAAGTCATGGCGGACGCCTTGAAGCTTTAGCGTGACGCCGGTCTGGTCAAATTTGCGGTTTGCCGTGATGACGCCGGAGCCGATCCGTGCGGCGGCACCGAGAACGCTGTCCCCGACGAAGGCCAGGCTCGCCACCTTGGCACCGGCGAACAAAAGGCCGCGCTTGACTTCGCTTCCGTGCCCGACAGAGCAGTTATCTCCGATGATTGAATACGGGCGGATGACGGCGCCGGGCATGATTTCGCAGTTTCTGCCAATAAAAACAGGCCCGATGATTGTCACGTCGCCATATATAACGGTCCCCTCGCCGATGACGAAGTTGCCACACGTATGCAAGGTCCCGCAGCGGACAGCGCCGTTATTTTCATGAACATCCGGATCAACAAGCAAGCTGTTTAAGACGCTTTTTGCTTTGGCCAGAAGCTCGCACGGCGATTGAACACCGTCTAAAAATCCGTCAATCGGAAATTTTTCCGCCTGCCGAAAATAATAGCTTAGCTCTAAAGACATATTCTGCCTCCAAATGTCATTTTTACTATGTTTTAAAATTATACGCCTGCAAGACACCCAATACAACCTGTTTCTGGACGCAAAAGGTACAAATTCTCTGCAGCATTGCAGGATATTGACAATTTCTGTTGACGAACCGCCTGCTTTCTATGTAGAATAACATAATGAGCACAAATGACGACGTCCGTCATACTGGAGCGACTATGGACCAGAAAAAAGCTGCCGAAACCCCTTATTCGGAAATCATAGAAATAGCCGCCGGGCAGCATGCCGTTTTATTGGCGGGGGCGCACGCCGCCTGCGCGGCGGCGGCCTACGAGCTCACCGCCGCGATACTCTGTTCCAGCCCGGGTAAAACGCCGTGCCGCGCCTGCGATCACTGCAGAAAAGTCTCTCGCCGCGTTCATCCGGATATGTCCGTGCTCAACGGCAGCCAGACCGGCATGATATACGTTGACGAGATCCGCGCGCTCCGGGGGGATGCTGTTATCCTGCCGAACGAAGCGGACAAGAAGGTGTATTTGATTTTCGGCGCCGAATACATGAATACAGCGGCACAAAACGCCATTTTGAAGCTGCTTGAGGAGCCGCCGCCGCACGCTGTTTTTATTTTGACAGCCGAGAACCCGGCCGCTCTGTTGATGACCGTCCGGTCACGCTGCGTTGAAATTTATCTTCACAGCCAAAACGATGCGCAGGCCGACGAAAGCGCTGATATCGAAGCTTTTTTCAAAGCCTTGGGCGATGGCCCTGTCGCGCTTTTAACGTTTTCCTTTTCACTCGAAAAATTTGAGAAGGACCGCCTTAGATCCTTTGTTGACGGGGCGCGGGCCGGTGTGGTACACCGTCTCAGAGAGGCCCTTCTCGGCGCTCCCGGCATGCCGGAGGCGGCGCTTCTTCTCAAGGTAGAGTGCGCTTTAAGCCGGGCCGACGAATTCATCGAGCACAACGTCGGTACCGGGCACATTGCCGGGCTTTTAGCCGCGGCACTGACAGGACAAAGTGAGGATCATCATGACTGAAGTAATTAGCGTCCGTTTTAAAAACAAAGGAAAGATATATTTTTTTGACCCGTCCGGTCTGTCCATCCCGACGGGGGCGCAAGTTGTTGTCGAGACGTCGAAGGGCCTTGAGTACGCCGAGTGCACTTTTGGCAACCACGCCGTCGAGGACACGGCGATCATCCCACCGCTCCGGCCCGTCGTCCGGCTGGCAACGCCGGAGGATGACAAAAGGGCTCTGGACAACAAGGCGCGGGAGAGCGAGGCGTTTGATTACTGCCTGAAAAAAATTGCCGAGCACCGGCTCGATATGAAGCTTGTCGATGTGGAGTTCAGTTTTGAGGGCAATAAAATCCTCTTCTTTTTCACGTCTGACGGGCGTGTTGATTTCCGCGAGCTTGTCAAAGACCTTGCCTCTGCCTTTAAAACGCGTATCGAGCTGCGACAGATCGGCGTTCGCGACGAGGCACGTATGCTGGGCGGTCTCGGCATTTGCGGCAAACCGTTTTGCTGCGCCCAATTTCTTGACGAGTTCCATCCCGTCTCTATCAAAATGGCCAAAGTTCAGGGGCTGTCCTTAAATCCCGTCAAGATTTCCGGCACGTGCGGGCGGCTGATGTGCTGTTTGAAATACGAGGAAAATGCCTATGAAGACCTCGTCAAGCGCGCGCCCAAGGTGGATGCATTTGTTGAGACCCCCTCCGGCAAGGGGTCGGTCACCGGCGTTAACCTCTTGCGCGGCAATGCCAAAGTCCGGCTGGAGGACGGCATGGATACAACGCTGAAAACCTTTACCTTCGAGGAGCTTGACGTGCTTGGCGGCAAAGCGCGCCGAGCCGAGTATATCGCCGCAAAAGCCGAAGGTCGGCTTGAGGAGGCGGGCTTTACCGATACCCAGCCCCGCCCGAAGGAACGCAGGCCCGAGCCTGCGCGGGAGCTGCGGGGAGCGACCGCACCGGACGCACCCAATTACAAAAAACCAGAGCATAAAAGCGACCAAAAACGCCAGAAGATGCATCCGGGCAAACAGCCGCCGCCAAAAAAACAACTGATGCCGAAACCGGCGGAGCCCAAACAAGACGAGACCGTTTTAAATAAAAAGCCCGCCAAACGACATCACCGCGGCGGCAAGGGCCGCGGCAAAGCCTTCGGCCAAAAACAAGCCGGTGAAACACCAAAGCCGGAGTAATCCGACCCATTGGCAGCTGTGGCAAGTCCAACCAAAGCGTGGCACGACGGCCGGTCTGCGGGACGATCGCAGAAGCGCAGGCGTCGCTGCCATGCTTTGCTATCGAAAGCCAAGAGACGCCTCTTTTACCGTACGCTGCCGTACCGCTGGAAATAAATAATTTGTCGATTTTACGCTTATTTTTTATTATAGGTATTGCAAAACATCCCCCAAACCCTTAAAATATCATAACACTGCCTTATCAGACCGATGCGTGCGGCAAGTTTTTTATCGGTCTTTTTAATGTGTCGTGATGCATTTTCTAGGGTTTTCTGCCCGAGAATGGATTACTTATCCGGATTTCGGCAGTTTTTCGTGTCTTGAAAGGAATGGTAAACATGAACATGCGTAATTTCCCGGCGCGGCAAGGGCTTTATGACCCGCGGTTTGAGCATGACGCCTGCGGCATTGGCTTTGTTGTCAATATCAAGGGGGAAAAGTCAAACCGGATTCTCCGCGACGCTTTGACCGCTTTGAAAAATCTCAGTCACCGCGGCGGTCTTGGCAGCGAGCCCACCTCGGGAGACGGCGCAGGTATTTTATTTCAGATCCCGCACGATTATTATAAAAAGGTCTGCCCGCCTGATGGGATCAATTTGCCTGACCCGGGTGATTACGGCACCGGTATTGTCTTTTTGCCGACGGACACCGATAAGCGCGCGGCGATAGAAGCGCTTTTTAAGTCTGTTGTTGAAGAAGAAGGCCAAACCTTCCTAGGCTACAGGGACGTCCCTGTCGACGCTTCGATGCTTGGCAAAACCGCGCGCGGGAGCATGCCGTTTATGCGGCAAATCTTCATCGGCCGCAAAACGGGTGACACGGGACTTGACTTTGAGCGCCGCCTGTATATCATCCGCCGCCGCGTTGAAAACGCTGTCGGCGCGCTTCATAACGGCTCAACACTCTATATGCCGAGCCTCTCGGCCAAAACCATCGTCTATAAAGGCATGCTGACGGCCGAGCAGCTTGACGAATTTTATTTGGACCTTCAGGATGACGCCGTCGTGACCGCGCTGGCGCTCATCCATTCCCGTTATTCTACGAACACCTTCCCGAGCTGGGAGCGGGCGCATCCGAACAGATGCCTCATCCACAACGGCGAAATCAATACGCTGCGCGGCAACGTGAATTATATGAATGCCCGCCAGTCCGTTCTGGAGAGCGACGTATTCGGTGCCGACATGAAAAAGGTGCTGCCCATCATTGATAAAACAGGCAGCGACTCGTCGATGTTTGACAACACCGCCGAGTTTTTGATGCTCTCCGGCATGCCGATTGAGCGTGTTTTAATGCTGATGATTCCGGAGCCGTGGGCTAACCACGAGAGCATGAGCCCCGAAAAGAAAGCCTTTTATGAATTTAATGCCTGCCTGATGGAGCCCTGGGACGGCCCAGCCGCCATGGGCTTTACGGACGGCGTCAGCGTCGGTGCCGTCTTGGACCGCAACGGCCTGCGCCCCTCGCGTTACTATGTAACGACGGATGATACGGTCATTTTGGCCTCCGAGGTCGGCGTTCTCGATATTCCGCCCGAAAAGATTGTGAAAAAAGAGCGTTTGCACCCTGGCCGTATGCTGCTCATCGATACGGAAAGCGGCCGCATCATTGAAGACGAGGAAATAAAAAATAAAGCCGCGTCAAGCGAGCCTTACGGCGACTGGCTGAAAAAATATCTTGTTGACCTCGCCGCACTGCCAGCCCCGTCGGCCGACACGCTTGACGGCCGTCCGCTTCTCCAGCTGCAAAAGGCTTTCGGCTACAGCTATGAGGACCTTCGTATGTTCCTCGCCCCCATGGTAACAACGGGCGTTGACCCCGTCGGCGCGATGGGCAATGACACGCCGCTGGCTGTCCTCTCCAAAAAACCTATGTTGATGTATGATTACTTCAAGCAGCTTTTCGCGCAGGTGACAAACCCGCCAATCGACGCGCTCCGCGAGTCGCTGATTACTTCTTCGGTTGTCTTCCTCGGTTCTGAGAGCAACCTCTTAAAGCCGGGTCCGGAGAGCTGCCGCCGCATCAAGCTGCACGCCCCCGTGATTGACAATGCAGAGCTTAATAAACTTAAATCTGTCAATATCCCCGGCTTCAAGTCCGCAACGCTGCCGATCCTCTTTAAGGCAGGCGGCTCTGGAGACGCATTGAAAACGGCGCTCGATCAGCTTTTTGAAGCAGCCGCAGCCGCAATTTCCGGCGGCGCGAACATCCTCATCCTTTCTGACCGCGGCGTTGATGCGCAGAACGCGGCCATCCCTGCCCTGCTTGCTGTTGCCGGTCTGCACCATTATCTTATCCGCTCCGGCCTGCGCCCCAAAGCGAGCATCGTCCTGGAATCAGGCGAGCCGCGCGAGGTGCATCATTTCGCCTGTCTGATCGGCTACGGCGCCGCCGCCATCAACCCGTATGTCGCCCTCGATTCTGTCGCGCAGCTCGTTCAAGATCAATACATCAAAGGCTATACGGAAGACAAGGCGCTGCACACCTACATAAAGGTCGCTTACAAGGGTGTAATCAAGGTGCTCTCCAAAATGGGCATCTCGACAATTCAGAGCTACATGGGCGCGCAGATTTTTGAGGCACTCGGCATCAGCAATACGGTTGTCGACAATTACTTTACATCGACGCCGGCCCCCATCGGTGGCGTTGGCCTCGACGAGATTGCCAAGGAAGCCGAAATGCGCCACGCCATGGCCTTTTCTGCCGTTGATGACGAGGAGGATCTGGATTCCACCGGCAACTATCAATACCGTCGCAACGGTGAGTATCACCTCTACAACCCCGAGACGATTGACAAGCTACAGCGGGCAACGCGCGAGGGCAATTACGCCCTGTTTAAGGAATACACCAAGCTTTTAAACGACAATGTAACGGAACACGCCACGCTCCGGTCCGCCATGTGCTTTAAAAAGAGTGCCAATCCTGTGCCACTTGACGAGGTCGAGTCGGTGGACGCAATTGTCAGGCGTTTTAAAACGGGGGCTATGTCCTTCGGTTCCATCAGCAAGGAAGCGCACGAGACGATTGCCATCGCCATGAACAGGCTCGGTGCGAAGTCCAACACCGGTGAAGGCGGTGAGGACCCGGCCCGCTATACGAAGGAGCCAAACGGCGACTCGCGCTGCAGCGCCGTAAAGCAGGTCGCCTCCGGCCGCTTCGGCGTGACGAGCGAATATCTCGTCAGTGCCCAGGAAATTCAGATCAAAATGGCCCAGGGCGCGAAACCCGGTGAAGGCGGCCAGTTACCGGGCCGCAAGGTGTATCCCGCCGTTGCCAAGGTGCGCTATTCAACGCCCGGCGTCGGGCTTATTTCGCCTCCGCCGCACCACGATATATATTCAATCGAGGATCTCAAAGAGCTCATCTATGACCTCAAAAACGCCAATCCGAACGCGCGCATCAACGTTAAGCTCGTCAGCGAGGCTGGTGTTGGCACAGTTGCCGCCGGTGTTGCCAAGGGCTTTGCCGACGTCGTTCTGATCTCCGGCTACGACGGCGGTACGGGCGCGTCTCCGAGAACCTCTATGCGCCATGCCGGTCTTCCCTGGGAGCTTGGCTTGGCTGAAGCGCATCAGACGCTCGTCTTAAACAACCTCCGAAACAGAATCGTCGTCGAGACGGACGGCAAGCTGATGACGGGCCGCGATGTTGCCGTGGCGGCGCTTCTCGGCGCCGAGGAATTCGGCTTTGCCACCGCCCCGCTCGTCACGATCGGTTGCGTGATGATGCGCGTGTGCAATCTGGACACCTGCCCCGTCGGTGTTGCCACAAACAATCCGGAGCTGCGCAAGAAGTTCACGGGCAAGCCGGAATACGTTGTCAACTTCATGCGTTTCATCGCGCAGGAAATGCGCGAATACATGGCGGAGATGGGCTTCAGAACGGTTAACGAAATGGTTGGCCGCTCCGATATGCTCGATATGTGTGTGCCGGAATCATCTTGGAAGGCGAAAGGGCTTGACCTTTCGGCAATCCTCCATAGGCCGGTGAATGCAGATAACCTTCCCCTCTATCAAACCATCCCACAAAACCATGGTCTTGAGACGACGCTTGACATGAGTGTACTCTTGAAAGCCTGTGAGCCCGCGCTGCAAAACGGTGAAAAGGTCGAAGTAGACCTTGACATTCACAACACCGACCGCGCCGCCGGGACGATCCTTGGCAGCTACCTGACACGAAAATACGGCTTTGACGGCTTGCCGGAGGACACCATAAAAATTAATCTCAAAGGCTCGTCCGGTCAGAGCCTTGGCGCCTTCATGCCGAAGGGTATCACAATTACGCTCCGCGGAGACGCCAACGACTATACCGGCAAGGGCCTCTCCGGCGGTAAGATCGTCGTCATGCCACCGGACGTGTCAACCTTCGTGCCGGAAGAAAATATCATCATCGGCAACGTGGCTTTCTATGGCGCCACAAGCGGTGAGTCCTATATACGGGGCGCTGCGGGTGAGCGCTTCTGTGTCCGAAACAGCGGCGTCAAGGCTGTTGTCGAATCGGTCGGCGATCACGGCTGCGAGTATATGACCGGCGGGCGCGTTGCCGTTCTCGGCAAGACGGGCCGCAACTTCGCCGCGGGCATGTCCGGCGGTATCGCATATGTGTACGATGACGACGGCACGTTTGCAGCACGATGCAATACGGAAATGGTACGCCTCACCGCCGTCGAAGGCGAGGCTGCCGACGAGCTCAAAGAGATGGTTGAAAACCACGCGCGGTATACTAACAGCGACAAGGCCAAAGCCCTTCTCGCCGATTGGGGCGCGTCACTTAAGAAGTTCGTCCGCGTTCTGCCGAACGACTATGACCGCATGCTGACGGCAATTAAAAAAGCTTTTGACGACGGTTACTCGGGCGACGAAGCCCTGATGATCGCGTTTGACGCCAATAACCGTGACGTCTCGCGCCTGAGCGGAAACTAAGGGGGTACAGACAATGGCTAAACCGACAGGATTTTTGGAATACCAGCGGGAAAACGCTCCCGACAGGCCGATCAGTGAGCGTATCCAAGACTGGAATGACTTTCATACGGAAATGCCTCTTGACAAGCTCAAGGAGCAGAGTGCCCGCTGCATGGACTGCGGGACGGCCTTCTGCCAGATGGGCCTTATGATTGGCGGAACAGCTTCGGGCTGCCCGCTGAACAATCTCATCCCCGAGTGGAACGAGCTTTTATATAACGGCATGTATGAAAAAGCATACAAACGCCTTGCTAAAACGAGTAACTTCCCAGAATTTACGTCGCGCGTCTGTCCCGCGCTCTGTGAGGGCTCCTGTACACTCGGTTTAAACGATGACGCGGTGGCGACAAAGCAAAATGAACGCGCCATCATCGAATATGCATTCGAAAACGGCTATGTGAAGCCCCGTCCGCCGAAAACCCGCACCGGTAAAACAGTGGCCGTCGTCGGCTCCGGCCCGTCCGGCCTTGCCTGCGCCGATACGCTCAACAGATTCGGCCATACGGTCACCGTCTTTGAAAAGGATGATCGCGTCGGCGGCCTTCTCATGTACGGCATTCCGAACATGAAGCTTGAGAAAAAAATCATCGACCGCCGCGTTAAGCTGATGGAAGAAGAGGGCGTCGTTTTCAAAACCGGCATTGAGGTCGGCAAAAGCGTTACGGCCGAAAGCCTTAGAAAAGACTTTGACGCCGTCGTCTTATGCATTGGTGCCAAGCGCCCGCGTGACCTCCGTGTTGACGGCCGCGACTGTGGCGGCATCTATTTCGCCGTCGACTTCTTGGCGGCAAACACGAAGAGCCTGCTCGATTCAAATCTCACAGACGGGAAGAACATCTCCGCCAAGGGAAAAGACGTTATTGTCATCGGCGGCGGCGATACAGGCACAGACTGCGTGGCAACGGCAATCCGCCACGGCTGCAAAAGCGTCAACCAGCTGGAGATTCTCCCCGCGGCACCTGTTGACAGAAACGTGAGCAACCCCTGGCCCGAATGGCCAAAGGTCTTCAAAACCGATTACGGCCAGCAGGAGGCCATGGCGCTCTATGGGCGCGACCCGCGCAACTTCTGCCTCACGACGAAGAAAATTGATTGCGACGAAAACGGCAACGTTAAAGCCCTCCATACCGTTGAAGTGGATTGGAGCACCGGCGCGATGAAAGAAGTCCCCGGGACAGAAAAAACATGGCCGGCGCAGCTTGTTCTCATCGCCATGGGCTTTTTGGGGCCAGACGAGGCGATTATCCAGGAGCTCTCCTTAAATCAGGATAAACGCAGCAACATTGACGCCGCCGAGGGCGTGTTCGCAACGAATGTTGACGGCGTCTTCGCCGCCGGTGACGCGCGCCGCGGCCAGAGCCTTGTTGTCTGGGCGATCCGCGAAGGGCGTGATGCCGCCACCGCCTGCAACGCATATCTTAAAAGCAAATAAACAAACGGCGGGGGCTAACCCCCGCCGTTTTCTTTGCTGTCATATGCCGGTACGTCCCGCAGACGTGCCGTCGCCCGTCTGCGCCGTTATTTTCGAATGACGCCGCAGGCGATTTTTTTCCCGGCGTTTCCGGCGGGCTGTGATGTAAAGTCGTCCGGCCCGGCGTGAATGATAACCGTCCGCCCGATGATATCCTCAACGGTAAAGCGTCCTGTCAGGAAAATGAGAAAGGCCCGCCCGTTGTCTTCAAAAAGCGGCGGCATATCGCCGGCGTGGTAGGGGTGCTTGCAGCCCTGCGGATTGAAGTGCCCTTTTGCATCGGCAAACGCGTCCTCGCTGTTTCCGGTGCACGATGTGCCTTCATGGATATGGAAAGCAAAAATGCCGCCAGAGCACACATCGTTGTTGTGCGGCAGGCCCATGACTTCGGCACTGACAAGAACGCCCTCCTTTACCTGATAAAAGCCCACGGTTCCGACAATATCGGGATAAGCGCCGCTGCCTCTGACGTCTGCTTTGGCATCCGGCCGTTTCTTGTCAAGGATATCGACATAGTATTTTGACCGCTGCGATAAAAACCAGATCATAGTCATACTCCGTTTCTTAAGAAGGCATCTGTGACGCCTTCTTTTATACTATGCTCTAATTATCCCTGCGGTATTGACAGATTGTTTTTTATGTGTTAGTATGCGTCTTGTTATCACTGGAAATCTATCAGAGTCCAGAATTTTTGACCGTATCCGCACAAAGCGGATATAAGAGGCCGGACGGACAGCCAGGTCAAATGCCGCGTGGCAACTTCGTTGCCTTATTGATTGAACCCCGCTTAAATTTTATAAGTTGGTTACTTTAAACCAAATACACTTGTGAAATGGATCAATAAGAGTAGTAAAAGTAATTCTTGCTATATAGACTCTGAAATTTGTCAAAGAATGAATAAATAAAACGAATTTACATTCGAAATAAATAAAACATTTCTAAGATAAGCGCTCAAGTGTGTTGTGGTGAATACCATAATGACGTGGGCATTTATTTTTTTTTGGTGAGGAGACGCGGCCATGGAGAACAAACTGAAATTATACGGCTTCAATAATCTGACGAAATCCTTAAGCTTTAATATATATGACGTCTGCTATGCCAAAACAGAGCGCGCGCAGAAGGACTATATCGCGTACATCGGCGAGCAGTATAATTCAGAACGGTTGACGAAGATTCTCTTTCACCTGACTGAAATGATCGGCGCGACGGTTTTAAACGTCTCCAAGCAGGATTATGACCCCCAAGGCGCGAGTGTGACGTTTCTGATTGCCGAGCCGTCCATGATCATGCACCCGAGCGGAGACACCGTCGTCGCCCATCTTGATAAAAGCCATGTCACCGTCCATACGTATCCGGAATACCATCCGGATAACGCCATTGCCACGTTCCGCGTCGATATCGACGTGACGACGTGCGGGGCCATCACCCCCTTGTCAACCCTCGACTATCTGATCAGCAGTTTCGACAGCGATATCATCACGATGGATTACAGAGTGCGCGGCTTTACGCGCAATATAGACGGCAAAAAGCTTTTTATCGACCACACGATCACCTCCATTCAGGATTATATCGACGGCAAAACGCTAGAGCGGTATGACACCATTGACATCAATATGTACCAGTCGAATATTTTCCACACGAAAATGCTCATCAAGGAAATCGACCTGCAGAATTACCTCTTCAACGCCGATGTCTATGAGCTGCCACCGAAAACGCGCTTGCAGATCAACAGCCTTCTCCGCAAGGAAATGATTGAGATTTTCAGCGCGATGAACGTCTATTAATCGAGGGTCTGTGATATTGGAAAACAAGTTGGATCAAAACAGAACACCGATTTTAGAGGCGCTTCGGGCCGTCAAAAGCCAGCGCCTCGTACCGTTTGACGTTCCCGGCCACAAGCGCGGCCGCGGCAGCCCGGAGCTGACGGATTTTCTGGGCGAAAAGTGCTTAAGCGTGGATGTCAATTCCATGAAGCCTTTAGACAACCTCTGCCACCCCGTTTCCGTTATCCAAGACGCCGAAGCGCTGGCCGCGCAGGCCTTCGGCGCGCATCACGCCTTCTTCATGGTTGGTGGGACGACGTCCGCCGTTCAGGCGATGGTCATGACGGCTTGTAAAAAAGGCGATAAAATTATTCTCCCGCGCAATGTGCACATCAGCGTTATCAACGCCCTCATTATCTGCGGCGCGACGCCCGTCTATATAAACCCCCAGATCGACAAGGAGCTGGGGATTTCTCTTGGCATGTCTGTCGGAGATGTGGAAAAAGCCCTCAGAGAAAATAGCGACGCAAAGGCCATTCTCATCAACAACCCCACCTATTACGGCATCTGTTCCGATTTAAAGCAGCTGACGGCGCGCGCGCACGAATATGGCATGCTCGTCCTTGTCGATGAGGCGCACGGCACCCATTTTTATTTTGGCGAAAACCTCCCTGTTTCCGCGATGGCTGTCGGAGCCGATATGGCATCCGTCAGCATGCACAAGTCCGGCGGCTCCTTGACACAGAGCTCACTGCTTTTAACGGGGGCTGGCGTTAACGCGCATTACGTCCGCCAGATTATTAACCTCACACAGACGACGAGCGGCTCCTATTTACTTTTATCAAGCCTTGATATCTCCCGAAAAAATCTGGCCCTCAACGGTCGGGAGATTTTCAAAAAGGTCGCGGCTATGGCACAATATGCCCGAGACGAGATCAATCAAATCGGCGATTATTACGCCTTTTCAACAGAGCGTATCAACGGAGATACCGTCTTTGATTTTGACAGAACAAAGCTCTCCGTCAACACGCTCGGCCTCGGCCTTGCCGGGATTGAGGTCTACGACATTCTGCGGGATGAGTATGACATTCAGGTTGAGTTCGGTGATATCGGCAATTTCCTTGCTTACATCTCCGTCGGCGATACGAACAAAAATATCGAGCGCCTCGTCAGCGCCCTGTCCGACATCCGGCGGCTGTATAAAAAGGACCGCGCCGGGATGCTCTCCTACGAATATATTTCCCCAACCGTTGTGACGACGCCGCAAAAGGCGTTTTTTGCCGAGAAGAAATCACTGCTGCTGGAGGACTGCCTCGGCGAAATCTGCGCTGAAAACGTGATGAGCTATCCGCCCGGCATTCCAATTCTCTCGCCGGGTGAGCAGGTTACAAAAGATATTATTAATTACATCGTCTACGCGAAGGAAAAGGGCTGTTTCTTGACGGGTCCGGAGGATCTTGCCGTAGACAGACTCAACGTTCTGAAAAGGGGCGATTAGCATGGAGCTGTGGTTTTCCGAGCGGCACACCAAAAACGTGATGTTTTCCATCAGGACTGATAAGCAGCTGTATTCCGGCGAGAGCCCGTTTCAGCGGATCGACGTGTTCGAGTCCGAGGAGTTCGGCCGGTTTTTGACGCTGGACGGCTTTCTCATGCTGACGGAGAAAGACGAATTTATTTATCATGAGATGATCGTCCACCCCGCCTTTGCCGTGAACCCGGACATCCGGGATGTGCTTGTCATCGGTGCCGGTGACGGCGGCGTGGCGCGTGAGTTATCCCGATACGCGGGCATCGAGCGCATCGACATCGTTGAGATTGACGAAAACGTCGTCGGTGTCTGCAAAAAGCTGCTGCCGCAGACGGCGTGCGGCTTTGACGATCCGCGCGTGACGCTCACTTTTCAGGACGGGCTGAAATACATCCGCGGCTGCAGCGATCAGTATGACCTCATTATCGTCGATTCAACCGATCCGTTCGGCCCCGGCGAGGGCCTCTTTACAAAAGAGTTTTACGGCAACTGCTACAAGGCGCTACGGGACGACGGGATCATGATTAACCAGCACGAAAGCCCGTTTTATGAAAACGACGCGCGCGCCATGCAGCGGGCGCACAAGCGTATCGTCCAGTGCTTTCCAATAAGCCGCGTCTATCAGGCGCATATCCCAACGTATCCGTCAGGTCACTGGTTGTTCGGCTTCTCGTCCAAGCGCCGCCATCCGACGGCTGATTTAAACGAAGACCGCTGGAATGCCTTGAACTTGCCGATGAAGTATTATAACACGAAGCTGCACGTTGGGGCATTTGCCCTGCCGAGTTACGTCTGGGAGATGCTCAGAGATGTTGAATAGACAGTATGCACCGTTTATCGGCTGTGAGAGTGATTATCCCGAGGCCGCCGTTGTATTGTTCGGCGCGCCGTTTGACTCGACGACGTCTTATAGGCCCGGTACGCGCTTTGCCAGCCGCGAGATGCGCGCCCAATCGTTCGGCCTTGAGACGTACAGCCCGTACCTGGACCGCGATCTGGCTGATATCGCTGTTTTTGACGCCGGAGATCTCGAACTCCCTTTTGGCGACACCCAAAAGGCGCTCGCGCAGATCGAGGCCCTTGCGTTGGGCGTTTTTGACGACGGCAAAATCCCCGTCATGCTCGGCGGCGAGCATCTGGTGACGCTTGGCGCCGTCCACGCCGCCTTTAAGCATCATCCCGACCTATGTCTCATCCATTTTGACGCACACGCCGACCTTCGGGATGACTATCTTGGCGTTTCGTTATCACATGCGTCGGTGATCCGCCGATGTCATGATTTTCTCGGGGATGGGCGCATCTTTCAGTTTGGCATCCGCTCCGGCGATAAAAGCGAATTTCTCTTCTCAGGCGGTCATACCCACTTGCAGAAGTTTGATTTTACCGGGCTCTCCGATGTGCTCGCCGCGTTGCGGGACAAGCCTGTTTATCTCACGGTTGACCTCGACGTGCTCGACCCGTCTGTCTTTCCGGGGACGGGGACGCCGGAAGCCGGTGGCGTTTCGTTTGTGGACCTGCTTGGCGCAGTCAAAAGCGCCTGTTCAGCGAATGTTGTT
Organism: Oscillospiraceae bacterium ZGZL; assembly: GCA_038405045.1. Lineage (GTDB taxonomy): Bacteria > Bacillota > Clostridia > Oscillospirales > Oscillospiraceae > Sporobacter. Next base: position 30,727 of record JBBZIV010000002.1, on the reverse strand, counting down.
GGCTGTGACCTTGTTGAGCTCTCACCGGTTTATGACCAGAGTGGCGCTTCAACGGCAACGGCCTGTAAAATACTCAGAGAGCTGCTGCTGTCCCTGCGGCAGAAGAGGGAGGTATAACGATGGGAAAAGCCCTCATCATCGGCTGCGGCGGCGTCGCCGCCGTCGCCATTCATAAATGCTGCCAGAATAGCGCTGTTTTTGACGATATCATGATCGCCAGCCGAACGAAAAGCAAGTGCGACGCGTTGAAGGACAAACTCTCCGGCGGCAAGACGACCATTTCAACGGCGCAGGTCGATGCCGACAGCGTCCCGGAGCTTATTGCGCTCATAAGCGCCTACAAGCCGGATGTTGTTTTAAATCTTGCGCTGCCGTATCAGGATCTTGCCATCATGGAAGCCTGCCTCGCCACAAAGACGAGCTATGTCGACACCGCCAATTATGAGCCACTTGATACGGCGAAGTTTGAATACAAATGGCAGTGGGCTTACCGCGACCGATTTGAAAAAGCCGGGATTACGGCGCTGCTCGGTAGCGGCTTTGACCCCGGCGTCACGGGCGTTTTTTCAGCCTACGCGCAAAAGCACTATTTTGACGAGATTCACACAATCGATATTCTCGATGCCAACGCGGGCGACCACGGCTACCCCTTTGCCACAAACTTTAACCCCGAAATCAACATTCGGGAGGTCACGGCCAAGGGCAGCTATTGGGAAAACGGCCATTGGGTCGAGACGGAGCCGATGGAAATTAAGCGTGTTTACAATTTCCCTGAAATCGGCAACAAGGATATGTATCTTCTCCACCATGAGGAACTGGAGTCTCTGGCGCTGAACATCAAAGGCATCCGGCGCATCCGATTTTTCATGACGTTCGGGCAGAGCTATTTAACGCATCTCAAGTGCCTTGAAAACGTCGGTATGACGGCCATCGAGCCGATCGAATATGACGGGAAAATGATTGTCCCGCTTCAATTTTTGAAGGCCGTGTTGCCAGACCCGGCAACGCTCGGCTCGCGGACAAAGGGCAAAACGAACATCGGCTGCATCTTCACCGGCGTGAAAGACGGCCGGGAAAAAACCTATTATGTCTACAACGTCTGCGACCATGAGGCGTGTTTTAAGGAAGTCTCTTCTCAGGCTATTTCGTACACAACCGGTGTTCCCGCCATGATCGGCGCAATGCTCGTCATGAACGGCACGTGGAAAAAACCCGGCGTCTTCAACGTCGAGGAGTTTGACCCCGACCCGTTTATGGAAGCCCTCAACACATGGGGCCTCCCCTGGCAGGAGAGCTTCTCGCCGGAGCTTGTGGACTGATGGACGGCCTGTTTGATGTCGCGGCTGTCAAAACGCCGTCTTATATCGTCGACGAGGCCCTTCTGATAAAGAACCTCGAGATATTAAAGCATGTCATGGACAGGACGGGCTGCAAAATCTTACTCGCCCAGAAGGCCTTTTCCATGTTTTCGCTCTACCCGCTTATCGGCCGGTACCTCAGCGGCACGGCAGCCAGCGGCCTTTTTGAGGCGCGCCTCGGCCGCGAGGAAATGGGCGGCGAAACCCACGTTTTTTCGGCGGCTTACCGCGACGACGAATTTGACGAAATCGCGGACGTCTGCGACCATGTCGTTTTCAATTCCTTCACACAGCTCCAGAAATTTAAAGACAAGGCACTGTTGAAGGATTGCCGTCTCGGTATCCGCATCAATCCAGAGCGCTCCACACAGGGGCGTGACATCTATGATCCCTGCGCCACTGGCTCCCGCCTCGGCGTGACAAAGGCCAATTTCCGGGAGGACCTTTTGGACGGCGTGAGCGGCCTTCATTTTCACACCCTATGTGAGCAGAATGCCGACGCGCTCATCGTCACACTGGAGGCCGTCGAACAAAAGTTTGGCGCTGTTCTGCACGGGATGGATTGGGTCAACTTCGGCGGCGGTCACCATATCACGCGGGCGGATTATGATGTCGAAGCACTCGTCTCTGCGATCGGCGCGTTCCAGGATAAATATCAGGTGGCCGTCTATCTGGAACCGGGAGAAGCCGTTGCCTTAAACACGGGTTTTCTCGTCTCAACCGTTCTCGACGTTGTCTCAAACGGCATTGACATTGCGATTCTTGACGCCTCAGCCGCCTGCCACATGCCGGACGTTTTGGAGATGCCGTACCGCCCAACTGTTCTCGGCGCGGATTTCCCGAAAAAGAAAAAGCACACCTACAGGCTCGCCGGGCCGACGTGCCTCGCCGGGGACGTCATCGGCGATTACAGCTTTGACAGGCCGCTTACCGTTGGTGACAAGCTTGTTTTCACCGATATGGCCATCTACTCAATGGTTAAAAACAACACCTTCAACGGCATTAATCTGCCGTCGATCGCGATTGCCAAAGCCGACGGCACGACTCAAATTGTTAAGACCTTTGGTTTCGCGGATTTTAAAAACCGCCTGTCATAAAGCGCCCTGTGCCCTGCGCCTGCATATCATTGCGGGCGCTCGTCTCTTGTTGACATCAAATCGGAATACAGCTATACTGTTTTTCGTGGCGCCAACGCCAGACGCCGACACTGGGAGGTCTTTTTTATGCTTCATATCGAGAATCTTACAAAGACTTATGGTGAAAAACGCGCTGTTGACAATTTGTCGCTGCACATTAACCCCGGGGAGATTTACGGCTTTATCGGCCATAACGGCGCGGGTAAGACGACGACAATCAAGGCCTGCTGCGGTATTTTGCAGTTTGACAGCGGCGACATCACCGTTGATGGCAAATCGATCAAAGCTGACCCGCTCGGCTGTAAAAAAAGCCTTGCCTATATTCCGGACAACCCCGATCTTTACGACTTTCTGTCCGGCATTAAATATCTCAATTTTATTGCCGACGTCTTTGGCGTCCCGGCTGACATCCGGCAGGAACGCATTCACAAATACGCCGATTTATTTGACCTGACGAGCGACCTTGCGCAGCCCGTTTCCGCCTACTCACACGGCATGAAGCAAAAGCTCGCCATCATTTCAGCGCTCATCCACGAGCCGCGACTGATGATTCTTGACGAGCCGTTTGTCGGGCTCGACCCCATCGCATCCCACAAACTCAAAGGTATCATGCGTGAGCTGTGCGACGGCGGCGGGGCCATCTTCTTTTCAACGCATGTTCTGGAGGTCGCCGAAAAGCTGTGCGATAAGGTTGCCATTATCAAAAACGGCCGCCTCGTCGTTGCGGGGACGATGGAAGACGTTCGCGGTAACGCGTCGCTTGAGTCCGTCTTCCTTGAGCTGGAGGATCGGAAATGACCGGAAGGCTCGTTGCGCTCAATATCCGGGCGCTTTTTTCCAGGATGTTTCTGCGGGGCAGAATGCAAAAAAAACGAAGCCCCGTTTTCATTGTCCTGATCGCTCTGCTCGCCCTTTATGTCGTCGGTGCCTTTTTAAGCATGTCAGCGGTGACGTTTTATCAGCTCAGCGGCGCGTTGTTTCCGATGCGTCTTGGCTGGTTTTATTTCTCCATGATGGGTCTGGCCGTTTTTGGACTTTGCTTTATTGGGAGCATTTTTGCAGCCCAAAACCAGCTTTTTAACGCCAAGGACAACGAACTGCTTTTATCGCTGCCTGTGAGGCCCTCCGATATTCTTATCGGCAGGCTGGCTTCACTCCTTGTGTTGGAGTATATTTTTGCAGCATTTATTGCCGTTCCGGCGTTCGTTGTCTGGGTTGTCTATCAGCCTGTAACGATCCTCGGCATTGTGTTTTTCATGATCGCCGTTTTAGCCCTGCCGCTCGGTGCGCTCGCCTTAGCAAGCCTGATTGCTTGGCTAATCGCCCTCATTACGTCGCGGCTGCACAATAAAAATATCGCAACGCTTGTCTTGTCCCTGCTCTTTCTCTTCGGCTACTTTAAGGTCGTTTCAAATATCAACGGCTACTTGAACAGCCTTATTCAAAACGGCGTGCAGATTGCCGCGGCCGTCCAAAAGGCCCTGCCACCCGCCTATTACCTCGGCAAGGCGATTGAAGACGGGCGCTTCTGGAGCCTTCTTGTTTTCCTCCTTAGCGTCTTGATTCCATTTGCTATAATGGTTTTCATCCTGTCGTGGAACTTCATCGCCATCACCACCGCAAACCGCGGCGCGGCCAAGATCAAATACAAGGAAAAGGCCTTGAAATCGTCCGGCGTGCGTACCGCGTTCACAAACAAAGAGCTGCGCCACTTTTGGTCGAATCCGATGTATATCTTAAACGCTGGGCTTGGCGGGGCGTTTATGCTTGCCGGCGCTGTTCTCCTTGTCGTCAACCGGAGCTTGGTGTTGACGTATTTGAGCCGCTTTAACGCCGCTGGGCTTATCCTGTCTCCAGCCATACTCGTTTGCGTGGCGCTCACCGCCGTCTCGGCGCTCAATTTTGTCTCGGCCCCGTCTGTCTCGCTGGAGGGGAAGAACCTTTGGATTGCCAAAAGCCTGCCCGTCCTGCCGCTTGACATTTTGATGGCGAAAGTTCAAATGCATCTTCTCGTCTGCGGCATTCCGGCATTATTAGCCGGGCTTATCTGCGCCGTCACTCTTGGCGTAAATTTTCTTGAATTTCTCCTTCTGCTTGCCCTGCCGCTGCTCATGACGCTGCTCACCGCTTTATTCGGTGTCGTCATGAATCTTCAATTTCCGAAATTTGATTGGATCAATGAGCTACAGCCAATTAAACAAGGGTTGAGCGTGCTGATCACCATGTTCGGCGCGATGGCTTTTATCGCCGCCCTTATTGTTTTATATGTTGTCGTATTGGCAGGCGTTTTCACTGTCGAATTATATCTGGTGCTGTGCGCCGTTTTATTCGCCGTTTTGTCCGGCACGCTCTATCTGTATCTATCCGGCGGTGGCAGCCGCCGTTTCGAAGCGCTCAATAATTGAGCCAATTAAATCACCAAGCGTTACGAAGGGAGCTCACTGATGACTTATTCACACGAAGTGGAACAGATGACGTGCTTGAAAAAAGGCGCCAATCACGGCCCAGCCCCGATTCCCGAGGAGGGCAAGTGGGTCAAGGCCACAAAAATCGAGGACATTTCCGGCCTGACGCACGGCGTCGGCGGCTGCGCGCCGCAGCAGGGGGCCTGCAAGTTGACGCTGAACGTTAAAAACGGCGTTATTGAAGAAGCGCTCGTCGAAACGGTCGGCTGCAGCGGGATGACGCATTCTGCCGCAATGGCTGCCGAAATCCTGCCGGGCAAAACAATTCTGGAGGCGCTCAACACCGACCTCGTGTGCGACGCTATCAACGTCGCCATGCGCGAACTCTTTTTGCAGATTGTCTACGGCCGGACGCAGACGGCATTTTCCGAGGGGGGCCTACCCATTGGCGCAAGCCTTGAGGACCTCGGCAAGGGTTTACGCGGTCAAGTCGGAACGACGTTTGGCACACTTGCCAAGGGCCCGCGCTATTTGGAGATCGCCGAGGGTTATATCAGCCGTATGGCGCTTGACGCCGACAGCCAAATAATCGGTTATGAATTTATTCATCTCGGCAAGATGATGGACTTCATCAAAAAAGGCACCGACGCCAACGAGGCGCTGAAAAAAGCAACCGGCACCTACGGGCGCTTTGCCGAGGGCGTTACATACATCGACCCGAGACACGAATAAGGAGGCTCATATCATGGAACTGTTTGAAAGCTACGGGCGCCGGATCGACAAGGTGAACGCCGCCCTTTTAGAAAACGGCATCAAAAATCTCGACGAAGCCAAAGCCCTCTGCGAGCAGTATGGCCTTGACCCGTATACGACAGCGCGCGACGTTCAGCCGATCTGCTTTGAGGACGCTGGTTGGGCCTATATCGTCGGGTCGGCCATTGCGCTCAAGAAAAACTGCGCCGTCGCCGCCGAAGCAGCCAAAACCATTGGCATTGGCCTGCAAGCCTTCTGCATTCCCGGCTCCGTCGCCGAGGACCGCAGGGTCGGGCTCGGCCACGGGAATCTCGCGGCAATGCTCCTCTCCGACGAAACGGAATGCTTTGCCTTTTTGGCCGGTCACGAATCCTTCGCCGCGGCGGAGGGCGCCATCGGCATCGCCAGAAGCGCCAATACCGTCCGCCAAAAGCCCTTGCGCGTCATTTTAAACGGCCTCGGAAAAGACGCCGCGCAGATCATCTCCCGCATCAATGGCTTTACATACTGCAAAACGGCCTTTGATTACTACGCCGGAACAGTTGCCGTGACAGAAGAGCTTGCCTACTCCAAAGGTGAGCGCGCCCACGTCCGCTGCTACGGGGCGGACGATGTCCGCGAGGGCGTTGCGATCATGCACCTTGAAAACGTGGACATCTCTATCACCGGCAACTCCACAAATCCAACGCGTTTTCAGCACCCCGTCGCGGGTACATATAAGAAAGAACGCACAGAGCAGGGCCGAAAGTATTTTTCCGTCGCGTCCGGCGGCGGCACGGGCAGAACACTCCACCCGGACAACATGGCAGCCGGCCCCGCCTCCTACGGCATGACGGACACGATGGGAAGAATGCACTCTGACGCACAGTTTGCTGGCTCCTCCTCTGTCCCGGCTCATGTTGAAATGATGGGCTTTATCGGCATGGGCAACAACCCCATGGTCGGCGCCACCGTCGCCTGCGCCGTTAATGTCGCCAAAGCGCTGGCGAAGTAAGCAGAACAATTATTTAAAAAGAGACAAGCCTGTAATCGGCTTGTCTCTTTGTTTTGAAGCATTCTTTTTGCCTCCTATTCAGCCTTTATATCTGTCCCAACACTTCCCCGATTTTGCCGTCGATGAGAAGGTCGGCATGAGCATCATACCCCGTTGTGCTTTTGTTGATGAGGACCAGCTTTTTACCCTTATAGTAATTAACGAGTCCCGCCGCGGGGTATACAACGAGGGACGTACCCCCGATGATTAAAACATCTGCGTTTGATATGTGCTGGACGGCAGCGTGCATCACATCGGCGTCCAGCCCCTCCTCATATAAAACAACGTCAGGCTTGATAATCCCGCCGCAATCACAGCGCGGCACGCCTTCCACCTCGCTCACAGCCTCGATTCCGTACGGCTTGAGGCAGCGCATGCAGGTGTTCCGGTGCACCGAGCCGTGCAGCTCCAGAACATTTTTGCTCCCGGCCATCTGGTGCAGCCCGTCAATATTCTGCGTGATAATGGCACGGAGCTTGCCGATTTTTTCCCATTCCGCCAGCTTTAAATGGGCGGCATTGGGGTTAGCGCCGGAAACGAGCAGCTTGTCCCGGTAGAAGCTGTAAAAATCCGCCGTATTAGACAGAAAAAAAGAGTGGCTGATAATCGTCTCCGGTGGGTATTTATATTTCTGGCTGTAAAGGCCGTCAACGCTCCGGAAATCCGGAATCCCGCTCTCGGTGGATACGCCCGCCCCGCCGAAGAAAACAACATTGTCGCTCTCGTCAATCCATTTTTTCAGCTGCGTGATTTTTTCGTCCATCATGATCCCTCATCTTGAAAATAAAGCATTTCCAACCGTATTCTTGATGCTCATTCGGTAATTCTAATTCCTCACAAAAAGCAAGGCCTGCTTTATACGCGGCAGCGCTTATGCTGTTTCGATCATGCAAATAAAAATATCGGCTGTATTGTTTACCGCCATGCTCAATAAAACTCCGCTCCGGGCTGAGCCCTTGCCCTTCGACGACCATGATCATCACATAGCCGTTATCATTCAGAACCCGCTTTATACCGCTTAAAACGTCAGGCAGCTCAGATTCGTCTACATGGATGAGGGACGCGATGGCCGCGACCCCGTCAAATCGGCCCAGATCGTAGCTTAACTTTCTAAAATCCTGAATTTCAAATCGGATATTAGGATTTTTCTGCCGTGCGATTTTTATGGCCTCATCGCTGATGTCAACGCCTGTCACTTTGGCGCCGAGCTTATTAAGCCGCATGCTCTCATATCCCGCACCGCAGCCAAGATCAAGTACATGTGGCGACGGCGGCAAGAGCGCAAGAAACTGACGGAGCGTTGGCAGCAGGCTGTCATTGGCGTACCATGCCTCAGAAAACTCCTGCGCAATATCGTTATAAAATTCTTGGATACCTAAGGCATCTTCATCACTCATCATTTCATCCACGCTTATTGTGTGAATCTATCTTTTTTGAATTCGATTTCATGTAACCAATTTACTATTTCTAATTTGTCGGTTGCCCCCGTCGCCGAATAACACGTTAGCATTTTATTTTTCGGGCAGCATGCCCTAAGCTTCGTCATAATCTCGCTGCTGCCGCCTCCGCCGTGCGTGCAAAAAGGTATAATTGTTTTTCCTTCCAAATCGACTCCTTTAATAAAGCTCAAAACAGGCGGAGTGAATGATTTAAACCAATTTGGTGTCCCTAAAAATATCCATTCATACATAGTCACCGGCTCAAGCCCTGACAATAATGGCGGACAGATGAGTTGCTCTATTTCCTTCCGTGCCTCTTTTGCTGCATGATTGTCATAAAAGCTATACGGCTTTTGCGGTACTAGTTCTCGGAGATCTCCTCCTGTTTGTTTTGCAATTTCTCCAGCCAAACGTCTCGTTGTTCCGGAAAAGGAGTAGTACACCACAAGGATGTCTGTCATTTCGATCACCAATAAGGGCGGCCGAAGCCGCCCCGATTCTTATTTTGAGCCGATGGTATTTTCCTTCAGCAGCACGTCGTGCGCGCCGCCTTCGACAATGGACGTCGCGGAGACCATTGTGATTTTCGCCGTTTTCTGAAGCTCCGTAATTGTCATCGAACCGCAGTTACACATCGTCGAGCGAATTTTACTCAGCGTCAGGCCAACGTTGTCTTTGAGACTGCCGGCGTATGGCACATACGAATCGACGCCTTCTTCAAAGGAGAGCTTTCCGGCGCCGCCAAGGTCGTATCGCTGCCAGTTGCGCGCGCGGGCCGAGCCCTCGCCCCAGTATTCCTTCATGTAGCTGCCACCGACGCTGACCTTATTCGTCGGGCTCTCGTCAAACCGGGCGAAATAACGCCCCAGCATCAGAAAATCGGCGCCCATCGCCAAAGCGAGTGTGAAGTGATAGTCATGGACGATACCGCCGTCCGAGCAGAGCGGAATGTAAACGCCGGTTTTTTCAAAGTATTCGTCTCTGGCCTTTGAAACGTCGATGAGCGCTGTGGCCTGCCCGCGCCCAATGCCCTTCTGCTCACGCGTGATGCAGATGGAGCCGCCGCCAATACCGACTTTGATAAAATCAGCCCCACAGTCGGCTAGGAAGCGGAAGCCCTCGCCGTCGACGACATTCCCGGCCCCGATTTTAACAGTATCCCCGTATTTCTCCCGAACCCATGAAAGCGTCCTCTTTTGCCACTCTGAGAAGCCTTCTGACGAGTCGATACATAAAACGTCGGCCCCCGCTTCAAGGAGCGACGGGATGCGCTCAGCATAGTCACGCGTATTGACACCCGCGCCGACGACGTACTTTTTATGGCTATCGAGCAGCTCCAGCGGATTTTCTTTATGCGAATCATAATCCTTTCTGAAGACGAGATGCATCAGGCGCCCGTTATTGTCGATCACCGGCAGGGCGTTGAGCTTATGGTCCCAGATGATATCGTTTGCCTCACGCAGCGACGTCCCAGCCGGGGCGGTGACAAGCTTGTCAATCGGCGTCATGAAGCTTGATACCTGCTCGTCCCCCGTCATGCGGGAAACGCGGTAGTCGCGGCTTGTGACAATGCCGACAAGGCGGCCGGAAGGCGTCCCGTCCTCTGTGACGGCGACGGTCGAATGGCCGGTCTTCTGCTTCAGCTCTAAAATGTCGCGCAGTGTTGCGTTCGGCCGGATGTTCGATTCACTGATAACAAAACCGGCCTTGTGGGACTTGACCTTTGCGACCATGGCAGCCTGGCTTTCAATCGATTGGGAACAAAAAATAAAAGAGACGCCGCCCTCTTTTGCAAGTGCGACGGCCATTTTGTCATCCGAGACCGACTGCATGATGGCAGACGTCATCGGTATATTCATTGAAAGCGCCGGTGCTTCACCTTTTTTAAATCTGACAAGCGGTGTTTTCAGGCTGACGCTGTCCGGGACACAGTCTGCACCCGAGTACCCCGGTACGAGCAGATATTCACTAAACGTCCGTGACGGCTCGTTAAAAATATATGCCATGGTGACCTCTCCTTTTCCGATTCTATTCACATGCTTTTTGCCTATTATAGCACCGCTTTTGATGATGTCAACCATCCGGCGGTGCCAAGCGGCGGCTTATCCGGCGTCTTCTGTCTCACAGAGCATTTTGTCCGCCCGCGTTTGATTACTTCTGGCGTAGAAAAACATATACTGCTGTGCAATGCCTGCGTGTTCGCCGAAAACCGCCGGGTCAAAGCTGCTGCCATAGTGATCGCGGACGGTCTTACGGATCCACGTGTCGACGGGGAATGCGTCGAGCCGGTGCAGCCCGAAGAGAACGACGCAGCTGGCCACCTTGTCGCCCACGCCGGCAAGGTTTTTAAGCGCCGCCAAAGCCTCTTCCGGCGGCCGGTTTGACAGCGCTTCCAAGTTGATATCACCGGAAGCGACGGCGCGCGCCGCTTCAATTAAAAAAGGGGCACGGTAGCCGCAGCGCAGCTGTTCTAAGTCTGATAGCGAGAGAGATGCGACGTTTTCAGCCGATGGAAACGTCTGAAACGTCCTGCCGTCAAAGTCAACCGGCTCGCCGTAGAGTCGGCAGAGTGTATCAATAATTTTTTTAATACGTGGAATATTGTTGCACTGGGAGAGGATGAACGACGCGAGTGCCTCCCATTTGTCCTGCCTCAATATGCGGATACCCGCGCCGAACGCAGCGGCTTTTGTCATGAACGGATCGATGGCGACGGCACGGCGGATGGCCTCGTAATCCCTCTCCAGATCAAAATAGTGCCGCCAGACGGTGTTGAAATCTGCCAGCGTCCCGGAAATAAAAACGCTGCCGCCCTCTTGATAGATACGGGCTGCCTTCCCCATGGCGACGCCGATATATGCCCCGTCCGGTGCCGCGCTCCAGCGAAAGCACTGCCCGCATTCAAAGATGCGCGCCAGATCAAATTCCCGGATTTCAGCAAGCTCTACGAAGCCACCATGCTCGACAATACGCATTAATAGTCAAAGCCTCTTTTTGGGTCGGAGAACTCCGCCAGGCGCAGGCAATAGGCGTCCATCGCCGCAGCTTCATAGGCTAGCGGCCTGTCCGGCGCGCCGAGAAGGCCCAGCAGATATTTTGTAAACGGCGGGTTTAAAATGAGCAGCGGCCCTAAAACATATGTCGCCATGAAATTGTTTTTTCGGATGCCCTCAGGTTTCGTGCCGGGGTTTCGCCCGGCGCCGCGGGCTGTTTCAAACAGCGCTTCCCCATCCTCGCCGTAGGCATGGGCAAACTGGCTTTTAAAGCCGACGATGTCGACATCGCCAAACTTGCCGAGATACAGGGCATTATACCGGTTCATCATCCGGCGCTTGGCGACGAGGTCAAATAGCCCAAGCGCTTCAAGGGCGCTGCCGTCTTCATTTTCAATCCGGCCGATAAAAATCTCCAGCGCGTTGCCGGTGGCAAGAAAGATCACGCCACGCTCGATCAGCTCATTGATTGTCTCCGTATAAGGCCGAAGCGCGTCAATCACGAGCTCCTGCGCCCGCTCTGTCATTGAACCTATGTAGACGAGGTCAACATTCCCGTCCACGAACGCGGGCCGCGCCTTCAAGCCGGTGCGGACAACGGTCGCCTCCGGCAGACAGCGGTGCAAATATTCGATGTTCATGAGGTCGCCGTACAGATAACAGATTTCTGGATAGAGAATTTCAATCTTCATAGAGCGGCCGCCTCCGCGCACTGCTTGATCTTTCCCTGCACTTTGTAGACGAGGTCTAAGGCATCTGTCCCATAAAAGAGGCAAACGCTTTCACCGTTTTCATACGCGAGCAGCGCCGGTGCGTCAAGCTCGCGGAGCGTGCAACGGAGCTTGTCCTCCGGCACCCCGGCAAAGACAAGGCGCAGGTAATAATCCCTCGCCCGCGGGCCTGTCGCCACAATTCTGGTGATATTTTCGTTATTTAAAAATTCAAAATCGCAGTCGTACAGCCATGTGACGTTTTCTGACCAGTGCTGCTGATCGTGGATACAGTTCATCATCAGGATGACTTCCTTTTTCCCTGGCAGACCGCTGATGTAATCAAAAGCCCTCGACCCGGCCAGCGCGTTCTTATCCTTTGACATCTGCATGACAACGGTGACGTCACCGGCCTTTTGCGCGTTAAACCGTGTTTCAACGATTTTCGTTTTTTCAAGGCCTGTTTTAATCTCCTCGTGAGAAAGGCCGAGCTCCCGGAGCGCGGCGACGACCGTTAAGACATTATAAATATTAAAAATACTGTCGCTGAGAAGCGGATACACCATCGAACCGGACTCATCCGATACGGTCATTGTCATGTTGTCTGTTTTGACGTCAGACGCGCGATAATCGGCCTGCGGCGACTGAAAACCGCAATCTTGGCAATGTGCCTTTCCAATATGATGGTAGCGCCGGTAGTCATAGGTAAGCGCGCCACAGCAGGCGGGGCAGAGCTGAACGTCGTTAATGAGATTGATACATGCTTCGACATCTGTATCCATCCGGTCGATGCCAAAATAAACGCGCGCATTGTCCGGGCAGATACCGGCGGAGATCAAATCATCAGCGTTTAATATCAGCTTCGTTTCCTTTGGAACAGCTGCCTCAATAAAACCGGCGATATACTGCGGGTGCGCGTTGCGCATCGCAGAATCGCGGAACAGGTTCGTCACAATAAGATAATCCGGCTTAACGTATGGATAGATGCGTTTTGACGAGCGCTCGTCCACTTCCAGAACGGCCATGCTGTACCGTGTTTTCCCGGTAAGGCTACACCCCGTCAAAAGGCTCGTTGCGATCCCGGCGGGGACGTTAGAGCCGAGCTGATTGTTCAGCACGCGCTCACCCCGGCCCGTCAGGACATCGTTTAGAAGATTGGAAACCGTCGTCTTGCCGTTGGAGCCGGTGACGGCGATGATCTTTTCCGGCTTGCCAATGTAACACAGAAAGTCGGGGCAAATTTTCAGCGCCAGATAGCCCGGAAAATACGTGGCGTTCCGTCTTAACATTTTCAGCGCCAGCCGCGCGCATTTCGCCAGCCAAAGCGCCGCTATAAATCTGATTTTATGCATTGGTTACTCCTGTTCACGCCGTTTTTCTATATCGCTTCCCCTGATATCGGGAGCACCGGCACGCTCCCCGAAACGATGCGCTTTTTCAGAAAGTTTAGCCACGCAGCGGCAGATTGAAACACCCACGTTGTAAAACTTCTCCTCGTAATCCGTCATGATACCGACCGGGCCGTTTTGATGCAGGTTGGTTGTAACCTCAGATAATTCAAAACCGGCCTCTTCGAACTGGCCGAGCGAGAACTCAAACAAATCGCGGTTGTCTGTTTTAAAGTGGATTTCACCGCCGACCCGCAGAATGGACTGATAGATGATGAGGAAATTTTCATGCGTCAGCCGCCGCTTTCGGTTGCCCGCCTTCGGCCATGGATCGCAGAAATTGATGTAAATGCGGCCCACTTCGCCATCGCCAAAAATGCCCGGCAGCGTGGCCGCGTCCGTATCGAGAAAGCGGACGTTCGGTATCTGCTCCCGCGTGGCGCGCTCAAGGCCAATGATCATCGCCTCCGGCACCCGCTCAACAGCAATGAGCAGAATATCCGGCATTTTGAGCGCTGTCTCCGTCGTGAATCGGCCGCGCCCGCAGCCAATTTCAAGGTGCTTGTCACGAAACTGCGGAAATTGCTGCTGCCAACCATCTCGAAAACGTGCCGGGTCTTGTATATACAAATCGCCGCATTTTGCGATGCGCTCGGGCAGATTTGGTTTTTTTCTCATGCGCATTGAAAATTTCTCCCCGTTTGTTCTGCCGGTATTGTAGCATATCTGGCCAGTTTTCGCAATGAAAAGGCCGCCGCGCCGCCATGTGAAAACGTTTAACCCCAGCGGCGCGCGGCTTCATAATTTGGTTTAATCCGGCTTTTCAAAGCGGCGTCGGTCAATTGTTACTCGGCAGTGCCGAGCTTTGATAAAACATCTAAAAAGTAAGGTGGCAGCTTTGACGTCAGTTCGATGCTATGCCCCGTTTTGGGGTGGATAAATTTTAGCTCTTTGGCATGCAGGCATTGGCCGGAAAGCCCTTTCTCGGCTTTTTTGCGTCCATAGACGAGGTCGCCCAGGACGGGATGTCCAATCGAGGCCATGTGAACGCGGATTTGATGCGTCCGTCCCGTTTCAAGGCGGCATCGGACATGTGTATATCCGTTATAGCGGGAGATCACCTCAAAATGCGTGACGGCTGCCCGGCCATTTCTCGCGGTGACGGATTGGCGCTTTCGATCGGTCGGGTGTCTGCCAATGGCGGCATCAACAATTCCGGCATCCGCCTTGACGCGCCCGTTAACAACCGCCTCATAAACACGCGATAGCGTGCGGTTTTTCAGCTGCGCCGAAAGCTTTATGTGCGCCGCGTCGTTTTTCGCCGCAATTATCAGCCCGGACGTGTCCTTATCAATTCGGTGGACGATGCCGGGGCGTATTTCCCCGCCGACGCCAGACAGGCTTTCCCCGCAATGGGCGAGCAGCGCGTTGACGAGCGTTCCCTCCGCGTGGCCCGGCGCAGGGTGCACGACCATGCCGCGCGGTTTGTTGACGACAATGACGTCGTCATCCTCAAAGACTATATCGAGTGGGATATCCTGCGCTGCCGTCTGGGCCGGAGCTGGCTCCGGCAGCGTTACCTCAAACGTGTCGCCGTGCGCGGTCTTATCGTTTTTGCGCACCGGCTTACCGGCACGCGTCACATACCCGCCTTCCAAAAGCTTCTGGGCGGCGCTGCGGCTTATTTCCGGCAGTTTATCTGCCAAAAAGACGTCAAGGCGTGTCCCGCCGGTCGCCGCTTCAAGGATGATCGGGTCCACTGCCGTCCTCCATGTCGTTTTCGGATGCATCATCCGTCGATGGTGATGCGGATGCGCCCTTCTGCGCTTTTTTCAAGTCGCTTTTCGGCATGCCAAAAATGTAATATAAGCAGAACACCATGCCGCCGACTGTTATAAAAATATCAGCGATGTTGAAAATAGCAAACCGGACAAATTCAAACTCAAAAAAATCGGCCACATAGCCGAGCGCCGCTCTGTCAATGAGGTTTGAAAAAGCGCCGCCTAAAACAAACGCCAGTCCGAGACGGCCGACAAGGCTCATTTTCTGCCCATATCGCAGCATGATGATGACGATCAGGATAATCACGACCGCCGAGACAGCAACGAGCACCCAGCGCATATCGGAGAGGAAGCTAAACGCAGCCCCCGTATTCTTGACATACGTCATGTGGAGAATACCGGGCAGCAGCGCCGCCGTTTTGCCGGGGGCCAGCCGCAGCGTCAGATAATATTTGCTCATCTGGTCGAGCAGGACGATAAACGCCGCCAAAATAAAATAAACCATCAATCTCCCGCCTTTATTGATCATTGAAACGGGCCGCCCTAATAAGGGCAGCCCGATTGTTCAGCCGATTGACGATACAACTTCTGCGCATCTCGGGCAAAGCTCCGGGTGTAATGCGTTATTGCCGAGTGCGTCGTCATGTGTCCAGCAACGGGCGCATTTTGCCGCGCTGCTTGCCCCAACGGCAATCACAGCACCTTTAAACTCCTGCGCGCTGTAACCCTGGCCGCTGCCGTCAGCAACAGTGACCTCGGAAACAATGAAGAGCTCTTTGAGGTTTTTGTCCCGAATCATCTCGAACGCCTTCTTGCCAGCGTCGTCAAGATAAAGCGTGATTTCGGCGTCGAGCGGCTTGCCGACGATTTTGTCTGCGCGCGCAAGCTCGAGCGCCTTGTTGACATCGGTACGCAGGGCCAAAAGCGTTTCCCACACGGTTTCCTGATCCATGCTGAAATTGTAGGCAGGGTTATACGACGGCATGTCGTTATAGAGGACGCTTTCTGTATCGGTATTTTTACCGTGCGGCATTGCCGACCAGATTTCCTCAGCCGTGAAGGCCAAAATCGGGGCAATCAGACGCACAAGCCCGTCTAAAATCAAATAAATAGCCGACTGTGCGCTTTTGCGCGAGGCGCTATCCGTTCCGTCACAATAGAGCCTGTCTTTAATCACGTCAAGATAGAAGCTCGACATCTCAACAGCGCAGAAATTGTGAATGCCATGATAAATCGTATGGTATTCATACCGATCGTAAGCGGCTCGGACGCGCTCGACAAGCCGGTTGAAGCGGACAACCGCCCATTTATCCAGCTCGGCCAGATCGTTAAACTCGATGGCCATGTCGGGATCAAACCCGTTTAGGTTTCCTAAAATATAACGCGCCGTGTTTCTGATTTTCAGATAGATGTCCGACAGCTGCTTGACGATCTCCTTTGACATGCGCACATCAACCCTATAGTCGGTTGAGGCGACCCACAGTCGAAGAATATCCGCGCCGTAATCCTTGATGATCTCGTCCGGTGAGACGGCGTTCCCCAGTGATTTGTGCATGGCCTTTCCCTCACCGTCGACCGTCCAGCCGTTTGTGATAATCTGGCGGTATGGGGCAACGCCTTTTTCCGCAATGCTCGTCAGCATGGACGATTGGAACCAGCCGCGATACTGGTCGCCGCCCTCCAGATAGACGTCGGCAGGGGAACGGAGGCCCGGAAATTCATCCAGCACGGCGGAATGCGTGGAGCCGGAATCAAACCAGCCGTCAAGTGTGTCGGTTTCTTTTGTAAAATGATGGCCGCCGCAATGCGGGCAGACAAAACCCTCCGGCAGGATATCGCTCGCCTCCAACTCGTACCACGTGTTGGAGCCTTTTTCGCCGAACAAGTTTGCAACAGCGTCAATCGTCTCCGGCGTGCAAACCGGTTTTTTGCAGTCTTCGCAATAGAAAACGGGAATCGGCAATCCCCAGTGGCGCTGGCGTGAAATACACCAATCGCTCCGCTCGCGGATCATGGCGATCATCCGTTCTTTGCCCCATTCAGGAATCCACTTGATCTCGTCACATGCTTTTACAGCCGTCTCCTTCATGGCGTCAACGGAGGCGAACCACTGCTCGGTTGCCCTGAAAATAATCGGATTTTTGCACCGCCAGCAGTGCGGATAGGCGTGGACGATTTTTTCAGCAGCAAAGAGCGCACCGCTCTTCCGAAGATCCTCGAGGATCACGTCATTAGCCTTGGAATAATGGAGCCCTTGATATTGCAGCGCTTCTTCCGTCATGACGCCGTGACCGTTGACGGGCGCAACGAAGGGTATCTGCGGGTAGTTTTTACAGATGTTGAAGTCGTCGACGCCGAAGCCGGGAGCCGTATGAACACATCCCGTACCGGTGTCGATTGTCACATGGTTACCGACAATGATAAGCGACTGCCTATCGTAGAACGGGTGCTGGGCAACGGCAAGCTCGAACGCGCGCCCGGGCATTTTCTTTAAAACAGTATAGTCGGTGATGCCGCCCTTTTTCATGACGGCGTCGGCCAGGTCTGCGGCAACAATAAAGCATTCGTCACCGGCTTTGACAACGGCATACTCGAAATCCGGGCCAAGGCTGATAGCCAGGTTACCAGGGAGCGTCCATGTCGTCGTCGTCCAGATGAGAAAAAAGGTTTTCGACGGGTCACAGACGTCTTTCAACAGGCCTTTGTCGTCTTTAAGCTTAAATTTAACGAAAATAGCCGTGCACGGATCGTCGCTATACTCTATTTCGGCTTCGGCCAGCGCCGTCTCGTCGTGCGGGCACCAATAGACCGGCTTGAGGCCTTTATAAATATAGCCCTTCTCATACATCTTCCCGAAAACGCGGACCTCTTTGGCCTCGAATTTTGGGTCCATGGTGAGATACGGCCTGTCCCAGTCACCAATGACACCCAGACGCTTAAACTGCTCGCGCTGGCGGTTAACGAAGTTGTCGGCAAACGCGTGGCAGGCATCTCGGAACTCCGGCACCGACATCGTTTTTCTGTCGAGCTTGCTCTTTTTGATGATGGCGCTTTCAATTGGCATGCCGTGGTTATCCCACCCCGGGACGTACGGCGCTTGAAAGCCCGTCATATTTTTATAGCGCACGATGAAATCCTTCAGGCACTTGTTAAGCACGTGGCCAAGATGAATATCGCCGTTTGAAAACGGCGGGCCGTCATGCAGGATAAAAAGCGGCTTTCCGGCGTTGCGCGCCATCAGATTCCCGTAAACGTCTTTATTATAAAAACCGGCCAGCATTTCCGGTTCACGCTTCGGCAGGCCGGCGCGCATGGGGAAATCCGTTTTCGGCAGATTGATCGTGGCGTTATAGTCGACTGGCATGACTTCTATCTCCTCTAGCTGTCGTAACATTTTCCGCTAAAATGCGGCCAAACGGGCCGCCTGATAAGCCGGCCCGTTAAAAATCAGATGTGGGTTTCGTTTATTCTCCCGCGTAATTAGAGCCGAATTTCAGATCGTTAAAATCAAATTTCGGCCGTGGTGAGGTTGGCTCGTCGTCTTCCGGCGGGTCGTTTTCATGTTTCGGGCGGAAAAGCTTTGCCGTCTCCCCGTCTTTAAACATGGGCGCGAAGGGGTCGGCTGCTGTGTCGGTCTCCGTCAGATTTGATAGTGCGCTGTCAATCTGCCGAGCGGTCGTTGAAATATCGCTTTCAGTCAGTTCGTCCTCTGCTGCAGGACTGCAGACCGGCTCGTCATTCGGCTCATAAGCTGCCGAGCTGCTCTTCCCCGTGCTCAACTCCTCAATGCGCGAAAGAAAAGCTGCGTGCTGCTTGAGAATTTCCTGTGAGGCTTGAATATACTTTTTCGTTTCATCTTTAACGGATAGCAATCTGGCATCTTCGTCGGCATACTTGCTTTTCATTTCAAGGAGCCGATCTCTAATGTCGTTTTCCGTCTGGCGGATCATATCATCGCTCTTCTTTTTCGCATCGGTGGTAATTTCGTCACCGAGCTTCTGCGCTGTTAATAGCGCCATACGCATGGCGTCGTCCGTTGTCCGGTACTCCTCAACCTTTTCAACGAGGACTTTTATCTTACTCTTTAAGATGGCATTTTCTTTATACAGCGCCGTGTAATCGGCTGTCAGCGTTTCAAGAAAATCGTCAACGACCGACATGTCGTAACCGCCGAAAACGGCTTTGACAAACTCTTTACCGGAGATTTCCTGCGGTGTCAGCATGCTCCCACAATCCTTTCCCAAAATCCGTGCCTTTTTATCAGCATCTCGTTTTAGTCTTTATATTCTCTGTTTGAGTATTCAGGCTATAGCCCGGCTTAACGATCAGAAATAAAGCCCGTTGTTTTCAAGCTCGTCGATGAGGTCACCTAAAAGATCGACGTTATATGGTGTGATGATGTATGTGTTAACGGCAACCTTTTTAATTTTCCCCTCCTGCGCGTAGGCCACGCCGCTGAGAAAATCGATGAGCCGCCTGGCAATATCCTTGTTCGTTTGCTCCAGATTCAAGACGACCGTGCGCTTCTCGCGGAGATGGTCGGCGACCTCGGCAGCGTTTTCAAACCGCTCCGGCTTGACTAAAACAACCTGCAGCTGTGCTGTTGCGTGAATATTGACGACCTTGTTGCTGTCGCGCCGCTCCTCAAAGCCGCCGTAAGAGCTTCTGGCTTGTGTCGGCGTCCTCGGCGCAATGGGGATTTCCTCAGCCGCGTGCGGCTTGAAATCCTCAAATTCATCGTCGTCGTCATCGTACGGCCGTGTCAGCTTTTTCAGCTCATTTAAAAATCCCATGGAAGGTACCTCCTTAAGGCGCCGGTTCGTCCGGGGCCGCCCCTGCCTTATTCATTTGCGTCTGCGTTGGTCTCTGTCGGTCGACAGCTTATTGCGGATAAAACCGCTCTCCAAATATCGCGGACCCAACGCGCACCATATTTGCCCCGGCATGTATCGCCGCGGCAAAAGTGTCGCTCATGCCCATTGACAGATAATGCATAGAGATATTATCATATTTTTTTACTCTTATGTCAACAAAAAGCTTGTACATTTCTTCGAAATAATGGTCACTGCCGCTGAAATTTCCATAAATAGGCGGGATCGCCATCAACCCCCTGACGGAAATTCCCGGCGTTTTGGACGCGGCAACCAATATTTCATCGAGCCGCTCCGGTAAAACACCGGATTTGCTGAGCTCCCTGCCGATATTAACCTCGATCAGAATTTCCTGTGTTATGTTCAGAGACTGGGCCTTTTTCCCGATGAGGGCGAGGAGCTCTTCGGAATCGACCGACTCAATCATCCGGCACACGCCGACAACTTGGCGCACCTTATTTGTCTGCAGATGGCCAATGAAATGCAGCGGAACGCCGCGATACGCGCCCTCGTCGTTTTTTTGCAGCATCTCCTGCACGCGGTTTTCGCCGACGGCGTCCACCCCAGCCTCAATTGCCGCGCGCACCTTTTCCGCCGTGTTCATTTTGGCGGCAGCAACGAGCGTAATGTCTTCGGGACGGCGTCCGGCGCGAAGCGCTGCCTCGCCGATTTGGTCACGGACGGTTTTTACGCGGTCTGCGATTGTCATGACAACACCACCTTGCCGTTAGCCAGATCTTTCGCTCTAACGATGATGACGGAGCCCTCGCGCAGAACCGTATTGTTTTCCGAGCCGTCACAGACGATGTAATTGTTACCTTTTTCAGCCCGTATATCCACAAACACCTTTTCGGCCTGTAGACCCGTCAGCAGATAAATATAAGGCTTTCCGTCCGGATCGGTTTTAACGGCTTCCTTCGGGACGGCGAGGCCGGAAACGCTGTCGAATTCGACCTGTGCCGTCAGCGCCCGAACGGCTGCAATATCGGGGATTTCCTGTTTTGAGGAAAAGACGACGACGCACTGGCCGTTTTCACTGGGGCCGATGTTTTCAACTGTCATATCCAGTGCCGTACTGTAGGTGTCGACAAAGTGCACCGAAAATGTCTTCTTTTCCTTGAGCTTGTCCGTCAGGCGTTGGACATCATCGTCATCCATAACGGCGGCGTAGTACCATTTAATGTCTGTCATCAGCTTGCCAAGCACATCATTGCCCGTGCCCCCCGGCGTCGAAAACAGCGCCTTGAGCGATGACGGTCTTAAATTATCAAGGTCATCCGGCGTCGTGCCCTCGAACCCGTCGACAACAGCTGTAAAAATGCCGCCCATCGGCGCCGTTACGGTTTGCGTCCCGGCGTTTTCGGAAAGCAGCTGCGCCAGTTGTGCTTTCATCGTATCAAGGTCGGCACCGCCATCCTGCTGACCGGATCCTGTGAAGACCTGCTTATGGATTCCCGCCGTTAATTCACCTAAATTTTCAAGGTTTCCTGAAATAACGGCGCGTGATAATTCTAAAACAGCCTCACCGGCACCGCCCGCCGTGGAGGTGGGCGCTTCAGCTTCTTTGATGTCAATCTGAAGCGCGCGGATTTCACTGGCCCGCTCGAGCGCCGCAGCCCCTTGATAGCTGACGGCGAGCGTCTCTCCTGACGCCACTTTTTCCCCTTCGGAGACCAACAGCGTCGCACTCCCGCCGCCGGTGACGACGGTCTCAGAACGCACAACATACCCTTCGGCACGGCCGCTCTCGTCAAGCGTTGAACGGACGGCAACGACCGTTTTTAAAGGCTTGTCCACCGCATTAAATATGTAAAGCCCAATATACGCGGCAATTGCGATAAACAAGACGCCTGTCATTACTTTCATTAAAAAATCGGTGCGCTGCATGGTGCAAACATCCCCTTAACCCGCCGGACACTTTCTGTTGTTGTATCTTTCTAAATGCGATGCTTTATGACGCTTTATTTTTCATGCCGGACTTCCGGCGTATTACAGACCGCCTGCGTCATTTTCGGCCATCAGATTGACCGCTCTGGACGGAATGATCGTCGAAATCGCGTGCTTGTAAATGAGCTGCTGCTTTCCCTCCGTGTCAAGCACGACGGTAAAGCTGTCAAACCCCGTCACGTTTCCGCGTAACTGAAATCCGTTGACGAGAAAAACCGTTACCTGTTGTTTGCTGCATCGCGCCTGATTGAGAAAAATGTCCTGTAAATTCTGAATTTTTGCCATATTTGCCGTCCTTTCTTTGACGGCGTCTTCTTTATCTGAAGCGGCGCCGTCTGTTCATTTTTAGACGGCTTTATTCTATCCGTTCGTCTCCAAATACTTTGTCGAAAGCTGCAGGCCGGTATCAAAATCAGGCTCTTTCTCCCATAAAATCCAGTGCGCGCCGGGCTCACGGCGAAACCACGACAGCTGCCTTTTGGCATATCGCCGTGTTTCTCGTTTAATCTCGTCGACAGCCCCTTCAATATCCTGATTTGTCGTTATCGCCCGCGCGAGCTCTTTATAACCAATGGCCTGCATCGCCGTATGCGCAAGTGTGAGTCCGGCGTCCAGCAGTTGCCTGACCTCACCAAACAGCCCGTCTGCCATCATGTTGTCGACGCGCCGGTTGATGGCCTCGTATAACTCGGCCCTGTCGCAGTAGGAGAGCACAATACGGCACGCGTCATAACGCGGCGGGCGCTTTTTCATCTGGCTGTCGTGCTCGGACATTGGTTTCCCTGTCAGCTCGAATATTTCTAAGGCGCGGATGATGCGCTTTTTGTCATTGGCGTGAAGCCGTGCCCCAGCCTGCGGGTCAACGCGCGCCAGGTCCTCTAAAAGCGCCTCGCCCCCGTACATGTCATAACGGTCGGAAAGGCGTTGGCGCAGTGCGGCGTCCCCGACGGGGGAGAACTCGTTCCCGGCAATCAGCGCGTCGATATAAAGGCCTGTTCCGCCAACAACAATCGGCAGCCTGCCGCGGCTTAAAATGTCGTCGGCGCAGGTGGACGCTTCCTCGACATAGCGGGCCACGGAATAGCTTTCAAAGGGAGCCGCCACGTCAAGCATATGGTGGCGAATGCCCTGTTGTTCCGCCACTGTCGTCTTGGCGGTGCCGATATTCATATCGCGATAGACCTGCATTGCGTCGGCGGAGATGACTTCACCGCCCAGCCGCTTTGCGAGGGCAATCCCGAGCGCTGTCTTCCCGGTTGCCGTCGGCCCCGCGATGACGGCGATCTTCTGGCTCATGGCTGCTCCTCTACGTTCGTTTGAAATATTTGTCCAGCGCCGCTTTTGTCAGCTCGACAGCCACCGGCCGCCCATGCGGGCAATAACGCACGTCACCGGAGAGGACCCTTTTTACAAGCGTTTCGATCTCCATCGGCTCCGAGGCACGCCCGGCCTTGATTGCCGCCTTGCAGGCAATTGACTGCAAGAGGGCGTCCCACCGTGCTTCGCCGCTTAAAGCGCCGCTTCGGCGCAGGATGGTACAAAGCTCTTCAAGCACCGCTTCGGCGCCGTCCATTAATATGTCGGCTGGAATTTGACGGATTGCCACCGACTCATCGCCAAAGGCGTCGATTTGAAAACCAAGCTGCTCAAAAAGCGTGATATTTTCCTGCACGAGTGCCATATCTTCACGCCCGAGCTGGCAAATAACGGGCGTCATAAGCAATTGTGACATCGTCACTTGTTTTTGATTCTTCAATCTGTCAAAATGGATCCGTTCATGGGCAGCGTGCTTGTCAATGAGCCAAAGCGTCCCCGCCTGCTCGGCAATAATGTAGGTGTCGAGCGCTTCGCCGACGATGCGGTGTTCCCGCCGTGCCGGCATATCGGCAATCGATGCGGTCTCCGCTTCAAAGGCAACACCGGCGCTGTCATCAGGTGTTTTAAGTGATTGATATGCTATTCTTGTCTCGTCGTGAACCGGTGCGTAAAGCGGTCGCTCCGTCAAGGACGGCACCCGGCTTTTAAAGCCACCTGGCAAGCGCCCCTGCCGGTCTGTTATTTGTGGCGGCGGGCTGCCGTCGGGCAGTCGTCCCCCGTTTGTCACGTTGCTGTATGTATTGGTGGTTGTCGGTTGCCTTTCCGAAGAAAGCGCCTTCGATGTTTCCGGCGAAAGTGTAATCAGCGGGCGTTGTGTTTCGCCTTCCAGCGATGAGCGGGCAGCGTAATATACCCCGTCGAATGCCTGATGCTCGTTCAAGAATTTCACTTCTGTTTTTGTCGGATGAACGTTAACGTCCACACAGGACGGCCGCAGTGTGACGTATAAGACGCAAGCCGGAAACCGCCCGGTGAAAAGCGTGTTTTTATAAGCCTGCTCCAAAGCAGCCTGCAGCGTTTTAGACTTCACATGGCGTCCATTGACGAAAAAGAACTGATAGCTTCTGTTTCCGCGCGCGGCAGAAGGCGACGAGACAAAGCCACTGACGGAGATGTCTCCGTCGCTCGTCGTTGCTTCGAGCAGGCTGCCGGCAAAGTCGCGGCCGAAAATGCTGTACACGCAGGACGACATCAGCCCGTCGCCGGGTGTGTGGCACTCTTCCTTGCCGTCCTTGAGATAGCGGACGGAGACCTCCGGATGCGACAGGGCGCAGCAGATGATTTGTGCAGAGACTGCGGCCCCTTCAGCTCTATCTGTCTTCATAAATTTTAGTCGCGCTGGCGTATTAAAAAACAAGTCCCGTACGATTATCGTGGTTCCGTCCGGGCAACCGGCGGCTGTCTTTTCGGTCACGGTACCCCCCTCGAGGACGAGGCCTGTTCCCTCCGGCGCGCCTGCCTCCCGCGTGAGCAGCTCAATTCTTGACACGGCGGCAATGGCGGCCAGCGCCTCACCGCGGAATCCAAGCGTTGTGATAGCTTCAAGGCCTCGTTCGTCGCGCAGCTTGCTGGTGGCGTGACGCAAAAATGCTGTCTGGGCATCATCCGAGGCAATGCCGCAGCCGTTATCCGTCACGCGGATATACGTCATGCCGCCGTTTTTAATTTCGACCGTTACAGCCGTTGCACCGGCGTCAATTGCATTTTCCATGAGCTCCTTGACGACAGACGCCGGCCGTTCAACCACCTCACCGGCGGCAATCAGGTCGGCAACGTGCGCGTCAAGCTGCAGAATTCTGGCCAAAGATCACCATTCCTTGTTCCGACAAGTCCAGCGCTCACACGCGGTCTTGTGCCTATAAATATAAAATCGGAAGACCCTTTACGTTGACCGGGTCGACATCAAGATAAACAGGGTCTCCGACGGCGCAGTCAATATTCGTCACATCAAGAATCGTGTGCAGAAGGCCAACGTTGCCAAGCACTTTGGCGCGCTGCCCGCCTATTTTGACAAATAGCTTGTTGTTGCGGTGCCTGAGGAAAAAGCTCAGGATACCGAGGCTCATGTGGCGGTCAACGCCGAAGCCGTGATAATACCCGACGGACAAAATGGCGATCTTCGTCGGCTTTTTCGTCACGATGCTGTGCTCTGCGCCGATGCGATGTCCTTTCGGAAACCAGCCGATTTCTTCTATTCCTGCTTCGATATAGCCGACGCGGCTGATCCCCGGGGCGTTTTTGCCCGGCATCCTGCCGGAAAGCGCCGTATCGATACGAACGGCGTCCATCCGCCCATAATTATAGCGGAAAAGGGCTGCCGAGTCACACACATGCGCGGCGCCCGGTTCAAAGCCCATTTCCGTGATTTTATCGAGAACGGCGTTGAAGCTGTTGAATTGCTGCATCGTCAGCTTCTTGTTGCTCCAGGACGCCGCGTAGGATGTAAACATGCCGATGACGGCAAGGTTCGACATATACTTGAAAATCGCCGCCATTTTATCCGTTTCTCCCGGCAGAAAGCCGTAGCGGCCAAGTCCGGTATCGATCTTTATAAGCACTTCGGCAACTGTTTTCCGCGTTTCTGCGATGCCGTTAAGCGCAACGGCCGCGTCATATGAGCCAACGGTACAGATAACGTTTGCCTCCAGCAACTCCCCCAGCTCTTCGGGGTCCGCCGTTGAACGAAGCATCATGATTTTTTCCTGTTGAAACCCGTTGCTGCGGAGAAAAGCAGCGTCCTTCGGGTCGGAGACGGCATAAGACCGGATGCCCTCATCCCGCAGGAGCTTTGCAATTTCCAAAAGCCCCATGCCGCAGGCATTGGCACTTAGGTCCGCGTAGATTTCCGCATCTTCTGACCGTTCCTTAACGACCTTGAGATTATTTCGGACGACGCGCCTGTCAATGACCAGATATTTCATGGCTGCCCTCTAACCCTTTCCGCGCACTCAACGGCTTCTGTTGTTATTGTCTGATTATACATTATTTACATTGTAAATTCTATGACTAAATGATAAAATAATTTGAAGGAAGGCGCATTCCGCGGCCATCCGAACCACAAACACGGAGGCATGCGTGAACGCTCAACGACAGGAAATCCCCCCCACTGAAATCGCGCGTCAAAATGACATTATGCGGCGGCTCGGCGACAAGAACAGTTCCCGCACCATCCAGCCGCTTGCTTTTGTTGACACATACGGCTGCCAGCAGAACGAATCGGACAGCGAGCGCCTGCGCGGCATGCTCGATTGTATGGGTTATCGCTTAACGCAAAACGAACGTGAAGCGGATGTTATCGTCATCAACACCTGCGCCGTCCGTGAGCACGCGGAAATGCGTGTTTTCGGCAACGTCGGCGCGCTCGTGCACACGAAAAAAGAGAAACCAGAGCAGATTATAGCCCTTTGCGGCTGCATGGTGCAGCAGCAGCACGTGGCTGATAAAATTCGGCGCTCCTATCGGCATGTAGACCTCGTTTTCGGGCCCCAGGCACTCTGGCGCTTTCCGGAGCTTTTAGAACAGGTTCTTTTAGCGCGCGGCCGCGTGTTTTCGATTGATGACGCGCCGGATGCCATCGCAGAGGGGCTGCCCGTCCTGCGGGACGGGCGCGTCAAAGCCTGGTTGTCCATCATGTACGGCTGTAACAATTTCTGTTCCTACTGTATCGTTCCTTATGTCCGCGGCCGTGAGCGGAGTAGACACCCGGACGATATTTTATCGGAAGCGCGCGCACTTATTAAAGACGGCTATAAGGACCTCACACTGCTTGGGCAAAACGTTAATTCCTATGGCAGGGGTTTGTCTGAGGAAATCGATTTTTCTGAGCTGTTGCGCCGGATTAACGCCCTTGATGGTGACTTTTTGATTCGTTTCATGACAAGTCATCCGAAAGACGCCTCTGACCGTCTTTTTAAAGCAATGGCAGACAGCCCAAAAGTGGCACACCATCTCCATTTGCCCTTTCAAGCCGGCAGTAACAGAATTCTTGCCGCGATGAACAGGGGCTATACAAAAGAGCAGTATCTTCATCTCATTGAACAAGCCCGGCAATTTATGCCGGATATTGTTTTAACAAGTGACATTATCGTCGGTTTCCCCGGCGAAACGTATGACGAGTTTCTAGAAACACTGGATGTCATTGAAAAAGCCCGCTTCGATGCTTTATTTACGTTTCTGTATTCCAAACGGGAGGGGACGCCTGCCGGGCGCATGCCTGACGATGTGCCAAAGCAGGAAAAACAGCGCCGTTTTGACGACTTGTTGTCCCGCCAGAACGCGATATCTGAAGAAAAGCATCGCGAATACGTCGGCCAGACGCTGCGCGTTCTCGTGGACGGCAAGGCAGAAGACGTTCTATATCCGCTGACCGGCAGGACAAACGGCGGCCGCCTTGTCCATCTCTCCGGCGATCAATCGAAAATTGGCTCATTTCAAAATGCGGCAATTACCCACTGCAATACGTGGGCGCTTTTTGGAGAGCTTATTTAATATAAAGACAAAGGAGTCCTGCTTGATGCCCCCTGTCGTCAAAATCTACCAGTCCGGTGAACTTATCGCCACCGCACAAGCCATCGAGGGCGAATCTCTGTATGAGCGCATTATCGCGTCGGACGTCTATCTCGAAGCGCCCTGTGGCGGCAAAGGGAAATGCGGCAAATGCCTCGTCCAGCTTGAACCGGGCGGCGAAAAGGTGCGCGCCTGTCAGACGTTTATTCACGGGGATATGGATGTTTACATCCCGGACGAGATGAAAATGAAAATCGCCGGCTCCGATTCCAAAGCAAAGGCTGTTTCGCACTCCGGCCGACTCGGCGTTGCGATCGATATCGGCACGACAACCGTCGTTGTGCATTTAACTGACCTTGCAAATTGCGCGCGTTTGGCCACGGCAAGCGGCGTCAACGCGCAGCGAACATTTGGCGCTGATGTTATAAGCCGCATTCAGTACTGCGTAAAAAACGGCCACGAAACTTTAACACGTGTTATCCGTGAACAGCTTGCTGATTTGATGCAGGAGGCCTGTGATAAAATCGGTGCCGACTTAAGGGATATTCATTACATATCGATTGCCGGAAACACCATCATGCAGCACCTGGCGGGCAATCTCTCCCCGATTGAGATGGCGATGATCCCGTTTCATCCTCTTTCCCTTTTCGGTGACGAGCGCCCCGCCGGAAAGGATTTTCCCGCTGCCGACGACGCGATCGTCTACTATGCCCCGTGTGTCTACGCTTACGTCGGCGGTGACATTACGGCCGGTATGATCGCTTCAAATATCGAAGATATCCCCGGCCCTTGCGTCTATATCGACATTGGCACAAACGGGGAAATCGCTTTGAAGGTTGGCGACAAATATTACTGCTGCGCGACGGCAGCCGGTCCGGCTTTTGAAGGCGCTGAAATTACCAAAGGCATGGCGGCTATCGACGGTGCCATCAGTCACTTGAAATGGGTCGACAATAAGCTTGAACTGTCCGTCATTGGAGACGCCGCCCCCCTCGGCCTTTGTGGCTCCGGCCTGATGGACGCCTTGGCCGTCCTCGTCCACACGGGCGCTGTCGATTCAAGCGGACGTCTGCTCTTTGCAGATAAGATTGAAGGCCCCATTTCCGAGCTTATCGGCGAGATTGACGGCAAGCCTGTTTTCTGGCTCTCGCGTGAAAATGATGTCTACATGACGCGCAACGATATTCGAAAGCTCCAGCTGGCGAAGGCTGCCATTGCGGGCGGTATTCAAACGCTGTTAAACGCCGCCGATGTCACAGCCAAGGACATTAATTCATTTCTCATCGCCGGGGGCTTTGGCAGTTTTCTCGATCAGGTCAGCGCCGCAACGATCGGCCTGTTCCCAAAGGAGTTCCTTCCTTACGCCAAAACGATGGGGAATATGGCGGGTGAAGGCGCCGCCGTTGCCTTATGCTCGGCGGAAGCAAGAGAACGCCTTCAAAAGCTGTATGAGAAGTTTGAGGTCGTTGAGCTGTCAACAAGCAAGTATTTTACGCTCCAGTTTATTGAACAAATGACTTTCTAAGCTCTCGGCAAGACTTTCCCTTTTTGCTAGACCGGCGCGCGCAGAAGGGGTTACTAATCAAACGCGCCGAAGAAAGGCTGATTGTCATATGCTTGATTATGATGATTTAATTAAACGAGCGCTTGATTCCGGCTTTACAAACGCTGGCCCGCTGGACGTTGCAACGCTTGAATTTATGCCGCAGGTTCGCGATATGTGCGCTTCTGACCGCTGCCGCAGCTATAACAAATCTTGGGCTTGCCCACCGGCCATCGGGACGCTGGAAGAAATGCGCGACAAGGTGACGAAGTACTCTAAGGGCCTACTCGTGCAAACCGTTAAGAAGCTCAACAGCACCTTTGACTGGAAAACGATGGAGCAAACAGGAAAGGATCAGGCAGCGAACCTTTTAACGTTCTGCGATAATCTGTCTGAAGATTTTCCGAACCTTCTCGCCTTGGGCGCTGGGACCTGCACCCGATGTGCGAGGTGCACATTCCTTGACGGGGAACCGTGCCGGTTTCCGGATAAGCTCATCTACTCCATGGAAGCCTGCGGCCTTTTCGTCAGCAAGGTCTGCAAAGCGAATAATTTGGCATACAATTACGGATCAGACCATGTCGCCTATACCGGCTGCGTCCTGCTTGAGTAACACGGATTTTTTGTTTGAAACTGAACCTGGAAGCATCGATATACCTTCAATAAAAAAAAGACACGCCATCAATTGATGGCGTGTCTTTTGGCAGGGGCAGAAGGATTTGAACCCTCGGCACGCGGTTTTGGAGACCGCTGCTCTACCAGCTGAGCTATACCCCTAAACGCTATGTATACCATGGTGATTCGCTAAAAAATGGGCCTTCGGGGACTCGAACCCAGGACCGACCGGTTATGAGCCGGTTGCTCTAACCAACTGAGCTAAAGGCCCGCATGAATGATAAGCATTGCCGTCACGATATTCGTGACGGCAATACCGCAAGCTAGCTCCCCAAGTTGGACTCGAACCAACGACCCTGCGGTTAACAGCCGCATGCTCTACCGACTGAGCTATTGAGGAATATGGCGAGCCTGAAGAAACTTCAGGCTCTTTTTGTGTTGGCATCTACCTATTTTCCCGGGCCGTCGCCGGCCAAGTATTGTCGGCACGAGTGAGCTTAACTGCCGTGTTCGGAATGGGAACGGGTGGACCCTCACCGTCATCAACACCAACTATGTAATCGGGCTAAACCGAATACTACAACAATATGACGCCCATGTCAAGGGCTTTTCAAGGGGAAATGACCCGTAGGAGAATCGAACTCCTGTTTGCGGCGTGAGAGGCCGCCGTCTTGACCGCTTGACCAACGGGCCGTGCGAGGGTTTGTTTTACCCGCTGGAGTGTATCACACCCCAAGGGGGTTAATACACCTTCAGGGACTCGAACCCTGGACACCCTGATTAAGAGTCAGGTGCTCTACCAACTGAGCTAAAGGTGCATACTTGCAATTGGTTCGCACCGCGCCTCTGCGCCCTGAAAACCGAACAATGAA